>LWDJ01000018.1 GCA_002083435.1 Proteobacteria bacterium SG_bin6 | reverse complement strand
GGCATCATCGGCCTCCGCAGGTGATGCCCTTGCACGCCGTTCCGGTATTGTTCGTCCTGAGCGTTGCTTGGCGTACCTCCCACGCTATGCCCTCAAAATGACTACCGTGAACGCCGCTTGGGCGGTCGCCGCCGCGAGCGCCGCGCGCGGCTCCGCGCCGCGCGTTCAACGAGCCAGTTCGATCTCGGCTGGTGTGGCGAGCGCGCTCCATGCTCGATCAGTGGAGAGCGCAACACCGCCACGGCTGATTGCCAGCGCCAGGCAGGCGCGATCGCCGAGCGATAGTCCGGCGGCGCGCGTCTCGGCGCGGAGCAGCCCGGCGGTCATGGCCTGTTCGCGATCTATTGGCACGACCGCGACATCGAGTTGCGCCATGATCTCGCGGATCTGGTCAGGCGGGGCGCCGCGGTCGACCAGCTTGGCGACAACCTCGCTAAAGTTGACCGCGCTGAGCAAGGCACCGCTCATCCGCGCCGCGACATGGTCTGCGCCGGGCTCGTCGAAGAAGGCCGCGAGCACCGCCGAGGCGTCGAGAACGACCGGCTTGTCAGTCACGCGCCGCCTCCGCGCGGCGATCGGCGATCAGCTCGTCTGCAACCGAGCCGCCACGCGGTGCGTAGGGCTGGAGCATCGCCTGAATGCGCTTCAGAACGTCCCGGCGCGGACGAACGTGCAGCTCACCGTCGACGACACGCATGACAACCTGATCGCCGTCGGTCAGTCCGAGTTCGCGGCGGACGTCGGCGGGCAGCTGCAACCGTCCACCGCTCACCAGCCTGCCGTTATGCGCATTCATCTGTCGGAGCCTTTGAGTCGATACACACTGTGGTTTAATGTACAAGCATGCCCCCAACCCGACAAGCGCTTAACGTGTGTCCGATCATGGGAGCCTGTCATCACCACAACAAATCCGGGATACACGGAAGAGGTGTTTGATGGACGCTGAACCCACGCTCAACATGACCGCCCTAAGCGACGGCGTCGCCGCGGCTGTCGCCGGCGATGTCCGCGAGCTCGTCGGCCCCGCGCGCACGGTCGACACGGCCCTGATCGATGCGGCCACGCGCGGCTGGTCGGCGAACACGCAAAGGGCGTTCCGCTCGGACCTCGCACTCTGGGCCGACTGGTGCCGGCGGCAGGGGATCGGCGCGGCGGCTGCAGGTCCGAGCGACGTCACGCGCTGGCTGCGCCAGCTCGGCGGAACCGAGCCGTCGCAGGAGCGCCCGCGGGCGATGGCGACGATCGAGCGCTATCTGGTCCATATCGGCTGGGCCTATCGCATCGCCGGACTCGCCGATCCGACTTCGGCTCCGTTGGTCAAGCTCGAAAAGAAGGCGCTGCGCAAGGCGCTCGGCGTCCGCCAGCGTCAGGCGCGCGCGATCCGGTTCAAGGGCGACATATCCGATCTCGACAGCCCCGCGAGCGGCGTGTGCCTCGCCCATCTCATCAAGGCCTGCCGCCGCGATCTGTTGGGCCTGCGCGATGAAGCGCTGCTCCGGGTCGCCTATGACAGCGCCGCGCGCCGCTCCGAGCTGGTCGCGATTCTCATCGAGCACATCGACGGCCCTGACGAAACCGGCGCCGGCACGCTGTTCGTGCCACGCAGCAAGACCGATCAGGCAGGGGAGGGGGCCTATGCCTATCTCTCGCCGGCCACCATGCGCGCGATCACCCGCTGGCGCACCGCCGCGCGGATCGAGCGGGGGCCGCTGCTCCGCCGGGTCGAGGTCCACTTCGATGGGTCGGTGGCAGCGGTCGGCAGCGACGCGCTTCATCCCGGCAGCATCAGCCTCATCTACCGCCGGCTGATCCGCGCCGCGCACGCGAAGAAGTTCCTGGGTGCGATGGGCGAGACCGAGCTCGAGCGCTGGGTCAAGGCGGTGTCGAGCCACTCGATCCGGGTCGGGGTTGCGCAGGACAACTTCGCCGCCGACGAAAGCCTCCCCGCGATCATGCAGGCCTATCGCTGGCGCGACCCCAAGACCGTGCTCCGCTATGGTGCCAGGCTCGCCGCGAAGAGCGGGGCGAGCGCGCGGATGGCGGCAAGGTTGGCGGGGGAGATATAGAACACCACTGCGGTTCTTGGCGACCGAACCCCTCATGGCTAATGCCACAGTTTCTCCGACCGCCTCGCCCGCTAGGTCAAGTCGGTCGCGTGCGATCGGGTTAATGATGGGCGCGCAAATCCGAAAATTGTCGTATCAGGTGTTCAGCATGCCACCTCTGCCAATTCGCGCGCACGACATCACCCTTTGGGCTGACACCGTCCAGGCTCGCTCGCTGCTGCCCGTCCTGATGCGCCGCTTGATCCATGAGGGGGCACAAGCGCTCGCGGCCGTTGACTTTCCCGGACATGATGAAGCGCAGCGACCCGGGTGGGACGGCTGGACGGTCGCGGGAGAGGCGGGCGCTTGGGTGCCGGCGGGCGCGACCGGGTGGGAGCTCAGCGTATCGCAAGATAACCCGGGCAAACCGAACCGGGACTGGACTCAACGTCGTTCGCTTCCCCCGGATGAACGCGCGCAAACCAGCTTCGCGTTCGTCACCGCGCGTTGCTGGCGCGGCAAGACACGCTGGGCCGAGGAGGGACGCCGCGAAGGTTTGTGGGCCGACGTGCGCGCCTACGACGCTGAAGACTTGGCGCAGTGGCTCGAACAATCGCCCTCGACCCAGCTTTGGTTGGCGGGCGTGCTGGGGTGGCCCGTCGAGGGGTTGCAGACGCTCGACGATGCCTGGGCTGCTTGGGCGGGGGTTTGCCGGCCCATTCTGTCGATCAAGCTGTTCGACGAGGCCGTCGCAGCGGCGGCAGGGAGACTCGCCGACTGGCGCCGGGCGCCTGCGGATCGCCCCTATATCGTGACGGCGGATTCGGTGGGCGAGGCGGTTGCCTTCGTCTTCGCCGCGCTGGAACCGGCGGAGCGGGAGCGGGCGATTGTGGTTCAGCAAGACGGCGCCTTGCCTGGCCTGCTGGCGGCGCGCCCATCTGGCCTTCTCATCATTGCCGACGCCCGCGCGGAAGCTGGCGCCGCAGCAGCGGCCTGCCGTCATCATATCCTGCTTGCTCGAACACACGTCACCGTCCCGGCTGAAGCTGACGTCCGGCTCGGACCCATCAGCTATGGCGCCTTCAAGGCCGCGCTCATCGACATGGAGGTGCCCGAGCACGATCTGGACCGGATCGTCAGCGAAGCCGGTAGCGCGCCGACAATTCTACGAAGACAGCTCGCCATCGCCCCGGAGCTGCGCGTGCCCGATTGGGCCCGTGATGCCGATCTTCGGCGCAAGCTGGTGCCGATCCTTCTGGCCGGGGCCTGGCGGTTGGGCGATCCTGGCGACGAGGCCTGTGTCGTCGAGATGGCGGGCAAACCCATCGCCGAGATTGAGCGGGATCTGGCTGAACTGGCCGCGTTGCCCGACGCGCCCGCTTGGGCCGCCGGCGGCTTTCGTGGCGTCGTCTCGCGCAAGGACGCTCTGTTCGCGATCCACCAAGCGATCACCGAACAGGATCTGCGCAATTTTCTGGCGGTTGCCGAGCTCGTCCTGACGCTCGACGATCCGCGGCTCGATCTGCCCGAGGAAAATCGATGGGCTGCCGGCATTTACGGGGTCCAGAGGGAGGTCAGCGGCGCGCTGACCGATGCGATCGGTGATCTATTGGTGTTGCTGGCCCTTGAGGGCGACCGGCTATTCGGCGCGAGGCTTGGCCCGGTGGCGGTTCGCGTGGAAAGTCTGGTGGCAAAAGTGCTCAAGGACGCGCCCCCGCGACGCTGGCAGGCGATGAGCCATTTGCGTTGGCTCGCCGAGGCCGCGCCCGACGCCTTTCTCGATGCGATCGAGGCGGATTTGCGTCGCGAAGAACCGGCCGTGTTCGCGCTGCTGCGACCGGTTGTGTCGCCCATGAGCGGGTGCGAGCGCACCGAATTGCTTTGGGCGCTGGAGCTTCTGGCATGGGAGCCTCGCCGGTTCCCGAGAGTGTTCACCATTCTCGCCAAGCTGAGCGAGGTTCCGATCGACGATAATTGGGTCAACAAGCCGGCTGCATCGCTTGAATCGCTCGTGCGTTACTGGCTGCCGCAGACGGCTGCTATCGTCGAAGAGCGCATTGCCGTCGTGCGGGCTTTCGCTGCGACGCGCTCGCCAATCGCCTGGGATTTGTTGCTGGCGCAGCTTGCGCGATATGGGCACGCCACACCCAATGTCCGCCCACGTCGACGCGCGGTGGCGGCGGGCGCCGGCGGACGGCCGCTTTATGAAGATGCGCGAGCCTTCGTGCTGGCAACGCTCGATCTCCTGCTTGAATGGCCCGATTACAGGGTTGAGCAGCTTGGCGACATCCTAAGTATCATCGACGAACTTCCCAATGAGCACGCCACGACATTGCTCGAGCGCGCCGAGCGATGGGCCGAGACCGCTTCAGATTCAGACCGTGCCACTTTGCGGGAACTACTGCGCCGCGATGTGCGGCTGTGGCGGGCCAAAACCTCAGAGGGCGACAACATTGCGCCTTGGTGGCGGGAGCCGTTGCTTGAGCTCCTCGAGCGGTTGACCCCTACGGACCTGATCGAGCGCCATCGTTGGCTCTTCGCCGAGCACTGGGTCGAAGACCCTGACAGCGATCTCAACGACGTAGAGCATTGGCGCAAGAACGCCGAACGGGTCGAGATCAGAAGGACAGCGGCGCTGAACGAGGTGCTCGCCGCATATGAAACCGACGGCGTCGTTGCGCTCATCGCCGGCGGCAATGCCGGCTGGTGGATCGGGCGTTTGCTTGCGAAAGTCGAGGAAGGGCGACGCGAATATTGGGTGCGGACATTGCTGGCGCGCGACGACCTCGCGGGCAAGGCGGACCCGGTGATCAGCGGGGTGCTGTGCGCCGCCGATCCCACCGCGCGCACCGCTCTTCTTGCTCGCCTGCTCGACGACCCTGCGTTATCGACTGCTGACCGATTGCGTGCGCTGCTGGCCGCTCCATGCGATCACACCACCTGGCAGTTGCTCGCCGATCGCGGCTCAGCGCTCCATGGCGGCTATTGGCGCAAGGCGGCGACGGACGCCTATGGGCTGCCGGCGCCCGACGTCGCCTTCATGGTCGATCGGCTGCTGGAGGCTGACCGACCATTCATGGCGTTGCGAACGCTTCATCTGATCGTCGAAGACGTAGAGCCGGCGTTGCTTGGGCGGGTACTGCGGGCCATACGCGCCTCGAAGGGTGATGATATTGCGGAGGCAAAGCCCAGTGGTTGGTCTCTGGGTAGGGCGATCGCGCGCGTAGCCGCCGACGAGGTGCTCCCCCGCGCCGAGCTCGCTCGGCTCGAGTTCAGCTTCTTCACACTCCTCGAGCACGACATGCACGGCACCCCCAACCTAGACCGCGAGCTCGCTGCCAACCCCGGCGATTTCCTCGAACTTGTCCGGATGGTGTACAAACGCGACGACGGGCTGGTGGATCACGAGGGCGCAACCGAACTGGCGGGCTACAACGCGTGGCGGATTTTGCATGAAGGCAGGCGTGTCCCGGGGACGGCGGAGGACGGCTCGATCGATGTCGGCGCGCTGTTGGCCTGGATCGACGCTGCACGGGCACTCGGGAAGGAGTTTGCGCGATCGGTCATGACAGATCAGTCAATTGGGACGATGTTGTCCGCAGCGCCTACCGGTACAGACGGACATTGGCCGCACGAAGCTGTCCGCCACGCGCTCGACCAGCTGTCATCAGACCATATCGCGACGGGGTTCATGCTGGGAAAGCGAAACGCGCGCGGCGTCGTGACGCGCGGGCCAGGTGGCGACCAGGAGCGGGCGCTGGCGGCGCGGTTCCGCGCTGGTGCCGACGCGATGCGGCCGGCTTATCCCTTTACCTCGCGCGCCTTGGACCAGATCGCTACCGACTATGAGTATGAGGCGCTCCGGTGGGACGGCGAGGACCAAGTCGATCGGCGCCTAGGGCGAAGATAATTTCTTGTTACTTCACCACCGGTAGCGCCCATCGCCTCACGTCTATGTACACAACGACAATAAATACGCGCATCGAGAATCGTCCGGCACCGATTACGCTAACACCCAAACGATCGATTTCGATACGGGGTCATATAAGACGGTGTAGCAGGGGTCGTGCGCGGATCAAAACACTTTATCTGACGTGCGCCCCTGGAATGTGACCGATTTTGGGTAGAGTCGGCCTCGAAGGAGTCGGACGTAATGAAGCGGAGCAGGTTCAGCGAAGAATAGATCATCGCGATTTTGAAGGGACAGGAAGCCGGGATGGCGACGGCGGATGTGTGTCGTCGTCACGGGATCAGCTCGGCGACGTTCTACAAGTGGAAGTCGAAGTACGGCGGGTTGGAGGTATCCGAGGCGCGGCGTCTGCGGGCGCTCGAGGAGGAGAATGCCCGGCTAAAGAAGCTGCTGGCCGAGGCGATGCTCGACAATGTCGTATTGAAGGATCTGGCGTCAAAAAAATGGTGACGCCCGGCGCGAAGCGGGAAGCGGTCGCCCATGCCCGTGAACATCACGGGCTGAGCGAGCGTCGGGCGTGCAGTCTGATCGGCGTGAGCCGGCGGGTGATCCGGTATCAGTCGACCACGGGCGATGATGCGCCCTTGCGGGCGCGGTTGCGTGAGCTGGCGGCACAGCGCCGCCGGTTCGGCTATCGTCGGCTGGGCTATCTTCTGGCGCGGGAGGGCATGACGCCCAACCACAAGAAGCTGCGGCGCATCTACCGCGAGGAGAATCTGCGGGTGCGTCGTCGCGGCGGCCGCAAGCGAGCGCTGGGCACCAGGTCGCCGATGGTGCTGCCGGATGGACCCAACCAGCGCTGGTCGCTGGACTTCGTCTCTGACACGCTGATGTGCAGCCGTCGCTTCCGCATCCTGTGCGTGGTCGACGATTACACGAGGGAATGCCTCGCGCTGGTGGCCGACACATCGCTGTCGGGCATGCGGGTCCCGCGCGAACTGACACGGCTTATCGGGCTGCGCGGCAAGCCGCATACGGTGGTCAGCGACAACGGGACGGAACTGACCTCGTCGGCCATCCTGCGCTGGTCGCAGGAGCGCCGTGCCGAGTGGCACTACATCGCACCGGGCAAGCCGATGCAGAACGGCTTCGTCGAGAGCTTTAATGGTCGCTTGCGCGACGAATGCCTCAATGAGACGCTGTTCACGTCGCTGGCCCACGCCCGCTTCGTGCTCGACGCTTGGTGGCACGACTACAACCACGTGCGGCCCCACTCGAAACTGGGCGGGAAGACCCCCGCCGAGATCGCCGGCCAACGTGTCCGGGGGCATGCCCCCGGATACGTTGCCATCCCATCAACCAACCATCATGAAGGAGCCGGACTCTACCTCTGACTGGTAACAATCAGGGGCGCACGTCAATCGATTAGGGCACATATGAACAGCGAATCAGCAAATTAAAAGGCTTATCCCTTTTTGGCATCTCCAATCGCCACCAGCTCAGAAAGCTCACTTTCTTTTCGTCCTGCCAAATTCTTATCGAGCCGCGTAAGAAATTCACCTTTCGGTATCAGATCCCAACGGATATATACCGCAGCTAAAGTTAGATTTTACTCGGCTTGCTGTTGACTGAAATTCCTGATCCGTAATATTGTAGAGTTGGCAACGTCAGCAATGCGGTTACAACCGGTCAGCGTCATCGCCACGCGCATTTCCGCAGCGAAAAGCTGAAGCAAATGCGCCACGCCTGCTTCGCCGCGCGCTGACAGTGCATAGGCCCAGGCACGGCCAAGCAGCACACCATGGGCGCCGAGCGCAAGCATCCGAATTACGTCAAGGCCTGAGCGAACGCCGCCATCGGCCAATATGGTCAACCGATCGCCGGTTGCATCGACAATCGGCGGCAGCGCATCGACCGTCGCGGGGACGCCATCGAGCTGGCGGCCGCCGTGGTTCGACACAACGATGCCGTCAGCGCCTAGCGCCGCCGCCGCGCGCGCATCCTCTGGGTCGAGTATGCCCTTGATGACGAGGGGGCCGTCCCATTCGGCGCGGATGAAGTCGAGATCGGCCCAAGTGACGCTCGCATCGAAATTGTCGCGCATCCAGCCCAGAAAATCCTCCAGGCCACTCTTTTCGCCCAAAACCGGCGCGATGTTGCCGAGCTGGTGCGGGCGACCATTGACACCGACCTCCCACGCCCAACGGGGACGGCACGCTGCCTGCCACCAGCGGCGGAGATCGGTGACGAAGCCGCTTGAACCCGACAGCCCCGAATGCACGTCGCGATATCTCGAGCCGGGTACGGGCATGTCCACCGTAAAAAGCAGCACCGAGCAACCCGCGGCGCGCGCCTGCGCCAGAAGTTCGCGCATGAAGCCGCGATCCCGGATCATGTAGAGCTGAAACCACAAGGGCCGCGAACTTGCTGGCGCCACCTCTGCCAGCGGGCAGCACGATACGGTCGACAGGCAAAAGGGCACTCCCGCCGCCGCCGCCGCCCGCGCCGCCTGCACTTCGCCCCGGCGAGCATTCATGCCCGCAAGCCCGATCGGAGCGAGCGCCACCGGCAGGCTCATCGCTTCACCCAGCAGAGCAGTTGAAAGATCGACTCCGTCGACGCCGCTCAACACGCGCTGCCGCAGCATGACCGCCTGAAGGGCCTCGACGTTGCGGCGCAAGGTGACTTCAGCATAGCTGCCGCCATCTATGTACTCGAACAGAAAGTGCGGCAGACGCCGTCGTGCCAACACGCGATAATCGGCGGCCGAAGCGGCACGGCGGATCATGGGAGACTCACCGGGCCCTTGCGGCGGTGACGGCGCCGCGCGCGTCCGCAACGTTGCTGGTCGCGACAATCGTCATCGTGGGTCAATACGGTTGATAAGATTCTCGAGCCATTCCTGCCGACCCGATCTCGTTGCAGGCGCAAAGCGGCGTGCCTCGGCGAGATCGGCAAGGCCAGCAAGATCGAGAGTCGAAATCTCGACGCCAGCCACCGTACCCCAATCCGCATAGCGCGTGGCCCGGAACGCATCGATACGACCGTCTTCGATAATGGCCGCCGCTTTCAAAAGGGCCTTGGCGAGTGCGTCCACCGCGCCGACATGGCCGTGCAGCAGGTCGATCGCGTCGATCGACTGGCGGCGGATCTTGGCGTCGAAGTTGAAACCGCCCGTCGTGAAGCCGCCGGCGCGCAATATTTCGAGCATCGCCAGGGTAAGGCTTTGGACCGAATTTGGAAATTGATCAGTGTCCCAACCATTTTGCGGATCGCCGCGATTGGCGTCGATCGACCCAAAGATGCCAAACGCCGCGGCAACGGCGATTTCGTGTTCGAAGCTGTGGCCCGACAAGGTGGCATGGTTGGCCTCGATATTGACCTTCACCTCGCCCTCCAATCCATAACGCTGCAAGAACCCATAAACGGTCGCGGCGTCGAAATCATATTGATGCTTGGTCGGCTCGTGCGGCTTGGGTTCGATCAAGATGGTGCCGCCAAAGCCGATCTTGTGCTTGTGCTCGACGACCATCGCCAAAAAGCGGCCGAGCTGATCGAGTTCGCGGCGAAGATCGGTGTTGAGCAGCGTGTCATACCCCTCGCGACCGCCCCAAAGCACATAATTGGCACCGCCTAGCCGGTGCGTCGCCTCGATCGCGTCGCGGACCTGCGCAGCGGCCCAGGCAACCACCTGCGGATCAGGATTGGTCGCGGCGCCGGCGGCGTAGCGGGGATGGCCGAACAGGTTAGCGGTACCCCATAACAGCCTGCGGCCGCTTGCCTGCTGCAAAATTTCCAGGTGATCGACCGCCTCGGCGAAATGGCGGCGAAAGGCAGCGATGTCCTCAGCATCGGCCATCACGTCGACGTCGTGGAAGCAGTAGAACGGCAAATCGAGCTTGGAAAACAGCGCGAAGGCCGCCGCGCGCTTCATCGCTGCGGAGCCGGCGTCGTTCGCGCCGGCGTGCCACGGACGGGCGAAGGTGCCGGCGCCGAATACGTCGGATCCCGGCCAGCAGAAGCTGTGCCAGAAGCAGACTGCCATGCGGAGCTGATCCTCCATCCGCTTACCGAGTACGATGCGGTTCTTGTCGTACCAGTGATAGGCAAGGTCGTTGTCGCTGTCGGGCCCTTCGTAACGGACCGTGTCGAACGCATCAAAATAGCTCATGACAGCCCCTTCGTGGTGTTGCCGGGAAAAATTTATCAACGCAGCGCGTCGCGCAGCACGGGGTAGAGCGCGCGGAACCGCGCATGCTTGCGCGCGGCTGGCTCGATCAGCGCCGGATCGGGCTCGACACGGTGAACAAGCGTCGGCACCGTCGCCACCGCCTCGACCGGCGCGCCCCCGGCGATGCGCGCCAGTCGCCCCGCGCCATAAGCCGGGCCGACCGCCGCATCGCGCCGATAATCGAGCGCGCGGCCGAGCGCCGCCGCCAGCACCGTGCCCCATAACCGCGACCGCGCGCCGCCGCCGATCACCGCGATGTCGTCAATCGCGGCGCCAGCTTGATCAAGGACCGCCGCACCGTCGGCGAAGGCAAAAGCGACGCCTTCGAGCACCGCGAGGATGAGACGGCCCGGATCGCTGTCGTGCTCGAGGCCGACCCAGGCGCCGCGCGCGGAGGGGTCGTTGCGCGGTGTCCGTTCGCCCGACAAATAGGGCAGGAATAGCTCCGGGCCGGCAAAGGGCGGATGGCCGCCGGCGGCTTCGAGCGCTTGCGCGACGTCTCCAAATCGCAGCGTCCGCGCCGCCCAGTCGAGCGCCGACGCCGCGCTCAGCAGCACCGCCATCTGATGCCAGCGTCCGGGCAGCGCGTGGCAGAAACTGTGCGCGCCGCTATCGGGCGCGGCGAAGAATTGGTCGTTCGCGACGAACAGTACGCCCGAGGTGCCGAGCGAAAGCGACGCCGCACCCCCGCCGATCACGCCCGATCCGACCGCACCCGCCGCATTGTCGCCCGCGCCCGCGGCGACCGGCACCGCATCCATCCCCCAATCGCCAGCAACCGTCGGGCGCAACCGGCCGGTAAAGGCGGTGCCCTCGAACAGCTTTGGCATGTGGCGTTCATCCAACTGCGTCGCGGCGAGCATTGTGGACGACCATCGCCGTCCGGCGACGTCGAGCCATAGGGTGCCGCTGGCGTCGGACAGGTCGGTCGCCTTGTCGCCGGTCATCAGCAGACGGACATAATCTTTGGGCAGCAGTACGCTTTGAGTGGCTGCGAAAACATCGGGCTCAGCGCGCGCGGCCCAAAGCAATTTGGGGGCGGTGAACCCCGGCATCGCCGCGTTGCCGGTGATCCGTCGGCTCGCGGGCTCGCGCCGTTCCATTTCCGCGCACGCCGCGGCGGCGCGGCTGTCATTCCACAGGATTGCCGGGCGTAGCGGCCGATCATCGGCACCCAGCAAGGTCGCGCCGTGCATTTGCCCGCTGAGCCCGATCGCACGGACAGCCGCGCGGCCGCGCGCCGGCAGCGCGATCACCGATTGCTGCGTTGCCGACCACCAGTCGTCCGGATGCTGTTCGGACCAACCCGGACGCGGCCGGTGCACCGAGAGCGCGGCTTGCGTCTGGGCGAAGACCTCCCCATCGCCGTCAACCATAACGGCCTTCACCGCCGAGGTGCCGATGTCGATGCCCAGCCACATCAGCCGATCTCGTGCGGACGGTAGCGCAGTTCGACCGCGAAGGTCTCACCCGACGCGATCCAGCGCCCGCCCCGGTTCGGATCATCACGCCGGTTGATCGCGTCGGTGCTGTGGCTCACCGGCTCGATGCAGGCATAATCGGCACCGTCGGGCACGAACACATGGGTGAAAGCCAGGTGCGCATCGGGCACCAGCTCGACCGCGATGCCCCGATCGGGCCAACTGATCTTCAGCGGTCCGTCTCGATCGGTATAACAAGTGTCGACCCGGCGGGAGGCAAGCGGCGCTCCTTCCCACCAGTCGCGCGGTTCGTCGGCGGTGGCGAGCGCGATCGGCAGCCCTTCGGGATCGACCTGCCATTCGCCCCGGTGACGTCCTGCATAGAGGGTCGCATCGTTGCGCGGAAAATAGGGGTGAAAGCCCAGCCCCGCGAACATCGGCGTTGGCGACCGGTTGGTGACCTGCAAGGCGTGGCGCAGCGTTCCGTCTTCGATCGAAAGACGCTGCTCTGTTGCGTAATGCCAGGGCCAGTCGCCGGATGGGCGTTCATGGCGCAAAACCATCCGGCACGGCTTGCTTTCAGCCACTGTCCATGCCGCCAACCAGCCCATGCCGTGGAGCGGGTGCCGCTGATCGGGGTGATTGGGCGCCAGTCGGTGCACCCGGCCCTCGGCCTGGAACAGGCCATCGGCGATACGGTTCGAGAAGGGCACCAGCACGAAGCACGCCAGATCGAGCACACCTATGCCGCTGGCGGGCCGCAAGATGGGGTGGCCGCGCCAATCGAAGCGGGTGATGCCACCGCCTCGCGCGGGATCCACCTCGACCCGGATGTCGCCATCGTCGATCGCCACCGGCCGCATTGCAGCTACAGCCTGACCGACGCTTCGAGAAGCATAGCGGACGATCCGCCGATGAGCACGCGGTGGACCCCCGATTCGAGCCGCCAGCCATGTGTCGTCGGATCGCGCCAGCGCAGAGTCTCAACCGCCACCGAGAAGCGCACGATCTTGGTTTCGCCGGGCGCGATCGTCACCCGCTGAAAGCCCCGCAGACTTTTCACCGGCCGCTCAGCGTCACGACCGGGGACGCCGATGTACAGCTGAACAACCTCGTCGGCGGTTACGTCACCTTCGTTGCGCACCGCGACCGCCGCCTCGATTCGCTCGCCAAGTACGCGTGCCGTTGGCGCGCGGTAGCGGAACCGGGCGTAGGACAGGCCGTGGCCAAATGGATAGCGCGGGGTCAGCGTCTCGCGGTCGAACTTGGCGTAGCCGTGCCAATAGCCGTAATCGATCCGCGCGGCATCGCGATCGAAGAACGGATAATCGGCCGCGTCACGCGCGACGGTGAAGGGCAACTTGCCTGACGGGCTGGCCTCGCCGAACACCAGCCGGGCGAGCGCGGTGCCGCCAGCCATGCCGGCGTAGAAAGTTTGCAGGATTGCGCCCACCCTATCGCGCCAGCCCTCCACCAAGACCGCGGCGCCGGCGACCAGCACGACAATCACCGGCTTGTTGCTCGCAACCGCCGCCTCGATCAGCGCGACCTGATCTTCGCGAAGGCCAAGGTCGATGCGATCACCACCAATCGGGTGATTTCGAGTGGGCGGGCTTGGCTTGCCGGCCCCGGCCGCATCGGCGCGATCCGCTTCGCCAAGCGCGATGTCGCCCGGAATGAACTCACCCTCGTCCTCGGCGGTGTAGCCGGCGATGACGATGGCGACATCGGCGGCTTCGGCGGCGGCGCGCGCGGCGGCGAGATCTCGCTCATCCCCGGTCAGCACCCGGTCGCCGCCAAGATGGTCGATCAGACCTTGAAGCGGAGTCACCACCGCGGGCGGGCGCACCCGGCTCGACCCGTTGTCGCCGGTGTTCTCAAGCGCTGCGAGACGGCCCAGCACGGCGACCTTGCCGATGCGCGCGGCGTCAAGCGGCAGGACGCCGTCATTCTCCAGCAATACCGCCGATTTCTCCGCAGCCTCCAGCGCCAGAGCACGGTGCGCGTCGCAGGCGACAAGGCTTTCGGGATATTCGGGCAGCGGGTCCTCGGCGCAGGCGAAGCGGAACTGCGTCGTCAGGATTCGGCGGCAGGCGGTGTCGATCACCTGCGGCGCGATGGCCCCGTTATTGACCGCGTCCACAAGCTTGTCGCCAAACACCAGCGGCTCGGGGTTTTCGACGTCGAGCCCGGCGGCTGCGCCATAGATTCGATAAACACCGCGCACCCAATCCGAATGGACGAAGCCCTGAAAACCCCATTCGCCGCGCAAAATTGCAGTCAACAGCACGGGATCCTGGCCGCAATATTCGCCATTTACCTTGTTATAGGCTGCCATGACGCTTGCCACGCCGGCATCGAGCGCGAATTTGAAGTGCGGCAGATATACCTCGTGCAGCGCTCGTTCGTCGACCCGAACATCGACGGTGAAGCGCGCATTCTCCATTGAATTAAGCGCGAAATGCTTCACGGTCGCGATCACGTTGTGCGCCTGGATGCCGGTGCCGAGCGCCGCAGCCATCACGCCAACATGCCAGCCGTCCTCGCCATAAGTCTCTTGGGCACGGCCCCAGCCGGGATGGCGCAGGAGGTTCATGCACACCGCGCCCGACAGCGTGCACCCCTGTGCGCGCGCCTCGATTCCCATAACTTCGCCGATCCGCTGTTCAAGGCCGGGGTCGAAGCTCGCCCCCCGTGCCATCGAGCAGGGAAAGCAAGTCGATCGCCCGCGCGCGACCCCGCGCGGACCGTCTGTGAACCACAGCGGGGGCAGTCCCAGCCGCTCGATGCCGCCGCCCGCGCGATAGGGCTCGGCACCCCAAACGCCGTCGCTCGCGCGATAGGAGGCAAAGAAACCCTGGCCAGACATCATGCCGACCTTTTCCGCCAGCGTCGCCGTAGCGATGATCGACTCGACCGCCGCAGCCTGGGTCTCCAGGGTCGCGCCCGTGGGGGGCATCAGGCTTTCTGGGTTGGTCAATTGAGGTCTCGCTCCAAGGAGGTTGAACGATACGGGCAACACGCTCCCGAGCCCATCAATGCCACCGGGGTCGGGGAACTGGCACGGATGATCATGGGCGGCCGCCATTCAGGAGATCAAGCTCATGGCTGGTCAAGCCGCGCGGGTGATCGTCGGCCAAGCTGACGAAGATTTCGCCTAATGTCTTGCCATAACGCAGCCGCGCGCGTTGCTCCCGCCGTGCCTTCAGCGTGGCGCTGACCAGCCTCCCGTCCACTATCTCGGCGGAAACGTCGATCCCGCCTTGCGCAAGCAGATGCGCAAATGCGATTCTCGTCCACCCGATCGGAACCGCTGGAAACAGGTGGATCGCGTCGTTGTGGCTTTGCAGCAACATTTCGTAAACGGCTGCGATCGCAGCGAAGTTGCCTTCCAGTGTGAAAGCTTTGAAAACCGCTTGGGAATAGCCCTTGTTGGCAAAGTCGCCATTGGCGTGAAAGCTGTTCTTCAGCAGGAAGCCATCGCCATAGGCGAGCAGCGCCTGGTACGCTCCATCGCCATCACCGCTACGGGCAAGTAGCGCTGCCCAAGCCGCGAAGCTGTAGCCCATCCAGAGCTCCGTACCTTTTGCTTTGATGTCCGCCAATGACGCCGCGACGAGCGTCCGCTCGGCGGCGCTGCGGCGCGGGTCAACTTGCCCAAAGGGGTGAATCGCCAGCAGGTGCGAAAAATGGCGATGCGATGCTGGCAACGGCATGCCCGGAGCGATCAGCAAGCCATGTGCAGCATCCGTCGCGAGGGGCGGCAATTCCGCTGCGACCGTGCGCCAACGCGCGGCGTCCGCAGTTTCGCCAAGCGCCTCCGCCATATCCGCGGCGGCGTCCAGCCCGGCGTGGAAACAGGCAATATCGTAGTTGGTCATCGCGCCGAACCAGGCATCGGGCCGATTGTCGTTGATTTCAGGCGACGAACTCAGCGCGACGGTGCGAAAACCCTCGTCGTCCCGTTGCCCCGTGATCCCGTCGATAAACACGGCCGCGGCGCGCACCCAAGGGTAGGCGCGCTCGCGAAGGAACAGATCATCATCGCTATAGCGCCAGTGCAGCCAGAAATGCTGTGCCAGCCACGCTGCTGTGGCGACCGAGTGGGTATATTGCCGCCAGCCGCCAAGCTGGCGATTGGCAAGATCGGCGGTCATCGGTACGTTCAGGCCGTCGATTCCGTAAAACCGGCGGGTCCAATCGAGACAGGCCTCGCGTGTTTGCCACAACCAGTCGAGAAAGCCCGCCCCGGCGCGCAGCCGATTACCGCTATATGCCGGCCAGTAGCTTAGCTGCGTGTTGAGATCGTGATGATAATCTCCCTTCCACGGCGGCAGGCGTCCGTTGTCGATCGTCCAAGGGCCTTGCAGGGCGACGGGTGGCGCGCCTTCGCGGGCGGCGGCGCCGAACTTATAGAGATCGCGGTGATAGATGGCGGACAAATCGGGATCGGGGAGCGCCACGCTTGTCCGTGTCCAAAACTGGTCCCACCAGGCTAAATGGCGATTGCGCGCAGCGCCGTCTCCCAGCAGGTCGCGCGCTTTGGCGATGGCCTGTTGGAACGGATCGGCCTCATCATCGGCGTTGGTCGTGATCGACCAAGCCAGGCGGTCGGCATCGCGAACCAGCGCGACCGCGAAGACGAAATCGCCCCAGCCGGTTTGAATGAAGCCTTCATAGTCGCTGCCACGACGCCAGCGGGGCGACGCATAACCTAGCTCGCAAACGTCGCCGACGCTTGCGTCGAAAATCGGTGGTGGAGCGGGCGGGGGCGATCCGGCGAATGCAGGGGCGATCAATCGCGCCTGCAGCGGGCCGCCCTCGATCTCGATCAGCCCTGCCCGGCGCTCGGCATCAACGCGAACATGAACCTTGGTCGCGCCGACATCGACGGTGGCGATTGCCGTCGCCAGATCGAGATGCGCGCGCTTGAAATCGCCCGTGAGGGAAAGTTCGATGCGTCCTGCCGGAATCTTGGTTGGGGCGGGGCGTCGATAGGGGGCTTCAAGCCGCGTGGCGAGGGCCTCATGCTCACCGGCATGATGCATCGCGGCCACGCGCTGCCAGCGATAGTCGGGGCCATGATATTCGGGAATCGGCCGTAAATCCCACAAGTCGGTTCGATCGAGCGATACTTTGAGAGGCTGACCGTCACCCCATATTAGCGCGCCGATCAGCCCGTTGGCGAGCGGCAACCCCTCCTCGCTCGACATGGCTGGAGCGGCATAGGTGATCGCCGCCGCGTCGACCGCGCGCTTCACGGCTTCGCCCGGCGTGCGGCGATGGCGGCGCGCAGTTCCTCCTGGGCGGCGCGCGTCAGCGGATAGTGCCAGAGCAGCCAGATCGCGGCGATCATCAGCGGCAGCCCTGCAAAGGCATAGACCGCGCGGACGCCGAGCAGGCTGCCGGCCGAATGAACCGGGTCAGAAGGCTGGAAGCCGGTGAGCGCCGGCACCGAGGTGCCCAGCAGCACCCCCACCGCGATCGCCGCTTTGGTGCCCATGCCGAGCACCGCATAATAGGTCGCGGTCCGCTCCCGCCCTGTTTCGAGTAGATCCTTGTCGGTAACGTCGGCGGTCAATGCCTGCGCCAGGAACAACAGCCCGCCCAAGCCCAGGCCGAGCGCGATCATCGTCGCCGAAAAGCCGATCGCATCGCCGCGTCCCCATAGGAACGAACCCGCCAGGCAAAGCGCGATCCACGCGGCGGCGGCCGCCATCGCGCCATGCTTGCCGCGCCGCCGCGCCACCATTGTCCACAGCGGAATACCGATCAGCGCCGCGATGTTCTGCAGAAAGATTGCCACCGGAAACGCTTCCTGCGCCCCGATGACGTGCTTGAACATCAGCAGGTTCAACGTCGCCCCGATCGTCATCGCAGCGATGATCAACGTGGTCGCGATCAGCAGCCGGACAAAGGGGCCATTGCTCAGGGTCATGCGCAGGCTCTGCACAAAGGGCTGCGGTGTTTCGTTGAGATCGGCGGGGGCCGACTCGGGCAAGCGCATGATGGTCAGCAGAAAGGCGGCGGGCTGGGCGATCACGAAGAACAGCGCCATCCAGAACAAGGCTGTTCCGGTGCCCGGTTGGCCCAGCGATTGGAGCAGCAACGGAATGCTGAGCGCGGCCAATGTGCCGACCGACCCTGCCGCGCCGCGCCAGGCGCTGATCCGCGACCGTTCGTCATAATCGTTCGAAAGCTCGGCGCCCCAGGCGTTGTAAGGCAGATCGACGATGGTGAAGCCGAGATAGATGAAGAACAGCCCCCCGAACAACGCCATCAGCCCCGCCTCCGCCGGGGGAACGAAGACGAACCATACCGACGCGCAGATGATGGGCAGACCCGCCAGAATGAACGGCTTGCGTCGGCCGATGCGCGTCCGGAGGCAATCACTCCAAATGCCGATGATGGGATCGGTGAAAATGTCGGTGATTCGCGTCAGGAACAGCATCAGCCCGACCAGCGCGAGGGGTAGCGCGCGTTCATCCGCATAGAATGCGGGAACGAAGTTGATCACCGGCAAGAGCGCCAGAGAATGTGGCACATTCGGCAGCGCATAGAGCGCCAAGCTGCGCGTTCCGATCCGCTGATCGGCCCGGGCCGCTACCGGATTGGTAGCCGCGTCAAGTTCCGCCGCGTTCAAAACTTGAACCCGATCACGGCGCCATAGCTGCGCTGTTGACCAAGGATTTGCAGCGCGCCCGGCGTCAATGCGCTGCGAGCGGTCAACAGCGCGTAATCTTCGCCACCGATATTCTTCATGTACAAGGTAAGCGACAGCTTATCGTTTTGCGTCTTGATCCCGATGTTGCCGTTGTAGAGCGTATAAGCGGGCTGGAAGCTTAAGGGATCGCGGTTGAATGCGAAAAACACGCTGGACCGATATTGTACTTCGCCCCGAACGAACGCCTTGATTGAGTTGCTCAGGTCGAACTCATAGGCCGCGTTCGCCACGGCCGTCCACTGTGGCGCGTTCTGGAACTGTTGGCCGCTAAGGTTGAGCAAGAACGCCGCGCCCGACGGCGTGCACCCGGCCACCGTTCGGAACGCGCTGCACGACACCAGGATATTGCCATATCGCGCATCGATATAAGCCAGCGATCCGCCCAGATTCAAACCGGCCAAGGGCCGGGCGGCGGCTTCCAGTTCAAACCCCCGGGTGGAAACGCTGCCGGCGTTCACCAGCGATTGCTGCACTGGGTTGGCAGGATTTACTGTATTGGCCTGGAAATTGTTGAACTGGCTGTAGAAGCCGGTCAGATTCAGCGTCAGCCGGCGGTTGAAGAATTGGCTACGGATGCCGGCTTCGACGGCGTCCACCGTCTCGGGCGCGATCCGCGCCGTGTTAGCCACATCCGATCCGGCGATGGGATCGCCTGAGTCTGCCCGCACCGCCGGACCTTTATAGCCGCGGGTATAGCTGACATAGAAACCAAGATTGCTTGCCGCTTGGTATTGCAGGCCGACTTTGCCCGACACGTCGTTGTCATCATTTGTCGTCGTGAACGCGGTCGGTAGGCCGAGCACGAGCAGCCCATTGAACGGCGCCCCCGTGATCGTGCCCAGCAACGGATTGGTGTTGGCACGCGCGAAGTTGAGCCCTAGGTCGAACCGGGTTGCGCGCAGGCCGCCGATCAGCTTCAGCCGATGGGTGATCCTGTAATCGAGCTGCGCGAAGAGCGCATATTGGCTCTGTGAAACCGTGCGGACAGCGGTTTCGCGAATAGCACCGATCGCGCTGCCCGTTGCTCCACCGACAAAGAGCGGGGCAAGGCGCTGATCGAAGCGAGAATTGGCGTCGAGTGTCTGATCGAAATAGAAAAAGCCAGCAACGTAATTGAAATTGCGATTACCGGTGCTCGCTGCGCGCAGTTCAACGCTATACTGGTTCAGCTCATTGTTTGTCCCGGCGAAAGGGATGATATTGTTCGTCGTGAAATCGGAATCGCCGCCATCGCTGAAGCTCCAGCCGCGATAAGCGGTAATAGCCGTCAGGCGCGTGCCGCCAAGATCGTAATTGGCCTCAACCGATGCCCCCCAACCCCGATTGACCTGCGCTGTCGGTGCCTGGTCGAGGCCCACCTGCCGATTGGACGGCGATGCGATGACCGGCGCGACCAGCGCGGGCGCGGCGACGCTTCGGAACGACAAGGAACAACAGCGATTGCGGCTTTCAATGTAATCACCGCTGAACAGCAGGTTCAGATTGGGGTTTGCCTGAACTTCCACCTTTCCGCGAAAGCCATATTCGTTACGATTGTTCAGATCGAGGCCGTTGGTAACATTTATCACTTCACCGTCGCGCACGCTGTAATAGCCTGACAGTCGCGCCTTCACCTTGTCGCCGACAATGGGGCCGCTGATCGAGGCACGCGCTCTTGTCTCGTTGAAATTGCCATATTGCACGTCGCCGGCAACGGAAAGGCGATTGCTGGGGCGTTGGGTGATAATGTTGATCGCGCCCGCGGTCGCGGTGGCGCCGAACAAGGTGCCCTGGGGCCCCCGTAGCACCTCGATCTGTTCAATGTCGTTGAGTTCGAACTGACCCTGCGCCTGGCGACCGATGACCACCCCGTCGATAACCGTCGCGACCGAGCCCGTCACACCCTCGCTGAACGATGCTGTACCAATGCCGCGTATCCGTACGCCTTCCGCGCGCGCCGTGTTCCCCGAGGTGAAGCTGACGCCTGGCACGCGCTGCACCGTTTCGACAAGGCCACGGCTGACATTGGCGTCGAGCCGATCCTGATTGAACACGGTGATGGCAAGCGGCGTTTCCTGCAGCCGCTCCGGGCGCTTTTGCGCGGTAACGACGATATCGGCGTTGTCGGTATCGTCGGCTGGCGCTCCGGTGGGCGCCGCCGGGGAGCGCGGCGGGATTTGCGTCTTGGCGGGGACTGCGGTGATCGCGGCAACACCCGTCAGAAGAGTTGCAAGGTGCCTCATGTCTGTCCTCCCTGTATGTCAGCCAAGGATCGTGCCCGAGGCCGTCTTCATTGGTGCTGAGTCCGCGATCGTGAAACGGTACCGTGCCCGCGACGCCGGCAGGATTTCGGCGCTGAAGCCGGGGGCGCTGGTCAGCCGGTAGCGGCCGCGCTCAATGCGAACGGGATCGACGAAATGCTCGTGGAGATGGCCGGCGTATTCCGTCATCCGCCCGTCCAATGATCCGCTGATGCAGATGTAATCGATGGCGGAGACGTGCTGGGCATATTCGCACAAGCCGACGCCGCCCGCGTGCGGGCAGACGGGCTTGCCGAATTTGGCGGCGAGCAGCAGGACTGCCAAGACTTCGTTCAGGCCGCCCAGCCGGCAATTGTCGAGCTGTACGACATCAATCGCGTCCGCCTGCAAAAGCTGTTTGAAGATGACGCGGTTGGCGGCCTGCTCGCCCGTGGCAACGCGAATCGGACGAACCGCGCGGGCGACGCGGGCGTGGCCGAGAATATCATCGGGGCTGACGGGTTCTTCAATCCACCAGGGATCATAAACGGAGAGCGCGGTCGTTCGCTCGATCGCCTGGTCGATTTCCCACACCTGGTTGGCGTCGATCATCAAGCGCCGGTCGGGGCCGATTTCGGCGCGCATGATCGCGCAGCGCCGGGCATCATCGGCGGCGTCGGCGCCCACCTTGATCTTGAAGGCATCCCATCCTTCGGCGACGCCAGTTTGGCAAAGCCTGCGGATTTCCGTGTCGGTATAGCCCAGCCAGCCCGCCGAGGTCGTGTAGGCTGGATACCCCCGATCCGCGAGCATCGCGATGCGTTCCCGCCGGCCCGGCAGATGCGCGGCGAGCATAGCCTCCGCTTCCGTTGGCGACAGCGCGTCGATGATATGCCGGAAGTCGATCAGCGAAACGATCTGCGCCGGCGTCATATCCGCAACCAGTCGCCAAACCGGTTTGCCCTCTGCACGGGCCCACAAATCCCAGATGGCGTTCATCACGGCTGCCAGCGCGAGGTGAACCACGCCCTTTTCGGGCCCGGTCCAGCGCAACTGACTGTCCCCAGCTAGCGATCGCCAAAACCGGCTCATCTCGCCGGTGACGGCGCCCAGATCCTGGCCGACCACCATCGGCCGGAGCGCCTCGATCGCCGCCACGCACAGTTCGTTGCCGCGCCCGATGGTGAAAGTGAACCCATGCCCCTCGACCGAGGTGTCGGTGCGCAGAACGACATAGGCAGCCGAATAATCGGGGGCGCGGTTCATAGCGTCCGAACCAGCCAAGGTCGCCGAGGTTGGAAAACGCAGGTCTTCCACGTCGAGTCCGACGATGCGCAACACGCTCTCCCGTTTCTATATGACTCGTCGTTTCACATATGAGCATGTTTGCGGGGCGCGGGCAAGCGGTCTAAGGACTTTTCATGGCCGATCGGGACGGAATGAAGTCAGCATACGAGGCGCCGGCACTGACGAAGGGCCTGGAAATCCTCGAACTTCTGGCTGAGAGCGCAGAGCCGCTAGCGATGGGCGAAGTCGCCGCCGCGCTGGGGCGGTCTCGAAACGAGATCTATCGGATGCTCGTCGTGCTCGAACGCTTCGGTTATTTGCGGCGGGGCGGCGATGATCGGTTTGAGCTCGCCAGCCGCCTATTCGACATCGCGATGCGTGTGCCGCCCAGGCGCAATCTTCACGATGCGGCGATGCCGGTGATGCATCAGCTGGCCGAAACCCTCTATCAATCGTGCCACCTGGCTGTTCGAAGTGCGGGCGACATGGTGGTGATCGCGCGCGTCGAAAGTCCGGGACTGCTGGGGTTCGCAGTCAGGCTGGGTTATCGGCGCCCGATCGTCGCTTCTACCTCGGGCCGCCTTCTTTTCGCTTTCCTGCCTCAGTCCGCCCGTGCCGCGTTGCGCGATGAATTGGAGCGGGAAGCAGCCAACTCATCCGAGTTGGCGGCATTTTTCAGCGATTGCGAGCGGATTCTCACCAAGGGTTACCATATCGGCCCAAGCGCGTTCGTGGACGCGGTGACCGATCTTGGCGCGCCAGTGTTCGATGTGGAGACGGCGGGCCCGGTTGCCGGTCTTGTCGTGCCGTTCGTCTCCGGACGGTCCGCCCGGTGCACCGTCGAGGAGGCAATGGTGGAGGTCAGGGCTGCAGCGGCGCGGATCAGCGAGTATCTTCGCGTTGGATGACGATTACGTTTATACGTGAAATACCGTTACATGAGTGAATGACCACCGACACTGTCTTCCCGGTACGGCTTGCGCTGGGCGCCGCGCCGCTCGCCGGGCTGTATGCCGGCGTCGACGAAGAGACGGCCTTCGCCACGCTCACTGCCGCCCACGCGGCGGGGATCCTTCACATTGACACCGCGCCGCTTTATGGATCGGGGCTGAGCGAGAGCCGGATCGGCGGATGGCTAGCGCGCCACCCATCCGCGCGATGCACCTTGTCAACCAAGGTAGGTCGTACACTGACGCCTGCCACCGGGCAGCCCGCTAGCCATTTCATTGGCGGAGACCGGTATGGGACCCGCTTCGACTATGCCGAACCGGCCATCCTGCGCGGCTTTGAGGAAAGCTGCGCCCGGTTGGGGCGGGACACCATCGACACGCTTTTGTTGCATGACATCGGCGCTATGACCCACGGCTCCGGCGCCGATGCGGTGTTCGCGCAGGCGCTTACAGAGGCGCTGCCGACGATGGCGCGGCTTAAGGCCGAAGGGCGCGTGGGCAGAATCGGCCTCGGTGTCAACGAGTGGCAGGTCGCCATGCAGCTGCTCGATCGATTCCCGATCGACGTGATTCTGCTTGCGGGGCGTTACACGCTTATGGATCGCAGCGGCCTAGCGCTGCTCGATCGCGCCTTGGCTGCGGGGGTGGAAGTCTGGGCTGCCGGGATCTTCAACTCGGGCCTGCTCGCGGGGGGTGATATGTTCGATTATGCGCCGGCCTCCGCAACGCTGCTGGCGAGGCGGGATAGCCTGCGCACGCTCTGCGCTGCGTTCGGGGTGCCGATCACGGCGGCCGCGATCCAGTTTGCCGCGCGCCATCCGGCCGTAACGATGACGTTGGTCGGCGCTCGGGACGCGGGGGAAGTCGCCGCCGCCGTCACGAGCGCCGCCACCAAGATTCCCGAAGCGCTGTGGGCAAGGCTGAACGAGGGCATCGCATGATCATGGATAGCCATGCCCATGTCTGGTCGCTCGTGCGGGGCGATTATGATTGGCTGACGCCTGACCAAGCGGCTCTCTACCGTGACGTGACCATCGCAGAGGTGGTGGCCAAGGCCACGGCCTGTGGGGTAGAACAGCTTATCCTTGTGCAGGCCG
>LWDJ01000017.1 GCA_002083435.1 Proteobacteria bacterium SG_bin6 | reverse complement strand
CCTCCTCTAGACGTGGCTTCCGACAGCCACATCATTACACACCTACCTGGGTGCCGGCGCCGTCCACCCCATCACGTCAGACAAGATGCGCCATACCGTCAGCCATACCGTCATTCCGGAGGCTAACCCAGCGATAGACACCGAAAGATTCCGAGATATTCATTTATATATTTCAGTCACTTATGTCGCATCGTGGCGTATTTTTGGATACGCTCGGATGGGCAAAAATCATTCCCACTCGATGGTTCCCGGCGGCTTGCTCGTATAGTCATACGTGACGCGGTTGATGCCGCGTACCTCGTTGATGATGCGGGTCGCGACGCGCGGCAGGAAGCCGCCAGGAAACTCGAATGCCTGCGCGGTCATCCCGTCGGTCGAGGTGACGGCGCGCAGCGCCAGGACGTGGTCGTAGGTGCGGCCATCGCCCATCACGCCCACGCTCTTCACCGGCAGCAGCACCGCGAAGGCCTGCCAGATCGCATCGTAAAGCCCGGCGGCGCGGATTTCCTCTAGATAGATCGCATCGGCCTTGCGCAGGATGTCGCAGCGTTCCTTGGTCACTTCGCCGGGGATGCGGATGGCAAGGCCTGGCCCCGGGAAAGGATGGCGGCCGACGAAAATCTCGGGCAGCCCCAGTTCGCGGCCGAGCGCGCGCACCTCGTCCTTGAACAGTTCCCGCAAGGGCTCGACGAGCTTCAGGTTCATCCGTTCGGGCAGCCCGCCGACATTGTGGTGGCTCTTGATCGTCACCGACGGCCCACCGGTAAAGCTGACGCTTTCGATCACGTCGGGGTAGAGCGTGCCCTGCGCCAGGAATTCGGCCCCGCCGATCTTCTTCGCCTCGGCCTCGAACACATCGATGAAAGTCTTGCCGATGAACTTGCGCTTCGCCTCTGGATCGGTGGCGCCGGCAAGGCCGCTCAGGAACAGAGTCTCGGCCTGCACGTGAACGAGCGGGATGTTGTAGTGGCCCCGAAACAGCGAGACGACCTGATCGGCCTCGCCGCTGCGCATCAGGCCGTGATCGACGAACACGCAGGTCAGCTGCTCGCCGATCGCCTCATGGATCAGCACCGCGGCGACCGCGCTGTCGACCCCGCCCGACAAGCCGCAAATCACCCGGCCCGCGCCCACCTGCGCGCGGATTTCGGCGATCTTGGTGGCGCGGAACTCGGCCATCGTCCAAGCGCCCGACAGGCCGCAAACATGGCGCGCGAAATTGGCGATCAGCTTGCCGCCATCGGGGGTGTGGACCACTTCGGGGTGGAACTGCATCGCGTAATAGCGGCGCTCGTCATCGGCGATCACCGCGTATGGCGCGCCCGATGAGGCCGCGACCGCGCGGAAGCCGGGGGCGAGATCGCTCACCTTGTCGCCATGGCTCATCCAGACCTGGTGGCGCTCGCCCTCGTGCCACAGGCCGTTGAACAAGCCGCAGCCGTCGCCCACGTCGATGAAGGCATGCCCGAATTCGCCGGTCTCGCCGCGCGTCACAGCGCCGCCCAATTGCGCCATCATCACCTGCTGGCCGTAACAGATGCCGAGTATGGGCACGCCGCTGTCGAACACCCGCTGCGGCACGCGCGGACTGTCCGCATCGAGCACCGAGGCGGGGGAGCCGGAGAGGATGACGCCCTTGGGGGCGAGCTGGTCGAACGCGGCTTCGGCGGCGTTGAAGGGGGCGATTTCGGAATAGACCCCCGCCTCGCGCACCCGGCGCGCGATCAGCTGGGTCACTTGGCTGCCGAAGTCGACGATGAGGATGGAATCGCTGGGCTGGGTCATGCGGTCCGATAGCCGCCTCGGCCCGCGCCAGCAAGAAAGGGGGCAAGGCACGCGCCCTGCCCCCAAGGCCGATCAGATGATTTCTTCCATGTCGATGATGAACGGCCGGCCAGGGAAACGAGCGATCGAGCCGAACAGCACGTTGACCGGGCCGTTCGGATCGCGGAACGGATAGAGTTCCTCCGGCGTCCCCCGGGCGCTGCGGCGTGGTTCCACAGCATAAGTGGCGATCGCCTTGCCATTGAAATCCAATATCGAGATGAAGGTGCTGAACACCGCCAGCCCCGCACCGCGCCCGCCATAGCCGGCCTGGTTGATCGAGACCGCGCCGCCGACCGGATCGATCATGCGGCTGTCGGTGAAGGCATATTGCACCTGCCCCGTCGGCCAGGCGAAGGTCACTCGCCGGTCGCCGCGGCTGACGAGCCACAGATCATCCGAGGCGGTGGCGGTCGCGTTCACATAGGCGAAGCGCGGGTTGCGCCCGGCCTGGAAAGTGCCAAGCGGGGTCGCCGGCACCGTGCCCGCGAAGGGCGAGCCCGGCAGGTTAAGCCCCTGCACGTTGAAGATGCGCACAGTGCCGTCCATCGAGGCGACATAGGCCCGGCTCCGCGCGAGATAGCGCTCGGGCTCGACCCCCGACCAAGCCTCGCGCGGACTGCGCTGGAAATATTCGAAATAATAGTTGCTTCGATCCCCGAATGTACCGCTTGCCTGGACGCCGGCGCTGACGCTGGTGGGCTGGGCGACGTTGATCGTGCTCACCACCTTCGGCAACTGCGCGCTTTCCGCGCTGAAGGTGAAGGGCCATTTGCCCGGCTCGGTCAGGCTCTGGTCGACCGTGCGATCGTAATGCGCCTGATCTGTCAGGTACATTTGCCGGTAGAATTTGTAGAGCGGCGTCATGTCGACGAACGACACCTTGTTCTCGGCGCGCGAGGCGACGATGGCATAGCCCGACGAGGCCATCTGGCTCCATTGCTGATTTTCGATGCCCAATTCCTGGTTGCCGCCCACGGCGTAGATCGGCTTGATCTTGCTCCAGATGTCGCGCGCCGACTGGCGGGAGAGATCGCCCCGCGCCGGATCATCGTTATCGCCATAGCCGCGCGGATTGCCGAGCACGAGATTGTTCGACACGTCGACACTGGTCGGCGCGGCGAAGGGCAGATCGACCATGCCGAGCAGTTTCATGCCGCGGTTGGTCCAGGCGCCGGCGACGCCCCAATACCAGCGGCTGTTGGGAGTCTGGGCAGGGCTGCCCACCGCCATTTCGCGGGGGCGCAACGCGATGAAGGCGAGCTTGCCCGAGACGGTGTTGGTGTCCCAAACGCTGACGACGAGGAATTCGTTATACGGCGTCACCGCCATCGCCATCGGCACCATGCCCGCAGGAAGGCGAATGCCCGCGCCATCGAAGAATTCGGGCGCCGAATTGCCGACGATCATCGGCGCGATCGTGCCGTCCTTGAACGCGGCAAAGCTGATCTGGCTGGCATTGGCCCGCCCGCGCGCGATCGCGACCGGGGTCAGCGGCAGGTCGGGACGGCGCTGGGTGACGAGATCGCGGATCTGGCTGTTATAGGGTTGGGCGATGCCGTTGCGATTCCACCAATCGGGGTTCCACGCGGCGATCATCCGCATGCACAAGCCACCGGTGTCGAAATAGGCCCCGTCCGCGCCGCGCGTGTTGGCGACACCGAAGCGATAGTTCGGATCGGTTGGATCATCGGGCACGAACGCGGTCTGTCCGCCGACGAGCCAGCCGCCGCCTTTCAACCCACGGGCCAGTTCCTCCTGGTCGCTACGCGGCTGCTGATCGGGCGGCAGGCATTTCTCACGCTCGCCCGGATTGTTGGTCGGCTGGCTGCCATACGGCCACAGCCCCTGCCCGCTCGTCAGGTCCGGGCCCCACAGCGTCGGTGGGGGTGCCTCGCCAGCGTGGTTAAAGTCCGCATATTTAGGGCCGAGCTGGTAATCAATCATCGCCGCCGTGTTTGCGTTATTGGCGACGAAGCGATATTCGGCCGCGTTGATCGTGCCATCGGTGTTCAGGATGCGCTCGCGCCAGACGCTCGCGCGGGGCGCTGCATTGACGAACACCTTCACGCTATCCGCGCCGATCCTGCGCCCGCGCGCGTCGAACGATTGCAGTTCGAACTTATAGGTGCCCGCCGTGCTGAACGTCGCGATGGTCACCGCCGACGTGGCCGAGGCCAGGGTTACGCGCCCCGCGCCCGCACGGATCACCCACCGCGCGCGAACGCCGTTAATCTGCCCATTCAGAGTGACTTGGTTGGTCGGCAGCGTGATCGTCTGGTCCGGGCCGGCGTTGACGACCGCGGTGGCGGGCGCGGTCGTGCTCGTCAACTGCTGGACCGCGGCAACGGTCGCGACGATCGCGACGGGCGTCGCGGCAAGCGCCAGCGTCCCCCACAGCGATACCCCGGCGCCGCCCGCGCTTTTTACTAAGGTGGTCATAGCTCGCTCCTTATTACCGGCCAGCGCCGGGCCCGTGACCCCCAAGCGGCCCGAGCGAAGCGAACGCTACAAAGAGCGAGGCAAACCGATTACTGTTAAGGAACGTTAACAGAACGTTATCGTCAACCGATTTTGCGGGTTCTTGCGCGAAAATGCCCGCCGCCGGGTCAGTGGGCAGGCATGGCTACCTTGAGCCCGGTCCACTGGGCGGCGAACGACCAGAGATCCGCGGCCTCGTCGATGATCTTGTCCGTCGGCTTGCCGCTGCCATGGCCCGCCCGGGTCTCAATCCGCACCAGGTGAGGCTTGGCGCCGATGTCCGCCGCTTGGATCGCGGCGGTGTATTTGAAGGTGTGCCCCGGCACCACCCGGTCATCGGTATCGGCGGTGGTCGCCAGGATCGCCGGATAAGCGCGACCGCCCTTCACATTGTGATAGGGTGAGTAGGCATACAGCACTTTGAAATCGGCCTCCTTCGACGGGTAGCCATAATCATCGACCCAATAGCGCCCCGCAGTGAAGCGATCGAAACGGAGCATGTCCATCACCCCGACCGCGGGGAGCGCCGCCGCGAACAGATCGGGGCGCTGGTTCACGACCGCGCCGATCAGCAGCCCGCCATTCGACCCGCCCTGAACCGCGAGCTGATCCTTGCCGGTCACCCCATTCGCCTTGAGCCATTCGCCGGCGGCGATGAAATCGTCGAACACATTCTGCTTGTTCGCCAGCCGCCCGGCATCGTGCCAGGGATCGCCATATTCGCCGCCGCCGCGAATGTTCGCGACCGCGAGCACCCCGCCCTGCTCCATCCAGGCAAGCCGCGTCGGCGAGAAGCTGGGCACCGTTGGGATGTTGAACCCGCCATAGGCGTAGAGCAGCGTCGGCGCCGGGCCGGTGACGCTTTTCTTGCGCACGACGAACATCGGAATCTTGGTGCCGTCCTTCGACGGGTAGAACACCTGCTCGACCTTATAGTCATCGGGATTGAACGCGACCTTGGGGGTCGCCCAGGGCGTCGCGCGCCCGGTCTTCACGTCATAATGATAGACCGCGCCCGGCGTGGCGAAGCTGGTGAAGGCGAAGAAAGTCTCGCCATCATCGATCCGGCCGCCAAAACCGCCGACCGAGCCGATCCCGGGCAACGCGACCGTGCCCATCGGTTTGCCGCTGAGCGAATAGCGCCGCACCTCGCCCTTTACATCGGCCAGATACTCGGCGAACAGCACCCCGCCGACGATGTTGGCGCTTTCCAGCGTCGCCTTGGCCTCGGGCACTAGTTCGACCGGCTTGGGATCGGCCGCGGCCACGTCCATGGTCACGATCCGCTTCAGCGGGGCGCCCTGGCTGGTACGCCAGTAGAATTTGCTGCCGACATTGCCCGCGAGCTGCCAATCATAGTTCAGCCCCTTGATGATGGTGCGCGGCTTGGCCCCCGGCGTGGTAAGGTCGAGCACGCTCACCTCATAGCGGCGATCGGTGCCCTCGGTCGTCAGGATAACCAGCCACTGGCCGTCGTCGGTCACATAGCCGTCATGGCCGTAGCGCGGCTTGTCGGGAGTCGCGTAGATCAGCCGATCGGCGCTTTGCGGCGTGCCGAGCTTGTGGAAATAGACCGCCTCATCCTCGTTGATCGCCTGATAGCGCTGGCCGGCGGGCGGTTCGGGGAAGCGCGAATAGAAGAAGCCGCTGCCATCCTTGGCCCAATCGCCGAGGCCGTTCTTCACATTCCTGATCTCGTCGTTTTCCTGCCCGGTCGCGACGTCGAGCACCTTCAGCGTGCGCCAATCGGTGCCGCCATCCTGGATGCCGAACAGCAATTTCTTGCCGTCGTTTGAGGGGCGCCAGCTGGCGAGCGCGGTCGCCCCGTCCTTGGCCCAGCCATTGGGGTCGATCAACACCCGGCCTTCGCCGTTCAGTGCATCGCGAACATACAGCACCGACTGGTTCTGCAACCCCGAATTGCGCGTGTAGAAATAACGCCCGCCGGCCTTCACCGGCACGCCGAAGCGCTCATAATTATAGAGCGCCTTGATCCGGTCGCGGAACACGGCGCGCTGTGGCAGGGTGGCGAGATAGGCGTCCGTCACCTGGTTCTGCGCCGTCACCCAGGCACGCACCTCCTGATCCTGGCGTACGTCATTCTCGAGCCAGCGATAGGGGTCGGCGACCTTGAGACCGAAATGATCCTCGACCAGCTCGACACGGCGGGATTCGGGATAACGCAACGCGGCCTCCTGCGATTGGGCTGCGGCAAGCGGGACGATCAGCGGCACGGCGACGGCGGTGGTGATCAACAGCAGCGGCGACAGACGCATCGAAGCCCCCCAAGGCAACAAAAAAGAGCCGCAACCCTAACGGTCGCGGCTCTCTTGTGAAGGGGTTAATAGGGCGTTTAAGCCGCTTGGTCGAAATCGTCCTCGTCGCTCAGCACCGGGCCCGAGTCCTGTCCCTTGGCGCTCTCGTCACGATCGACGAACTCGATGTAAGCCATCGGCGACGCGTCCGACGCGCGCGGGCCGGCCTTGATGATGCGGGTATAGCCGCCATTGCGGGTGGCGTAGCGCTCGGCGAGCACGTCGAACAACTTCGCCAGCTGCGCATCGTCGAGCAACCGGGCATGAGCCAAGCGCCGGTTCGACAAGCCGCCACGCTTCGCCAGCGTCACCAGCTTTTCGACATAGGGGCGCAGTTCCTTTGCCTTGGGCAGCGTGGTGAGGATCTGCTCATGCTTGATGAGCGCGGCCGCGAGATTGCGGAACAAAGCGGCGCGGTGGGCGGAGGTGCGGCCAAGCTTACGGCCGCCAACACGATGACGCATGGGCCTTCCTTTCGTTCGTTCAGGGGCCGTCTCACGGAACCCCGGACCTGGTGGCGCTTAGAGGGGGCCACCCCTGCCCTTAATATCCTCCGCAAGCTTGCTTGCGGAGGGGGAGCAATCGCAAACCGGCGGAGGAACGGCGCGGCGAAGCCGCGCCGTCGGTCCTCGTCCAAGGGCGAGGCCGGCCGGGCCGATTGCGTCTCCGGCGCGGCACGCGCCGGTGCGCAATCAGCCCATAATCTCCTGCTCGAGCTTCTTCGCCATTTCCTCGATATTCTCAGGCGGCCAGCCCGGGATTTCCATACCCAGCCGCAGGCCCATCGAGGCCAGCACTTCCTTGATCTCGTTGAGCGACTTGCGCCCGAAGTTCGGCGTGCGCAGCATCTCCGTCTCGGTCTTCTGCACCAGATCGCCAATGTAGATGATGTTGTCGGTCTTCAGGCAGTTAGCCGAACGCACCGAGAGTTCGAGCTCGTCGACCTTCTTCAGCAGATAGCGGTTGATCTGCTGGGTGTCGCCCTGCACCTCGCCCACCGGCGCCGCCGCCGGCATGCCCGTGGGCACGCTGCGGGTCATCGCCGAGTCGTCGAAATGGACGAACAGCGCGAGCTGATCCTGCAAGATGCGGCCCGCATAGGCGACCGCGTCGTCGGGCGTCACGGTGCCGTCGGTCTCGACCGTCAGCGTCAGCTTGTCGTAATCGAGCTCCTGGCCGACGCGGGTATTCTCGACCTTGTAGCTCACCTGCCGAACCGGCGAGTACAGGGCATCGACCGGGATCAGGCCGATCGGTGCGTCGGCCGGCCGGTTGGCCGTCGCCGGGACATAGCCCTTGCCGGTATCGGCGGTCAGCTCCATGTTGAGCGTCGCGCCATCGTCGAGATGGCAGATGACGAGATCCGGGTTCATCACCTCGATATCGCCCGACACCGCGATGTCACCCGCCTTCACTTCGGCCGGCCCGGTCGCCGAGAGCTGGAGGCGCTTCGGCCCTTCGCCCTGCATCTTGAGCGCGATCTGCTTCACGTTCAGCACGATGTCGGTCACGTCCTCGCGCACGCCGGCCAGCGACGAGAATTCGTGCAGCACATTCTCGATCTTGATCGAGGTGACCGCGGCGCCCTGAAGCGACGAGAGCAGCACGCGCCGCAGCGCGTTGCCAAGCGTCAGGCCGAAGCCACGCTCCAGCGGTTCGGCCACGAAGGTCGCCTTGCGCCGCCCGTCGCCGCTCGGCTTACGCTCGAGCGCGTTGGGCTTTTTCAGTTCCTGCCAGTTCTTTGCGTTGACAGACACGGGCTTCCCCTAGTTGAGCGCGGGGCCAGGCCATCGCCCCGCTGGTTGGGATCGACGCGACCAGCCGAACGCGGCGCGCCGGGGCTGAAAATCAAACGCGACGGCGCTTCGACGGGCGCACGCCGTTGTGCGGGATCGGGGTCACGTCGCGGATCGAAGTGATCTGAAAGCCGACCGCCTGCAGCGCGCGCAGAGCCGATTCGCGGCCCGAGCCGGGGCCCTTCACTTCCACTTCGAGCGTGCGCACGCCGTGTTCGGCGGCCTTGCGGCCGGCATCTTCGGCGGCAACCTGGGCGGCATAGGGCGTCGATTTGCGGCTGCCCTTGAAGCCCATCATGCCCGCCGACGACCAGCTGATCGCATTGCCCTGGGCATCGGTGATGGTGATCATCGTGTTGTTGAAACTGGCGTTCACATGCGCGACGCCCGAGGTGATGTTCTTGCGTTCGCGCCGACGAATGCGCTGCGGTTCGCGTGCCATGATGTTTGATCCTGACCTTGAAAGGGGAAGCGCCGGTTACTTCTTCTTGCCGGCGATCGGCTTGGCCTTGCCCTTGCGGGTGCGCGCATTGGTATGCGTGCGCTGGCCGCGGACCGGCAGGCCCTTGCGATGGCGCAGCCCGCGATAGCAGGCCAGGTCCATCAGCCGCTTTATGTTCACCGCGGTCTCGCGGCGAAGGTCGCCCTCCACCGTATGTTCGGCGTCGATCGTTTCGCGGATCTGCAGCACTTCCTGATCGGTCAGGTCCTGCACGCGGCGCTCGGGCGCGATGCCGAGCTTGTCAGTGATCTGCTTCGCCTTGAACGAGCCGATGCCGTGGATGTAGGTGAGCGCGATCACCACGCGCTTGTTGGTCGGGATGTTGACGCCCGCAATACGTGCCATGAACTTGTGTCTCCTGCTCCACAGGCCGCGGCATGGCTGCACCCGGCCCATCTCATCGCGATGACCCGATAGACGCAAGAACGCGGCGTGCGCTTGAAGGCGCCGCCGTCCCCGGACGTATCGGAAGATGGGCGCTCTACGCGCCGAGTCGCCCCCTTGTCAAGCGCGTGGCGGTGCAATCTGCCTTGCGCCGACGGGGCAGGACGATCATGCTCGCCCCGTGCAACAAAGGCAAGGCGAGCCCGATAATGCCCTGGCTGTTCATGTTGTTCCTTGGCGTCCATGTCGGCTGCGGCACCGTCGCGCTGCTCGCTACGTGGGGGGCGGTGCTGACGCGCAAGGGCGGCCCCGATCATCGCTATTGGGGCGGCATCTTCACCTGGGCGATCTATGGCGCGGCGGCGATGGCGCTCGGCATGGGGGCGCTGTCGGTGCGCTGGCCGCTAGCGATGCACCCCGGGTTGACCGATGCCGCGCTGTATCGAGGGCTGCTGGGGTGGATGATGCTCTATCTCGGCGTGCTGGTGATCGGGATGACGCGCTACGGCCGCCAGATGGTCACCAACCGCCGCGATCATGCGCGCAACCGGCGCTGGCCCATGATCGCGCTGCAATTGGCGGTGCTCGCGCTCGGCGCCAATTGCCTGGCGCTGGGACTGTGGCTGGGGCAGCCGCTGATGATCCTGGTATCGGTGATCGGCTTTGGCACCACGCTTACCTATCTCTGGTATCTGTTTCGTCCTGCCCCGCCGCCGCGCGCTTATATCGCGGAGCATCTGAAGGCGATGGTCGCGACCGGGATCGCCGCCTACACCGCGTTCCTGTCAGTGGGGCTGATCCGCATGTTCCCGGCCCACGCCTTCAACCCGGCGATCTGGGCGGCGCCGACGGTGGTGGGCGTGGCGATGATCGGTTATTTTCTTCAGCGCGAGAAGCGTGGGGTTAAGCTGCCAAGGACGCCGCTAGCCCCAGCGGAATAGAGGCGCGGCAACAGGTCAAGCGGCTCAAGTCGCCCGAGGCTCGACCCGGCGCTTGGCTGACCTTGCAACCGAACAAAAAACCAAGGCCCGGCTTATGGCCGAGGCGACGATCGAAGGCACCCCTCTACCGATGTTCGCGCGGCGCGGCCGTCTCCGGCGCCTCGTCCGCCGGTGGCGCGATTTCGGCGGCTTCCTTTAAATGCGCCATTTGCACCGCCAGCACCTCGTCTACCTTCGGCGCGAGCTTGTCGAGCCCGACGCGCGCGAATCCGCCAACGACATAGGCAAGCTTAACTTTGGTCCCGTTGCCTTGCGGCTCAAGCGTGATCGTCAGCGCCCCGTCGACGCCTTCGGGTTGAAGCGGCCCAAGCGCGGTGCGCAGTCGCAGCGCGCGGGGCGGTTCGACATAGACGATATGGCCATGTTCGACGCTGCCCTTGCCCGGCAGCTTCTCGCAAAAACAGCCGGTGGCCTGCGAATCGAGGTAAAGATTGTCGCTGTCGCCCGAATAGGTGTGCTCCTTGTCCCACCATTTCTGAGGGCTGCGCAGCGTCGCCCAGCTGCGCTCGATCGGCGCGGCGATCGTCACCGTCTGTTCGATCACGAAATGGTCGGGCGCGGACTGGCTTACCTCGGCGGCGGCGGGCGTGGCGATAAGCCAGATTAGCGCGATCATTGCAGAACGCATCCCAACCTTCTCCCCTAAACCCCAATGATGCTAAAGCATCGCGTCGATGGCCGAAAGGCCGGAAAGCGGGGAAGCAAGGCGATGATCACCAGTGGGTATCTGAGTATGATGGCGCGCTATAACCGCTGGCAGAACCAGACGCTCCACAAAGCGGCCGCCGGCCTGTCTGACGAAGCGCGCCGCCGCACGAGTGGCGCCTTTTGGGGATCGATCCATGGCACGCTTTCGCACCTCCACTGGGCGGACACCATCTGGCTGTCGCGCTTTAATCTGGTTGAGAAACCGGCGGTCGGGCTGAAAGACAGCGCGACTCACGTCGCCGATTGGGACGCGCTCGTCGCAGCGCGCACGGCGCTCGACGATCAAATCGTCGCCTGGGCCGACGGATTCGCGCCAGGGCCAGTTACCGGCGATCTCACCTGGTATAGCGGCGCGCTGGGACGCGAAGCGACGGCACCGCTCCCCGTCGTGCTGGTCCATATGTTCAACCATGCCACGCATCATCGGGGCCAGGCTCACGCACTGATCACCGCTGCGGGCGGGACGCCAGAGGATACGGACCTGTTCCTGATGCCGCGCGCGGCATGGCCGGAAAGCGCCTGACCCGAGCGCTCAGCCGCCCAGCACTGCCTCGATCGCGTGGGTCACTTCGTCGATCGGTGCCATGCCGTCGATCCGGCGGACCAGCCCCCGCGCTTCGTAGAGCGGCAGGATCGGCGCGGTCTTGGCGCGATACTCGGCCATGCGCTGGCGCACGGTTTCCTCATTATCGTCGGCGCGGCGCTTGAATTCGGTCGAGCCGCACACGTCGCACACCCCGTCCACCTTGGGACGGTTGAAGCGATCGTGATAATTGGTGCCGCACTTAGCGCAGGAGAACCGACCGACGATACGCGCAACCAGCGCCTCCTCGTCCACCTCCAGCTCGATCACATGATCGAGCGCTCGGCCATGTGCGGCCAGAATGGTATCGAGCGATTCCACCTGCGGCGCGGTACGCGGGTAACCATCAAAAATCGCGCCTTCGCCCGCGCCCATGCCGGTAAGCTTGTCGTCAATCAGCGCGGAGACGATCGCATCGGAAACGAGCTGCCCAGCCTCCATCACCGCCTTGGCTTCCAGGCCAACCGGTGTACCCGCCCTCACCGCCGCGCGCAGCATGTCACCGGTCGACAGCTGCACCATGCCGCGATCGGCCTGGAGCCGCGTCGCCTGGGTGCCCTTGCCCGCCCCTGGCGGCCCCAGCAGGATGATGTTCAAGATCGGTCCTCTCCCCGCTCGCCCGGCCGGTATCACCCGCTCAACGCAGACGCCCGCCCTTCAGCTTCGCTTTCTTGATCAAATCGCCATATTGGTGCGCAAGCAAGTGACTTTGGATCTGCGTCACCGTGTCCATCGTCACATTAACGACGATCAGCAGGCTCGTGCCCCCGAGGTAAAAGGGAATGCCAAGCGCCGATACCAGATATTCCGGCACCAGGCAGATGATCGCGAGATAGGCCGCGCCCAGCACCGTGATGCGGGTAAGGACATAGTCGAAATACACCTCGGTATTCTTACCCGGGCGGATGCCGGGAATGAAGCCGCCGTGGCGCTTCAAATTCTCCGCCGTTTCCTCCGGGTTGAACACGACTGCCGTGTAGAAGAAGCTGAAGAACACGATCCCCAGCCCGTAAAGCGCGAGATAGAGCAGCGAACCGTGCTGGAGATACTGGTTCAGCGTGATCAGCGCTTCCGAATACCAGGTGTCGCCCTTGGTCAGGTTGGTCGCGAACTGGGTGATCGTCAGCGGCAGCAGCAGGAGCGACGAGGCGAAGATCGGCGGGATCACGCCCGCGGTGTTGATCTTCAGCGGCAAATGGCTGCGATCGGCCTGCATCCCCGTGCGGGTCTGGCGCTTCGGATATTGGATGATGATCCGCCGCTGCGCCCGCTCCATGAAGCAGATGAACAGGATCAGCGCGACCACGGCGACGACGATCCCGCTCAGCTTGAACCCGTCCATTTCGCCGGTGCGACCCTGCTGGAACAGGTTGAACAGCGTGGTCGGAAGATTGGCGACGATGCCCGCCATGATGATGAGCGACACACCATTGCCGATGCCGCGGCTGGTGATCTGTTCGCCAAGCCACATCAGGAACATCGTGCCACCGAGCAGCGAGATGACGGCGGCGACGCGGAACAGCAGGCCGGGATCAACCACCGCGCCATTGCCTTCCAGCTGCACCGCGAAGAACCAGCCCTGGATCAGGGTAAGCGCGACGGTGCCATAGCGGGTATATTGGTTCAGCCGCTTGCGGCCGCTTTCGCCTTCCTTCTTGATCGAATTGAGCGTCGGCGACAGCGAGGTCGCGAGCTGCACCACGATCGAGGCGGTGATGTAGGGGGTAATGCCGAGCGCGACGATCGACGCGCGCTTCAAGGCGCCACCCGAGAAATTGTTGAACAGATCGATGATGCCGCCGGTGGTGCGGTTCGCCAGCGCGGCGAGGCCGGTCGGGTCGATCCCCGGCAGCGGCACATAGCTCAGGAAGCGGAAGACGATCAGCGCGCCGATCGTGAACCACAGGCGCTTGCGGAGGTCGGTGGCCTGGGCGAACTTCGCCAGGCTGATGGAATTCGCCATTTGCTCGGCTGCGGATGCCATTACTCGTCCTGCAAAAAGAAAGCGGGCGTCGCCCGCCCATCGCCGCTCATATAGGCGTCGCCCGGCGCTTGTCTAATAGCCGTATCGGCCACGCGCCAAAACGAAGGGCGGGAAGTCGCCTTCCCGCCCCGCGGCATCACGCCTTCTTGGCGTCGCGCTTGCTGTTCTTCTTGGCCGCGGCCTTCTCGGCCGCCGGCACCACCGCGATCACGTCGACCGTGCCGCCAAGCTTCTCAACCGCCTCGATCGCGCCCTTCGACGCGCCCGCGACGGTGAAGCTGAGCTTGGTGGTAAGTTCGCCTTTGGCGAGGAGGCGCACGCCATCCCTGCCGCCGCGCGCGAGGCCCGCCGCCTGCAGTGCCGCGTGATCGAGGCTCGCACCCTCGACGATCTTGCCGGCTTCGACCGCCTTCTGGATCGCGCCCAGGTTCACCTCGGCATAATCCTTGGCGAAGATGTTGTTGAAGCCACGCTTGGGGAGCCGCATGTGGAGCGGCATCTGGCCGCCTTCGAAGCCCTTGATGCTCACGCCTTCACGGCTCTTTTGGCCCTTCTGGCCGCGCCCTGCGGTCTTGCCCTTGCCCGAGCCGATACCCCGCCCGACGCGGATGCGACGGTGACGGGCGCCTTCATTGTCTCGCAGATCGTTCAGTTTCATTGCACTCGCTTTCGCTTTTGTCGCGCTTTAGAATTAGCTCTCGCCCAGCTGCGGGCGAGAGCCGAAGGCTTCAACCCTCCACCTGCACCATGTGCCGAACCTTCTGGATCATGCCGCGAACCTCGGGCGTGTCCTCCAGTTCGCTGGTGCGATGCAGCTTGTTCAGCCCCAGGCCGATCAGCGTCGCGCGTTGATCCTTGGTGCGCCGGATGGGCGATCCGGTTTGGGTGATCTTGATCGTCGCCATATCCGTTACTCCACGATCGCCGCGGCTTCCACCTCGGCAGCCTGAGAGCCACCCCGGCCGAGCAGATCGGCGATCTTCTTGCCACGCCGCTGGGCGACCGACTTGGGGCTGACCTGCGTGTGCAGCGCCTCGAAGGTCGCGCGGATCATGTTATAGGGGTTGGAGGTGCCGAGCGACTTGGTCACCACGTCGGCGACACCGAGGCTCTCGAACACAGCGCGCATCGGGCCGCCGGCGATGATGCCGGTACCTTGCGGCGCCGAACGGAGCGTCACCCGGCCCGCGCCGAAATGGCCGTTGCCGTCATGATGCAGCGTGCGCCCTTCCTTCAGCGGCACACGGATCATCGCCTTCTTGGCCGCCGCGGTCGCCTTGCTGATCGCTTCTGGCACCTCGCGCGCCTTGCCGTGCCCGAAGCCAACTCGGCCGCGGCCGTCACCGACCACCACCAGCGCCGCGAAGCCAAAACGCTTGCCGCCCTTCACCGTCTTCGACACGCGGTTGATGTGGACAAGCTTCTCGATCAGCTCCTCGCCGCCTTCCTCGCGCGGACCATCGCGACGGCCACGACCGTCACGACCGCCCCGACCGCGCCCGTCACCGCCGCGCTCGCCACCGCGACCACCCCGGCCACGGCGACCTTCACGCGCCTCGGGCGCGCCCTCGGTGCCCGGCGTTACCAGTTCATCGGCCATTGCTTAAAACTCCAAACCAGCTTCGCGCGCGGCATCCGCCAGCGCCTTGACGCGACCGTGATAAAGAAAGCCGCCGCGATCGAACACGACCTGGGTCACGCCCGCTTCCTTGGCCTTTTCCGCCACGCGCTTGCCCACCGCGACCGCGGCGGCGATGTTGGCCCCGCTCGTCGAGCGCAGCGCCTCTTCCAGCGTCGAGGCGGCGGCGATGGTCCGGCCAGCCGCATCGTCGATCACCTGAGCATAGATGTGCTTGCCCGAACGATGAACCGAAAGGCGCGGACGGCCCGCGCTGCGCGCCCGCAAAGCGGTACGGTTGCGGCGACGGCGCTTTTCGAACAGCGACATAGTCTTGGTGCTGATCATTTCTTCTTCCCTTCCTTGCGGAAGATGAACTCGCCGCGATACTTGATGCCCTTGCCCTTGTACGGCTCAGGCTTACGCCAGCGGCGGATTTCCGCGGCCACCTGGCCAACCTTCTGCTTGTCGATGCCCGAGATTTCAACGGTCGTCTGATCCGGCGTCTTGATCTCGATCCCCTCGGGGATGGCATAGTTCACATGGTGGCTGTAGCCGAGCTGCAGGTTCAGGTTGCGGCCCTGCGCGGCGGCACGGTAGCCGACGCCGTTGATCTCTAGCACCTTCGAGAAGCCCTGCGTCACGCCCTGCATCAGGTTCGCGATTAGCGTGCGCTGCATCCCCCAGAAAGCGCGCGCGCGCTTGCTACTATTTGCGGGCTGCACCGAAATCGCGCCGTCCTCGATCGCATAGACGATCTCATCGGCGAGCGGCATCGAGAGGACGCCCTTCGGCCCCTTCACCGAAATCATGCCATCGGCGATGTCTGCGGTAACGCCCGCGGGAATCGCGACGGCCTTCTTGCCAATGCGGCTCATCAGAACACCTCCGCCAGCACTTCGCCGCCGACATTCTCGGCACGCGCTTCGGCATCAGATAGCACGCCCTTAGGGGTCGAGACGATGGTGATGCCAAGGCCGTTCATCACGCGCGGCAATTCCTGCGCGCCCGAATAGACCCGGCGACCGGGCTTCGAGACGCGCGCAACATGCTTGATCGCGGGCTGTCCCTCGAAATATTTCAGCTCGATGCGGATAGCCTTGGCGGGGCCAGCGGCTTCCTCGCTGTAACCGCGGATATAGCCTTCGCGCTGGAGCACATCGAGCACGCGGACGCGCAACTTCGACGCCGGGGTCAGCACGCTGTCCTTGCGGGCGCGCTGGCCGTTGCGGATGCGGGTGAGCATATCACCAATGGGATCGGTCAGTGCCATAATGCGTCCTTACCAGCTCGACTTGGTCACGCCGGGGATGAGCCCCTTGTTCGCGAGTTCGCGCAACTGCACGCGGCAGAGACGGAACTTGCGATAATAGGCCCGCGGGCGGCCGGTCAGCTCGCAGCGGTTGCGGATCCGGGTCGGATTGCCGTTGCGCGGCACCTCCGCCATCTTCAGGCGGGCGATCAGACGCTCGGTTTCGTCGAGCGCCTGGTCATTCGCGATCGCCTTAAGCTTGGCGTAGCGGCCGGCGTATTTCTTCACCAGCTTCTTGCGCCGCTCATTCTTGTTGATCGAACTCAGTTTCGCCATGGACTTAAGCTCTTCCTCTATCCGCCTCAGGCGGCCTTTTTCTGGTCAGCCTGGGGCTGGGTGAACGGGAAGCCGAACAGCCGAAGCAGCTCGCGCGCTTCCTCATCGGTGTTGGCGGTGGTCGTCACGATCACGTCCATACCGCGGATCTTGTCGATCTTGTCATAGTTGATCTCGGGGAAGATCAGCTGCTCCTTGATCCCGCAAGCGTAGTTGCCGCGCCCATCAAACGACTTCGGCGACAGGCCGCGGAAGTCGCGGACGCGCGGCAGCGCGATCGTCACGAAGCGATCGAGAAACTCGTACATCCGCTCGCGGCGCAGCGTCACCTTGCAGCCGATCGGCATCCCCTCGCGCAGCTTGAACGTCGCGATCGACTTCTTCGCGCGAGTGATCACCGGCTTCTGACCGGCGATCAGCGCCATTTCGGCTGCGGCGGTCTCGACCTTCTTCTTGTCCTGCGTCGCTTCGCCCACGCCCATGTTCAGCACGATCTTTTCGATCCGCGGAACCTGCATCGGGTTCTTGTAGCCGAACTTCTCGGTCATCGCCTTGATGATCTGCTCGTCATAGAGCTTCTTCATCCGTGGCACGTAATTGTCAGCCATTGATGACCTCCCCGGACTTCACGGCCACGCGGACCTTCTTGCCATCGCGCTGCTCGAAACGGACGCGCGTCGCCTTGCCCGACGCCGGATCGGCGATCGCGACCTTCGACACGTGGAGCGGCGCCTCGCTGCGTTCGAGGCCACCCTGCGGATTGGCCTGGCTCGGCTTGCGGTGGCGGGTGGCGATGTTCACGCCGGACACGACGACTTTCTCCTCGCGCGGCAGCGCGAGGGTGACAGTGCCGGTCTTGCCCTTGTCCTTGCCGGACAGGACGACGACGCGATCGCCCTTCTTGATCTTGGCGGCCATTACAGCACCTCCGGCGCGAGGCTGATGATCTTCATGTGTTGCTTGGCGCGCAGCTCGCGGACGACCGGGCCGAAGATACGGGTGCCGATCGGCTCCTCGTTCTTGTTGACCAGCACCGCCGCGTTCGTATCGAAGCGGATCACCGACCCATCGGGACGGCGAATATCCTTCGCCGTGCGCACGATCACCGCGCGGTGGACGTCGCCCTTCTTCACCTTGCCACGGGGCTGCGCTTCCTTGATGCTGACGACGATGATGTCGCCAACACCGGCCGTGCGACGCTTCGAACCGCCCAGCACCTTGATGCACTGCACCCGCTTCGCGCCGCTATTGTCCGCGACGTCGAGATTGGACTGCATTTGGATCATTGATCCGCTTCCTTCTCACCTTGGGGTGGATTGCTGACCCAGCCCCGCCTTTGTTTTCGCCCTCAGGCGTCGACATTCACCCGCTCGGGCATCGCCGCCGCGCTCACGCGCTCGATCACCCGCCAGGTCTTCAACTTCGAGATCGGGCGCGTCTCCTCGATCCGCACCGTCTCGCCCATCTTGAAGACATTGTCCTCGTCATGGGCATGATACTTCTTCGAGCGGCGGATGATCTTGCCGTAGAGCGGGTGCTTCACCTTGCGCTCCACCAGCACAACCACCGTCTTGTCGGTCTTGTCCGAGACGACGGTCCCGGTCAGCACGCGCTTCGGCATGGCCTAATTCCTTACTTAGCCGCCGAGCGCGCGCGCTCGGCCTGCAGCGTCTTGATCCGGGCGATCTCGCGGCGCACTTCGCGCACCCGGCTCGGCTTTTCCAGCTGGCTGGTCGCCGCCTGGAAACGCAGGTTGAACGCCTCGCGCTTCAGCTGGCCAACGGCCTCGACGAGCTGGTCGTCGCTCTGGCCGCGCAAGTCCGCGACACGGTTGCTGATCTTGCTCATGCTCAACCTTCCAGGTGCGAGGTGTCGCCGAGACGCGCGACAACCTTGGTCTTGATTGGCAGCTTCATCGCTGCGCGCTCGAACGCGACCGCCGCGATCGGGCCTGGCACGCCGTCAAGTTCGAACAGGATACGGCCCGGCTTCACCCGCGCCGCCCAGAATTCGGGGCTGCCCTTGCCTGAGCCCATGCGGACTTCGGCGGGTTTGGACGACACCGGCACATCCGGGAAGATGCGAATCCACAAACGGCCCTGGCGCTTGATGTGGCGCGTGATCGCGCGGCGTGCCGCTTCGATCTGGCGCGCGGTAATCCGCTCCGGCTCCAGCGCCTTCAGCCCATAGGAGCCGAAGTTCAGCGACGAACCGCCCTTGGCGTCGCCATGGATACGGCCCTTGAAGGCCTTACGGAATTTGGAGCGCTTTGGTTGCAGCATCGGTCCTAATCCTTAGCGACGGTCGTCGCGCGCCGGGCGCACGCCCGAGGTCTGCGCTTCCATCATCAGCCGGTCCTGCGCCATCGGATCATGGCCCAGGATCTCGCCCTTGAAGATCCACACCTTCACGCCGCACACGCCATAAGCGGTATGCGCCTGCGCTTCGGCATAATCGACATTGGCACGCAGCGTATGCAGCGGCACGCGGCCCTCGCGATACCATTCGGTGCGCGCGATTTCCGCGCCGCCCAACCGCCCCCCGCAGTTGATCCGGATGCCCTCGGCACCCAGGCGCAGCGCCGATTGTACCGCGCGCTTCATCGCGCGTCGGAAAGCGATCCGGCGTTCGAGCTGATCGGCGACGCCCTGCGCCACCAGTTTGGCGTCAATCTCGGGCTTGCGAATCTCGACGATGTTGAGCGACACTTCCGAGGCGGTCATCGCCGAGAGCTTCTTCTTCAGCTTCTCGATGTCCGCGCCCTTCTTGCCGATGATCACACCGGGGCGCGCCGCGAAGATCGAAATGCGGCACAGCTTCGCAGGACGGTCGATCACCACCTTGGAGATCGCAGCCTGCGGCAGCGCCTCCAGGATGAACTGACGGATCTTCAGATCTTCCAGCAGCAGCCGGCCATAGTCGGCGCCATCGGCGTACCAGCGGCTGTCCCAGGTGCGGTTGATCTGCAGGCGCAGACCGATCGGGTTCGATTTTTGGCCCATTATGCTTCTTCCTGCACTTCACGCACCACGATCCGCAGCCGCGAGAATGGCTTCAGAATACGGGTGGACTTGCCGCGGCCACGCGTGGCGAACCGCTTCATCGTGAACGACTTGCCCACACTCGCCTCGGCGACGACCAGCGCGTCGACATCGAGATTGTGGTTGTTCTCGGCGTTCGCGATCGCCGATGCGAGCACCTTGCGCGCCTCGACCGCCATCGCCTTGGTCGAGAATTGCAGGATGTTCATCGCCTCACCCGCGCGCCGGCCACGGATCAGCCCGGCGACCAGGTTGAGCTTCTGCGCGGAGCCGCGGATCTGCGTATTCACCGCAAGCGCCTCATTGTCCGCCACGCGGCGGGGAGCTGCCGGCTTGCCCATTAGCGCTTGCCCTTCTTATCGGCGGCATGGCCCGGGAAATACCGGGTCGGCGCGAATTCGCCGAGCTTCATGCCCACCATGTCCTCATTCACCGAAACCGGCACGAACTTACGGCCGTTATAGACGTTGAACGTCAGGCCGACGAAATCGGGCAGGATCGTCGAGCGGCGCGACCACGTCTTGATCGGCCCCGCGCGGGTGCCGGCTTCCTGAGCGGCCTGCGCCTTTTTCAGCAGATGCAGGTCCACGAACGGACCCTTCCAAACCGAACGAGCCATCTATCAGCCCTTCTTCTTCGCGTGGCGGCTACGGATGATCATCTTGTCCGTCGCCTTGTTGTGGCGGGTGCGCGCACCCTTGGTCGGCTTGCCCCACGGCGTCACCGGATGGCGACCGCCCGAGGTCCGGCCCTCACCACCGCCGTGCGGGTGATCGACCGGGTTCTTGGCGACGCCGCGCGTCAGCGGACGCTTGCCGAGCCAGCGATTGCGGCCAGCCTTCGCCAGATATTGGTTGGCGTTGTCGGGGTTCGACACCGCGCCCACCGTCGCCATGCAATCGCTGCGGATATAGCGCTGCTCGCCCGAGTTCAGGCGGATCATCACCATGCCCTTGTCCCGGCCGACGATCTGCACATAGGTGCCCGCCGATCGCGCGAGCTGGCCGCCCTTGCCCGGCTTCATCTCCACATTGTGGCAGATGGTGCCGACCGGCATCTGGCCGAGTTCCATCGCGTTGCCCGGCTTTACGTCGGTCTTCTTGCCGGCGATCACCTTGTCGCCGACCGCCAGACGCTGCGGCGCGATGATGTAAGCGAGACGCTCCTTGCCGGCTTCATCGGCGCCATAATTCACCAGCGCGATAAAGGCGGTACGGTTTGGATCATATTCGATCCGCTCGACCGTGCCTTCCACGTCCCACAGACGGCGCTTGAAATCAATGATGCGATAGCGCTGCTTGTGGCCGCCGCCGATACCGCGCGAGGTGACATGGCCCTTGTTGTTGCGCCCGCCCGTCTTGCGCTTGCCCTCGGTCAACGCCTTTACTGGCGCGCCCTTGTGCAGCCCGGCGCGATCTACCAGGATCAGGCCGCGACGTGCGGGGCTTGTCGGGTTGTAATGCTTGAGTGCCATCGCCTCAGATCCCCGTCGTCACATCGATCGACTGGCCCTCTTGCAGGGTGACGATCGCTTTTTTCACGTCAGACCGCGTGTAGGGCGCGCCCTTCCACTTCTTGGTCTTGCCCTTCTGGACGATGGTGTTCACCCCCGTCACCGACACGTCGAACAAAGCCTCGACCGCCGCCTTGATCTCGGGCTTGGTCGCGTCGCGCGCGACCTTGAAGACGACCGCGTTATGCTCGCTGAGCAGCGTCGCCTTTTCGGTGATGTGCGGGGCGACGATCACGTCGTAATGACGCGCGTCGACCGCCTTGCCCTTCTTAGCCATTGAAGCGCGCCTCCAGCTTTTCGACCGCGGCGCGGCTGAGCACCAGCGTATCGGCCTTCAAAATGTCGTACACATTGGCACCCATCGCCGGCAGCACGTCGATCGCGTGAATATTGCCGGCAGCCAGCGCGAAGCTGGGTTCGACGACATCACCGTCAATCACCAGCGCGTGCTTGGCGCCGATCGACTGAAAGCTCTTGGCGAGCGCAGCGGTCTTGCCGCCATCGATCGCGAGCGAGTCCATCACGATCAGTTTGCCGTCCTTGGCCTTCGCCGAAAGTGCCATCTTCAGACCAAGCGCTCGGATCTTCTTGTTGAGCGACGGGTTGAAATCGCGGACGCGGGCGCCGTGCGCCTTACCCCCACCGATGAACACCGGGGCGCGGCGATCGCCATGACGGGCGGTACCGCCGCCCTTCTGGCGACCAAACTTCTTGCCGGTGCGCGCGACATCGGCGCGTTCCCGCGTGCCGCGCGCAGTACCCCGGCGCTTCTCGAGCTGCCAGGTGATGACGCGGTGCAGAATGTCGGCGCGCGGCTCGAGCCCGAAAACATCATCCCGGAGCTCGATCTCGGCGGCGCCGTTCGCGCAATCGCCTTCGAAAGTGGAGACCTGGATTTTCATGTTCAGCCCTCCTGGCCGTCGGTGGCGTCCGCCGCCGGCGCTGTTTCAGCGGGCGTATCGGCTGCCTGGTTGCTGTTGGCGGCCTTGATCGCGGCCGGGTAGGGCACGCCCTCGGGCGCCTTCACCTTGACCGCGTCCTTCACGATCAGCCAACCACCCTTCGAACCCGGCACCGAGCCCTTCAGGAAAATCAGCCCGCGCTCGACATCGGTCGAGACGACTTCGAGATTTTGCTGGGTGCGCTGACGGTCGCCCATATGGCCGGCCATCTTCTTGTTCTTGAAGACCTTGCCCGGGTCCTGGCGGTTGCCGGTCGAGCCGTGCGAGCGGTGCGAGACGGAAACGCCGTGCGTCGCGCGCAGACCACCGAAGCCCCAGCGCTTCATCGCGCCGGCGAAACCCTTACCCTGTGTATACCCCTGTACGTCGACCAGCTGTCCCGGGACGAAATGGTCGGCAGCGATTTCCGCGCCGACATCAAGCAGCGCGTCCTCGCTCACGCGGAATTCGCGGACGATCACCTTAGGCTCGACCTCGGCCTTGCCGAAATGGCCACGCTGCGGCTTGGCGACGTTCTTCGCCTTGGCGGTGCCGGCACCGAGCTGGACCGCGACATAACCGTCCCGATCGATCTCGCGGCGCGCAACCACCTGAAGCTTCTCAAGCTGGAGAACGGTTACCGGCACGTGCCGGCCGTCCTCCTGAAACAAACGGGTCATCCCCATTTTCTTCGCGATCACGCCAGTGCGCATGATCTCACCTCCAAATGCAGAGGCCCGCCCGGAACCATTTCCCGGCGGGCATACCAGCCCAAAAATCTAAGCGAGCCCCGTCCCGGGCTGGTGCCCGGTTGCCCGGGCGCGACGGGGGACGCTGTCCCGGCGCCCAGAGGCGCCGGCGGTATCCCGAATGAAGCCTTGGCTCGTCCCCCCGCTCGCGGAGGCTCTTGAGGCCGGGTGAACCCGGAGGCCGGAGGCCCTGGCTTTCGCCGGGGCGACGCGCGCCATACACGGCGCGAATCCTTGTTCCCGTAGGAGAGCGGCGCGCTTACGCCAGCTTGATCTCCACGTCAACGCCTGCCGCGAGATCGAGCTTCATCAAAGCATCGACCGTTTGCGGGGTCGGCTGCACGATGTCGAGCATACGCTTATAAGTGCGCACCTCGAACTGCTCGCGCGACTTCTTGTCGATGTGCGGGCCACGGTTGACCGTGAATTTTTCAATGCGCGTCGGCAGCGGGATCGGACCGCGAATGAGCGCGCCAGTACGTCGCGCGGTGTCGGCGATGTCGCCGGTCGCTTGATCGAGCACGCGATGATCGAACGCCTTCAGGCGAATGCGAATATTCGAGTCCATTGTCCCTACCGATGCGAAAGAGCAGCGGAGCTAAGCGTCACAAGCGTCACATGGGCACGCAGCCCGGCGACGGAGTGGGCTCCACTCCAAAAAAAAGCCTTACACAAATAGCAACCGCCCGACTCCCCTTCCGGGGAATCGGGCGGCGCGGTGTGCTATATTACTTCGTGATGCCGCTGACAACACCCGCGCCGACGGTGCGACCGCCTTCGCGAATGGTGAAGCGCTGGCCGACGTCCATCGCGATCGGCGCGATCAGCTTCACGCCGAGCGCAACATTGTCGCCGGGCATGACCATCTCGGTGCCCGCGGGCAGCTCGACGGTGCCGGTCACGTCGGTCGTGCGGAAGTAGAACTGCGGGCGATAGTTGGCGAAGAACGGCGTGTGACGGCCGCCTTCGTCCTTCGACAGCACGTAAACTTCCGACGAGAATTCGGTGTGCGGGGTGATCGAGCCGGGCTTCGCCAGCACCTGGCCACGCTCGACTTCGTCACGCGCCACGCCGCGGAGCAGCGCACCGATATTGTCGCCAGCCTGGCCCTGATCGAGCAGCTTGCGGAACATTTCGACGCCCGTGACCGTGGTCTTGCGGGTGTCGTGGATGCCGACGATTTCTACTTCCTCGCCCACCTTGATGATGCCGGTTTCGACACGGCCGGTCACCACGGTGCCGCGACCCGAGATCGAGAACACGTCTTCGATCGGCATCATAAACGGCTTGTCGAGCGGACGCTCCGGCTGCGGAATGTAATCGTCGACCGCGCGCATCAGTTCGAGCACGGCGTCGTGGCCAAGCTTGGTGTCGCTGCCATCGAGCGCCTTCACCGCCGAACCCTTGATGATCGGAATATCGTCGCCCGGGAAGTCGTAGCTGCTGAGCAGTTCGCGGATTTCCAGCTCGACGAGTTCGAGGATTTCCTCGTCGTCGACCAGATCGACCTTGTTCATGAACACGACCATCGCCGGCACGCCGACCTGGCGGGCGAGCAGGATGTGCTCGCGGGTCTGCGGCATCGGGCCGTCGGTCGCCGACACGACCAGGATCGCGCCGTCCATCTGCGCGGCGCCGGTGATCATGTTCTTCACATAGTCGGCGTGGCCGGGGCAATCGACGTGCGCATAGTGGCGCGCCGAGGTTTCATACTCGACGTGCGCGGTCGAGATGGTGATGCCGCGCTCACGCTCTTCCGGGGCCTTGTCGATGTTCGCATAGTCGACGAACGTCGCGCCGCCGGTTTCAGCGAGAACCTTCGTGATCGCCGCCGTCAGCGAGGTCTTGCCGTGGTCGACGTGGCCGATCGTCCCAATGTTCAGGTGCGGCTTGGTCCGCTCGAACTTTGCTTTCGCCATTTCTTCCTCTGTCTATCAAACCGAACCGCCGCCGGGCGAACGGCCTTTTGAACCCGTCTTCATCTCTGGATCAGGGCTTGGCGGCCCCAAACGACAAGCACCGGCCAAACCCAGGCCGGCGATGAAGGCGCGCCTTTAGCCCAAGCGCGTCGGGATGGCTAGAGCGAATTTCGCCTTCGACTCCACGGCGCGCGAGGCGGCGATATGGATGGCTGAACGGCACTTGTCCAGCGGCAGACCACCACCGTTAGCGGGTAAGAGCTTATTGCTTCATCCCCGCGACGACCGCGACTTGAGTCGCACCGTCCTCGCTCGTCGCCGAAACGTTGAGCGAGCGTCCGCTGGTGTCATCCGTCGCGCTGAACTGACGGCTTCCACCCGCCTCGGTCGTGGTGACGACCTTGATCCCGGCGGCCTCGGCCCGCACCTGGTAGAACGCGATTACCTTTTCCGCCGAATCACCGGTGGTGAAGCTCACCATCCCGCCCTTCCCGTCTTTGCTGGTCCCGCCCATGCTCGCCTGTACCTTGGCGCCAGGATAAGCCGGCGCGAAATCAGGCCAGTCGTTCGGCCAGCGAGCGCTGTCGCCTGCGGTGAAGCTCGCCAGCTCACCATTGGCGCCGGTGAGGTTAAGCGTCGCCGCCCCGCCATCGTCGTGCGTCGTCACCTCGGCTCGACCACCATCGGCCGTCACCACCGTCTGTCGCCGCTCCTCGCCACCGCACGCGCCGAGCGCCATTAGGCCAACCAGCACCAGTTTGCGCATCGTCCGCTCCCCAAGACGCAGAAACGGGCGTGGATCGCTCCACGCCCGTCCTCAACGTCTCACGATGTCCCGAAGGGATCAACGCATCAGGCGAACTTCGCCTTTACCTCGTCCGCCACGTTCTGCGGCACTTCGTCATAATGCGAGAACTGCATGGTGTACTGCGCGCGCCCCTGGGTGAACGAACGCAGCTGGTTCACATAGCCGAACATGTTGGCGAGCGGTACCATCGCTTCCACTGCCTGCGCGTTGCCGCGCGTATCGGTGCCCTGGATCTGCCCGCGACGGCTGTTCAGGTCGCCGATCACGTCGCCCAGATAATCCTCGGGCGTGACCACTTCCACGCGCATGATCGGCTCGAGCAGCTTGATGCCCGCCTTCGCCGCCGCTTCGCGCATCGCGCCACGACCGGTGATTTCGAACGCCAGCGCCGACGAGTCGACGTCGTGATACTTGCCGTCGACCAGATGCACTTCGAAGTCGATGATCGGGAAGCCGATCAGATGGCCGCTCTCTGCCGATTCGCGCATCCCCTTCTCGACCGAGGGGATATATTCCTTGGGAATATTGCCGCCCTTCACTTCGTCGAAGAACTGATAGCCCGAACCGCGCTCGCCCGGCTTCAGCTGGACGCGCACTTCACCGAACTGGCCCGAACCACCCGACTGCTTCTTGTGGGTGTAGGTCAACTCGACCGGCTTGGCGAGATATTCGCGATACGCCACCTGCGGCGCACCGACATTGGCCTCCACCTTGAACTCGCGCTTCATGCGATCGACGATGATTTCGAGGTGGAGTTCGCCCATCCCCTTGATGATCGTCTGGCCGCTTTCCGGGTCCGAGCTCACGCGGAACGACGGGTCTTCGCGCGCAAGGCGGTTGAGCGCGACGCCCATCTTCTCCTGGTCAGCCTTGGTCTTCGGCTCGACCGAGAGCTCGATCACCGGCTCGGGGAATTCCATCCGCTCCAGGATGATCGGCGCCGCTGGCGTACAGAGCGTGTCGCCAGTGGTCGTGTCCTTCAGCCCCGCGAGCGCAACGATGTCGCCCGCATAAGCTGCCTGGATGTCCTCGCGGCTGTTCGCGTGCATGAGCAGCATGCGACCGACCTTTTCCTTCTTGTCCTTGACCGAGTTGGTCACGGTCGAGGCACCTTCGAGCTTGCCCGAATAGATGCGCACGAAGGTAAGCGTGCCGACGAACGGGTCGTTCATGATCTTGAACGCGAGACCCGAGAAGGGCGATTCATCCGACGCCGGGCGCTCGTCCGGGGTTTCGCCATCGAGCTTCAAGCCCTGCACCGGCGGAATGTCCAGCGGGCTCGGCAGATAATCGATTACCGCGTCGAGCAGCGGCTGGACGCCCTTGTTCTTGAACGCCGAGCCGCACAGCACCGGCACGAAAGCGAATTCGAGCGTGCCCTTGCGGATCAAGCGCTTCAGGGTGGCGGTGTCGGGCTCATTGCCCTCCAGATACGCCTCCATGATTTCGTCGTCCTGCTCGACCGCCATTTCGATCAGCTCGGCGCGCGCCGCTGCGGCGGCATCCGCCAGCTCGGCCGGAATCGCCTGATATTCGAACTTCGCGCCCAGGCTTTCTTCGAGCCAGATGATCGCGCGATTCTCGACGAGATCGACAAGGCCCTTGAAATCGCTCTCAAGACCGATCGGGAGGTACAGCACCAGCGGCCGCGCGCCGAGGCGGTCCTTGATCATCTGCACGCAACGATCGAAGCTCGCGCCGGTCCGGTCGAGCTTGTTGACGAAGCACATGCGCGGCACGCGATACTTTTCCGCCTGGCGCCATACCGTCTCCGACTGCGGCTCAACCCCCGCGACGCCGTCGAAGCAGGCGATCGCGCCATCGAGCACACGCAGCGAACGCTCGACTTCGATGGTGAAGTCGACGTGGCCAGGGGTGTCGATGATGTTGATGCGGTGCTCTTCGCCCTTGCCGTCCTCCGCCCGCCAGAAGCAGGTGGTGGCGGCCGACGTAATCGTGATCCCGCGCTCCTGCTCCTGCTCCATCCAGTCCATCGTCGCGGTGCCTTCATGCACTTCGCCGATCTTGTAGGACTTGCCGGTGTAATAAAGGATACGCTCGGTCGTCGTCGTCTTGCCGGCGTCGATATGCGCCATGATGCCGATGTTGCGATAGCGTTCGAGCGGATGGCTGCGGGCCATGACAGGTCTTCCTTGGATGTGCGGACACCCCAGGGCGACCCCCGGGCGCGCGCGATATAGAGGCGATGCGCGAGTTGCGAAAGCCAAAAGGCGACGCTGGTTCGCGTCGCCTTTCAACCATTACCAGCGATAGTGCGAGAAGGCGCGGTTGGCCTCGGCCATGCGGTGCGTGTCCTCGCGCTTCTTGACGGCGTTGCCGCGGTTGTTCGCGGCGTCCATCAGCTCGCCCGAAAGCCGCGCGGCCATCGTCTTCTCGGCGCGCGCGCGCGCTGCCGAGATCAGCCAGCGGATCGCAAGCGCCTGAGCGCGTTCGGGGCGGACTTCCACCGGCACCTGGTAGGTAGCGCCACCGACGCGGCGGCTGCGCACCTCGATACCCGGCTTCACATTGGTAAGTGCATCGTGGAACACGCCGAGCGGCTCGCGCTTCGCGCGCGCCTCGATCGTGTCGAGCGCACCATAGACGATCGCTTCGGCAACCGACTTCTTGCCATCGAGCATGACCGAATTCATGAACTTCGACAGCACCACATCCCCGAACTTCGGATCGGGCAGAATTTCCCGCTTTTCGGGACGACGACGACGCGACATTGCTTGTTTCCTTTATGCTTCAGCCGGTCCGGAACCTGTCCGGGGCTTACTGTGGATCACTTCGGACGCTTGGCGCCGTACTTCGAACGCGACTGCTTGCGGTCCTTGACGCCCTGCGTGTCAAGCACGCCGCGCAGCACGTGATAGCGCACACCGGGAAGGTCGCGCACGCGGCCGCCGCGGATCAGCACCACCGAGTGCTCCTGCAGGTTGTGCCCTTCGCCGGGAATATAGCTGATCACTTCGCGGCTGTTGGTCAGGCGGACCTTGGCCACCTTGCGCAGCGCCGAGTTCGGCTTCTTCGGGGTCGTCGTATAGACCCGGGTGCAGACGCCACGCTTTTGCGGGTTCTGCTCCATCGCAGGGACCTTCGACTTGGCCTTCTGCGGTTCGCGGCCCTTGCGGACCAATTGGTTGATCGTCGGCATGAAGCCCTTCACCTTATGTTACCGGCAAACCCGGCGGTTACTTTGCTGGCGGCTCCACGAAAAATAGGCCCTTCGGGGGATCGCAGGCGATCCCCTGGGCCTGTTCGCTTGCCGCTGGCAATGTTCAAGCAGCCCGACGACGGATGTCCGCGGATGTCCGCCCGAGCAGCGCGCGCCTATACGGGGCGCCGCGCGCGCCGTCAACCGCCCCCGCCGGGCAGCGCGGGGTTGCGCAACCATCGCCCTTCCGGGCTAGGATGGGGCTGATAGCGAAGGGATCGACGATGTTCAGCAACAACCGCCAGCGCGATACGAGTTCCCTGACGACGGCCAGTGGCGGCGGCAAGCGTCAATTCTCGGTGGTGGGGCCTGATGTGCGAATCATCGGCAACCTGAGCGCCACCGCCGACCTTCATCTCGACGGCACGATCGAGGGCGATCTCGCCTGCGCGACCCTGGTCCAAGGCACCGAGGGTCGGGTGATCGGCAATGTCCGCGCCGAAAGCGCTCGCATCGCCGGCACGATCGAGGGCGGCGTTTCGGCGCGCAACATCACGATCGAGCGTGCCGCGCGGATCACTGGCGATGTCGAGTACGAGACGATCGAAATCGAGAATGGTGCCCAGGTCGATGGCCGGCTAACCCATCGTGGCGCGGGCGCGACAACCGCGCCGGTGCTGGTCGAGGTGCTGCCGCCGGTGGTCGAGGGCGCATAACCCGTGGTTCAGCCGGGTATTCCGGCGCCGCGCCCGGCCTGCTGATCGAACCGTTCATAATCCGCGGGCGATAGCCGCACTTGATAGATCGCGCGCCCATCCTCCAGCCAATGATCGAGCACCTCGCCATGCTGGTGGAGCCAGGCCGCCCCCGCACCATCGGCGAGATCGAGCGCGATCGTGTGGCGACGGTGGCCGGCAGTGAGCTTGTCGGCGACCACGCGGAGCAGCGCGTCCGTCCCCTCGCCCGTCAGCGCCGAGAGCGGCATCACATCATCACGCCTGACCGCGTCCGCCAGCAACGCCGCGCGGGCATCCGCATCGAGCAGATCGAGCTTGTTCCACGCCTCGAAGCGCGGGGTCGCCTCGGCGACGCCGAGTTCCAGTAGCACCGCCTCGACATCGGCGCGCTGCGCTTCGCTATCGGGATGGGCGATGTCGCGGACGTGGATCAAGATGTCGGCCGACACCACCTCCTCCAAAGTCGCGCGGAAGGCGGCGACGAGCTGCGTCGGCAGGTCCGACACGAAGCCCACCGTGTCGGACAGGATCGCCTTGTCGATCCCAGGCAGAGCGATCTGGCGCAGCGTCGGGTCGAGCGTTGCGAACAGCATATTCTCCGCCATCACCTGGGCGCCGGTGAGCCGGTTGAACAGCGTCGACTTGCCGGCATTGGTGTAGCCGACCAGCGCGATCACCGGCCAGGGCGCGCGCTGGCGTCGGTCGCGGTGTAGGGCTCGGGTGCGGCGCACCTGATCGAGCTCGCGGCGCAGCTTGGCCATGCGGTCGCGGATCAGCCGACGGTCGGCTTCGATCTGGGTTTCGCCGGGGCCGCCCAGGAAGCCGAAACCGCCGCGCTGGCGCTCAAGGTGAGTCCAGCTGCGCACCAGACGCCCGGCCTGATAGTCGAGATGGGCGAGTTCCACCTGCAGCCGTCCTTCGGCGGTCGCCGCGCGCTCGCCGAAAATCTCCAGGATCAGCCCGGTGCGATCGATCACCTTGGCTTCGAGCGCGGTTTCGAGATTGCGCTGCTGAACGGGGGTAAGGCTCGCATCGAAGATCACGAGCTGGGCCTCATCAATCCGCGCAGCGGCGGCGATCTGCTCGATCTGCCCTTGGCCGATCAAGGTCGCCGGGCGGGGCGTGCGCAGCCGCAGCGCGACCTTATCGGTGACGACCAGACCGATAGCCTCGGCGAGTCCAGCCGTTTCAGCCAGCCGCGCCTCGCCGTCGCGCGCAGCACCGCCCTGTTCGGGCAGAACCACGACCGCCTTGGCGCCGCGCGCAAACTCGCCGCGATCGCGCTCGAACCCCGTGCTCAATCGCTTTCCGTCTCGTCGGCTAGATTAAGCGGGTGCGCCGGCTGCACGGTGGAAACGGCGTGCTTATAGACAAGCTGCGCCAGTCCATCGCGCTGGAGCAACATACAGAATAGATCAAAAGCCGAGATATAGCCTTGAAGCATCACGCCATTGACGAGGAACATCGTCACCGGTTCCTCGGATTTGCGCACCGCGTTCAAAAAAATCTCCTGGAGCAGCGGCGCCTTCTTCTGCGCCTCGCCGATCGTCTCCAGGATCGAGTCGATGTCGATCGGCTGGGCGGGCATGATCGTGGAAATGGCGTGCTTGTAGATCAGCTGCGACTGACCATCGCGACGCAGCAGCACCGAAAAGTTATCGAACCAGGTGACGATGCCCTGCAGCTTCACGCCCTTCACCAGGAACATGGTGACCGGGGTTTTCGAGCGGCGGAGCGAATTGAGGAACAGATCCTGAAGCGAAGGCTGTTTGTCGGCCATGATCGGTATCCTTGTTCTTGGCGGGGTTTGCCCGCGATGCGCCGTATTGTTTCAGCGTCGAATTGAAATGGCTCCGCTCCAATGTAGGAACGGAGAGCCCAGGCGTCTACTCCTCGCTTCGAGTGTCGGTGATGCCGAGTAGCTTCAGCTTGCGGTGCAGCGCCGAACGCTCCATCCCGATAAAACTCGCGGTACGCGAGATATTGCCCGAGAAGCGCCGGATCTGAACCCGAAGATATTCGCGTTCGAAGGATTCGCGCGCCTCGCGAAGCGGCGCCCCCATGATCGCCTGTGTCGCCGCCCCCAGCCCCGCGTCGCGCGGATCGCCAAGAACTTCGGCGGGCAGCAGATCGAGATCGATCCGGCCGATCCGGTCACCAGGTGCCAGGATCACGGTCCGCTCGACCACGTTGCGCAGTTCGCGCACATTTCCCGGCCAGTCATAGCTTTGCAGCGCAACCATAGCCTCTGGCGCGATTTCCGGCGTGGGCACGCGGCGCTGCGCGGCATAATGCGCGACGAACTGCTCGACCAGCGGCGGAATATCCTCACGGCGTTCGGTCAACGCTGGCATCATCACTGGCACCACGTTCAGCCGATAGTAGAGGTCCTCGCGGAACCGACCCTCGGCGATCTCGGCGGTCAAGTCCCGCGCCGTCGCCGAGACGACCCGGACATCGACGCGTACCTGCCGCTGGCCGCCGACCCGCACGAAGCTCTGGTCGGTCAGCACGCGCAGAATGCGCGCCTGGGTCGCCACCGGCATGTCGGCGATTTCGTCAAGGAACAGCGTGCCGCCATGCGCTTGTTCAAGCAGCGCAGGCCGCGCGACCTGCCCGCCCTCCTCCACGCCGAACAATTCTTCCTCGACGCGCTCGGGCGTCATCCGCGCGGCGCTCACCACGACGAACGGCGCGCCGGCACGCGTGCTCCAGCCGTGGAGCAGCCGCGCGGCCACTTCCTTGCCGGTGCCGGCGCCGCCCATGATCATCACCCGGCTGCCGGTCGCCGCCACGCGTTTGAGAGTGGCGCGCACGCCGTTGATTGGCGCGGAGTTGCCCGTCAGCTCGTCCTCGCGCCCCGCCGCCGCCCGCAGCGAGGCGATCTCGCGCTTCAGCCGCTCGGTCTCGGTCGCACGTTCGACAAGCAGCAGCAAACGCTCGGCCTCGAACGGCTTTTCGATGAAATCGGCCGCGCCTCGCCGGATCGCAGCCACCGCGGTATCGAGGTTGCCGTGCCCTGAAATCACGATCACCGGCAGACTGGGATCGCGACGCTTAAGCTCATCGAGCAGATCGAGCCCGTCGAGCCGAGAACCCTGCAGCCACACATCGAGCAACACCAACGAGGGCCGGCGCGCGGTGAAAGCTTCGAGCGCGGTATCGCTGTCGGCGGCGAGCCGGGCTTCATAGCCCTCGTCCTCCAGCACACCAGCCACCAGTTCGCGGATGTCGCGCTCGTCGTCTACGATCAGGATGTCGAGAGTCATGGCTACTTTCGAACGCGGGTGAGCTGTGGCGGGGTTGCCTCTTCCGCTTCCGCGCCACAGGGTTGTTCAGGCGTGCCGCAGGCAAGGGCGGCGAGCGCGACGGTATCGAAAGCGAGCGTCACGATCGTGCCACCTTCCGGCCGATCGGCAAAGGTCATCGCGCCGCCATGCTCCTCAACGATCTTCTTCACGATAGCGAGGCCAAGCCCCGTACCGCGGGCCCGCGTCGTCATATAGGGTTCAACGATGCGATTGCGCTCGATCGGCAACCCAACCCCACTATCAGCGATCGTGATCGTGATCGCGTTGGAAGTCTTGTCGAGTCGCATCTCGACCAGCTTCTCACCATTATCATTTTTAGCTTCAATGGCTTCGACCGCGTTCTTAACCAGATTTGTCAGTGCCTGACCAAGCTGGCGGCGGTCACAGCGCATCACGGGCGGCGGTTCATCGTGGAGCAGGCGGAAGACCATCCCGCTATGCGCGACCTCGTGTAGGAACATCACCTGACGCGCGACGTCGAGCAACGACTCGTCGCGGAACACCGGCTTGGGCATTCGGGCGAAGGAGGAGAATTCATCGACCATCCGCCGCAGATCGCCGACCTGGCGGACGATCGTCTCGGTCAGGCGCGCGAAGGTGCCGTCGTCGGCGGCCACGGTCTTGCCATAACGCCGCTGCAAACGTTCGGCCGCGAGCTGGATCGGGGTAAGCGGGTTCTTGATCTCATGCGCGATCCGCCGCGCGACATCGGCCCAGGCGGCGCGGCGCTGGTCTAGCAATTGCTGGGTGATGTCGTCGAAGGTCAGGATCGGGCCTGCATTGGCGCTGGCGACCTTTACCGCGAGCGTGCGCGCCTCGCCACGGACGACGATCTGCACCACTGCCTCGCGCGCGTCCCCATCAAGCAGCGCGTCAAGCTCTGGCGATAGCGATGCCAGCGGCCGTCCCACCGCGCTGCCCTGCACCGCGAGCAATGCTTCGGCTGAATCATTGATCAACCGCACCTGGCGAGCACGATCGATCGAAATTACCCCAGCGGAAACGCCCGACATCACCGCCTCGATAAGCGCGCGGCGGCTTTCGAGCTGATCATTGGCGGCGACCAGCGCCCCGGTCTGCGTCTCCAGCTGGCCGGTCATCGCATTGAACGCGCGCGCAAGCGTGCCGATCTCGTCGCGGCGGCGCGGCTGGCGCACCCGCGCCGACAAATCGCCCTCGGCGACGGCCCGCGCGGCCGCGACAAGCTCGCCCACCGGCCGCACCAGTCGATCCGCGACGGCGAGGGCCACCCAAACCGCGATACCAACGATCAGGAGCGAAATCAGCAGCAGCGCCGCGTTGAACTGCAGCTGCAGCGAGCGTGAACGGCCGATCAGCGTGCGATAATCAGACAACACCCGCTCGCCACGCCGCAACTGCGCGTTGATCTGCGGATCGAACACGCGCGCCGCATAGAGATAAGTGCCGGCGCGCGGATCGAACACGGTGAGCAGCCCGATCCGGTCACGCTCGGGAATGACCACGGCGGATGCACCGGCGCGGAGCTTGGCGACCAGTTCCGGGGTAATCAATCGCTCGATGTCATTGCGCTCATACGGGTTGACCATGATCAGCCGCCGTGCCGGCTGGCCGGGCATAACTTGGACAATCATGCTTTCGGAAAGCTCCCGGCGCAGCACCTGCACCGCATAACCCTCCTGGAATTCGCGACTTTCCATCGGCACGAGGCGGAGATAGCCGCGCAAATCATCGCGCATCGTACGCGTCTCGCGCGTCACCCGGTCGACCTCGGCCTGATAGACCTCGCGCGCGATGGCATAGCTGTTCTCGAGCACGCCACGTGCCCGGTCCGAGAACCAGAATTCGACCCCATATTGGAACAGCAGCGAGGCGAAGATCACGACCAGCAAGGTCGGCACCGCCGCCACCGCCGAGAACAGCGCGACGAGGCGCACATGCAGCCGCCCCTCGCCCCCAACAGGCGAGGCGGCAGCGCGCCGCATCGCGATCCGGCGCCCGAGCAGCACCAGCAATGCCATGCCGGGCAGCAGGTTGGCGACAAGCATCAGCGCGACGAGCGGCGGCGTGAGCAAGACTACCGAATTCGCGCCGCGCGAAATAACCCACCAGCTGGCAAGGGGCACTGCCAGGGCGAGCGCGAGCACGACCATCTCTACCCAGCGGACGAACGCCTGACGCGCGGGCGCTCCCAACGGGCTAGCAATCAGAGTCGCGGGCGCGTCCATCGTGGCACCAATACAACAGTCAAGCCGCAGCTGGTAGCCAAGAGTGACATAAAAGCCGCATAGCTCTCTATCGCGTGTCGAGATGGCAGGAAAAAGGCCGGGTAGAGCAATGACGCCAAGGCGCCCCGCTTTCGCCTTAATGCTTGGTGAGGTTGCCCCCCTGCTAGAGGGCTCTTGGCTCTCGGGGAGAGCGAACGGTGCGTGCGATTATTGCCCTGCCCCTTCTCGCGCTGTTGCTGGGTGGCGCCGGCGTTCCGCGCGAGGGCGCGCCGCGCCATGGGCTACCCGGAAGTTGGCGACCGATCCTCCATGGTCGATTGGCCAACGGCCTTCGCTACGCGATCTTGCCGCGCCCCGCCAAGGAGCCCGGCATCGCCCTCCTGATGCGGGTCGAAGGTGGTTTCATCGCTGAACGACGCCCCGGGGAGCGGGGCCTCGCGCATCTGATCGAACATCTGGTGTTTGACAGTCCCACCCGCCGCGCACCAGGCGAACGCGCGCATTTCGTCAAGGTCGGCCTGCCCCTTACTTTTCCCGCACCACGCGCCGCCACGACCGATTGGCGCGAAAGCCGTTATTTTGTCAGCACCCGCAGCCGCCGCGTCGCCGATATCGATCGGCTGCTTGCTCTGTTCCAGGAAGGCGTGCAAGACCTCACCTTCCGGGCCGATGCGGTCGACGCGCAGCGCGCCGACGTGATGCGCGAGATGGCGGAAAAGCGAGCGGGCAACATCACTTATGCGCGCTATATCGCCGCCGTCGCGCCGGGCACGCCGACCGATGTGATCGACGCCCAAAATTCCGATGACGTCCCAAGCGCCAGCATCGCGACCATCCGCGCGCTCTACCGCCGGCTCTATCGCCCCGAGCATGTGACGATCGTGATCGTGGGCGACGTCAATCCCAAGCAGATAGCCGCGCTGATACGCCGCCATTTCGGTGATTGGCGCGGCACCGGGCCTGCCACGAAGCCCTGGCCAATACCCCCGCTCCGCCCAGCCCGCATTGCCCGGCTTAGTTTCGCCGCTGACGCAGCCGGGCGCCGCGGCGCCATCGTCACGGTCGCCCCTGCGGCGCCAGCGCCCGCGCCCAATGCTCCCGAACAGATCGAACGCCACCTGACCGACCAGCTGGTGACACGTATCGTCACAAGGCGGCTGGCGCGCCTTCAGGGCGAAAGACCAATTGGACAATCCGGCATGTTCATCGAGACCGGCGCCCACGGCCAGACCGGCGGCCGGCGGTTGGCGCTGTGGGATAACTTCGAACCCGGCCAATGGCGCATGGCAACCGCGCGGCTCGTTCAGACGGTTTGCACACTCAGCGGCAGCGGCTTCGCCTCGGCCGAGATCGCTGCCGCGAAAACCGCGTTGATCGAGGAGTTGGCGAGGGCTGATGCCAATGCTCCCGCCGAGGAAAATGTCGCCATCGCGCAGCGGCTGGCCGATGCGGTTGCGAATGGCGCACTCCTCCCCGCGCCCGATGCCCTGCTCCGCCATGCCCGCGTCTGGCTCCCCATGGTAGACAAGCCGATGCTCGATCGCTGGTGGGAGGCGCAGTGGCGATCCGGCCTGCCACATGTGCGCGTGGAAACGCCCGAGTTTCAGGAAATAGCGTCGCCGGCGACCGCGATCGGTGAGGTAATCAAGGACTCGGGCGCGCCTGGCTGCCCACTCACCCCCGACCCGGCAGCATCCCGAGATCGGTGATCCGCTTGCGCAGCGTGTTGCGGTTGAGCCCCAACGCACGTGCCGCCCGCAATTGATTGCCGCCATGGCGGGCGAGCATCGCCGCGATCAGCGGGCGTTCGACTTCGGCGATCACCCGGCCGTACAGGCTGCCGTCATCGAGCGCGAGTGGATCTTCGCGGGCAAGGCGCTCGACCAAGACTTCGACCGCGGCCGCGAGATCGGGCGCGCGACCCTCCGCCGACGGGGAGGCGCTCGGCGCGCCCAGCAGGGCCGCCATCTCGTCGCCCGAGATCACTGCATCCCGCCCCAGCGCGGCCGCGCGACGCATTGCATTTTCCAGCTCGCGGACGTTGCCAGGCCAGTCATACGCCTTCAGCACGACAGCCGCTTCGTCGTTCAGCGCTTTGGGTGGCAAGCCCTCCGCCGCAGCGCGCTCGAGGAAATGGCGCGCGAGCAGTGGCACGTCCGTGCGACGCTGGCGCAGGGGGGGCAGCGCGATCGGCACCACATTCAGCCGGTAGAACAAATCCTCGCGGAACAGCCCGGCGCGCACCTGCGCCTGGAGGTCGCGATTGGTCGCCGCCACGATGCGGACATCGGCGCGGATGGGGCGCGCACCGCCGACACTGGTAAATTCGCCCGATTGCAGCACGCGCAGCAGCCGGGTCTGCGCTTCCATGGGCATGTCGCCGATCTCGTCGAGAAAGAGCGTGCCACCATGCGCCTGCTCGAACCGCCCTGCCATCCGCGCCTGCGCGCCGGTGAAGGCGCCCCGTTCATGGCCGAACAGCTCCGCCTCGATCAGCTCGCGTGGGATCGCCGCCATGTTGAGCGCGACGAACGGCCCATGCGCCCGCGCGCCCAGCTCGTGCAGCGCGCGCGCGACGAGTTCCTTGCCGGTCCCCGATTCGCCCGTCACCAGCACGGTAAGGTCGTTGCCGACGACCCGCGCGATCAGCCGGTACACCTCCTGCATGGCCGGCGAACGACCAATCAGGGGCAGTTCAGGCTCCACCTCGGACACCGACGACGGCGCCGCCGGGCGCCGGGCCAGCGCCGCGCGCACCGCCGCGTCGAGTGTCCCCAAGTCGAACGGTTTGGGTAGATAGTCGAACGCGCCAACCTCGGCTGCCTTGACGGCCGTCGACAGCGTATTGCGCGCCGACAGAATGATCACGGGTAGCGCTGGCCGTTCTTGACGCAGCGCGGCCGCGCGCTCGATCCCGTCACCATCGGGGAGCACGACGTCGGTGATCAGCACATCCGGCACCCCCGCGGCGAGCGCGCGATCAAGCTCGGCGAGGCTGGCCGCGGTGCGCACCTCGTGCCCGGCGCGGCGAAGAGCGGCGGCGACCACGGTACGGATCGCCGCATCGTCATCCACCATCAATACCCGCGCGCTCATGCCGCCCTCGGCAGTAGCAGGCGGAATACGGTCTGACCGCCCTCGCGCGCATATTGGGCGATGCCCCCCATGTCGCGCATCAGCTTATCGACCAATGCAAGACCTAGCCCCTGCCCCTCGGGCTTGCCGGAGACGAAGGGGTCGAACAGATGATCCGCAATGTCCGCCGGGGCGCCGGGGCCGTTATCGATCACGCTCAGCTCGATTGGCAGTGGCTGTCGCGGCCGCCCAGGCGCAACGCTCGCCGCCATGCCGTGGCGATAGGCGGTGGCGAGCGTCACCCGCCGATCGGCCTGATCGGCGGTCGCCTCGACCGCGTTCTTGACGAGGTTCAGCACCACCTGCACCAGCGCGCCCCGGTCCGCGCGCACGGGAGGTAGCGAGGGATCGAAGCGCTCCTCCAGGCGCACCCCGCGCGCAAAGCCCGCGAGCGCCACGCGGCGGACATCGTCGAGCAACGGATAGATGTTGAGCGCCTCGGGGGTGAGCGGACGCGTGTCGGTGAAGCCCTCCATCCGGTCGATCAGCGCGGCGACGCGGTCGACCTCGCGCACGATCAGCGCGGCGAGTGCCGCCTCCTCGCCAGTGACCGCGCCTTGCAGCAATTGCGCGGCGCCGCGGATGCCAGAGAGTGGGTTCTTGATTTCATGCGCGAGCATCGCCGCCGCGCCGATTGCCGCGCGCGCGCCGCCGCCCGGGGGCGTCGCGATCCGGCGCGCGGCGGTCTCGGCCAGCGTCACCAGCCGCCACCCGGGCTGATCGGGCACCGGCGTCTCGGCGAAATCGGCTCGCAGCAGCCCGCCGCGCCGCGCCTGAAGTTCGGTATCGAACGCAGCGAAGCCCCGCCCCGCGCGCGGCCGAGCATAATCATCGGGCAATTGGATCACCTGCGGCAGCTCGGCCCCCAGCATCGCGCGTTCGGATTGGTTGAGCAGCCGCTCCGCGGCGGCATTGGCATAGGCAACCCGATTATCGGGGCCGAGCAGTAGCACCGCCATGGGCATTGCGCCGATCAACTCGGCGAAGCCCGGCGGCGCGCTCAGGCCGCCGCCTTCGTCCGCCACGGTGCGTAGAACTCGGCAAGCATTGCCTGGACGCGGACGGGATCGGCTTCGGCATTCACCCGGTTGCGGAATTCGGCCGAGCCGTGCAGCCCGCGCGTGTACCAGCCGATATGCTTGCGCGCGAGGTTGACCCCGGTGTCCGTGCCATAGAGGCTGAGCATCGCTTGGTAATGTTCGATGATCAGGTGATATTGTTCCTCGATAGAGGGATCGGGCAGGCGTCGGCCGGTGCGGAACCACTCCATCACCTGCCCCAGCAGCCAGGGCCGGCCATAGGCGCCGCGCCCAATCATCACCCCGTCCGCGCCCGAAAGTTCGAGCGCGCGCTCGGCATCCTCGATCCCGCAGATATCGCCGTTGACGATCACCGGCAACGAGACCGCCGCCTTCACGCGGGCAACGAATGCCCAATCGGCGCTGCCCTTATACATTTGGTTGCGGGTGCGACCGTGGACCGTGATCAGTTTCACGCCCAAATCTTCGGCGATGCGCGCGAGCTCGGGAGCGTTGAGGCTCGCATGGTCCCACCCCATCCGCATCTTGAGCGTGACGGGCACTTTCACCGCCTTGACCGTCGCGTCGATCAGCGACGCGGCGTGCTGCAGGTCACGCATCAGCGCCGAACCCGCGAAGCCGTTGACGATCTTCTTCACCGGGCAGCCCATGTTGATGTCGATGATCGCCGCGCCGCGATCCTCGTTCAATTTGGCGGCCTCGGCCATTTCGTGCGGGCTGCAGCCGGCAAGCTGCATGGAGATCGGCTCCTCCGCCGGATCCCACGCCGCCTTTTGCAGCGATTGGCGGGTCTCGCGGATCATTGCCTGGCTCGCGATCATCTCGGTGACGTTGAGCCCCGAGCCATAACGGCGGACGATGCGACGAAACGGCATGTCGGTGACGCCGGTCATCGGCGCCAGAATCACCGGCGTTTCGATCCGCACCGGACCAATCTGGATAGGGGCGAGCTTGGTCATTATGTGCCTAAAAAGTAGGCAGCATCTAGAGCCGCTGGATCGGGAGCGCAAGGGAGAGCACGGGCAATGTTCTTTGTTCGCGTAAAGACGCGGAGGGCGCTGAGCGTTGGCACTTAGTAGAGTTCGTCGCCCCGGCGAAAGCCGGGGCTAGGCTGCCTCCCTTCGGACCGGCGAAGAAGAAGAAGCCAACCCCCGGCTTTCGCCGGGCGACGAGAGTATTGAACACAAACCCTCGGCGTCCTCCCTTTACGACCTCTGCGCCTCTGCGCGAACTAAATCCCTTTCGTCCGTAGCCCCCACGGCACTGGCGAACGCTAAAACCATCGGCTAGGCGCCCGCCCATGAGCAAGACCATCGCGCTGATCGTCGCCGCGGGAAACGGCACGCGGATCGGCGGCACCCTCCCCAAGCAATTCGCCCCCCTTGCCGGCAAGCCTATGCTCGCGCACAGCCTTGCGGCGCTGCGCGCGCATTCGGCGATCGATGAGGTCGTCGTCGTCATCGGCGCCGGGCAGGACGCCCTGCTCGCAGCGGCGGTGGGCGAGGTTCGCCATGTCACCGGCGGCGCCACCCGCCGCGAGTCGGCGCACAACGGACTGGAGACGATCAAAGCCGAGGCGCCGGCGCGCGTCTTGATCCACGACGCCGCCCGCCCCTTCCTGCCCCCAGCCGTGATCGACCGGCTGCTCGCCGCGCTTGAAACTACGCCCGGTGCTATCCCCGCCCTCCCCGTCGCCGATACGCTGGCGCGCGGCGGAGGCGAGCTCGGCGACATCGTGCCGCGCGATGGCCTTTGGCGGGTGCAGACGCCGCAGGCGTTCCGCTATGACGCCATCCTCGACGCGCACCGCCGCTGGCCAACACAAGAGGAAGCGACCGATGACGCACAGATGCTTCGCCGTTTCGGCGGCGCCGTGACGCTGGTAGAAGGCGATATCATGCTCGACAAAGTGACTTACCCCGCCGACATCGCCGCCGCCGAGGCGCGCCAGGCCGCAACGCTCATCAGCCGCAGCGCGACCGGCTTCGACGTCCACCGGCTGGAGGCAGGCGAGGAGCTTTGGCTCGGCGGCGTGCTGATCCCGCACGACAAGGGCCTGTCGGGCCATAGCGACGCCGATGTCGCGCTCCACGCGCTTACCGACGCGCTGCTCGGCTGCACCGGCGAGGGCGATATCGGCACCCACTTCCCGCCAAGCGACCCACAATGGAAGGGCGCGGCCTCTTACAAATTCCTCCAGCACGCCGCGCACATCATCGCCGAGAAGGGCGGCGTGATCGATTTCGTCGACCTGACGATCATCTGCGAGGCGCCCAAGATCGGCCCCCACCGCGCCGCGATCCGCGCGCGGATCGCCGAGCTGCTGAACCTTGCGTCCGAACAAGTAAGCATCAAGGCAACCACCACCGAGCGGCTGGGGTTTACCGGACGCGGCGAGGGCATCGCGACGCAAGCCTGCGCTACGGTGCGCCTTCCGCTCGCCGGAAAGGGGACCGCATGAAGAAGCTGATCGCCGCCGCCTTGCTCTGCATGGGATCGGGCGCGAACGCCGCGCAGACGATCACGATGCAGCTCCCCTGCGTCTCGGCACCCGAGGCGGAGGCGTTGATCACCTCGATCCTGCCCGAGACGATCGAGCAGCTGAGCACCAGCTGCGCCGGTCAATTGCCGCCCGGCGCGCTGCTGCGCCAGCCGCCCACGGCGCTGATCGCGCGCTATCGCGCCGATGCCGACGCCGCCTGGCCGGGGGCGCAAAAGGCGGTGCAACGGCTGGCGGGCGAGAATATCGGCGGCCTTCTTTCGGGCGGCCTCGCACGACCGCTCATCGCCTCCTTGCTCGCGCCCGCCATCACCCGCGCCGTGCAACCAACTGACTGCCCGGCCTACGACCGAATCGTGACGCTCGCCCAACCGCTGCCGCCGCGCAATCTCGCCGGGTTGCTCGTCGCCGCCTGGGAACTCGCGGACGCGCGCAGGAAGCCCGACACGACCGCGCCGGTGCGCGGCGGCCTGTCGATCTGTAAGCCATGATCGAAACGATCCTGCCCCTCGAACTGGTCGAGGCCGCACGCCGCGTGCTCGACGCCAATCGCGCCACAAGCCGCAAGGTAGCGGTCGCGGAAAGCTGCACCGGCGGGCTCGTCTCGGCCGCGCTCACCGAAATCGGCGGCGCGTCGGACATATTCTGCGCGGGGTTCGTCACTTATTCGAACGAGGCGAAGATGCGCACGCTGGGCGTTTCGGCGGACATCATCGAAACCTTCGGCGCGGTTTCGGTCGCGACCGCCTGGGCGATGGCGCAGGGCGTGCTGGAGGCGAGCGACGCCGATGTCGCGGTGGCCATTACCGGCGTCGCCGGGCCGGGCGGCGGATCGGTGAAAAAGCCGGTGGGCACTGTCGTGTTCGCACGTGCGATCCGCGGTGAAGACCCCGCGCAGGTGGTGGCGGACAAGCGCCACTTCGGCGATCTGGGGCGCGGTGGGGTGCGGCTTCAGGCGGCGCTATGCGCGCTAGAACTGTTGCTGCCCGGCGCGACCTTAGGCGCGCCGTAAAGCGTCGCCGCGCGTGCCTCGAAGGCGCCGATCATCTTCTTCAGCGCCCTATCGAAAACCTGGCCGGCGATCATCTCGAACACCCGGTTCTTAAAGGCGAAATCGACCGAGAAATCGACCAGGCACCCGCCTTGGCCGTCGTCGCGGAAACCCCAGTCGTTGTTCAGATATTTCAGCGGGCCATCGAGATAATCGACATGGATCTTGCTCGGCGCCTGCTTGGTGACCCGCGAGGTGAAGGTTTCGCGCAGCCCCTTGAAGCCCACCACCATGTCCGCGACCATCAGTGTCGGGTTGTCTGATCGCACCCGAATGGCGGAGACCCAGGGCAGGAACTCGGGATAGCGCGCCACATCGGCGACCATCGCATACATTTGTTCGGGCGCGTAGGGCAGCGCGCGCGTTTCGCTATGCTTGGGCATAGGCTCAGGCCGGGCGTCCGGCGGCAAGCTGCATTTCGCGTGCCGCGCGCAGCTTCGCGAAATCGTCGCCTGCGTGATAGCTCGAGCGCGTCAACGGCGAGCTTGCCACCAGCAGAAAGCCCTTGGCACGCGCGATCTGGGCATAGGCGCCGAACGCCTGCGGCGTGACGAACTCGGCGACCTTCGCGTGGCGCGGGGTCGGCTGGAGATATTGCCCCATCGTCAGGAAATCGATGTCGGCGGAGCGCATATCGTCCATCACCTGATGGACCTCCAGCCGCTCCTCGCCCAGGCCAAGCATGATGCCGGATTTGGTGAAGATCGACGGATCGAGCCGCTTCACGCTCTCCAGCAGGCGCAGCGAGGCATAATAGCGCGCGCCGGGGCGAATCGTCGGATAGAGACGCGGAACGGTTTCGAGGTTGTGATTGTAAACATCGGGCCGCGCAGCGACGATCGCCTCGACCGCCGCCTCATGTTTGTTGCGGAAGTCAGGCGTAAGAATTTCGATCGTGGTGGCAGGCGTGGTGCGGCGCAGCGCCTCGATCACCTTGACGAACTGCCTGGCGCCGCCATCGGGCAGATCGTCGCGATCGACCGAGGTGATGACGATATGCTCAAGGCCCAGCTCTGCGGCGGCATCGGCGACATGCTGCGGTTCGAGCGGATCGACCGCGCGCGGCATCCCGGTCTTCACATTGCAGAAGGCGCAGGCGCGGGTGCAGGTGTCGCCTAGGATCATCACCGTCGCGTGCTTCTTGGTCCAGCACTCGCCGATATTGGGACAAGCGGCCTCCTCGCAAACGGTGGCGAGGTTAAGGCGGCGCATCAGCGCCTTGGTTTCGGCGAAGCCGGTGCTGGTCGGCGCCTTCACCCGGATCCAATCGGGCTTGCGCGTCCGCGGCCGGGCGAGCGGAGCAATCTCGGTCATAGCCCGCGAGATAGCGACCGCTCCGCCACCGCACAACCTTCCGTCGCCGGTCGCGCTTGCCCGCGTCGCGCCCCTCCCCTAGGCGATCCATGATGAGCGCGTTCGACGATCTGATGGCGGGCTATCGCCGCTTCCGTAAAGCCGGTTGGGCGGGCCAGCGCAGCCGCTGGGCGGAACTTTCGCAAGGCCAGGCCCCCAGGGTGATGGTGATTGCCTGCTCCGACAGTCGGGTCGACCCCGCACAGATTTTCGATGTCTCGCCGGGCGAGATTTTCGTCGTGCGCAACGTCGCCAATCTGGTGCCGCCGTTCGAGCCGGACACTGCTCGCCACGGCGTTTCCGCCGCGCTGGAATTTGCGGTAACGCAGCTCGAAGTCGCCGAGATCGTGGTGATGGGGCATGGTGCGTGCGGCGGCGTCGCGGCAGCGCTTACCCGCCGGTTCGAAGGCGCAGCGCCGGGCGCGGGCGGCTTCATCGCGCATTGGATCGACCTGCTCGACGACGCCCGCGATCGGGTGATCGCCGCGCATGGCACCGGGCCGGAGGCGGTGCGCGCGCTGGAGCTGGAGGCGGTGCGCGTCAGCCTCGCCAACCTGCGCACTTTCCCGCCGATCGCTGCGCGCGAGGCGGCGGGGAAGCTCACGTTGCGCGGCGCCTATTTCGCGATCGCCGACGGGATGCTGCATGTGCTGGGGGCAGATGGGCAGTTCGTCGCGGGTTAGGCTTTCGGCGGCACCAAGCGCCTGAAGCCCCCTCCCCTTTAGGGGAGAGGGCTAAGATTAACCGGCCACGTCCTCCGCGTCTCGACGTGAACCAAAACCTTGCGCCGCCCCCCGCCCCGGGCTAGCCAGCCGCTTTAATGCCAGCATCCGATCACCGCCCCGCGACTCTCCTACCCGGTCGCGCCGTTTTCCCGCACCCGCATCTGACCGGGATCGCCGGGCTACAGCCGCACGAGATCATATTCCTGCTCGATGAAGCCGAGCAGTGGATCGAGGCCAACCGCGCGCGGCGCAAGAGCGACAAGCTCGCCGGGCTTACCGTCATCAACGCGTTCTTCGAGAATAGCACCCGCACGCTGCTCTCGTTCGAAATCGCCGGCAAGCGGCTTGGCGCCGATGTCGTCAATATGCACGCGGCGCAATCGAGCGTGAAGAAGGGCGAAACCCTGCTCGACACCGCGATGACGCTGAACGCGATGCGGGCGGACGCGATCGTCATTCGCCACCAAAGCTCTGGCGCGGTGCAGCTGATCGCTGACAAGGTCGATTGCCCGGTGCTCAACGCGGGCGATGGGCGGCATGAGCACCCGACCCAGGCGCTGCTCGACGCGCTCACCATCCGGCGGCGGCGTGGCGGCATCGCCGGGCAACGGGTGGTGATCTGCGGTGACTTGCTCCACAGCCGGGTCGCACGCTCGAACATTCTCGCGCTCACCGCGCTCGCCGCCGAGGTGCGCGTCGTCGCCCCCACCACATTGATGCCGGCGGCGATCGAGGCGATGCATGTGACCCCCTATGCCGACTTCGACGCGGCGCTGGAGGGCGCCGACGTCGTGATGATGCTGCGACTGCAGAATGAACGGATGGACGGCGCTTTCATCCCTTCCACTCGCGAATTCCATGTCCGCTACGGCCTTACCCCCGAACGCCTCGCGCTCGCGAAACCCGACGCGCTGGTGATGCACCCAGGGCCGATGAACCGCGGCGTGGAGATCACCTCCTCGGTCGCCGATCATGAACGTTCGGCGATCACCGAGCAGGTGGAAATGGGGGTCGCCGTGCGCATGGCCTGTCTCGATGTGCTGACGCGACCGGCCCGCGCCGTGGAGGGCTGGGCATGATCGCCTTCACCAACGCTCGCTTAGTGACGCCTGAGGGAGAACGCCCCGGCGCGCTGCTGGTCGAGGGCGATCGGATCGCCGCGCTCGGTACCGTCGCGCTGCCCGAGGGGGCGGCTGTGATCGATCTGGGCGGGCGGCTCCTGGCGCCGGCGATCGTCGATCTAGGGGTATTCGCGGTCGATGTGGCGGCGTGCCATGCCGGTGGCATCGCCCGGATCGCGCTGATGCCCGATCAGTCACCGGTGCTCGACGATCCGGGCGTGGTGCAGCGCGCGGCGCTGATCGGACGGCCCAAACTGTGGATTCACCCGATCGCGGCGGCGACGCGCGGGCTCGCCGGGCGCGAACTGGCCGAGATGGCGATCTGCGCCGAAGCCGGCGCCAAGGCGGTCGGCACCGGGCGCGGCTGGATCGCAGATGCTGGCGCGATGCGCAAAGTGCTGGGCTATGCGCGCGACCTTGGGCTAACGGTGATTGCACACGCCGAGGACGGGGGCCTCGCCGCTGGTGCGCTCGCTACCGAAGGCGAAACCGCGACCCGGCTCGGCATCCCCGCCGCACCCGCCATCGCGGAGGCCTTGGCGGTCGCGCGCGATGTAATGCTGGCGGAGGAAACCGGCGCGCGGCTGCACTTCCGCCAGCTGACCACGGCGGCCGCGTTCGATCTAGTGCGTGCGGCGAAGCGCCGCGGCGTCGCGGTGACGTGCGGGATTACGCCCGCGCATCTGCTGCTGTCGGACATCGCGATGGCCGATTTCCGGACCTTCGCCCACCTCTCCCCGCCGCTGCGCGCCGAGGCCGATCGCCGTGCGGCGCTCGCGGCATTGGCGGATGGGACGATCGATGTGCTCTGCTCGGGCCACGATCCGCGCGGGCCGGAGGAGAAACGCCTGCCTTTCGCCGATTCGAGCCCCGGCGCGGCGGGGGCGGAGACCCTGCTGGCGCTCGCGCTCGGCCTGGTCCGTGATGGCGTGATCACGCTTCCCCGCTTGTTCAACCTGCTTTGCGCCAATCCGGCGCGGTTACTGGGAGTGGAAGCCGGCGTGCTCGCACCCGGTATGCCCGCCGATCTCGTCGCGATCGAACCCGAGACGCCATGGCGGATCAGCGCCGATCAATATCTCGGCAAGGCGGGAAACACACCGTTCGATGGGCTTCCCGTGCAGGGAAAAGTAATGGGGCTATGGAAGGGAGGAACGCGGCTGCTGTAGGGCCAGCCAAGCTCAGCGCGAGGCCAGTTCGCGCCCCGGCTTGACCCAGCTCGCCACTTGATCGCCCACGCCCTGGCGAACGAAGCAGTTGCCGCCCTTGGCGCGATAAGCGGCGCACAGCGCCACCGCGTCGCCCCGGGCGAAGCCACCGAGCGACAGGCGGTAGAAGCTGCCCGCCGCCGTCTTCACCGCCATTCCCGAAGGCGTCTGCCCGCTGAAACCAGCGAAGCGGCGCGTCGCACGCAGCCAGCCGTCGCGGGCGACCGCGGCATTCTCATAAGCGCCGAGCTGGAGGTAGAAATTGCCCGACGCGGGCGCCTTCGCCGGCGCCGGCTCGGTCTTGGAGGCGACCACTGCCACGACCGGCTTGTTCGCTACAAGCTTCACGACGCCCTTGTCGGCGACCGCCTTGACGGGCTTGCCGGCGGGGAGCGGCTGGACGACTTCCCGGCGCGGCGCGAACACGATCGTCGGGCGCGCATCGGCTTGGGCAGCGACCGGCGTCGCGGCGGGCGCGACTTCGGCGACCGCAACCGGCGCAGCCTCAGCGGCCGCGACCACGGTCGGCGCTGCCTCGGGCGCGGGGGTTTCAGCGGCGGCAACCGCCGGCACATCGGCCTTGGGCGCGAGCGCGAGCGCAACCGGCATCCCGGCATCGACCACCGGCACCACCCCGAGCAGGCTCGCGACTTGATCGGCGGCGCCCTGAGGCCGGGCGAATTGCGCCCATTGCGCGATCCGCGCGTCAAGATCCTGCGGCGCGACGTCCAGCGAGGCGACCGCGCGTGCCTGCGGCCAGTTGCCGGCCAGCGCCAGCGCCAGCGCGAGATTCTGACGAGTCTTGGCGTCTGCCCCCGGCGCACGTGCCGCTGCCGAAAGCAGCTCGACCGCGCTCGCCGGATCGCCCGCGAGCGCGACCGCGAGACCGCGATCGGCGGCCGGGATCAGCGCTTCATGCGCGGCGAGCGTTTCGCGCGCGCCGCTCCAGTCGCCCGCCGCGATCTGCGCGAGCGAAAGCGCCAGTGCCGAGCGCGCGTCGTTGGGAGCGAGCGTCAGTGCATCGCGGAGCGCATCGCGCGCCGAGGCGAAGCGACCCGCCATCAGATAGGCCTGCCCCAGCAGCGCGCGATACCCCGCGTCCTGGGGCGCCGCCTTCACCGCTTGCTCGGCGAATTCCACCCCGCGAACGTCCCGCTTGGCGAGCGCCTGCCGGGCTTTGGTGGCATAGCCTGCGGCGATCTTCGCCGCCTGGGTTTCGGTCGGCGCGCCAGCATAGGCGGTGCCTTTGATCGTCGCCACCGCGCCCGCGCCGATCAGCAACGCCGACGCGCTGAGCATCAAATAAACCCGGCCGTTCATGCCGCATCCCCCTGTACGTCATCCGGTTGTTCGATTTGTCGCGCCATCGCCTCGACTTCGGGCATGGTGCTGAGAAACTGGTCGAGCGCCTCGGTCACCAGCCGCTGCGACGAATGGCGCTTGAGCGCGCTCGCGAGGCGCAGCCGCAGATGGCGCGCCGGATCGAGCCGCAGCGTGAACGCCGCCTTCGTCTTCGCTGGACCCGCCAAGACCGGATTGACCACAGTTTCGACAGCGACGGGCTCTGGCGCGACCGGCACTTCGACTTCGGCCTGCAACCGGGCGCGCTGGCGCAGCACCGGCGGCGTCTCGACGGGCGGCGCCATTTCGGCGACCGGCGCGGTGAGTGGTACCACCGGCGCAGGGGCCGTCGGATCACCCATGTCGTTCCAGCCGAGATCCTCCAGGCTCGCGCCACCGGTGCCAAAGGCAAGACTTTGCGGGCGCATCGCCGGGCGGGCATGGCCCTTGCGCGCGAGCAGCCCTGACGAGAGCGAGGCGAAAGGTTTGGGGGTGCTCATCATCTCAGCTCACCACCCGGCGGCCAAAGCCACCTGCCTGGCGATTGGGCACAAAGCCGCCCGGCGCGGTCGGGGCGCTGAACACGGTGCGGCGGAAATTCTTCTCCAGCCGGTCGGAGATATAGGTCCACAGCGCGGTGACCTCGGCGGCGGACTTGCCGTTGGGGTCGACCTCCATCACCGTCCGCCCGTCGATCATCGAGGCTGCGAAATCGGTGCGGTGGTGGATGGTGACCGGGGCGACGGTGCCGTGCTGCGAGAGCGCCACCGCTGCCTCGGACGTGATCTTGGCCTTGGGAGTCGCCGCGTTCACCACGAAGATCAGCGGCTTGCCGGCGCGGTCGCACAGATCGACTGTTGCCCCCACCGCGCGCAGATCATGCGGGCTGGGGCGCGTTGGGATCACGATCAGCTCAGCCACGGCGATAACGCTCTGGATCGCCATGGTGATGGCGGGCGGCGTGTCGATCACCGCCAGGCGGAAGCCCTGCTGGCGCAAAATCTCCAGATCGGCGGCGAGCCGCGCCACGGTGGTTTGGGCGAAGGCTGGATAATCGCCGTCGCGCTCGTTCCACCAATCGGAGAGCGATCCTTGCGGGTCGATATCGATCAGCACCACGGGCCCTGCGCCCGCGAGCTGCGCTTGCACCGCGAGATGGCCGGACAAGGTCGTCTTGCCCGATCCGCCTTTCTGCGATGCCATTGCCAAAACGCGCA
>LWDJ01000016.1 GCA_002083435.1 Proteobacteria bacterium SG_bin6 | reverse complement strand
CGGCCGCCACCCGCGCCTCCGCCGCTTCCGCAGCCTGCGCCGCCATCGCCTGGGCGAGCGCCACTTCGGCATCGCGCGCGCCGCGTTCGGCGTCCGCCAGCGCGGCGTCGGCCTCGGGGACGCGCTTGGCCGCTTCGGCGAGGCGCGCGTCGATCTCCTTCGCTTCCGCCGTCAGCCGGGCGAGCGCCGCTGCGGCATCCTCGGCGAGTTCGCCCTCGCGCGCGCGATCGGCGGCAAGCCGGCCCTGGGCTTCCTGTGCTTCCGCCAGCCGCCGGGCGACACTCTCGCTTTCCTGGCGCAGGCCGCTCAGCTGATGGCCAAGCTCGCTCGCCCGGTCGCGCGCGGCGAGCGCGGTTGCCCGGGCTTCCGCCAGCGCCCCGGTCGCGGCGGTCTGGTGCGCGGCGGCCGCGCGCTGCGCCTCGGCTGCTTCGGCGACGCGCGCCTCGGCCCCTTCCGCCTCGGCGCGGGCGGCATCGGCGGCGGCGGCGGCATCCTGCCAGCGAGTGAAGATCAGCCGCGCCTCGGCGGTGCGGATCTGGTCGGAGAGCGCGCGGTAGCGCTCGGCCTGGCGCGCCTGGCGCTTGAGCGCGCCAACCCGCGCCTCCTGCTCGGCCATGATCTCGCCCAACCGGGTAAGATTGGCCTCGGTCGCGCGCAGCCGCTGCTCGGCGTCACGCCGGCGGACATGGAGTCCCGCGATCCCCGCCGCCTCCTCCAGCATCGCGCGGCGCTCCGCGGGTTTGGCATTGATCACCGCCCCGATCCGGCCCTGGCTGACGAGCGCCGGGCTATGCGCGCCGGTCGCGGCATCGGCGAACAGCAGCGCCACGTCCTTCGCGCGCACGTCGCGCCCGTTGATGCGATAGGCCGAGCCCGCGCCGCGCTCGATCCGGCGGACGACCTCGGTCTCACCCTCGGCGCTTTCGATCAGCATCGCCACTTCGGCGAAGTCGCGCGCCGGGCGGCGGGCGGTGCCGGCGAAGATCACGTCCTCCATCCCCGCCCCGCGCAGCGACTTGGCGGAGGACTCACCCATCGTCCAACGCAGCGCCTCGAGCAGATTCGATTTGCCGCAGCCATTGGGGCCGACGATGCCGGTGAGCCCCGGCTCGATGCGCAGATCGGCGGGATCGACGAAACTCTTGAAGCCGCTCAGCCGCAGCCGCTTGATCTGCACTTATGCCCCTTTCCCGGGGGGATATTGGCTGAAGAGGGGGGAGGGTGTCGAGGGGGGGAGAGCTCGAGTGAGTTTTAAGGGCGAGGTGGCGGTTACGGGGTGGAGAGCGGAATGGCGGGTTTTGCAAGGACAGCTTCAAAGGCAGACTCTGAGTACCGCAGGGCGTCAGAGCCGCTCGACCGTGTCGGTCTTGGTCTCCGACTCGGTTGAGCCGTCTTGTCGTTTCGTCTTAAGATGAATGACCCTAACGCGTCGTCGAACCTGACCTGCATCGTCAATTTCTAAGGTCACAGACACGGTTCCTGAAACAGACTCTTTACGCCGCTCCATAAGCGCCGCCTCAAGCGAGACGGGCGATTTCGATATTTCACCAACGACGACATCTGATTCTGCTCGGGCGCGCTGCACGACATCAGGGTTGACCTGCATCTCAGCCGTAAACGTAGCGACCCCTGCCTTTGAGATCTTTTGGACCAGCCTTCCCGGCGTCGTTGCAATGTCGTCCGAGTAAAGGGCCCCCTCGCGAAGCTCAGTTGCACGCAGGTCGAAGCCGTTGATGGTATCGATGACCGAGTCGGGTTCACATTCGATCCGAAACGCCGTCCAAGTAAAGAGCCAGCGCCCACAAGCCGATTGATCCAAGCCGGCTGACTTCAACCAGTTTGCAAGCCGCGCCTTCAGATCGCCGGGGTTCAGGAGCACTACCCTTCCCCGATATGGCTGAAAGACGTGAGCTGGGAATTGCCAATTGCGTGCCCGATCCTCCTTCGTAGCGTCCTTCGGCAAGTCGTAAATTAGCTCCTTGCCATCATTCCGTATTGCGACGACACGTTCCAATAGCGTTTCGTGGCCGCTTGAACTTCCGGACGAAGTCCCGCCGCCCATCTCGCTGGACGTCTCGTAGCTCTTCCGGATCTCCACCTCGTCGCCGACGGTCGAAGTCTGTGCAAATCCGGCGAACAGCGCGAAAAGCGCTGCAGCAATAACCAAGGATTGGGGTGCTTTCACTACCTAAGTATGTCGCGTCAAATGTCCGCTTTCAAGCTAAACAGCGAGGCTTTCGTGCATCTGGATTTGCAAGCGTAAGCCGCCGCCCCCTCAGCCTCCCGCCGCCTTCAGCGCCGGCTGCAGCTGCGCCCAATCGCCGACGTTCTCCAGCTTGCGGCCGTTGAGGATGAAGGTCGGGGTGCCGCTTACATTATATTGCTGGTTCGCCGCCTGATAACGATCGGCGATCGCCTGGATCGCCTTCTGGTCGGCGAGGCAGGCGCGCGCCTTGGCCTCGGGCAGGCCGCGCTGCTTGACGAAGTCGAGATAGCCCAGCCCTTGCGCGAAGCCGAGCGCGGTCTGCGGCGCGGGCTGGCCCTGCAGGCCGCGCGCCACTTGCTCGACATTGGCAAGCAAGGTCTGCTGGTTGCTCATCATCTGGTCGAGCATCGGGAAGAAGGCGTCGGGGTCGACGCAGTGGCCGAGCAAGGTCGGCGCCAGATCGAGCGCGCCGTGGATCGGATAGTCGCGGAACTCGTATGACAATTTGCCCTGCTTGATCAGCCCGTCCTTCAGCACGGGATAGCCTTCCGCGTCGAACTTCGCGCAATAGGGGCAGGCGCGCGAGCCATATTCGACGAGCTTCAGCGGCGCGTCGGGGTTGCCCATGCGATAGCCGCCTTCGGGCGTCGCGCTCACCACCTCGGTCCATTCCTTGCCCGCCGGCGGGGCCTTGCCAGCGACGGGCGCGGCGGCGGCCACGGTGGTGCCGCCGGTCGTGCCCTGCTGGCCACATGCCGCGAGCACGATTGCCCCGCTCAGTATCAGCCCCTTGCGCATCTTGCCTCCTTAACCCTTGAGTTTCGCCTTGAGCAGCGGCTCGAGCGTGGCCCAATCGCCCGCCTTCAGCTTATCGTCACCGATGAAGAAGCTCGGCGTGCCCGAAATCTTCTGCCACGCGGCCTGCGCCTGATCGGCGAGCTTCTGGTTCGCCTCGCGATCGGCGAAGCAGGCGGTGAGCTTGGCCGGGGTCGCGCCATAGCGGCCACCGATCGCGGTCAAGCCCGCCGCATCGGCCAGCTTCTGCAGCCGTTCGCCGAGCGGGCCTTTGAGCTTGGCGCCCTCGCCCTGGGCGAAGGTTGCGCCCTTGTCGAACCAGCTCGGCTGTTCGGCGAAGATCGTATCGACCGCCTCGAAATAGCGGCGCGGGCCGACGCAGCGCGCGACGATCGCGGCGGCAAGATCGAGCTGATCGCGCAAGGCCGGGCGCAGCTCCAGGCTCACCTTGCCCGCGGCGATCAGCGGCGCGAGCGCGTCCTTCGCCTCGCGAGAGAAAGCGGCGCAGTGCGGGCAGGTGAAGCTCGCATATTCAACCAGCTTCAGCTTCGCCGCCGGGTTGCCGCGTACGAAATAGCCCTCGGGAGTGCGCGTGGTCGCCACCGTCGTCGTGGCGGACTTGGCGGCCGCCGATTTGGCGACCGGCTTCTTCGCCGCCGGCGCCGCAATCGCCATCCCGCCGGCGAGCACCGCCAGCACCCCGAACCGAAAGATCATTCCTGGATTTCCCGCTTGGTCATATCGATCACCGGCGCGCCTTGGCTGGTCGCGACGCCCGCCGCAAGCGCCGAAAGCACCGCGCGCAGCTCGGGGTCGGCGATCGCGCGCAGACTGTTTCCCATTTCGAGGGGCACCGGCCGGAGCTGTCGCGCGGGGGGCGGCGCGGGCTTCGCCGGCAGCTCCCCGCTACGGATCGCGACCTTTGCAACCGCCTCGTATCCGAAGAAGCGGTTCACCCGCTCGATGATCTCCGGCACGATGTGCTGCATCATCGGCGCATGCGCTCCGCGCACCAGCAGGTGCAGCGTGCCGCCCGCCTTTTGGCCGCGCGGAAAGCGGATCGATTCGGGCACCGAGACGGCAGCGAAGCGTGGCCCGACGATCTCGCCCCAGCGGCTGACGACCGAGCTTTGCACGAAGCCGAACTTGCGGAAAGCAGCGCCCCCCACTTGCGGCAGCAGATCGGCGAGCGCGCGCGCCGGGCCACCCCGCGCGGGATCGATCGCTTTCAGATTGCCGCCGCTTTTGCTCATCGCCGCCGCTCATGCCATAGCGCGCCCGTGCCCGCCAAGCCGCTTGATCCCGCCAGCATCGCCCCCGCCCTGCTCGCCTGGTATGATACCCATGCGCGCGACCTGCCGTGGCGGGTGCGGGGCGGCGCGCGACCCGATCCATACCGGGTTTGGCTGAGCGAAGTGATGCTCCAACAAACGACGGTCGCGACTGTCCGCCCGCGCTTTACCGAGTTCGTCACGCGCTGGCCAAGCGTGGAGTCGCTCGCGGCGGCGGAGGATGCCGAACCGATGGCCGCCTGGGCAGGGCTCGGCTATTATGCCCGCGCCCGAAACCTGCTGGCGTGCGCACGGACCGTGGCGGCGCGGGGCGGCTTCCCAAGCGACGAGGCAGGGCTGCGCGAGTTGCCGGGCATCGGTGACTATACCGCCGCCGCGATCGCCGCGATCGCCTTCGGCGAGCGCGCGGTGGTGGTCGATGGCAATGTCGAGCGGGTCGTCGCGCGTCTGTTCGCTTGCGCCGAGACGCTTCCCGCCGCCAAGCCCGCGATCCGCGCGCTCACTGACCGGATCACGCCGAACGAGCGCCCGGGCGATTTCGCGCAGGCGATGATGGACCTGGGCGCGATGCTCTGCACCCCGCGCGCGCCGGCCTGCGCCCTGTGTCCCCTTACCGCCGCCTGCGCCGCGTACGTGGAAGGAGCGCCGGAGCGCTATCCGGGCAAAGCGCCCAAGGCCGCCAAGCCACAGCGTTACGGCACAGCCTTCTGGCTGGAACATGCCGGCCGGGTGCTGCTGATACGACGCCCGCCCAAGGGGCTGCTCGGGGGGATGCGCGCGCTGCCGACCGGGCTGTGGGGCGCCGCGCCGCCCGGCCTCGCTGGCGCGCCCCTGCCCGCCGCCTGGGCGGTGCGCCCTTCCCCGGCGCGCCATGTCTTCACCCATTTCCGGCTCGATCTGTCGCTCGCCGTCGCGACGCTTGCGGAGAGGCCGCCCGATTTGCCATCAACCGCCGAGTGGTGGCCGATCGACGCGCTCGACTCGGCCGGGCTGCCGACGGTCTTCGCCAAGGCCGCCGCGCTGAGGAGAGAAGAATGACCCGCCGTATCACCGTCCGCACGCTCGCGCTCACCCTGCCGCTGGTCGCTTTGCCCCTGGTCGCGGTCGAGGCGCGCCAGGCGCTCCGCCAGAGCGCGCCCGCGCCCACCCCCGCCACGCTCACCCAGTCGCGGGGCGTCGTCGATAGCTATGTCCGCCAGAACCGCGCGCCGGGCGTCGTCGCCGCGATCGGCCTGGGGCAGACGACCACGATCCTCAAGGCCGGCAAGCTGAGCTTCGAGGGCGCCGCCCCGCCCGCCGACGAAAACACGCTGTGGCGCGTCTATTCCATGACTAAGCCGATCACCGCGATGGCGGCGATGATCCTGATCGAGGAAGGCAAGCTCAAGCTCGATCAGCCGATCAGCGATTTTTTCCCGGCATACAAGAATATGCGCGTGCTGACCGATCCCGACAAAAGCCTCGAGTCGGTGCCCGCCAAGAACCAGATCACGGTGCGCCATCTGATGACGCACACGGCGGGCCTCGGCTATACCATCGTCACCAAGGGGCCGCTGCTGGCGGAGTATGAGAAGAACGGCATCACCCCCTTCACCAGCACCGTCGGCGCCGAGGTGCAGGCGCGCAAGGTCCGCCCGCCAAGCTTGCAAGCCTTCGCCGAACGCGTCGCGACGCTGCCGCTGATCGCCGAGCCCGGCACCAAATGGAGCTATTCGATCGGGCTCGACGTGCTGGGCGCGGTGATCGAGAAAGCGAGCGGGATGCCGTTCGACAGCTTCCTGCAAACCCGCATCTTCACCCCGCTGAAGATGAACAGCACCTATTTCCAGGTGCCGGCGGCTGACGCGAGCCGGCTGATCACCGGCTATGCCTTTTTCGGCGAGAACCCCATCCCGATCGATCCCGGCGCGCAGAGCGCCTATCTTCAGCCGCCAAGCTTCCTCTATGGCGGTGCGGGCCTGGTGATGTCGGCGGCGGATTATGACCGCTTTCTCCACATGCTCCAGAATGGCGGCGAGCTGGATGGCGCGCGGATAATGAAGCCGCAGACGGTCACGCTAGCGCTATCGAACCTGCTGCCGGCGGGCGTCACTTATCCGGGGGCGGTGCCCAACACCGGTGGCGCGCCCGGCCCGTCGCAGGGCTTTGGCGCGGGCGGCTCGGTCTATCTGGTCGATATGCCCGGCGGCCCGAGCAAGGGCACTTATGGCTGGGGCGGCGCCGCCGGCACCATCGCCTGGGTCGATCGCGCGCGCCAGCTGCGGGTGACGGTGATGGTGAACTACATCCCCGGCGAGCGCTGGCCGCTGCGCAGCGATTTCAGCAAGGCGTTCTACGCCGATATCACGCGGTGATCATGCCCGGTTTTACCGGCGGCACGCTCGATCGTGCCGACCGGTTGCGCCACGATGCCGAGGCGCTCGCGGCGGCGCAGAGCGATTGGCGCGCGCGGCTGCTGGTGCTCGATGCGTTCGATCCGGTGCTCGACGGCGAGGGCCAGCTGAGCTGGACGAGCCTTGCCGATGCGCCCGACGGCGCCGAGCTGGTGCTGCTCGGCCTCGGCGAGCGCGAGCGGCCGCATTTCGCGGCGTTGCTGCCCGGGGCCCGCGTGCCGGCGGGGCGGTCGCTGCGGTTGTTCGCGATGCTGGGGGCGATGGCACCCGGCGAAGCGGCGACTTATGCCGCAGCGCGCAGCCTGCTCGATTGGCACAGCCGCCACGGCTTCTGTGCCAATTGCGGGCAACCGACCGCGATATTCCGCGCCGGCTGGGCGCGGCGCTGCGACGCCTGCGGGACCGAGCATTTTCCGCGCGTCGATCCGGTGGTGATCATGCTCGCCGAGCATCAGGGCAGCTGCCTGCTCGGCCGCCAACCCGCCTGGCCCAAGGGGCGCTATTCGGCACTCGCCGGGTTTCTGGAAGTGGGCGAATCGATCGAGGAAGCGGTCGCGCGCGAGCTGTTCGAGGAGGCGGGCGTCCGTGTCTCCGGCGTGCGCTACATCGCGAGCCAGCCCTGGCCGTTCCCCAGCTCGCTGATGATCGCCTGTGTCGGCGCTGCCGAGGACGATGCGATCACGCTCGATACACACGAGCTGGAGGATGCCTTCTGGGCGACCCGCGGTGAGGTGCGCGCGGCGCTTGCCGGCGATCCGGGCGCGCGCTTCCTGGCGCCGCCGCCTTATGCCATCGCCCACACGCTGCTGAGCGCCTGGGCCGAAGCCGGCTGAGCCGGATCCCCACCCGCATTGCCTCGCCGCCGCGCGCCGCCTAAAGCCCCCGCCATGCGCATCACCGACGCCGAGATCGAGCTTGCCGAGCGCTGCGCCGAGGCAGCGCGCAACGTTATCCGCCCCTATTTCCGCGCCGCCCATGGGCTGGAGGTAAAGGGCGATCAATCCCCCGTCACGCTCGCCGATCGCGAGGCCGAGGCCGCGATCCGCCGCCTGATCGAGGCACGCTTCCCCGATGACGCGATCATCGGCGAGGAATATGGCGCCAAGCCTGGTAAATCGGGCCGCGCCTGGGTGCTCGACCCGATCGACGGCACCCGCGCCTTCATCGCCGGGCGGCCGATCTTCGGCACGCTGATCGCGCTGGTGGTGGAAGGCTGGCCGCTGCTCGGCGTGATCGACCAGCCGATCCTCGGCGAGCGCTGGCTGGGGGTGACGGGGCGGCCGACCCTGTTCAACGGCAAGCCCGCCGAGACCCGGCCCTGCGCGGCGCTGGGCGAGGCGCTGCTCGCGACCACCTCGCCCGCCTTGTTCAACGACGATCAGCTCCACGCCTTCGAGCATCTTGATGCCAAGGTCTATTCGACGATCCTGGGGGGCGATTGCTACAACTACGGCACGGTCGCGAGCGGCTGGTGCGACATCGTCGTCGAAGCCGGGCTGAAGCTCCATGATTTCGCGGCGCTGGTGCCGGTGGTGGAAGGTGCCGGGGGCCGCATGTGCGACTGGTCGGGCGATCCGCTGACGGAGAACAGTCGCGGCGAAGTGATCGCGGCGGGCGATCCGGCGCGGATCGAGGAAATTGTCGAAAGCCTCGCCTGCCGGGGCCATTGACGCTACCCACTCCCTTGCCTTTCCCGCGCGTTTCGACTAACGGCGCACGCTTCCCGCGATATTCGAGGAACGGACCGGCGAATCTGGGCTGCCGTGGCCGTTCGTAATCGTCGCGACAGTACAGGAGACGAAAATGCCCAAGCTCAAGACCAAGAGCGGTGTGAAGAAACGCTTCAAGATCACCGCCACCGGCAAGATCAAGCACGGCGTCGCCGGCAAGCGCCACCGGCTGATCAGCCACAACGCCAAGTATATCCGCCAGAATCGCGGCACCAGCGTGCTGTCGGACGCGGACACCAAGACCGTGAAGGCCTGGGCGCCTTACGGCCTGAATTGAGGGAGACGCAGTAAATGGCACGCGTGAAACGGGGTGTTACCACCCACGCCAAGCACAAGCGGATCCTGGATCAGGCCAAGGGCTATTATGGCCGCCGCAAGAACACGATTCGCATCGCCCGCCAGGCGGTGGAGAAGGCCGGGCAATACGCCTATCGCGACCGCAAGGTTAAGAAGCGCTCGTTCCGCGCGCTGTGGATCCAGCGCATCAACGCGGGCGTGCGCGCCGAAGGCCTCACCTATTCTCAGTTCATGCACGGGCTGAAGCTCGCGGGCGTCGAACTCGATCGGAAGGTGCTTGCCGACATCGCGATGCACGAGAGCGAGGCGTTTAGCGCCCTGGTCGCGCAGGCGAAGGCGGCGCTGCCTCAGGCCGCCTGAGCCACAGCCACGCGACACGGAATTGAGGCGTCGGTGGGCAACCACCGGCGCCTTTTTCTTGGGCCGAAGGCTTGACCCCGCCCCCCGAACTGGGGTTCGAGCCGCACAGCAACAGGACGACCCGCATGACCTACACCGAAGCCCTGCACGCCGCGCTGCTCGCCCGGATCGACGCCGCCCACAGCCCCGAGGCGATCGAGGCGGTGCGGGTGGAGGCGCTCGGCAAATCGGGCAGCGTCACCGCGCTGCTCAAGACGCTGGGCGCCCTCTCCCCCGAGGAGCGCCAGAGCGTCGCCCCGCGCATCCACGCGTTGCGCGAGGGCGTCACCGCCGCGCTCGCCGCCAAGAAGGACGTGCTCGATCGCGCCGCGCTCGACGCCCGGCTCGCGGCGGAAACGCTCGACATGACGCTGCCGGCCGAGCCGCAGCCGATGGGCAGCATCCACCCGGTGAGCCAGGTGATGGACGAGCTCGCCGAAATCTTCGCCGATCTGGGCTTCGCGGTCGCGACCGGTCCGGAGATCGAGGACGACTGGCACAATTTCACCGCGCTCAACATCCCCGAGACGCACCCCGCGCGGGCGATGCACGACACCTTCTATTTCCCCGATCGCGCCGGCGACGAGCGCCGCTGGCTGCTGCGCACCCACACCAGCCCGGTGCAGATCCGCACCATGCTCAACCAGAAGCCGCCCATCCGCATCATCGCGCCGGGCCGCACCTATCGTTCGGATTCGGACGCGACCCACACGCCGATGTTCCATCAGGTGGAGGGGCTGGTGATCGACAAGGGCATTACCCTTGGCCATTTGAAATGGACGCTGGAGACCTTCCTGCGCGCCTTTTTCGAGCGCGACGATGTGCAGCTCCGCCTGCGCCCCAGCTATTTCCCGTTCACCGAGCCCTCGGCTGAGGTCGACGTGAGCTATAGCCTGGTCAACGGCAAGCGCGTGATCGGCGGCGGCGGCAATGGCGGCGGCTTCATGGAAGTGCTCGGCAGCGGCATGGTCCACCCCAAGGTGATCGCCGCCTGCGGGCTCGATCCCGATGAGTGGCAGGGCTTCGCGTTCGGCTGCGGCATCGATCGGCTGGCGATGCTGAAATATGGCATGGACGATCTGCGCGCCTTCTTCGACGGCGATCTGCGCTGGTTGAAACATCATGGCTTTGGCGTGCTCGACGTGCCGACGCTTTCGGGAGGGGTTGGCGCATGAAGTTCACGCTTTCCTGGCTGAAGGAGCATCTGGAGACTGCGGCGCCGCTGGAGGCGATCGTGGCGGCGCTCACCCGGATCGGACTCGAGGTGGAGGGGGTGGCAGACCCCGCCGCCGCGCTCGCGGGCTTCCGGATCGCGCGCGTGCTCTCCGCCGAGCGCCATCCGCAGGCGGACAAGCTGCAAGTGCTGATTGTCGAAACCGGCGAGGGGGCGCCGTTGCAAGTCGTGTGCGGCGCGCCCAATGCCCGCGCCGGGCTGGTCGGCGTTCTGGGCACGCCGGGCGCGGTGGTGCCCGCCAACGGCATGGCGCTAAAGGTTGCCGCCGTGCGCGGGGTCGAATCCAATGGCATGATGTGCAGCGCGCGCGAATTGCAGCTGGGCGAGGATCATGACGGCATCATCGAGCTCCCCGCCGATGCGCCCGTCGGCACCGCCTTCGCGGATTATGCTGGCTTGGCCGATCCGGTGATCGACGTGTCGGTCACCCCCAACAAGCAGGATTGCATGGGCGTGCGCGGGATCGCTCGCGATCTGGCGGCGGCGGGGCTCGGCACGCTGAAGCCGCTGGTGGTCAACCCGGTCGAGGGGAGCGGGCCGGGGCCGGATGTGCGCACCGATGATCCAGACGGCTGCCCCGCCTTCTTTGCGCAGGCCGTGCGGGGCGTCAGCAACCGCCCCGCGCCCGATTGGATGACGCGCCGGCTGAAGGCGGTGGGGCTGAACCCCAAATCGGCGCTGGTCGACATCACCAACTATGTGATGCTCGATCTCGGCCGCCCGCTGCACGTGTACGACATGGCCACGCTCGACGGCCCGCTCGTCGCGCGCAAGGCACGCGAGGGCGAGAGCCTCGTCGCGCTCAACTGCAAGAACTATGCGCTCGATGCCACGATGACGGTGATCGCCGACGATGCCGCCGTCCACGATATCGGCGGCATCATGGGCGGCGAGCATTCGGGAGTGGGCGAAAGCACCACCGATGTGCTCATCGAATGCGCCTATTTCGATCCCGAGACAATCGCGCGCACGGGGCAAAAGCTCGCGCTCACCAGCGACGCGCGTCAGCGCTTCGAGCGCGGAGTCGATCCGGCGTTCCTGGAGGATGGGCTGGCGATCGCGACGCGGCTGGTGCTCGATCTGTGCGGCGGCACGGCTAGCGGCGTTACCCACGCCGGCCAGCCGCCCGCGCTCGCGCGAACGATCGGCTATGATCCCGCGCTCGCGGAAAAGCTGGGCGGGTTGGCGGTAGCGGAGGATCGCCAGCGCGACATCCTCGAATCGCTGGGCTTCTCGGTCAGCGGCGATTGGCAGGTGACGGTGCCGACCTGGCGGCGCGACGTCGACGGCCCCGCCGATCTGGTCGAGGAAGTGATCCGCATCCAGGGGATCGACCTTGTTCCCTCAACACCCCTGCCCCGCGTGCCCGGCGTCGCCAAGCCGACCGCGACGCCCGAGCAGAAGCTCGAACGCCGCCTGCGCCGCGCCGCCGCCGCGCGCGGGCTAAGCGAGGCGGTGACGTGGAGCTTTCTCCCCGAGCGTGAAGCGGCGGTATTCGGCGGCAGCGCCTGGGTGCTCGCCAATCCGATCAGCGAGGATTTGAAGGCGATGCGCCCCTCGCTGCTCCCCGGCCTGTTGAGCGCGGCGGCTCGCAACCTGAAACGCGGCGCGACGGGAGTGCGGCTGTTCGAGCTGGGCCGGCGATATCTGGCCGAGGGCGAGCATCCGACGCTCGGGCTGGTGCTGGCGGGCGAGGCCACGCCGCGCGGCTGGCGCCAGGGCAAGGCGCGCGGCTTCGACGCGTTCGACGCCAAGGCGCTCGCGCTCGCGCTGCTGGGCGAGGCCGGCGCGCCGGTCGACAACTGCCAAGTGTTCGGCGAGGCGGGCGAGGCCTGGCACCCCGGCCAATCGGGCACCTTGCGGCTGGGGCCGAAGACCGTGCTCGCGCGCTTCGGGACGCTGCACCCGCTGACGCTGAAGGCGTTCGACTTGAGCGGCACGGTCGCGGCGGCCGAAATCTATCTCGATGCCATCCCCGCCAAGCGCGGCACGGGCGGCTTCATGCGGCCGGCCTATGCCCCGCCCGCCTTGCAGGCGGTGACGCGCGACTTCGCCTTCCTCGTCCCCGCCGATCTCGCCGCCGACGCGCTGGTGCGCGCGGTGAAGGGCGCCGACAAGGCAGCGATCACCGCGGCGCGGCTGTTCGACATGTTCGCCGGCGCAGGCGTTCCCGAAGGGCAAAAAAGCCTCGCCGTCGAAGTAACGCTGCAACCGGGCGAGAAGAGCTTCACCGATGCCGAGCTGAAAGCGATCGCCGACAAGGTGGTCGCGGCGGCGGCGAAGCTGGGGGCGGTGTTGAGGGGGTAGCGCACCTCCTCCCCTCTTCCCCGGCGAAGGCCGGGGCCCAGTTTCACCGCGATCGGCCATCGCGCGACACAATCGGCAACGCACGCTGCTGGGCCCCGGCCTTTGCCGGGGTAGAACGAACCGGTTGATTCGCAGCGGCATTTAGGAACAACCCGATCCCACCACCAAGGGAGCCGACATGACCGACTGGATCACGATCACCTCCGGCGCGCTCACCGCCGCGATCAACCCGCTCGGCGCCGAGCTCTCCTCGCTCACCGACTCCCAAGGCCGCGAGCTGATGACCGATGCCGACCCGGCCTTCTGGACGGGCCGCGCGCCGTTACTCTTTCCGGTCATCGGGCGCTGCCATGATGATCGCATCCTGATCGACGGCGCGGCATATCCGATGCCCAAGCACGGCTTCGCCCGCCGCAGTGCCTTCGCGCTGATCGAGCATCAAGCCGAGCGCGCCCTGTTTCGGCTGGAGGACAGCGCCGAGACGCGCGCCGCCTACCCCTTCGCCTTCCGGCTCGACGCGAGCTTTGCCATCGAGGACGCGACGCTCACCACGACGATCAGCCTGCACAATCCCGGCGACCGCCCGCTGCCCGCGAGCTTCGGCTTCCACCCCGCCTTCGCCTGGCCGCTGCCCTATGGTGCTGCTCGGGAGGCGCACAGCATGGTATTCGACGCGCACGAGCCCGGCCTGCTCACCCGGATCACGCCAGAGGGCTACAGCACGGCGCCGGTTCGCCCCAGCCCGGTCGAAGGCGACACGCTGCCCCTGGCTGACGCCCTGTTCGAGGATGATGCGCTGGTGTGGAACCCGGTCGCCTCGCGCGGCCTGTGTTATGGCCCGCCGCAAGGGCCGTGGCTCGACATCGCCTGGGATGCGCCCCGGCTGGGGGTGTGGACCAAGCCGGGCGCCCGCTTCGTCTGCGTCGAGCCGTGGTATGGGCTCGCGGATCCGGAAGGGTTTGGCGGCGAGTTCCGCGAGAAGCCAGGGGTGTTTCAGGTGGCGCCGGGCGAGACTTGGCGGTGTGCGATGCGGGTGGGGTTGGTCGCGTAGAAGAAGAAGGCCCTCACCCCACCCTCTCCCGTAAACGGGAGAGGGCTTTCAAGTCGTTCTTTTTCCAGCCCTCTCCCGCTGGCGGGAGAGGGTGGGGTGAGGGCACCTCCTTCCCCCCTAGCGCCGCCCACCAAATTCGCTATCGCAGCGCGCCATGACTTCCCCCCGCCGCACCTTCGCGATCATCTCCCACCCCGACGCCGGCAAGACGACGCTCACCGAAAAGCTGCTCTATTTCGGCGGCGCGATCCATCTCGCGGGCGAGGTGAAGGCGCGCGGGCAGAACCGCCGCGCCCGCTCGGACTGGATGAAGATCGAGCAGCAGCGCGGCATCTCGGTCACCAGCTCGGTGATGACCTTCGAGCGCGACGGCATCACCTTCAACCTGCTCGACACGCCGGGCCACGAGGATTTCAGCGAAGACACCTATCGCACCCTCACCGCCGTCGACTCCGCCGTCATGGTGATCGACGCGGCCAAAGGGATCGAGCCACAGACGCGCAAGCTGTTCGAAGTGTGCCGGCTGCGCTCGGTGCCGATCATCACCTTCGTCAACAAGGTCGACCGCGAAGGGCGTGACCCCTTCGCGCTGCTCGACGAGATCGCCGACATGCTCGCGCTCGATGTGTGCCCGATGAGCTGGCCGGTCGGGATGGGCGGCACCTTCCAGGGCATCCTCAACTTCGCGACCGGCGCCATCGCCCGGCCCGAGGGCGACAGCCGCAACTTCCAGGGCAAGGTGGAGGCCGGCGCCGCGCTGCCCGAGGATGTCGCCGAAGCGGTCGAACTCGCCCAGGCGGGCTATCCCGAATTCGACGCCCAGGCTTATCGGCATGGCGACCTGACGCCGGTTTATTTCGGCTCCGCGCTCAAGGATTTCGGCGTCGCCGAACTGATCGAGGCGCTCGCCACCCATGCGCCGGGGCCGCGCCCGCAACCCGCCGAACCCGCCTCCGTCGCGCCCGAGTCGCCGCAGGTAACCGGCTTCGTCTTCAAGGTGCAGGCGAACATGGACCCGCAGCACCGCGACCGCATCGCCTTCATGCGGCTCTGTTCGGGCACCTTCCGCCGGGGGATGAAGCTCACCCCCACCGGTCACGGCAAGCCAATCGCGATCCACTCGCCGATCCTGTTCTTCGCGCAGAATCGCGAACTGGCCGACGAGGCCTATCCGGGCGACATCATCGGTATCCCCAATCACGGCACGTTGCGCGTTGGGGATACCTTGTCCGAGCGCGCCGATGTGCGCTTCACCGGGCTTCCCAATTTCGCCCCCGAAATCCTGCGCCGCGTCGCCCTGAAAGACCCAACCAAGACCAAGCAGCTGCGCAAGGCGCTCGACGACATGGCCGAGGAAGGGGTGACGCAGGTCTTCTACCCCGAAATCGGCTCGAACTGGATCATCGGCGTCGTCGGCCAGCTGCAACTGGACGTGCTGATTTCGCGCCTGGAGGCGGAGTATAAGGTCGCTGCAGGGCTGGAGCCCGCGCCGTTCGATACCGCCCGCTGGGTCTCCGCCGAAAGCCCGGCCGATCTGGAACATTTCGCGAGCCTCAACCGCGGCGCGATGGCGAAGGACCGCGACGGCAATCCGGTCTTCCTGGCGAAATCGGCGTGGGAAGTGGGCTATGTGCAGGATCGCTATCCCAAGGTGATGTTCGCGGCGACGCGCGAACGCTGATCGCCTTTAGCATCCCCCGATCGTTGGAAGCGCATCATGCGCGCGCCTCTCGCCCTGCTCCTGCTCCTCCCCACCCCCGCCTTGGCGCAGGAGGAAGTGGTCGTGCTCGGCACGCCGCTCAAGGCGCCACCCGGCACCCCGGCCTATGGCGCGGTCACCATCGCGCGCGCGCGGCTGCTCGACGACGCCTCGGGCCGGATCGAGAATGCACTGCGCGATGTCGCGGGGTTCCAGCAATTCCGCCGCAGCGACAGCCGTTCCGCCAACCCCAGCGCGCAAGGCGTGACGCTGCGCGCGCTTGGCGGCAACGCGACCAGCCGTGCGCTGGTGCTGCTCGATGGCGTTCCGATCGCCGATCCGTTTTTCGGCTATGTCCCATTCAACGCGCTGGTGCCGGATAGCCTCGCCCGGGTACGGATCACGCGCGGCGCGGGCACGGGACCGTTCGGCGCCGGTTCGGTCGCGGGTGTGATCGAGCTCGAAAGCGCCGGCCGCGCCGATCTCGACACCGTGAGCGGTACGGCGGAGGGCGGCAGTTTCAACAGCCAGCGCCTCACCGCCACCGCCGCCCCCGGCCTTGGGCGCGGCTTCGCGGTACTCGGCGGGCGCTGGGAGCGCTCGGACGGTTTCTTCTCCACCCCGCCCGAGCAGCGCACGCCCGCCACCGCGCGCGCTGCTTATGAGAATTGGAGCGCGAGCGCCCGCGCCGTCACCCCGCTCGGCCCCCGAACCGAATTGCAGGGCCGGCTCACCCTGTTTCGCGACGATCGCACGCTCCGCTTCCAGGGCGCGACCAGCTTCGCCGAGGGGCAGGATGCGAGCGTGCGCGTGCTCCATCGCGGGCGGTGGCAGGTGGATGCGATCGCCTATCTCCAGGCGCGCGACTTCGGCAATCGGGTGATCTCCGCGACCAGCTTTCGCCTGACGCTCGACCAGCGCCATACCCCGGCAACCGGCTATGGCGGCAAGCTGGAGCTGCGCCCCCCGGTCGGACGCGACCATCTGCTGCGCATCGGATTCGATCTGCGCGGTGCCGAGGGGCAGCTTTACGAGGATGCCTACGCCGCGAGCGGCGCGGTCACCGCTCGGCGCACCGCGGGCGGGGGCACACTCACGCTTGGCGGCTATGCGGAGGATGATTGGACGCTGGGCCCACTCGTGCTCACCGGCGGGGTACGGCTCGATCGCTGGACGATCAGCGGCGGCTTTTTCCGCGAGCAAGGCACCACCGACACGCGTTTTCCCGCGCGTGAGGGCACCGAGCTGACCGGGCGCGCGGGGCTGTTGTGGCGCGTCGCGCCGCCGCTTGCCGTGCGCGCGGCGGGCTATACCGGCTTCCGCCTGCCGACGCTCAACGAGCTTTACCGCCCTTTCGTCGTCTTCCCGGTAACGACCCGCGCCAATCCCGATCTCGCGCCAGAACGGCTGCGTGGCGGCGAGCTGGGCCTGGAACTGAGCGCGGGGCCACTCCGCGCGGGCCTCACCGGCTTCTATAACCGGCTGGAGGGAGCGATCGGCAACGTCACCCTCTCGCCCACCTTGCGCGAGCGGCGCAACCTGCCCGCGATCGCGACGCGCGGGATCGAGGCAAACTTCAGCGTAGCGCGCGGCCCCTGGTCGCTCAGCGCGAGCTATGCCTATAGCGATGCGCGGGTAGAGGCGCCGGGCACCGCGCTCGACCGCCGCCGCCCGGCGCAGAGCCCGGTCCACGCCGCGAGCGCGACGCTCGGCTGGGCGCGCGCCGGATGGGGGCTGAGCACCACGCTGCGCCATCTCGGCGCGCAGTTCGAAGACGATCTGGAAGCCGACCGGCTACCGCCCGCGACCACGATCGACGCGGTCGCGCGCTTGCCGATCGCCCGGCAAGTGTCGATCGTGCTGCGCGGCGAGAACCTCGCCGATGCCCGCGTTGTCACCCGCAATTCGGGCGGGAGCATAGACCTGGGCACCCCGCGCGTGCTCTGGCTGGGGGTGCGCGTCAGGCGCTGAAGCGCGCTCGGCGCGCGACCGCCCTACCCGGCCATTGCTGGCAACAGCTCTTCCAGCTGCGCCAGCTGCTCGCTCCAGCCGCCGGTGCTGCCCGAGGCGATGGCTTCGTCCAGCGCTGCCTCGCTCGGATAGAGATCACGCACCGTTACCAGAGTCTGGTCGCCGCGCGCTTCGAAACTGGCGGTGGTCACCGGCCCGGCCTCGCTCTCGTCATTGGTCCAGACGATCCGTTCGAGCGGAACCACCTCCTGATAGGTGCCGAAAAAGGTCATCGTCTGGCCGGAGGCCTGATGGTGCATCTCCAGCCGGTAGCTGCCGCCGGTGCGGATATCCATTTCGAAGCCCAGAATGGTGATGCCGAACGATGCAGGGATCCACCAGCGCCGGAACAATTCGGGCGTGGTCCACGCCTTGAACACCAGCGGCAGTGGGCCGTTGACCAGCCGCGTGACGACCAGCTCCCGCGCCCCCTGGCGCTCGACATGCGTTTCATTCGTCGCGCTTGTGTCCATTGTCCTGCTCCTTCTTGAGTTCACCGACCAAGGCATCGAGTTGCCCGAAACGCGCTTCCCAGATCTGGCGCTGCGCCTCGATCCACGCGGCCGCGGCTTCGAGTCCCTGCCCGCTCACCCGGCAGGTGCGCACTCGCCCGCGCTTCTCGCTCACGACGAGCCCCGCCGCCTCGAGCACGCGGACATGCTTGCGCATCCCCGTCAGCGTCAGCCCGAACTGCGCCGCGAGCGCGGTGATCGAGGCGTCCGCCCGCGCCAGGCGCTCGAGCACGCCCCGCCGCGTGGCATCGGCCAGCGCGGCGAAGGCGGCATCGAGTGGCAAGGGTAAAGACTGAACCATGTGGTTCACTATTAAAGCCGACCGGCCGGCGATGCAAGCACACCGAGCAGCCCCCCGGGGAGCGCGCGCAAAAGAAAAAGGGGCCCGGTCGCCCGAGCCCCTTTCGTTTTTTCAGCCGAAGCCGAAGCGCTTAGAGCGATTTCGAGGCAGGTGGAATCACCTGCCGGCTCGGAAATCGCGGATAAACAAAAGCCTAGAGCGGCGATCCGATTTTATCGGATCGAAAACCGCTCTAGTCGCGGTCGCCCGTCAGGAAGGCGGGGGCGAATTCGGGCGCCGGCGCGTCATCGCCGTCACGCTCGCGACGCGAGCCGCGGCCCTCGCGCCGACGGCCGCCGCCCTCGCCGCGCTCGCCACGGTCACGACCGCCACGATCACCCCGATCGCCGCGACCGCCCCGGTCACCGCGATCGCCACCCTCGCGCGGCGCGCGCGCCGGGCGCGAGTCTTCCAGCTCGGCGCCGGTTTCCTGATCGACGACGCGCATCGACAGGCGCACCTTGCCGCGCTGATCGATCTCCAGCACCTTCACCTTCACCTGCTGGCCTTCGCTCAGCACGTCGCTCACCTTCTCGACGCGCTCATTCTTGATCTCGCTGACGTGGACCAGCCCGTCGCGCCCGCCCATGAAGTTCACGAAGGCGCCGAAATCGACGAGGTTCACGACCTTGCCGGTGTAGATCTTGCCGACTTCGGGCTCCTCGACGATGCCCTTGATCCAGGCGATCGCCGCCTCGATCTGCGCAGCGTCCGACGACGAGACCTTGATCACGCCCTCGTCGTCGATATCGACCTTGGCGCCGGTGGTGGCGACGATCTCGCGGATCACCTTGCCGCCGGTGCCGATCACGTCGCGGATCTTCGACTTGTCGATGGTGATCGTCTCGATGCGCGGCGCGTGCGCGCTCAGCTCAGTGCGGACTTCGCCCAAAGCCTTGGCCATTTCGCCAAGGATATGCGCGCGACCGTC
>LWDJ01000015.1 GCA_002083435.1 Proteobacteria bacterium SG_bin6 | reverse complement strand
TGCTCCTCGACGCCTTCTCCTCAGCCGAATGCAGCAACTATCTCAGAAACCCAGGCTATGTGTAACCCGCGCGGGAAATGCTCTAGATTCGCTGGAAGGGCTGGGCTATGACCTAGCTCGTGCCCTCGCTTCACGCCCTCGCCAACCCGGCGCGTTTCCTGAAAATCGCGCGACCGCTCACCCCGGCGCTGTTCTGGCCGGGGGTCGCGCTGATCCTGTTTGGCGCCTGGGCGGGGCTGACCCAAACCCCGCCCGACTATCTGCAGGGCGAGACGGTTCGCATCCTCTACATCCACGTACCCACCGCCTGGCTCGGCATGGCGGGGTGGAGCGGGATCGCCATCTCCAGCCTGAGCTATCTGATCTGGCGCCACCCGCTGGCGATGACAGCGGCGCGGGCGTGCGCGGTGCCGGGCGCCATGTTCGCGGCCTTGTGCCTGATCACGGGCTCGATCTGGGGCCGGCCGACCTGGGGCACCTGGTGGCAGTGGGACGGGCGGTTGACCTCGATGCTGCTGCTGTTCTTCGTCTATCTCGGTTTCATTGGCCTGGCGCGCGCCGACGCCGATCGCGGTGGCGACGGACGGATCGCGGCGCTTTATGGCGTCGCCGGATCGGTGCTGCTCCCGATCATCCGCTATTCGGTCGTCTGGTGGAACACGCTCCACCAGGGCCAGAGCATCGGGCTCACCAAGAACACGATCGACAACAGCATCCTGTGGCCGCTGCCCTTTACGCTGGGCGGCTTCACTTTGTTCTTCGCCGCCATCGTGCTGATGCGGATGCGGGCGATGCTGGCGACCGCCAAGGCCGAGGCGCGGCTGCGGCGCATGGCGGTGGAGGCTTGAGCTTATGAACCCCTGGCCCTTCGTGACGGCGGCTTATGCGATCACCCTCGGCACCGCGGCGGTGATCGCGCTCGTCAGCTGGCGGGCGATGGCCAAGGCGGAGCGACGCGGCAAATGAAGGCCAAGCATCAGCGGCTGGTACTGGCGGTGCTCGCGCTCGCGGCGATCGGCGGGGCGAGCGGGCTCGCGCTGTCGGCGCTCAAGGATCAGGCCGCGTTCTTCTATGCGCCGGGCGATGTCGCGAAACAGGGCCTGCCGCTCGGGCGCGACGTGCGGCTCGGCGGGATGGTGACGGCGGGGTCGATCCACAAGCGCGCCGATGGGGTGACGATCGATTTCCGCGTCACCGATGGCAAGGCGACGGTGCCGGTGAACTTCAAGGGCATCACCCCCGATCTGTTCAAGGAGAAATCGGGGGTGGTCGCTGAAGGAAGGTTCAACCCCGATGGCAGCTTCACCGCCACTAACCTGCTGGCGAAGCATGACGAACGCTATATGCCGCCGCAAATGGCCGGCGTGAAGCCGAGCGGAGCCAGCCTGAAGCAATGATCGCCGAGGCCGGGCTAGCCGCCCTTTGGATCGCGGCCGCGCTCGCGGCGCTGCAACTCGCGCTCGCCGCGTTGAGCGTCGCGCGCGGCGATCCCGAGATGATGGGCGCCGTCCGCTCGGTCGCGGTCGTGCAGGGCGCGGTGGTCGCGCTGGGGCTCGGGCTGCTGATCCTGGTGTTCGTGCGGACCGACCTGTCGGTGCTGCTCGTCGCGGAGAACAGCCACTCGGCCAAACCGCTGATCTACAAGATCGCCGGCGCCTGGGGGAATCATGAGGGGTCGATGCTCCTTTGGGTGACCATCCTGGGGCTGGCCGGCGGCGCGGTGGCGCTGCTGGAGCGGCGGCTGGCCGAGCCGACCTTGGTCGCGACATTGGGCAGCCAGGCGGCGATCGCGCTGGGGTTCTACGCCTTTCTGCTTTTCTCCTCGAACCCGTTCGCGCGCCTGTCTCCGGCGCCGCAGGACGGGCAGGGGCTGAACCCGCTGCTCCAGGACCCCGGCCTCGCCTTCCATCCGCCGACGCTCTACATCGGCTATGTCGGCGTCTCGGTCGCGTTCAGCTTCGCGGTCGGCGCGATGATCATGCGCGATGTGGGGCCGGCTTTCGCGCGGGCGATGCGCCCCTGGGTGCTGGGTGCCTGGATTTTCCTGACGCTCGGCATTACCGCCGGCAGCTATTGGGCCTATTACGAGCTCGGCTGGGGCGGCTGGTGGTTCTGGGACCCGGTCGAGAATGCCTCGCTGATGCCGTGGCTCGCGGCGACCGCGCTGCTGCATTCGGTGACGGTGCTGGCGACGCGCGACGGCCTGCGCGCCTGGACGATCATGCTCGCCGTCGTCGCCTTCTCGATGTCGATGATCGGTACTTTCCTGGTGCGATCGGGCATCCTGACGAGCGTTCACGCCTTCGCGGTGGACCCCGAGCGCGGCAGCTTCATCCTGGCGCTGCTCGCGATCTACATCGGCGGGGCGCTCGTGCTGTTCGGCGCGCGGGTGGCGACGATCCGCGAAGGATCGGGCTTTGATTTCCTCAGCCGCGAGGGCGGGCTGGTCGCCAACAACCTGCTGCTGTCGGTGATCCTGGGGATCGTGCTGATCGGCACGCTCTACCCCATCGTCGCGGCGGGCGCGTTCGGGGGGCAGATTTCGATCGGGCCGCCCTTCTTCAACAAGGCGGCGGGGCCGGTCGCGCTGGCGCTCGCCGCGATCATGGCGGCCGGGCCGCTGATCCGCTGGCGGCGTGACCAGGGCATGGCGGTGCTGCGGCGGATGGCGCCGGCGATCGGCATCACCGCGCTGGCACTGCTCGCGCTGCTGATCCTCGCGCCGGGGATCGCGCTGCTGCCGCTGCTCGGGCTGGTGATCGCGGCGGGCCTCGCGGTGGCGAGCGTCGCGCCGCTTGTTGGCCGCAATTTGCGCCGCACCCCGCTCTTCACCTGGGGCATGGTGATCGCGCATCTCGGCATCGCCGTCAGCCTGGCGGGCATGGCGAGCGAGACCGCCTTCACCCAGCAGACGCTCGTCGCCGCGCGCGTGGGCGAGCCGCAGCGGGTCGGGCCGTATCGGGTGACGCTGGAGCGGGTCGCGCCCGCGATCGGGCCGAACTGGTCGGCGCTCGAGGCGCGGCTGAAGGTCGAGCGCGGCGGGCGGAGCTTCACGCTGGCGCCGCAATCGCGCTTCTTCGCCAACCCGGTGACGACGACGAGCGAATCGGCGATCGCCACCGTGCTCGACGGCCAGCTCTATACGGTGCTCGGCGCGGCGGACGGCGATCGCTGGCAGCTGCGGCTGTGGTGGAAGCCGTTCGTCACGCTGATCTGGGCGGGCGGGGCGCTGGTCGCGATCGGCGGCGCGCTGTCGCTGCTCGGGCGGGTGCGGCGCGATTATGCCCGGCGGCGCGAGGCGCTGGCATGAAGCGCTGGCTCTACTGGCTGCCGCTGATCGGCTTCGGCGCGCTGTTCCTGGTGGCGGGCTTCGGGCTCAACCGCCCGACGCAGCGTACGGTGCGCTCGGCGATGGTCGGCAAGCCCTTGCCCGCGTTCAGGCTCGCCCCGCTGCTTCCCGGCAAGCCCGGGCTCGCGACCGCCGATTTCGCGACCGGCCGCCCGCATCTGCTCAACGTGTTCGCCAGCTGGTGCATCCCCTGCGCGGCGGAGGCGCCGCAACTCGCCGCGCTCAAGGCACAAGGCGCGGAGATCGACGCGATCGCGATCCGCGACACGCCCGAGGCGGTGCAGGGCTTCCTCGCGCGCTATGGCGACCCCTATGCGCGGCTGGGCAGCGACCCCGATAGCGCGGTGCAGCTGGCGATGGGTTCGTCGGGCGTGCCGGAAACCTTCGTGATCGACGGGCGCGGGCGGATCGTGCTCCAGCATATCGGCGACGTCCGCGCCGAGGATGTGCCCGAAATCCTCGCCGCGCTCAGGAGCGCGAAATGAGGCTTGCGGCCCTCCTGCTCGCGCTCGCCGCGCCCGCGCCGCTGCTCGCCGATTCCAATCTGCCGCCGGCCAGGCTCGCCTATCAGCAGCTCCCCGATCCCAGGCAGGAGGCGCAGGCGCAAGCGCTGATGCAGACGCTGCGCTGCCTCGTTTGCCAGGGCCAGTCGATCGCCGATTCGGACGCGGAAATGGCGGGCGACATGCGCGCGCTCGTCCGCCGTCGCATCGCCGCCGGGGAGAAGCCGGCGGCGATCCGCGACTGGCTGATCGCGCGCTATGGCGATTACGTCACCTATGATCCGCCGCTCGGCTGGGCGACCGGGCCGCTGTGGCTGACGCCGCTGGTGCTGCTGCTGATCGGCGGGTGGCTCGCGCGCGGCGCGTTCAAGCGGGGGCGGCGCGGCTGATGGGCTGGGTGTCGCTGTTCGCCGTGCTGGCGCTCGCGGCTGCGCTGCTCGCGGTGCTGCGCCTGCCGCGAGCGCTCTGGTCGGCGGCGGGGGCGGTGCTGCTGCTCGGCGCGACCGGCTATGCGCTGCAGGGGCGCCCGGGCCTGCCCGGCGCCAAGCCCAAGCCGCAGGTCGACACGATCGAGGTCGCCCCCGAATTCGTCGCGCTGCGCGAGGCGATGTGGGGCCGCTTCACCGCCGAGTGGCAGCTGGAGACGACCGCCGACGCGCTGCTGCGCCAGGGCAATGCGCGCGGCGCGGTGCAGGTGCTGCTCGCCGGGGTGAAGCGCTATCCCACCGACCCCGAGCTGTGGACCGCGCTCGGCTCGGCGCTGGTCGCGCATGATGGCGGCATCGTCTCGCCCCCCGCGCTCAACGCCTTCAACCGCGCGGTGGCGCTCGCCCCGCGCCACCCGGCGCCGCGCTTCTTCCTGGGGCTTGGCTATGTCCAGATGGGCGAGCTGAGCAAGGCGCGCGCCGCCTGGGTCGAGTCGCTGGCGCTGACGCCGCCGAGCGCACGCTACCGCCGCGACATCGCCGAACGGATCGCGGTGCTCGACGCCCTGGCGCAGATGCAGGCGGGGCAAGCGCCGGCTGGGGGGCAATAGGGTCGCGAGGTGCACGTCGGCGCTGTTTCTAGGCTCACGCGAAGACGGCGAACCGCGAAAGTTTTGCCATTCCCAGGGAAAGGCCGTTTTTGCGTCCAAAAGTGGATATCAGGCGTAGCATTGCGGATTTATCGATAGATCGGTCTTGCGATAGCTAATAAAACTTGCCTGCTATCCGCTCCGCCGAAGCCATCCTCTATTATCTGCCTTGTCTCGTTAACTAAAAGACTTCAATATTAGATGTGTTTTGGTGATATTAATTTCGTAAGCATGATCGTCGAACCTTTTGGAGATATTGGGTTAAACTTTGCATGCGGCGGATTTATAGTGCGCCAATTGGTGATTTTGCGCCGTTGATATTATTTAATAGAGCTTGACGAATGTGACTGACTCGGCTCAATTTAGCGCTAGCGCGAACTTGAAGTTATGCCAGTTTCCGATTTGGGGAGGGTGGCGCGTGATCGGATCTTTGGCGTTCCTTTTGGTAGCGGTTACAACGACGGTGGCGAAACCGCCGGTGGTCGCCGTACAGCTTTCTCCAACGGTTGTAACACCCGCCGACGGACTTAAGGGCACAGAAGCCGAAGCTGGATTCGAGAAGCCATTATGGCAGACTGCCTTGGCGATCTCGGATTCCGCAATACTTCAAGATTCGGTGACGGTAAGTGTTGGCGGGCTCACCCGATCTTTTCGACCTTCAGACCTCCTCTGGCGCGTCGAAAAATTTCAAGGTGCCGCCAGCGCTGAGATCGCCAAGGGAGTATTGTTTTGCGGCACGCGCTTGTGGCGCGGCAGGGCAGATGATTCCGAAGCGATCGAAATAGCGTTTGCTGAGGACAATTCCGCCAGGCGGGAGCCGCGGGTTTGCCTCCTAGATGGTAATGCTGATGGTATCTTCGAGGCCGCAGTCGCTGTTGGGAAGATTTCGACAGGTCCAGTCGTCACCGCCATCGAGCCGATCGCCTATAGAAATGCCACCGACAGACCGATCCCGGGGGCGACGCTGCAGGTGCGGTTGGACAGAGGGGCTTTGCTCTTAGGAAGAATCATTATCGTTGACGGTTTCATCGACGACCAAAAAATCGATTCCGTCGGGATAAAGATATTGCCGTATGATGGTGGCAAGTCTAAGCAATTTCGAAACTGGTATCCTGCTAAAACATCGCAATTCCCAGTGGAGCGATCTTTCGGTGATTTACTTATTACCGTGCTTTCATTTGACGCTCAGAATCTGCGAGTGAGGGTGCGCTTCGATCGACCGTTCTATCGAACACCCATTCTATTTGCTCCCAAGGGGAAAACTCCCATCAGAATCTACGTGTCATGACTAATAAATCCGGCTAGTATGCGCGGCGTTGCCGGAAGCGAATGACTATTGCCCACCCATCTCGGTCCGTTGTCTTTACCACCGACGACAGTCGATCGTCAGATCCCAGCGCCCCCATCTACCGCCCGAACGGCCCGTTCAGCCGCACGATCGCGCGGTTGAGCACCGCGGCGAAGCTCACCCAGGCGAAATAGGGCAGGATCAACAGGCTCGACAGCACCGAGATCTGCCACAGCCCCACGATCAACGCCAGCAGCGACGCCCACAGGAACACCACTTCCACCAGCGCCCAGTCGGGCCGGCGCAGCTTGAAGAACAGCGGGCTCCACAGCAGGTGGCAGACGCCGTTCACCGCGAACAGGATCACCACCGCCTGCCGTTCAGCGTCATTACCCGCCGCGTACCAGGCGTTGGCGGCGGACCAGCCACCAAGGCCAAGAATCACCGTCCAGGCCGGGCCGAACAGCCAGTCGGGCGGCTGCCACGCCGGCTTCTTCAGGTTGAAATACCAGGTGGAGAGCGGCGTCAGCAAGCCGCCGACCACCCCCAGGAACAGCGCCCAGCCCGCGGCGGCGTAAATCGGCCAATTGTCCATCTTGCTGAGCGTCCAAGCTGTGTTACACTCATCGGCGATGCGTGTGGCGTTCCCCTTTACCGCAATCGTCGGGCAGGACGAGATGAAACTCGCCCTGCTGATCGCCGCCGTCGATCCGCGCGTTGGCGGGGTGATGGTGTTCGGCGATCGCGGCACCGGCAAATCGACCGCCGCGCGCGCGCTCGCCGCGTTGCTGCCGCCGATGCCGGTGGTGCCGGGCTGCCGCTATCACTGCGCGCCCGGCGACACCTGCCCGGAGCCGCATTTGCATCAAAAGGGCAAAAGCCTGGCCCCGGTTCCCTTTGTCGATCTGCCGCTGGGCGCGACCGAGGATCGGCTGGTCGGCGCGCTCGATCTGGAGCGGGCGCTGGCGCGCGGCGAAAAGGCGTTCGAGCCCGGGCTGCTCGCGCGCGCGCATCGCGGGTTCCTCTATATCGACGAGATCAACCTGCTCGAGGATCATCTGGTCGACCTGCTGCTCGATGTCGCCGCCTCGGGCGAGAATGTCGTCGAGCGCGAGGGGTTGAGCGTGCGCCACGCCGCGCGCTTCGTGCTGATCGGCAGCGGCAACCCCGAAGAGGGCGAGCTGCGCCCGCAACTGCTCGATCGCTTCGGCCTGTCGGTCGAGGTGCGGACTCCCCAGGCGCTCACCGAGCGGGTGGAAATCATGAAGCGCTGCGATGCGTTCGAGCGCGATCCTCACGGTTTTTGTGAGCAGTGGGGCAAGGCCGAGCGCAAGACGCTGCGCCAGATCGCGCGCGGGCGCGAGCTGGTCGCGCGCATCACCACCCCCGAGCCGGTGCTGAGCTTCGCCAGCCAGCTATGCCTTGCGGTCGGCGCCGATGGCCTGCGCGGGGAGCTGACGTTGATGCGCGCCGCCCGCGCGCTCGCCGCGCTCGAAGGGCAGGAGCGGGTGCGCGCCGAGGAAGTGCGCCGGGTCGCGCCGATGGCGCTGCGCCACCGCCTGCGCCGGGGCGTGCTGGACGAAAGCGGCTCGACCGCCCGCATCGAACGCGCGCTGGCCGATCTCGCGGCATGAGTCTGGCCGATCTTGGCCTCGCGCTGCGGCTGGTCGCGGCGGTGCCGGGGCTGGGCGGGATGCGGGTGAGCGGCGCGGGGCCGCTGGCGCTGGCGATCGAGGCGGCGCTCGCGACCGCGCTCGA
>LWDJ01000014.1 GCA_002083435.1 Proteobacteria bacterium SG_bin6 | reverse complement strand
CGCGCAGCCCCGCCGCGAGCAACGGCGCCGCCAGCGCCGCCGCCGCCCGCGCTTCCTCGGCACGGCTGACATGCCCGGCCAGTTCGGCCAGCGCCCAGCCCTGCCCCGCTGACGTCACCCCCGCCCCCGCGCGCCTCAGCACGCGCGCGGCGAGCGTGAACACCCGCCCCCGCCCTTCGGCGTAAGCGAGCAGCCCCGCCTCGCTCAGCGGATCGGGGTTGAGCAGCACCTCCCACCCGTCGGTCAGCGCGGCGAGCTCGGCCCCGCGCACCCCGCGCGGCAGCAGCTCGGCGGCGAGCGCCTGGAGCAGCGGCTCGGGCGGCGGTGGCGCGGTATCGAGCCGGCCGAGCGCTTCGTACCACCAGGTCAGGCGCAGCTGCCGCACCGCCGGATCGCGCCCGAGCCGCAGGGCGGCCGCCAGCGTATCGTCGAGCGCGAGCAGCGCCGCCAGCCCGGCACGGCTCGCGCGCGGCGCATAGGCGAGCGCCAGCCGGCGGGTGGGATCGGCCGGCGTCACGCGGGAACGCTGCTTAAAGATCGCCTTAACCCGAAATGGTTAGGCAGGGGCAACAGGTGTCGGTGCAAGGCGCACTCCAAAGGATTCGTGACCGGGGCATGATGGCAGAGCAGCAACAGAGCAAGAGCTGGCTGAGCCGATTGGCGCGCGATGTCCGCGGCAACACGCTGGCGATCACCGCGGCGGCGCTGGTGCCGCTGTGCGGGATGCTGGGCGGCGCAGTCGACGGCGCGCGCATGTACCTCACCAGGGCGCGGTTGCAACATGCCTGCGACGCGGGGACGCTTGCCGGGCGCAAGGCGATGGGCGGCGGCCAGTGGAGCCAGAACAGCGGCGCCCCCAACGCCACCGCGCGCCGGTTCTTCGCCGCCAATTTCGCGACCGGCGCCTTCGGCACCTCCGGCCTCACCTATAACTTCAGCGAAAATGCCGGCAAGGTGAGCGGCACCGCGTCGGCCACCGTGCCGATGACGCTGATGAAAGTGCTCGCGGTGCCGGATCAGACGATCACCGTCACCTGCGACGCCGAACTGCGGCTGCCCAATACCGACATCATGTTCGTGCTCGATACCACCGGCTCGATGGCGGAGAAGGCGGTCAGCACCGACACGCAGACCAAGATCGAGGGTCTGCGCACGGCGGTGAAGTGTTTCTATGAAATCGTCGCCCGGCTGGATACGACGGCGAACTGCGCGACCGGCGCGCCCTCGGGCGGCACCGGCAGCCAGGTGCAAGTGCGCTTCGGTTTCGTGCCCTATGCCAGCAATGTGAATGTCGGCCGGCTGCTGCCGCCCAGCTATTTCGCCGATACCTGGGATTATCAGACGCGCTCGTATCTCAACAATTCAGGTTGGACGTCGTTCATCGCCTACAACTATACTTACCCGAGCAGATCGGGAAACTGCACCGCCAACACCAATACGGCAACGCGTCAGTGGCGCGTTACGAAAAATTGGTACAATAATTATGGCTGGCTTTGTTTTCACGAATATTCAGATTTTGGAGCACGGTGGCAGTATAAACTGCAGAATGTGAACGTATCCGTGCTGAAGAACGGTTCTGGGTTCAATGGCAGTTTCACATTGCAAATCGGCAACTCGGCGTCCGGATCGACGACGCCGACCAATAAGACGATCACCTGGGATGGCTGCATCGAAGAGCGCAAGACGGTGCGCGCCACGAACTACGATCCCATTCCCTCGGCGGCCAACGATCTCGATATCGACATGGTGCCCACGAGCGATCCAAACACCCAATGGGGCTTCGCGTTGCCGGGCCTGATCTACGCGCGCAACGTTTTGACAACTTGGGACGAACTGAACAACAATGAGGCGAACACGGCCGATAACTATTACAATAACGTGCCCTATTCCTGCCCGACGGCGGCCCGGAAACTGCAAGCATGGCCAAGCGCCAGCGGCTTTGAAAGCTATGTCGATAGCCTGACGCCGAGCGGGAACACCTATCACGACATCGGCATCCTGTGGGGTGCGCGACTGATGTCGCCCGATGGCATCTTCGCCAGCGAGAATCGCCTGACCCCGCTGGGTGGCGAGATCGAGCGGCACATGATCTTCATGACCGATGGCGACACCAACACGTCGAGCACCGATTACGCGGCCTATGGCATGCCGTGGTTCGATCGTCGGCAAACCGACCAGAATTCGCCGCCCAGCAATACCGATTTGAACAACCAGGTGAACGCCCGCTTCGCCGCGCTGTGCAAGGCGGTGAAGAACAAGAATATCACGCTCTGGGTGATTTCGTTCGGCTCGGGCTCGAACGCGGCCACCGAGCAGCGACTGTCGGATTGCGCGACGCCAAATCGTTACTTCACCGCGCGCGACTCGGCGAGCTTGCAAACAACGTTCGCGTCGATCGCCAACCAGATCTCGCAGTTGAGGCTCACGCAATGATTCGCCGCTTCGTTGAGGAGAATCGAGGCGCGACCCTCATGGAGTTCGGCCTGATCGCGCCGGCATTCGTGCTGATGCTGCTCGGCGCGTTCGACCTGGGGCATGATCTCTACATGCGCGCGGTGCTGCAGGGCATCCTGCAGAAGGCGGCGCGCGATTCGACACTCGAAAGCGCGCAGGACGCAGGCGCCGCCGCCAGTATCGACACCAAGGTGCGCAATCAGGTTCAGGCGCTGGCGGTGGACGCCACCGTCAACTTCAGCCGGCGCTATTATCGCACCTTCTCCCAGGCGGCCGCCGCACGCGCGGAGTCTTGGACCGACACGGATGGCGATGGTCGTTGCGACAATGGCGAACCCTATACCGACGCCAATAACAACAGCGTCTGGGATGCCGATGGTGGCGACAGCGGCCAGGGCGGCGCGAAGGACAAGGTCGTCTACACCGCTACCGTGCGATACGCTCCGCTGATCCCGATGTGGCGCTTGTTCGGTCTGAGCAACGGCGACGCCAAAGTACTGACCGCGACCACGGTGCTCGCCAACCAACCTTATGGAGACCAGGGCAGCTATGGCGCCCCGGTGGTGCGGAATTGCCCATGACGCGGCGCCCACTCGTTTCCCGGCTGGCACGCGACGAGCGCGGCCTGGCGCTGGTCGAATTTGCGTTCGTCACGCCGATTATCCTGCTGCTCGGCCTAACGGGCGCGGAGTTCGCCAACTACATCACCGTGCGGATGCGGGTGAGCCAGCTTGCGTTGCGCATCGTCGACGACGCGGCGCGGATCGGCACCGGCAGTCAGCTCGCCGCCAAGACGATAACCGAGACCGACATCAACGATCTGTTCATCGGCGCCAACCAGCAATCGGGCACCTTGAATCTCGCCCAGCGGGGCCGGGTCGTTCTGTCTGATCTTGAACCGATGGCCAACCCCAACACCACGAACAAGTACAAGATCGTCTGGCAACGCTGCTATGGCGCGAAAACCAATTACACCCGCCAATATGGCACCGCCGGGCAGACCGATCTTGACGGCATGGGCCCCAGCGGTCGCCAGGTGACCGCGCAGGACGATAACGCGACGATGTTCGTCGAGGTCTATTACGAATATCAGCCGCTGATCACCACCGCGCTGCTGCCGACCCTGACCTTCACCGACACCGCCGCGATGGCGGTGCGCGACCGCCGCGACTTGACCCAGATCTACAACACCGAAGGCGCCACGATCGCCACTTGCTGACCGTGGCGGCGCCTCAGCGGTAGCACACCTTCTTCGCCGCGCTCACCACCCGCGCGGCGTCGATCAGCGCGAGCTTTTCGAGATTGGCGGCATAGGGCAGCGGCACATCCTCGTCGGTGACGCGCTGGACGGGGGCGTCCAAGTCGTCGAACCCCTCCTCCATCGCGATCGCCATGAGCTCGCTCGCGATCGAGCAGGTAGGCCAACCTTCTTCCACCACCACCATACGGTTGGTCTTGGCGAGGCTCGCGAGCACGGTGCGCTTGTCGAGCGGGCGCAGCGTGCGCAGGTCGATCACCTCGGCATCGATCCCCTCGCCCGCCAGCTTCTCCGCCGCTTCGAGCGCGACGCCGACGCCGATCGAATAGCTGACGATGGTCACGTCCTTGCCGGGGCGCACGATCCGCGCCTTGCCGATCGGCAGCACATGATCGTCGAGCTTGGGCACTTCGAAGCTGCGGCCGTAGAGCAGCTCATTCTCCAGGAACACGACCGGGTCTTCGCTGCGGATCGCGGCCTTGAGCAGCCCCTTGGCGTCGGCCGCGTCATAGGGCGCGATCACGATCAGGCCGGGCACGCTCGCATACCACGGCCCGTAATTCTGGCTGTGCTGCGCCGCCACCCGGCTCGCGGCGCCGTTGGGGCCGCGGAACACGATCGGGCAGCGCATCTGCCCGCCGCTCATGTAATTGGTCTTGGCCGCCGAGTTCACGATGTGGTCGATCGCCTGCATCGCGAAGTTGAAGGTCATGAACTCGATGATGGGGCGAAGGCCCCCCATCGCCGCGCCGGTGCCGACGCCGGCGAAGCCATATTCGGTGATCGGGGTGTCGATCACCCGGCGGTCGCCGAATTCGTCGAGCAGGCCCTGCGTCACCTTGTACGCGCCCTGATATTGGGCGACTTCCTCGCCCATCACGAAGACGCGCTCGTCGCGGCGCATCTCCTCGGCCATCGCGTCGCGGAGTGCCTCGCGGACGGTGAGCTTCACCATCTCGGTGCCCGCCGGGATTTCGGGGTCGGCCGCGACCGGCTTGCGTTCGGTGACGAGCTGGGCGGTGCCGGTCGCCGGCGGCTGGGGCGCTTCGGCGGCGGGGGTGCTGGCCGGCTCGGGCGCCTTGGGCGCGGCGGGCGCCGCCGCCTCGCCTTCGCCCGCGATCAGCGCGATCACGGTGCCGACCTTCACATTGTCGGTGCCCTCGGCGACGAGGATCTGCTGCAGCGTGCCTTCATCGACCGCCTCGAACTCCATCGTCGCCTTGTCGGTCTCGATCTCGGCGAGGATGTCGCCCGATTTCACCGTATCGCCTTCCTTCACCAGCCACTTGGCGAGCGTGCCCTCTTCCATCGTGGGCGACAGCGCCGGCATCTTCAGTTCGATCGCCATCTCAATAAGTCTCCACCAACACGTCGGTGTACAGCTCGGCCGGATCGGGTTCGGGGGTGCTTTCGGCGAAATCGGCGGCCTCGTTCACCACCCGGCGGATTTCCTGTTCGACCGCCTTCAGATCGGCCTCGGCGATGCCGAGCGATTCCAGCTCCTTCTTGGCCGCCTCGATCGGATCGGACTTGTCGCGCACCGCCTGCACTTCCTCGCGGCTGCGATACTTCGCCGGGTCGGACATCGAGTGCCCCCGGTAGCGATAGGTCTTCATCTCGAGGATGATCGGCCCCTTGCCGGCGCGCACCCAGGCGAGCGCTTCCTCGGCCGCGCCGCGACAGGCGAGCACGTCCATGCCGTCGACCTGGATGCCCGGGATGCGGAAGCTCTCGCCCCGGCGGAACAGCTGATCCTCGGCCGAGGCGCGATTGACGCTGGTGCCCATCGCGTACTGGTTGTTCTCGATCACATAGATCACCGGCAGCTTCCACAGCTCGGCCATGTTGAAGCTTTCATAGACCTGGCCCTGGTTCGCCGCGCCATCGCCGAAGTAAGCAAGACACGCACCACCGTCGTTCGCGTATTTGTGCGCGAAGCCCAGGCCCGTGCCGAGCGACACCTGCGCGCCGACGATGCCGTGCCCGCCATAGAATTTATGTTCGACGCTGAACATGTGCATCGAGCCGCCCTTGCCCTTGGAAATACCGGCGGCGCGACCGGTCAGCTCGGCCATCACGTCCTTGGGCGGAATACCGCAAAGCAGCATATGGCCGTGATCGCGATAGCCGGTGATGACGCTGTCCTTGTCCGACAGCGCCGATTGCAGGCCCACCGCGACGGCTTCCTGGCCGATATAGAGGTGGCAGAAGCCGCCGATCAGCCCCAGCCCGTAAAGCTGGCCGGCCTTCTCCTCGAAACGGCGGATCAGCAGCATCTGCTTGTAGAATTCGAGCAGTTCGTCGCGCGACGCCTGATAGCGCCGGGGTTCGTTGGGACGTTCGCGATTGGGAGTGAGCGGTTCGCTCTTGGCGGGGCGCGCGGGTGCTTTGGCCACGATCAGCCTTTCCTGGGGATGGAAGGACTTGGGCTATAGGCGCAAGCGGCGGCGCGACGCAATCTCCCGCAAGCGGTGTTCAGCGCAGCGGGACGATCACCTCGTCCGGATGTGCCAGATTGAGCTGGCGGCGCACCTGTTCATCGACCATGTCAGGGTTCGCGTGGCGCGGATCAAGCAGCGCGACGCGGTTCTGCAGGATGCCGCGCCGCTTCTCCAGCAGCCGCAGCACCTTTTCGCGCTTGGCGAGCTGGCGCTTGTAATCGCCATAAGCGAATACGCCGTTCGCGCCGATCAGCGCATAGGCCGCAAAGAACGCGATCACGCCGAGCGCGAGCGCCGGCGCCCCGGCACGACGCACGATCACCGCGATGTTTTTGTTGCGCCCCATCCGCGCCTTGTGCCCGAGCGCGAATCGCGGGTCAAGCAAAGTGCGCTGCCAAATCAAGCGGATTCTACGGCATTGGGGGCGGAACGATGGGTTTGGGGCGGTCCCGCACGGAGGACCACCTTAAGTCTGCGCTCTTCACCCCGGGTTTAACCCGACGCCCCGCTTTTCTTCTACCGTCAGCAGGCAGCGAGGCCCCGGGGTCAAGCCCGGGGCGACGACCTTTCTGGAACGCCAGTCAAGCCTTCAACGCTTCAGCACGCTGCGCCCCGCATAGCGCGCCATGTCGCCGAGTTCCTCCTCGATGCGGATCAGCTGGTTGTACTTGGCCAGCCGATCCGAACGGGCGAGCGAGCCGGTCTTGATCTGCCCGCAATTGGTCGCGACCGCCAGGTCGGCGATGGTCGCGTCCTCGGTCTCGCCCGAGCGGTGCGACATCACCGCGGTGTAGCGGCTGCGCTGGGCGAGCGACACGGCGGCGAGCGTCTCGGTCAGCGTGCCGATCTGGTTGACCTTCACCAGCAGCGAATTGGCGAGGCCGCGCTCGATCCCGTCCGCCAGCCGGGCGGGGTTGGTGACGAACAGATCGTCGCCGACCAGCTGCACCTTGTCGCCGATCAGATCGGTCAGCGCCTTCCAGCCGGCGAAGTCATCCTCGCTCATTCCGTCCTCGATCGAGAAGATCGGGTAGCGGCGCGTGAGGTCCGCCAGATATTCGGCCATCGCGCCCGGATCGAGCACCTTGCCCTCGCCCTCGATATGATAGGCGCCGTCCTTGAAGAACTCGGTCGCCGCGCAATCGAGCGCGAGCATCACGTCGTCGCCCGGGGTATAGCCGGCGCTCTCGACCGCCCTCATGATGAAATCGAGCGCGTCGGTGGTGGAAGCCAGGTTGGGCGCGAAGCCGCCCTCGTCGCCCACCGCCGTGGCGAGCCCCTGGGCGTGAAGCGCTTTCTTGAGCGTATGGAAAATCTCCGATCCGCAGCGCACCGCGTCGTAGAGCGAGTCCGCGCCCACCGGCACGATCATGAATTCCTGGAAGTCGATCGGGTTATCGGCGTGCTGGCCGCCATTGATGATGTTCATCATCGGCACCGGCAGCAGATGCGCACTCACCCCGCCGACATAGCGATAGAGCGGCATCCCGCGCGCCTCGGCCGCCGCCTTGGCGACCGCGAGACTCACGCCCAGGATCGCGTTGGCGCCCAGCCGGCCCTTGTTGGGGGTGCCGTCCAGCTCGATCAGCGCGGCGTCGATATCGGCCTGATCCTCGGCCTCCATGCCCAGCAGCGCTTCGGCGATATCGGCGTTCACCGCGTCGACCGCGCCCTGCACGCCCTTGCCGAGCCACAGCGCCGGGTCGCCGTCACGCCGTTCGACTGCCTCATGCGCGCCGGTCGACGCGCCCGAGGGGACGGCGGCGCGGCCGAAGCTGCCATCGTCGAGCAACACATCGACTTCGACAGTAGGATTGCCGCGACTGTCAATAATTTGGCGGCCGTGGATGTCGATGATTGCGGTCATGGCACGTTCTCCCTAAAATTATGCCGACGCTATGTGGTTGGCGGCGCCTGTAGCGGCTCGCCGGCGTGGCGGCAATTCGTCCCCGCGGGAACGCTCGCGCCGCGCAGCCGTTGGGGAAGGCATTCACCGGAAAGGGCAGAAGATGGCCGATCAAACGCAGACGGGTCCTGAAATCGGGTCGGAGCCGCTTGGCGGGGCAACCAGCGGCGGCGCGGCAGCCGGCAGCGAAGGCTTCGGCACCGAGGGGCTCGACGAGACGCTGGGCGCGACGGGCGCGGGCGGCGGCGACGCCAATGGCGGCACGGGCAGCGGCGGCACGGGCGGCGGCGGCAATTTCAAGGAGCAGGCCGGCCAGTTCGCGCGCCAAGCGGGCGACAAGGCGCGCCAGTTCGCCGATACCGGCAAGGCGCGCGCGGGTGACGCGCTCGGCGAAGTCGCGCGGCTGATGGAAGATGCCGCTGGCACGGTCGAGCTGAAGCTGGGCGGGCAATATGGCCAGTATGCCCGTTCGGCGGCGCAGGGCCTCGGCCATTTTTCCGAGGAACTAAAGGCCAAGGACATCGACGAGTTGATCGGCGACGCGCAGGAATTCATCCGCAAATCGCCCGCGGTCGCGATTGGAGTCGCGGCGGCGCTCGGCTTCGTGATCGCGCGGGTGGTGAAGGCCGGCGGCGATGACGACACGACGGCCGGCAGTGGCACGAACGGCACCGGCGCCTGATCAGCATGGCCGGGGGCGGCGAGGAAAGCATCGGCGCGCTCTTCTCGCGGCTTCGTACCGAGGGAATGGATTTCGCGCGCGCCGAGCTGCGGCTGGTGCGCGCGCGGGTTTCGGGCCGGGCGGCGCTGGTTCGCACCGCAGCGATCCTGTTGGCCGCAGCCGCCCTGCTCGCGATCGGGGCGCTGATCGCGCTGCTCGTCGGGCTGATCGCGACGCTTTCGGTGCTGATCGGCCCTGGCTGGGCGACGCTGGTGGTGGTCGGCGGGACGCTGCTGCTCGCCGGCATCCTCGGCGCACTCGGAGCGGCGGCGCTGCGCAAGGCGTTCAGCCCGGAGGCGGTCCCATGAGCGATCAAGCCGAGGTGATCGCCGCCAAGGCGGAAGCCGAACAGGCCCGCGCCCGGTTCCGCGCGACCGCCGATCAACTGCGCGCGCGACTCACTCCCAAGGCGCTTGCCGAGGATGCGGCGGACAGTGCCCGCCAGGGCGCGCTGAAGCTCGGCATGACCTCGCTCGAGGCGGCCCGGCAGCGCCCGGGCGTGGCCGGGGGCGTCGTGGGGCTGTTTTTTGCCGTCCTCTGGCTGCGTCGGCGGCGCACGGCAGGGGCTAAGAATTCACCGGGAAGGACGGAACATGACGGACACGCACAGCAATGATGCAGCGACCACGGCGCCCGGCACCGGCGCGCCAGGCTCGAAGGAAGGCACCCTCGCCGCGGTGAAGGGCGGCGCGGCCAGCGCGGTCTCCACGGTAAAGGACGGGGCCGCCAACGCCGCGGACGCGGTGAAGGACAGCGCCGCCGCCGTCGCCCGCCGCACCGCCGACACGATCGAGGATTCGCCGCTCGCGGTGCTCGCCGGCGGGCTGGCGATCGGCGTGCTCGCGGGCGCGCTCCTGCCGCGCACCGATCGCGAGACGAAGGTGCTCGGGCCGGTCGGGCGGCGGGTGAAGGAAGGCGCGGCGCTCGCCGCCCGCGCCGCGCGCGATGCGGGCGCGGCCGAACTCGCCAATCATGGCATCAGCCGCGATGCCGCGCGCGACCAGGTGAAAAAGCTGTTCGAACAAGCGGTTAACGCCGCGAAAAGCGCCGGAAACGCCGCCGCGCAAGCGGGGCGGGACGGTGCGCGCCAGGGCTTCAAAGATCAGGGCTAAGCCGCTATCGGCGGGCTTCTTACTGGTTCCAAGAGGAAGCCCATGAGCAAGCTCCACCTGGTTTTCGGCGGTCGCGTGCGCGACCCGCAGACGCTGGAATTCGACGACCTCGGCTCGATCGAGGTCGTCGGAATCTACCCGGACTATGCCAGCGCCGAAAAAGCGTGGCGCGCAGCCGCGCAGCGCACGGTGGACGACGCCGAGATGAAATACGTGGTGGTCCACCTCCACCGGCTGCTCGAACCCGATCTGATCGCGCGGACTCCTCAAGGCTAAGCGCCTATACTCAGATAGAAAGTCTGCGGGCTCGCCAGATTTTCTGCGCCCCGCTGAGATAACACACGCTTGCCTTCCCTGCCCGATCCGCTACGCCGGCGGGTAGGGAGGATGCATGCACCGTTTGGTTCTGCTCGCCGCGCTTTTTGCCATCCCCCATGCCGCGCTGGCCGCCGATCCGCCCGCCTGTCAGCCAAGCGTGGAGGGCAGGCTCGAGCTCATCGACTTCGACAGCGAATCCTTCCCGGGCGCGCGCAAGCTTCGCGTCTGGTTGCCCCAGGGCTATGATCCCGCCAAGCGCTACCCCGTGCTCTACATGCTCGACGGGCAGAATTTGTTCGATCGCTGCACCGGCTATGGCAACCAGGAATGGACCGCGGACGAGGTGGCGAGCCAGGCGATCGCGCGCGGCGACATACCGCCGCTTTACATCGTCGGCATCGATAACGGCGGCGCGCGACGGGCGCGGGAATATCTGCCCTATCCCGATCCCTTCAACGCCGATGCTGCCTCCGTGGAAGGGCAAAAGCTGGCGGCGATGCTGCGCGACGAGGTGCTGCCGCTGATCGGCAAACGCTATGCGGTGCGCGAGGATCGCGACGGGCGCGCGCTGGGTGGCTCTTCCTATGGTGGGGTCGCGACCTTGCAGGTGATCCTCACCCACCCCGATCTGTTCGGGGGCGCGCTGATCGAAAGCCCGTCCTTGCAGGTCGGCAACGGGCAATTGCTGCGCGATACAGAGCATGTCGTCGCGCTACCCGACCGCGTGTTCATTGGCATGGGCGGCGCCGAACTCCAGACCTCGCCACACGCGGGCGCGACAGAACGCGCCCAGGCCGCGCGGTTCAACGCCGGGGCCGTGGCAGGTGCGCGGACATTGGCGGCCAATCTCTCCGCCAGCCTGTTGCCAAGCGCGACCAAGCTTGTCGTGGCGCCAAACGCGCATCACAACGAGGCGGCCTGGGCAGCGCGCTTGCCCGAGGCGTTGCGCTTCCTGTTCGGCGCGCCGCCTCAGGCGCGGCGGTAGCGCCAGAGTAGCAGCGGGCGGGCGAGCGCCAGCCCGGCGAGAAAGCCGCCGATATGCGCGCCCACCGCAATCGAGCTCCCCCCCAGCCCCGCGACGAACCCGAACAGACTCTGCACGCCGATCCACGCCGCCGCGAGCCAGGCGACCCGCACCACGCGCGAGGGGAACGGACCAATCGCCGGCACCGGTCTCTCGGCGAAAAGCAGCGAATAGGCCGCGATCAGCGCCGAGGCCGCACCACTCGCGCCGATCATCGGCGAAACGCTCGCGGGATCAAGCGCCCATTGTCCCAGCGCGGCCGCATAGGCGCCGACGCCGTAAAGCAGCGCCAGCAGTCGCGGCCCGATCGCGCGCTCCACCTGCTGCCCGCAATAGACGAGCATCACTAGGTTCAGGATCAGATGCGTCCAGCCAGCATGGACAAGAGTCGCGGTGAACGGCGTGAGCCACGGCGGCAACAGGAACAGCCCGGGCGGCGCCGCGACCGGCTGAGTTACCGTCTGCGGGACGAAGCCGAGCCCCACCCCCGCTGGCCCCACCGCATTCCCCAGGATAAGGAGCGCGGACGCGGCAGCGGTTGCGACCGCGATGATGTTGGTGGCGGTCGCGGGGATCGGCAAGCCAGGGCGTGAAGTCATCATCGCTTAGATAGGCGCAAGGGCCGGGGGTGCAATTGGCAAAGCTTGGGCAGGCGCCCCGCGCCTACCTGCTAAGCCTGTAGCCAGGCACCCGGCCAGAGTGGGGCCAACCGGACGCCGCCGCGTCCAGTCACGCGGTCCCCATTGCCTGAGCGATGCTCAAAAAGGCCCAGTAAAGGCCGCCTGCGAGCACGATCGTCGCCGGCAGCGTCAGCAGCCACGCGAGCGCCATGTTCGCGATCGTCCGCCGCTGCAGCCCCGCACCATTCGCCACCGAGGCGCCCGCGACGCCGCTTGAGAGCACATGCGTGGTCGACACCGGCTGGCCGAACACGTCGGCGAGCAGGATCGTCGCCGCCGCCATTAGCTCGGCGGAGGCTCCCATCGCGTAGGTGAGATGGGTCTTGCCGATCCGCTCGCCGACGGTGACGACAATCCGCTTCCAGCCAACCATCGTCCCCAACCCCAGCGCGATCGCTACCGCGATTTTCACCCATAGCGGGATGAAGCGCGTGCTCTGCTCCAGCCCACCCTGGAACTGCTTGATCGCGTCGCGCTCCCGATCGCTGAGATTGGTCGTCGCGACCGGCGCCTTCAGCGCTAGCTTGGCGCTATCGAGCACCAGATACATGTCGCGACGCAGCGGCGCGATTTCCGCGGCCGGCACCGCTCCCAGGCTGCCATGCACGCGGAGCCGATCGGCGATCTGCGCGGTAACGGCGCTGGCGGCGGCGAACACCTCGGGGCGCGCCGCGTCCTTGGTCTTCAGCGCCGCCTCAAGCTGCTGGCGGGCGATGGCGAGACTCGGCCGCACGCCATCGCCATGCGCGCCGAAAGCACGGGTGGCGGCGTCCGCTTGCAGGATCAGGCCCGGTGTCTTGGCAGGCTCGAGCGTACGGTTGAGCGCATAGGCGGTGGGCGCGCAGCCGATCAGGATCAGCATGATCAACCCCATACCCTTCTGCCCGTCATTACTGCCATGGAAGAAGCTCACCGCGGTACAGGTGAACACCAACAGAACGCGGATTGGCCAGGGCGGCGGTGCCTCGCCAACCGGCGCGCGGTACAGCCGGGGCGAGCGGACGGTGAGCATCAGCAAGCGAAGCAGCAGCGCCGCCCCTATAAAGCCCACCATTGGACTGACGAGCAGCGAGAGCAGCACCTTCTGCGCCTGGCCCCACTCCACGCCCGAGGTGCCACCCAATCCGCCCGCGATCAGCTGATTGGCGACGCCCACGCCCAAAATCGAGCCGATCAGCGCGTGGCTCGACGAGTTCGGCAGGCCGACATACCAAGTGCCCAGATTCCACAGCACCGCCGCGAGCAGCAGCGCGAAGATCATCGCGAAGCCGGCGTTGCTGCCGACGTTCAGGATCAGCTCGACGGGCAACAGGGTGATGATCGAGTAAGCGACAGCCCCGCTCGAGCACAGCACGCCGATCAGATTGAACACTCCCGACCACACCACGGCAATCTGTGCCGGCATCGAATGGGTGTAGATGACGGTCGCGACCGCGTTGGCGGTATCGTGAAAGCCATTCACGAATTCGAAGCCGAGCGCGATCAGCAACGCCCCGAGGAGAAACAACAGTACGACCGGCGCCAGCACTTGCCCCGCGCCGCGCGCGTCACTCAGCACACTCAGCACTGCATAGGCAAAGCCGCCGGCGAGCACCGCGAGAAACAGCAGACGTGCCGGCAGCGGATTGGGCTCGTCGAGCCGAGGCCCGCGCGGCGCAGCGGCGCCCTGGTCGAAAGTGGTTGCCATGGGCCCGCGTTGCCCGGGAATAATGTCAGTTCCGTGACTAATCGCTGCCACATTTCGGGGATAAGCAACTTACCCGATGATGACGTTGTGGCATTTGGCGGCGAAGCGCGGGATGTTCGCACGGCGGGGGTTGTTGCGGGGCTTGAACAACCTATAGCGGGCTGCGGCGCGGAGGGGGTATGCGGCAGGATAGTCTATCGGTCGAAACGCTTGGCGCTGGGTTCGCGAGCGGGCGACACGCGTCTGGCACCGCAGAGCCGTTGCGCATCGTCACCTGCTTGCACAGCTTCGATCCCGGAGGGGCGGAGCGCGTCGCGTTCCGCCTGAACGCGCGCTGGGCAGAGCTTGGCTTGCCGGCACGCGTGATCGTCGGCCGCAGCGGCGGCAGCGCGCGCGGTGCCGCCGAGGGCGCGCCTGTCGAGCTGATTCCGGGCTATACGGGCGGATCGGCCCTGTGGTGGATGGTCCGCAAGCTGCCCGCCATCCTCCGTCGCGAACGGCCCGATGTGCTGTTCTGCGCGGGCAACACTTATACGTCGGTCGGCGTCGCCATGAAGCTGCTGCTCGGCGGCGACTGCCCACCGGTGGTCGCCAAGGTCAGCAACGATCTGGTCCGGCGCGATATGCCGCCGCTGCTCCGCTTCGCCTATCGCCGCTGGTGCTGGTTGCAGGGGCGGTTGCTCGATCGCTTCGTGGCAATGTCACCCGCGATGGTCGACGAGGTCGCGGAAGCCATGGGCGTGCCGCGCGACCGAATCGATGTGGTGCACGATCCTGTGCTGCGGGGCGAGGAATTGGCCGAACTGGCAGTGCTCCCCCGCCCCGCCCCCTGCCCGAACGGCGGCCGGCGCTATTTGGCGATCGGCCGGCTGATGCCGCAGAAGAATTTCGCGCTGCTGCTGGAGGCGTTCGCCGCCATGGCGGGCCCGGCCGACCGATTGACCATCTTGGGCGAAGGCCCCGACCGCCCGGCGCTTGAAGCACAGATGGCAGCGCTCGGCATCGCCGATCGCGTCGCGATGCCCGGCCATGTCAGCAACCTGAAACCCTGGCTCGCCGAGAGCGACGTGTTCGTGATGTCGTCGCTGTTCGAAGGCGTGCCGGCGGTGATCATCGAAGTGCTCGCCGCCGGGCTCTCGATCGTGGCGACCGATTGCAGCGTCTCGATGCCAGATTTGCTCGGCCACGGTGCGTTCGGCTCGCTGGTACCGGTCGGGGATGCGCAGGCGCTCGCCGCGGCGATGGCGACACCCCCCGCCCCGGCCCCCGCCACCGCTCGGCTCGACTATGTTCGCCGCTTCACGCTGGAGGAAGGCGCGCTCGGCTATCTCGCGGTGATGCGGCGGGTGGTGCGCGCGGCGCCGGCGCTCGCTTGAGCACACCGGCAGAATAACCATTGCGGGCTGCCCGCGCGTTCCCTACCCGTTCGCGCATGACCGACGCCAATCCCCCTTATCTCGCGGGTCTCAACCCGCCCCAGCGCGAGGCGGTGCTGACCACCGACGGGCCAGTGCTGGTGCTCGCCGGCGCCGGCACCGGCAAGACCGCCGCCCTCACCGCGCGGCTCGCGCATCTGCTCTACATACGCAAGGCGTGGCCGAGCGAGATCCTTGCCGTCACCTTCACCAACAAGGCGGCGCGCGAAATGCGCGAGCGTGTCGGCCGGCTGGTCGGCGAAGCGGTGGAGGGGATGCCCTGGCTCGGCACGTTCCACGCAATCGGCGCCAAGATGCTGCGCCGCCACGCCGAACTGGTGGGGTTGCAGCCCAATTTTACCATCCTCGATACCGATGACCAGTTGCGCCTGCTGAAACAGCTGATCGCCGCCGCTGAGATCGACGAGAAGCGTTGGCCCGCGCGCCAGCTCGCGGGCGCGATCGACGGATGGAAAAATCGCGGCCTATCCCCCGCCGATCTCGATGCCGGCGATGCCGAGGCCTATGCCAATGGGCGTGGGCAGGAACTCTATGCTGCCTATCAGGCGCGGCTGATCGCGCTCAACGCCTGCGATTTCGGGGATTTGTTGCTGCACATGCTGGTGATTCTGCGCCGCGAGCGCGCGGTGCTGGAGCAATATCAGCAGCGCTTCCGCTACATCATGGTGGACGAGTATCAGGACACCAACAGCGCCCAATATCTCTGGCTGCGGCTGCTCGCGCAGGAGCGCAAGAATATCTGCTGCGTGGGCGACGACGACCAGTCGATCTATTCGTGGCGCGGCGCGCAGGTGGAGAACATACTGAAGTTCGAGCGCGACTTCCCGGGCGCCAAGGTGATCCGTCTCGAGCAGAATTACCGCTCGACCGAGCATATCCTTGCCGCCGCCTCGGGGGTGATCGCGAACAATAGCGGCCGGCTTGGCAAGACCCTTTGGACTGCGGCCGAGGGCGGTGATAAGCTGCGTGTGATCGGCGTGTGGGACGGCCCCGAGGAAGCACGCCGGGTCGCCGAGGAGATCGAGGCGGCCGAACGCCGGGGGCAATCGCTCGACGACATCGCGATCCTGGTGCGCGCGCAGCACCAGACGCGCGAGTTCGAGGATCGCTTTATCGCGATCGGGCTCAATTACCGCATCGTCGGCGGGGTGCGCTTCTACGAACGCGCCGAGATCCGCGACGCGCTCGCTTATCTCCGGCTTGTGAACCAGGGTGCGGACGATTTGGCATTCGAGCGCATCGTCAACGTTCCCAAGCGCGGGTTGGGCGACAAGGCGGTCGCGAAAATTCACCAGGCGGCGCGGGCGATGGACGTGCCGCTGTCGATCGCCGCCGCGCGGCTGCTCGACAGCGACGAACTTACGCCCGCCGCGCGACGCTCGCTCGGCAACTTCGTCGGCGATCTCGCGCGCTGGCGGACGATGGCGAACGATCTCGACCATCCCGATCTCGCGCGGCAAATCCTCGACGAAAGCGGCTATACCGCCGCGCTCCAGGCCGAAAAGTCGGTCGAGGCGAGCGGACGGCTGGAGAATCTGAACGAGCTTGTCCGCGCGATGGAGGAATATGAAACGCTTGGCGCGTTCCTGGAGCATGTCAGCCTCGTCATGGACAATGACGCCGCCGCCGACGAAGGCCGGGTGACGATCATGACGATCCACGCCGCCAAGGGGCTGGAGTTCGGCACGGTTTTCCTGCCGGGCTGGGAGGAGGGCGTCTTCCCTTCGCAGCGTTCGCTCGACGAAGGAGGCACCGCCGCGCTCGAGGAGGAACGGCGCCTGGCCTATGTCGCCATCACGCGCGCCCGACGGCGTGCGATTATCCTCCACGCCGCGAACCGCCGCATCTACGGCCAGTGGACGTCGAGCATCCCCAGCCGCTTCGTCGGCGAACTGCCACCCGCGCATGTCGAGAGCGAAACCACCATGGCCGGCGGCGAAAGCCTGTGGCGCGCCAATTGGTCAACCCAGGCCGATCCCTTCGCCGATGTCGCGCGCGGCAGCACGCGGGGACCCGGCTGGCAGCGCGCGAGCACCAGCTATGTCCGCGAGCCCGCGCGCATTGTGGAGGCACGCGCCTCCGCCGTCAGCCTGGGCAACAAGGGGCGCGACGATCTGGCGGTGGGAATGCGTGTATTTCACCAGAAATTCGGCTATGGCGCGATCGCCGAGATCGAGGGCAACAAGCTGGAGATCGATTTCGAAAACGCCGGTCGCAAGCGCGTGATCGACAGTTTTGTGAGTCTGGGGTGAAGCGCCGCGTTCAACTGCGGCGATAGATCAGGCTGAGATTGTTTGCCGGCATCTCGATCACACGATCGAGCACAAAGCCTTGCGCTGCCGCCGTTACCTCATCGACGCCACGCAGCCCCCAAGCGGGATCTCGGGCGCGCAGATTGGCGTCAAACGCGAGGTTGCTCTCGGCGGTCGGCACCCCCGCGCGGTGGAACGGGCCGTAGAGATAGAGCGGTGCGCCTGGCTCGAGCAGTAGGGCCGCGCCCGCGAACAATCCGAGCGTCGCGTGCCAAGGGCTGATGTGTACCATGTTGATGCACAGCATAGCGTCAGCGCCTTCGATCGGCCAATCGGGCACGGCGGCATCGAGCGCGAGCGGCGGGCGAACATTGGCGATCCCAGCGCTCCACGCCGCGATCGAGGCCAGCGCGCTGGGCTCGGGATCGCTCGGCTGCCAGTCGAGCTTGGGCAGCCTTTCCGCGAAATAGGCCATATGCTCGCCCGATCCGCTGGCCACCTCCAGCACCAGCCCAGTGGGCGGCAACACCGCCTGCAGCACAATGAGAATGGCATCGCGATTGCGCAGGGTAGCGGGAGCGTGCTTCTTCGCAGCGCCGCTGTCCTCCACCGCGATCCACGGTGTCGGGTCGCTCACGCCCGAACCTCGGCAAGCAGCGCCCGCACGCGCAGGAACAGGATCAGCCGTTGGGCCGCGACCAGCCCGAAGGCGAGCGCTACCAGCGCATCAGTCACAATCAGTGCACTCACGTGAAACACCGCCGCCTCCTGTGCGCCAATATTGCGCAGCACCGCGCGGAGGCCGACGATGCCGAGGAGGAAAAGGAGCGCCAGCGGCGACTCGCGCTGGCTCAGCTCATGCGTGACAGGATCGATCTCGATCCTCACCAGTCGCGCCCGCTGCCAGCCAAGCAGCGCCCCTAAGCCAAGCCCGATCAAGCTCACCGCCAGCACGAGGGGGGTGACGGGGGTAAAGGCGAACATCGCCGCCGCCATCATGCCGATCAGCAAGGGCATTACCCAAAGGAACTCGACCCTTAACCGCCGTCCACGCTGCATCCGCCTCGCCCTGAGCGCGAACACGAACGCCAGCATAGCGATGAAGATCAGTGTCGGGGTCGGGCCATGGGTTGGCATCGGCGCGATCCTAGGCAAGCGTCGCGTGCGAAGCAAACGCCATCGCCGGCCGTGTCCATGAGGCTGGTAAAGCACGCCGCGCTTGCTTAAGCTCCAGGCCATGCAGTTTCTGAAAACCCTGCTCTGGTTCCTCGTCGCGGTGGTGGTCGCTCTATTCATTCACGGCAACTGGACCACGGTACGGCTCCAGCTCTGGGCCGATCTGGTGGCGGACGTGAACCTGCCATTGCTGCTGATCGCCACTTTCCTCGCCGGGTTGATGCCAATGCTGCTCTGGCATCACGCGGTGCGCTGGCGGATGCGGCAGCGGCTGAACAGCGCCGAGCGCGCGATCGCTGATCTGCGCGGGGCGATGCTCCCGACCTCCGGCGAGCCGGCACCGCCGCCCGCCGCTATTCCCAGCGCGGTGCCGCCGGGGGGTGCATGAATAAGATCTTCGTCGCGCTCGACACGCCTGATCTCGCCCGCGCGAAAGCGCTGGCGCAGGCGGTAAGGCAGCATGTTGGCGGGGTGAAGCTGGGGCTAGAGTTCTTCTTAGCCAATGGCCAGGCCGGCGTGCACGAGATTGCGTCGCTCGGCCTGCCAATCTTCCTCGATCTGAAGCTGCACGACATCCCCAATACAGTCGCCAAGGCGGTGCAGACGCTGCGCCCGCTCGCGCCAGCGGTATTGACGGTCCATGCGAGCGGCGGTCGCGCCATGCTGGAGGATGCCAAGGCGGCCGCGCCGGCGGGCACCAAAGTGGTCGCGGTGACGACGCTGACCAGCCTAGACAGCGATGATCTGCGCTCGATAGGCGTCGCCCATGATCCGCACGCGCAAGTGCTGCATCTGGCCGAGCTCGCGCGGAGCGTCGGGGTGGATGGTATCGTCTGTTCGGGCGAAGAGGTTGGCGCGGTCCACAAGGCTTGGCCCAAGGGCTTTTTGGTCGTGCCCGGAGTGCGTCCGGCGATTAGCGCGGCAGGCGATCAAAAACGCGTCGTCACTCCTCGCGCGGCAAGCGACGCGGGTGCTTCGATGCTCGTGATCGGGCGCCCCATCACTCAGGCTGAAGACCCCGCCGAAGCCGCGCGCGCGATCGAGGCGACGCTGTAGGGCGTCCGCTAACGACGCCACTGGCGGGCGGAAAACTCTCGTTCTCCACAAGGCCGACCTGCTTCGATGCGGCGTCATTAGCGTTGTTTTCCGCCACCCCATGCAGAGTTGAGCGAGGGTATTTCGCTGGGCGAGCAAAGGAGGTGCATCGTCGGCGCGGCCATAGCCGTTCCATGTCGCGAACGGATTAGCTCGGACGATAACCTTCCGCTTCGCCTGTGCCCAATCACCGACGGGGCAAGCCGCCCGTCGACGCTCAATAGACCGCGAGGGGCGGTCTGCCCCGCCCCTCGCCCTTCAGAACGCCACCCCGGTCGTGAAGCGGAAGAGGTGGTTCGTCCCATTGCTCATCGCCGTACCTTCGTAGTCCAGCTTCAGCCGCACCCCGCGCGGCATGAAATACGATAGGCTGCCCCCGAACAATCCCCGCGTGCGGGCATATTGCTGCGAGGAGAAGCTGTAGATGAAGCCGTTGCTCAAATCCGCGTAGCGCAACCGAGCCGCACCGCCCTGCTCGAGATCATACTGCACCTCGGCCCGGAAGGTCGGGGTCAGCGTGCCGCCCGCGAATGGCAGCGAATAGCGCAGGCGGAAGCCGGCCGCACCGGTAACGAGCGAGCTCGACTGATCGAGCACCCGCAGCGCATACACCGCGTCACCCCGCTCGGCGTAATCAAACAGCGTCGCGCCGACGAAATCGACCCGGCCATAGGGCGCCAACCACAGCCGCCCGCCGCGATATTCATAGGTGATATTAAGCGACGCGAAGATTTGCTCGGAGTCGCGACTGCCGGTGATCGTTGCCCCCGTCTGCTGGGCAAGGCGGCGGGTATCGAAGCTCGTCCGACCGTAGCCGAACAATCCATCGATGAACAAGCGCGGCGCCGGCTGCGAGCTTGCATAGATCGAGCCACTATACTGCTGCGAGCTGACGCGGCCCTGGCCGTTCGCCAGATCGGTCAGGTCCTGGCCGTAGCCGATGCTGCCGCCGAGGATAAACTTATCGCTGAAGCGATAGTCCAGCCCGCCGGTGACCCCACCAGTGGTGAAGCGGAAGGCACCATTTCCACCTACCGCGTCACGTGTGCCAAACTCAAGCGACCCGCCGAGCCACGCACCGAAGGGATTGTCCCCGCCGCCATAGCTCTTGGTGCCGGCTGCCTGGAGCAGTTCGGCGCTGTCGAGCCGATCGAGCGCGCTCGCATCGCCCGCGACGAGCGCACCAAGCCCGGTGCCGCGGATCGCGCTCGCTTGGCGAGTACCGCCGCCGAAACTGCCCACATCGCCGCGTAGGGCCGACGATCTGCCCGCACCGCCGGCGAGCGCGTTATAACCGCCCTCGAAGCCCAACCGAGCATAGGGGTTGTAGCTGGTGAAGGCGTCGATCAGTGCCCGGTCGCCAAGCGCATAGTGCGTGAAGATGTTACCGCCCAGCGAGAGCTGGTTGGTGAAACCCGTCCCACCGCCATCGTGGAGCTGCTGCAAGCGGCCGTCGATATTGCGGATCTGCTGGGTAGCGAAACGCTGGCTGGCCTGCACCTGAGTATCGACGATACTACGGACATTGGGATCGGTAGTCGGATCGGGCCGTGCATTGACGGTCACCTCGACCACCGCCGGCACTGACGTCGTGTAGCTGTTGCTGAGCGTGTAGCTGATCCGCGCGAGACCCGAGAAGGTTTGCCCGGCGGTGAAGGTCAGCACCAAGCCATTACCCTGGCGCGTGATGGCCGCGCTGCCCATCGCCGGATCAAGCGGGCCGACCAGCGCCGCAGCTGTGAACGGTCCACCGGTCGCGCCGTCAGAGAGGCTGACCATCACACTAGTGCCCGCGAGCGTCTGCGCGCTCTTCAGCGGCACCGGCACGGGCACAACGTTCACCGCAACATCGATCGGCGTCGGCTGCGAAGTGCCAAAGCGGCTGGTGACGGTGAAGGTGAAGCGGACGTTGGGGGGGGAATCGGGCGCCGGCGTGAAGCTGATTACCCCACCCTGCACGCTCGCCCGGCCGCTCGGCGGTGGCGTAGCGATCGCGACGGTGAAGGGCGCACCACGCAGCCCGGTGGTGACATCGAAGGTCACGCTGCGGTTGCTGTCGGTTGTCGCCTGACGCGGTGCGGGCGCGGGCGGTGGCAGCGGCGCGACGGTCAGGGTGATCGTCGCGGGCGCCGAGGTCCCACCCGGGCCGGTCGCGGTATAAGTGAAGCTGTCGGTGCCGGCGTAATTGGGCGCCGGAGTATAAGTAATCACCGTGCCACTCACCGTGGCGGTGCCGTTGGCAGGTGCCGTGGCGATGGCGATACCGGTCGAGACCCCTGTCACCAGCCGGGCGACGTCGATCGGCAGCGGTGTCTCGAACGGCGTCGAGGCGCTCGTACCAGTTGCGGTCGGCGGCGGCGGGGTCGCCACCGTGATCGTCACCGTGGCCGGGGCCGACGTGCCGCCCGGCCCGGTCGCGGTGTATGTGAAGCTATCGGCGCCGAAGAAGCCGGCGGCTGGCGTGTAAGTCACGGTCGTGCCGCTGACCGTCGCGGTGCCGCGCGTGGGCGCCGCACCGATCGCGATGCTTGTCGAGACGCCGGTGACCGAAGGCGCCAGGTCGATCGCGCGCGCGGTTTGGAACGGCGTGCTAACGGTGACGTTGCTCGCAACCGGAGGTGGGGGCGGCGCGACCGTTACGCTCACCGTAGCCGGCGCCGAGGTCCCACCCGGCCCGGTCGCGGTGTAGGTGAAACTGTCGGTGCCGATAAAGCCCGCGGCCGGCGTGTAGGTAACTGTCGTGCCGGCGAGCGTCGCGGTGCCACGCGTTGGCGTCGTCGCGATGGCGAAACTGCTCGAAACACCCGTGACCGACGGCGCCAAATCGATCGATCGTACCGTTTGGTAGGGCGTGGTCGTCGTGACATTGGCGACGGTCGGCGGCGGCGGTGGCGAGACGATAACGGTCACGGTCGCCGGTGCCGATGTGCCACCAGGCCCGGTCGCGGTGAAAGTGAATGTGTCGGTGCCGATGAAACCAGCCGCCGGGGTGTAGGTCACGGTCGTGCCGGCGAGCGTCGCGGTGCCGCGCGTCGGCGACGTCGCGATGGCAACGCTAGTCGAGACTCCCGTCACCGATCCCGCCAAATCGAGGGCGCGCGCCGTTTGGTAAGCCGTCGTGACGCTCACATTCGTGGCGACCGGCGGTGGCGGCGGCGAGACGGCAATTGTCACGGTCGCCGGTGCTGAGGTTCCGCCTGGGCCAGTCGCAGTATAGGTGAAGCTGTCGGTGCCGATGAAGGTCGGTGACGGCGTATAGACAATGCTCGTGCCATCGGCGGTAGCGGTACCGTTGGCGGGCGGGGATGCGACGCTCACCGAGGTCGCAGGGCCACCGCTGAGAGCCAGCGTGATCAGGTTGGCGCTGCTGCCATAGGCGGCCGTCGCGTTCACCGCGCCGGCGATCGGCGCTGCCTCGGCGATGCTCACCGTATAGGCTTGGCTCCCGCTATAGGGGCCGCTGCCCGTGCTGGTATCGGTAGCGGTAACGGTAAAGGTAAAACTTCCTGCAACGGTCGGCCTGCCGCTGAGGCCACCATCGGCCGCAAGCGTGAGCCCGGCCGGCAGCGCGCCGGCGGTGACAGCGAAGCGATAAGGCGCGGTGCCGCCCGCTGCGGCGAGGGCCTGGGCGTAGCTTTGCCCGACGCGGCCACCCGGCAGGCTTGCGGGCCCGACGGTAACAGTTGGTGCCGCGACGGTAAGCGTGAAGGCGCGAGCGCCGGTAAAACCAGCGGCATCGGTCGCGGTGACGGTAAATGTGAATGTGCCGCCCGCGCTCGGGGTACCGGAGAGCGTGCCGCCGGTCGAGAGCGCCATCCCGGCTGGGAGCGCACCGCCGGTCACTGCAAAACTATAGGGCGCGGCGCCACCGCCCGCCGAGAGCGTCGCGCTGAACGACGTCGCGACCGTCCCCGCCTGCAGGGCCGTTGGCGTGAGCGTGATCGTCGGCGCGCCAACTAGGAAGCTTTGCTGCACCTGCGGCGCCGCACTGAAGGCGGCGTTCCCGGCCTGGTTGGCGTTGATCCGGCATGTGCCGACCCCCGTGAAACTCACCACCCCGCTCGAGATCGTGCAGACCCCGGTGCTGGTCGCGTCGATGCTGAAGGCCACGGCTAGCCCCGAGGTTGCCGTCGCCAGCGGCGTATAGGTTGCGCCGCCCAAGGTTGCGCCGGTGGGCGCGGCCGACGTAAAGCTGATCGTCTGGCTCGCGCGCCCGACGGCGAAGCTCTGCTGAACTTGGGGTGCTGCGGAGAAGGCGCCGTTGCCGGCCTGGTTCGCATTCACCGTGCAGGTGCCTGCGCCAACAAAGCTCACCACGCCGCCGGCGATCGAGCAAACACCGGTGCTGGCGGCATCGATCGTAAAGGTGACCGGTAGCGCCGACGTCGCTGTCGCGATCGGGGTGTAGCCGGTGCCACCGACCGTTGCGCTAGTTGGCGCGGTTGACGTGAAGCTGATCGTCTGGCTGCCCGCCCCGATAGCAACGGTGTAGGCCTGACTTACACTGTATGGACCCGTCCCGGTGCTGCTGTCGAGGGCGGTAACCGTGAAATTGAAGCTGCCCGGCGCGCTCGGCGTTCCAGAGAGCATGCCCGAGTTCGACAATGCGAGCCCAGGCGGCAGCGCGCCGGCGGTCAGACTGAAAGTGAACGGCGCGGTCCCACCGCCGATCACGCCGATGGTCTGGCTGTACGGGGTTCCACCTGTTCCGTTGGGGAGGGTGGTCGGCGTCAGCGCGAGCGACGGCGCATTGACCGGGACCGTATAAACGCGGCTACCAGTGAAGCCGCCCGCATCGGTCGCCGTTACGGTAAAGGTGAAGCTGCCGCCGGCGGTCGGCGTGCCCGCAAAGACCCCGGTGTTCGAAACGGTCAGCCCTGGCGGCACCGTACCCGCGGTCACCGCGAAGCTATAAGGCCCGATCCCGCCGGTCGCGCTTAAGGCCGCCGTGTAGCTGTTACCGGGTGAGGGATTTACCACCGCCACGAGACTTGCCGGTGTGACGGCAATGGTCGGTGCCGCGATCGTCACACTATACGGACGTGCTCCAGTCAGCGGGGTCGCCGACGTGTCGGTCGCCGTGATGGTGAAGTTGAACGTTCCCGCAGCGGTGGGCGTACCGGAGAGCACCCCGCTGGTTGAAAGTGTCAGTCCGGCGGGCAAGGCGCCCGCCGTGACGGAGAAACTGTAACTGCCGTTGCCTCCGATAGCGGTGATAGTTTGGTTATACGCACTGCCATAAACCGGCGCCGTCAGCGCCGTCGGCGATAGCACCAGCGTGGGGGCGACATAAGTGAACTGGTTGGCGGCTGCAGTGGCGCTGGTGCCGCCGCTGGCAGCGACAGTGATATTGACCGTACCCACTGCCCCTGGAGGCGCCGTCGCGGTGATCGAGGTCGCGCTGTTGACCGTGAAGCTCGTCGCCGGAACACCGCCAAAGCTCACGGCGGACACGCCGGTAAAGCCAGTCCCGGTGAGCGCGACGACCGTACCGCCTGTGGCGACACCCGTAGCGGGCGACACACCGGTTACGGTTGGTACCGGCAGGTAGGTAAATACGTTTTGTGGCCCCGGAGCGCTGATGCCGCTCGGCGTCGTGACTTGCACGTTAAACGCCGCCGGTCCGGGCGCCGTCGGGGAAACCGCGCTAATCTGGGTCGGGCTGTTGACGAAGAAGAACGTCGCCGGCCGGCCTCCAAAGCTCACACCGGTCGCTCCGGTGAGATTTGTGCCGGTGATGACCACGTTCGTGCCGCCATTGATCGGTCCCGAACTGGGGGCCAGTGCCGTTACCGTCGGCGCGGGAGCGACATAGGTGAATTGGTTAACGCCCGTGGCAAGACTGGTGCCTGCCGGAGTCGTGACCGTAATGTTCACAGACCCGCTGCCAGCCGGCGCGGTGGCCGTGATCGAACTGTCGCTATTGACCGTGAAGCCCATTGCCGCAGTCGTGCCGAACCGCACCGCAGTCGCTCCGGCAAACCCGGTTCCCGTCAACGTCACCGCCGTGCCGCCGGCGGTGGTGCCGGTATTCGGCGTAACCGCCGTGACGTTGGGCACCGGCGTCACATAAGTGAACTGATTGGCGGCAGCGATTGCGCTCGTCCCAGCACCGGTCGTCACCCGAACGTTGACCGTCCCCGCCGCCCCCGCCGGAGTAGTCGCGGTGATCGAGGTCGCGCTATTGACAACGAAGCTCGCGGCCGCTGTCGCCCCAAAGCTCACGCTCGTCGCGCCAGTGAAATCGGTGCCGGTTAGCGTCACAACCGTCCCACCCGCGGTATTGCCCGTGTTTGGCGTCACGGCGGTCACCGTTGGAGCGGGCGTGACGTAGGTGAACTGGTTCCCTGCGGCCGTCGCGCTGGTACCGCCTCCAGTCGTCACGCGGACGTTGACCACGCCGGCGGTCCCGTTGGGTGCGATTGCCGTGAGCGAGGTCGCGTTGTTCACGGTGAAGGAAGTCGCCGGCGTCGCGCCAAAGCTGACGCTGGTCGTACCGATGAAATTGGTCCCGGTTAGAGTCACGACCGTGCCGCCGGACGTGGACCCGGTGTTGGGGGCGATCCCAGTCACCGTTGGCGCGGGCAAGACGTAGGTAAACTGGTTCGCAGCCGCAGCGGCACTAGTACCGCTCGGAGTCGTCACGGCCACGTTGACGGTCCCGGCCGCACCTGCGGGAGCTGTCGCGGTGATCGAGGTCGCGCTGTTGACGGTGAAGCTTGTCGCCGCCGAGCCGCCAAAGGAGACAGCCGTCGCGCCGGTGAAGTTGGTACCCGTCAGCGTCACCGCCGTGCCGCCCACCGTGCTGCCGGAATTGGGCGCGATGGCCGTAACCGTTGGCGCTGGCGCGACATAGGTGAACTGGTTCGCCGCCGCCGTCGCGCTCGCACCGCCGGGCGTCGTGACGGTGATGTTGACCGTCCCCGCCGCACCTGCGGGAGCTGTCGCGGTGATCGAGGTCGCGCTGTTGACGGTGAAGCTTGTCGCCGCCGAGCCGCCAAAGGAGACAGCCGTCGCGCCGGTGAAGTTGGTACCCGTCAGCGTCACCACCGTGCCGCCCGCCGTGCCGCCTGAGGTCGGACTGATGGCGGTGACCGTGGGCGCAGGCGTTGTATAGGTATATTGATTCGCCGGTGCCGCAGCGCTGGTCCCGGCTGCGGTGGTGACGGTCACGTTGACGGTCCCCGCCGCGCCCGCCGGCGCCACCGCCTGGATCACGGTTGACGTGAGCGCGAATACACCCGTTGCCGCCACGCCACCAAAATTTACGCCCGTGACGCCGGTGAAACCGGTGCCGTTGATGATGACCAGATTGCCGCCCACCGTGCTGCCGCTGTTCGGTGTCAGCCCAGTCACGGTGGGAGCAGGCGTTACGTATGTGAACTGGTTCGCGGCTGCCGCCGCGCTCGTGCCGCCTGGGGTCGTGACCGTGATGTTGAGCACGCCCGCTGCGCCGGCAGGTGCAGTCGCCGTAATCGAAGTGGCGCTGTTGACGGTGAAGCTCATCGCCGCCGTCACCCCGAAGGTCACGCCGGTCGCCCCGGTGAAGTTGGTGCCGGTGAGCGTCACCACCGTCCCGCCCGCCGTGCTGCCGCTGTTGGGCGCGACCGCCGTGACGGTCGGCGCCGGGGTCACATAAGTGAACTGGTTCGCGACACCTGTCGCGCTGGTGCCACCCGCCGTCGTCACCCGGACGTTGACGGTCCCCGCCGCGCCTGCGGGCGCCGTCGCGGTGATGGAGGTCGCGCTGTTGACGGTGAAGCTCGTCGCCGCCGTCACCCCGAAGGTCACGCCGGTCGCCCCGGTGAAGTCGGTACCGGTGAGCGTCACCACCGTGCCGCCCGCCGTGCTGCCGCTGTTGGGCGCAACCGCCGTCACGGTCGGCGCCCCGGGCGTCACGGTGAAGCTGCGCGAGACACGCGGCGCGGCGCTGAAACTGGCGTTGCCCGCCTGATCGGCGTTGATCGTGCAGGTGCCGGTGGTCAGCAGCGTCAGCGTCGTGCCCGAGACGGTGCACACGCTCGTCGTCGCCGAGGTGAACGCCACGGTCAGCCCCGACGAAGCGCTCGCCGTCAAGGTGAGCGGCGAGGCCGAAAGCGACGCGTTCGCGAGCGGCGCGAAGGTGATCGTCTGGCTTGCCGGCCCGTTGGTCAACCTGAAATTGTTGCTCGCGCTGCCCGAGCTCGCCGCGACAATATAGGCGCCACCCGTATTGTTGGCGCTGACCGTGCCCGAGGTGGCGTTGCCCGAAGCATTGGCCGTTACGGCCAGCGTGTTGCCGCCGCCGGTAAATACCGCGCTCGCGCCGCTGGCGGGCGCGGTGAAGGTGACGGTTGCAAAGGGGATCACGAGGCCGCCACCATCAAGCACGCGCACTTGCAGCGCCGTGGTGAAGGCCGTGCCGGTCGTCGCGGTCTGGTTGTCGCCCGCCAGGATCTGAATGTTCGTCGCCACCTGGTTGACGGTGACGGTGTCGCTCGCGCCCGTGCTGGCGCTCGCCCCGCCGCCTGACAGCGTGCCGCTGAGCGACACGCTCGTCGTCGACGCGCTGGACACGTTGACGACCAGCGTAATCGTGTTGCCGTTTGTCCCGCTCGCGATCGAGGTCGTGCTCGTGCACGTAACCGTCGCGGTCCCCGAACAGCTCCACCCCGTCCCGCTTGCGCTGTTGAAGCTGAAGCCGGTCGGCAAGGTCGTGGAGAAAGTGAGCGTGCCCGAGGTCGCACTGCCCGAGGAAACGCTGGGGGTAATCGTGAAGCTGCCCGTCTGCCCCTGGGTGAAGTTGCCGCTATGGGCGATCTGCAGCCCAAGCACCGGCACCGCAGTAACGGTCAGCCCGGTCGAGCTGGCGGCGCCGCCGCCGGCATTGGTGACGATGACGGTGGGGTTGCCCGCCGTCAGCCCGGCGGGAACGACGAAGCCGATGCTCGTGGGGGTCTGGCTGTTGGGCGTGATGCTGGTGCCGCCGATCGTCAGCGTGTTGCCGCTCGCCGAAAAGCCCAAGCCGCTGATCGTGACGCTGGTACCGCCCGCCGCCGAGACGGTGGAGGGCGAGAAAGCCGAGATCGAGGGCGCGGTGATCGTGGTCGAGGCGCTGGCGCTCGGCGTATTGCCCGCCCCGCCGCCCGAAAGCTGAACGCTGGGGGACAAGGGGCCGCTCGCGTTGCCGGCCACGTTCAGGGTCAGCGTCAGCGGACTGCCGCTGCTGTTGCCGTTGATCGTCGGCGCGTAGCTGCACGCCGCCACCCCGGTGCAGGTCCAGCCGGTGCCGGTTGCGCTGCCGAAGGTGAGCCCCGTGGGAAGCGTGATGGCGGCGTTGATCGTGCCGCTGGTGGCGATGGCGGTGGTGGTGCTCGGGGTGAGCGTATAGGTCGCGGTCAGGCCCCGATAATTGGTACCGCTGTTGGTGAAGCTCACGCCCAGTGTGGGGGCAGGCGCTACATAAGTGAACTGGTTCGCGGCCGCGATGGCGCTGGTGCCGCCCGCCGTCGTCACGCGGACGTTGACCGTTCCCGCCGTTCCCGCCGGCGCCGTCGCGGTGATCGAGGTCGCGCTGTTGACGGTGAAGCTCGTCGCCGCCGTCACCCCGAAGGTCACGCCCGTGGCCCCGGTAAAGTCGGTGCCGGTGAGCGTCACCACCGTCCCGCCCGCTGTGCTGCCCGAGTTGGGCGTCACCGCCGTGACGGTCGGCGCCGCCGCGCCCGAGCCGCAACTGACGTTGGAAAACGACACAGTGGTGCCAGGGGTCGCAAGATCGCCGGTAAAGGCGGTGCCAGCCGCAAAAAAACGGAACGCCGTTTCCGCACCGGTGAATGTGTAACTGCGCGTGACCGTCGTGTCGGCAGTTACAAGAGGACTGGTAAATGTATCGGTCTGCGTGCCTTGCGCGCCGGGCGTACCGGTTCTGTATTGAACGCGCGGAACCGATCCCGCCTGCGCGGTATAGGTGTAGGTAAGCACTTCCCCGGCATTGAACGTGACCGGGTTCAGATTGACTTGGTTCGCCGGGAAGGTTCCCGTCACCAGCACCGCGCCGTTGATGCCGCTCGAAAGGATCGCGCTGCAACCGGAGGACTGCGCCAAAGCAGCCGATGGCATGAGCGCGAGAAGCGCCAGCAACACGGAACCGACCCGCGCGAGGCCATTATGCCACCCCGACGCGCGCTGCGCCCGAATCTGCGAGATGCCGCCCCCACGGCGCCAAACAAGACGTGGCAATATGTTGCGCATTCTGGCGCTCCCCTTTAAGCGCCTGCATAAGAAACGGCCGAGCAACCGACAAGCGAGAAGTTGCGCAACGCCGAGAAAGCGAGTCATCCCGCCGTACCCGCGACTCGCGCCATGCTGGGGCCATCCCAGAGGCGATCACCTGCAACACAGTGATACTCAAATCCGATTGCGATGTTTCTTGAGATCAAAGGAGCGATGCGGTCGCGGTCACCGCAATTTTCCGAAAAATGGGTGCCCTCAGCGAAGGGCATTATGACAATGTTTTCGAAGGATGTACAAATTCGGCTAGCATGGCCCCTTGCCCCGCGATACGCTTGGGTCGGACAAGCAGAGCAGGAGGATGTAGGCGATGGCGGAACCGTTTATTGGCCAGATCATGCAGGTGGGCTTCAATTACGCGCCAGTCGGTTGGTTGGCTTGTAATGGCCAGCTGATCAGCATCGCGCAAAACTCGGCAATGTTCGCGCTATTGGGCACAACCTTCGGCGGCAACGGCCAGACCACCTTTGGTATTCCCGATGCGCGCGGCCGCGCGTTCAAGGGCGTGGGCCAGGGCCCTGGTACCTCCAACTATGTTTGGGGCCAGATGAGCGGCACCGAGAACGTGACGCTCAGCAGCGCCAACCTGCCGCAGCATACCCACCCGGCGCAGGGCATTGGGGTCACCGTGTCGGCGGTCACGACCAACGCGACGGCCGGGCAGCCGGCCGCCGGCAACTTGCTTGCCGCGTCCACCGACCCCGGGAGCGGCGGGACGCCGCAGATCTACGTTCCCGCTGCGGCTGGCCAAACGACGGTTCCGCTCGGCGGCATTACGGTGAGCGGCAATACCGGGATCGCGGGCAGCAGCATCCCCTTCTCGATCCTCGAACCCTATCTGGCGGTTTGGACGATCATTGCCACCAGCGGCATTTTCCCAGCTCGCCCGTAAGCGACTCACGGCATTCCCAAAGCGGCCGCGCGACCAAAGGGTGGCGCGGCCGCTTTCATTTCCCGCCCCACGATTTGGACGACGCCGAGCACAGGCGAAACAATCCCTAACTGAAGACAGCCTGGTAATGGCGGTGCGTCGCGCTCGGGAAGAGCTGCTGGATATGAATGCCGTGCGGCCCGCCGCGCCCGCAATCGAACTCATATTCCATATCGAGCAGATAAACCGATAGCGGCGCGCTGAAGAACAGCGAGAAGGGCAGGCGCGTATCGATACCGATTAGCCGCGGACGCACCTCGATCCGGTCGAGCACCAGCTCCACCGGCTGGGGCAAGGTATTCACCCGTACCTTCTTGCCCACCCAAGGCTGAAAATCTTCCGGCGTCAGCAAATACATTCATCCCCCTCCCCACCGGCGCTTCGCCGGCAACCCGCTTTTGCACGGCGCGTTCAACCGGTGCAAAGGCTTTGCTTGTCGTTCACACTTCTTCCCGTCATTTACCGCGGATGACAATGAGAGGGTCGATTGACCACGACGCGCTTGCTTTACTGCACGGCCCGCGCCGCCCGTCCCTTGATATGCGCGCCCTCGCTGCGTTCGATCTGAAGCTTCGGCCGATAACCGAGGCTGATTTCCCCTTTCTGCGCACGCTTCATGTCGAGCTGCGCGCCGCCGATTTCGTGCTCGCGCCCGGTGGCGCGGCGGGGCGCGCCGCGCTGATCGAGCAGCAATTCCAGCTGCAGCATCGCCACTTCGTGAAGGCATATCCGCGCGGCGATTTCTGGATAGTCGAGCGCGCGGATTCCGCGATCGGCCGCTTTTACATCGATCGCGGGAAGCCCGATTGGCACGCGATAGAACTTGGCCTGCACGCCGCCGAGCGAGGCCGCGGTGTGGGCACCGCTCTGCTCCGTTGGCTGCAGGAAAGGGCGGCGGCGGCGCGCGCCACGCGGCTGTTGCTTCATGTGGCGGTAACTAATCTGGCAGCTGTGCGCCTTTATGAACGGCTAGGCTTTGTCGAGGTCGCCAGCGATTGGTCGACCCATCGCCGCATGGTTTGGCTGTCACCCAACGCCGGCTGAGAACACGACATTACAGCGGGGTCTTGGTTGGAGGGTGCTCCCGGCAATTCCAGGACGCGCCGGCGCTAGTATCGCTCTGCTGGCGGATAAGGATCAGTTCACGCGCCGCGCCGTCAACGGGGCTTCGCGGGGATCATCGCCAAACCGGTTCCGCCCGCGCGTGCCGGGGAGCAGCAGCACCACCACCATCATCGCCCAGCCGACATACGGCAACAAATCGACAAGCAGCCACCAGCCGCTCAGGTTCAAATCATGCAGCCGGCGCACCTGTAGTGCCAGCGTCGGCACGATCAGCGTCGCGCCGAACACGGCGACGAAGAGCCCGGCCATTGCCATACGTTCGAACGAAGCGAGCGCCCCACTTTGATTGTCGCCCACCCCCAACGAGATCAACAGAGTCAGACCGCCCAACAAAGCAATGCCGGTTCCAAACGCGACCGCTTCCAACCGGCGCGATCGGCCGTGGAAGTCCGCATAACGCCACAATGGCAACAGCATCCATTCCATGCGCTGCCCTTTCACTCGCCAAAACGCCGCAAAACATTATTTGCCGGCCAAGGTGAGATTGATCAACGCCAACGTCCAAAAAATTTGTCGCAGGCGGTACCCGATTCAGGCACGCGGCGGCTGGCGGCGATAGCTGAGAGCTTCGGCTAAATGCAGCCGGGCGATGCGTTCGGCGCCCGCCAGATCGGCGATAGTGCGGGCAACGCGCAGGATGCGGGTGAAACCGCGTGCCGTAAGCCGCATCGCCTCCGCAGCCTGGGCGAGCAGTGCTTGGCTTGCGGCATCGAGCCCGGTGTGCGCATCGAGCAACGGCCCGTCGGCCTCCGCATTGGTGCGCGCGGCGGCATCGGCGTAGCGTATCGCCTGCACCGCCCGCGCGGCAGCGACCCGTGTGGCGACCGCCGCTGACGGCTCGGCGGCGGGCGCGCGCAGCAAATCGATGGCGGCGACTGGCTGCACCTCGACATGGAGGTCAATGCGGTCGAGCAGCGGCCCGGACACGCGCGCCTGATATTCACCAGCGCAGCGCGGGGCGCGGGCGCAGGCGAGCGCGGCGTCGCCCAAATGCCCGCAGCGGCACGGGTTCATCGCCGCGACCAGCTGAACCCGAGCTGGGAACGTGACGTGCGCGTTCGCCCGCGCGACGCTTACTACGCCGGTTTCCAGGGGCTGGCGCAGCGAGTCGAGCACAGGGCGCTGGAATTCGGGCAACTCGTCGAGGAACAGCACGCCGAGATGAGCAAGGCTGACTTCGCCCGGCTTTACCCGCAGACCACCCCCGGTGAGCGCCGCCATCGAGGCCGAGTGGTGCGGGCTACGAAACGGGCGCCGCCGCGTCAGCCGCCCCGATTGTAGTGTGCCGGCGACGCTTGCCACCATCGACACTTCGAGCGCCTCGGCCGCATCAAGCGGCGGAAGGATGCCCGGAAGGCACGCGGCTAGGAGCGATTTACCGGCGCCAGGAGGACCGATCATCAGCAAATTATGGCCGCCAGCGGCTGCGATTTCGAGTGCGCGCTTGGCGGTTTCCTGACCTTTCACCTGCGCGAGATCGGGGCCAGCAACGGCTTCCTCCGCACCGCCCGGCTCGGGTACGGCAAGCTGGCCATGGCCTTTCAAATGGTTGATCAGCTGCATCAGGTCGGGCGCCGCGACCACATGCCCGCCGCCCCATGCCGCCTCGGCGCCTTGGGCGGCGGGGCATATCAACCCCTTGTCCAGCGCCTGCGCGTGCAGCGCGGCGAGCAGCACACCAGGAGACGGCGCGATCCGCGCGTCGAGCCCCAGCTCACCCACCACGACATAATCGGCGAGCTGCTCGGCATCGATGACGCCCATCGCCGCGAGCAACCCGAGCGCGACCGGCAGGTCGTAATGCGACCCCTCCTTGGGCAGGTCAGCCGGCGACAGGTTCACGGTGATCCGTTTGGGTGGCAGCGCGAGGCCGAGCGCGGCGACCGCGGCACGCACCCGCTCGCGGCTTTCGGCCACCGCCTTGTCCGCCAGCCCCACAATGAAAAAGGCCGGCAGGCCCGGCGCCAATTGCACCTGCACCTCGACGGAGCGAGCCTCCAACCCCAGATAAGCGACGGTCGATACGATCGCGACCACGTTGCCCCCTTGCTCAGCAACCGTTCATAACCATGGCGTAAGCCCAAGCGAAAGCCTTTCGAGAGTTTATGCCACGCGCCCGAAGCAGCCCCACAACCCGAACCGTGTTGACCGGCACTGGACTCGCGCTGATCGTGTTGTCGCCTGTCGTCGGGATCATCCCAGGACCCGGCGGCATTCCGGTGTTCGCAGCGGGGCTTGCGCTGGCCCTCAAAAATTCAGACAGGGCGAAACGGCTGTTCGTCCATGCCGAGCGGCGCTGGCCGAAGCTCGGGGAGCTGGCTGACCTGGGGCTGCGCCGCCAGTCCGCCAAGCGCCGTCGGGCCAAGGCGAAGGAAGGCCCGGCGCCCGATTGACTTGGTACGCCACCCCGGCTATGCGGCGCGCCTAATTTGCCGCCCATGAGGCGGCTTTTTCGATTTAGGGAATGAGTGATGAAGCGGACCTTTCAGCCGAGCAATCTGGTGCGTGCCCGTCGCCACGGCTTCCGCGCGCGGATGGCGACCGTCGGCGGCCGCAATGTGTTGCGCGCTCGTCGCGCGCGCGGCCGCAAGAAGCTGTCGGCCTGACAACGCTCACCAGACGCCGCGATTTCCTCGCGGCGAACCAGGGCAAGCGCGCGCCGATGCCCGGCTTCGTATTGCTCGCCCGTGATCGGCGCGATGCCGATCCAGCGATGCGAGTGGGGTTCACCGTAACCAAGAAAATTGGCGGCGCGGTAGTCCGCAATCGCCTTAAGCGCCGCCTGCGGGCGCTCGCCCGCGAGGTGTTACCCGAGCGCGGCCTTGCGGGACATGATCATGTGCTGATCGGCCGACAGGACGGGGTGGAGCGTGATTATGCGCTGCTCCGCGCCGAGTTGGTGAAGGCGCTTGGAAAGCTGGCGCGGTGAGCCGGCTCCTTATCCTTCTTGTCCGCCTGTGGCAGCTCGGGCCGTCGGTCATTCTGCCGCCCAGCTGCCGCTACACACCTTCTTGTTCGGCCTATGCAATCACCGCGCTTCGCCGCTATGGCGCGCTCAAAGGCTCGTGGTTGGCGGCGCGGCGCATCCTGCGCTGCCACCCATGGGGCGGGCATGGCTATGATCCGGTGCCTTAGGCGCTGGCTGGGGACGTTCGAGTGAAAGACGATCAACGCAATCTGTTGCTTTTCATCGTGATCGCCGGCCTGATCCTGATCGGGTGGCAGTTCGTCGTCACCCGCTTCCTGCCAAACGCTCGTCCCCCGGTTACCAAGATCGAGGCGGACCAGACCAAGATAGTGAAGAGTGCTGCGACCGATCCGGCAGCCGACAGCGCCGCCGCCGCGAAGAGCCGCGAAGCGGTGTTGGGCGAAACTCCTCGGGTGCGAATCGACACCCCTTCGCTGAAGGGTTCGCTCAATCTGCGGGGCGCGCGGCTCGACGATCTGGTGCTGCTGCGCCACCGCGAGACGATCGCCAAGAATTCTCCCTTTGTCCGCCTGCTCTCACCCTCGGGCGCGCCGCGTGCCTATTTCGCGAGTTGGGGTTGGGGCGGCGACGGGATAAGCGTGCCAGGCCGCGATACCGTTTGGACGACGGACTCGAGCGTGCTGACGCCGCAAAAGCCGGTAACGCTCAGCTACACCAGTCCGCAAGGGGTTCGCTTCCAGCTGCAATTCGCGGTGGATGCCAACTACATGTTCAGCGTGCGTCAGTCGGTGGCCAATTCAAGTGGGCAGCCGGTGAAGCTGCGCCCCTATGCGCTGATCTCCCGCACCGGACTGCCGCATGAGCTTGATACCTGGACGAACCATGTAGGCCCGGTCGGTGTGTTTGGGCGCGGTGCGAACTATGATATTACCTACCCTAATCTCCAGGGCGAAAGCCCGAGCTTTTGGGGTCGTATTTTCGGATCAAGCGCCAAGGCGGGCGAGAATTATTTCGACCACCGGGGCGGCTGGCTCGGTTTTGGGGACATTTATTGGCTGACCGCGCTGATCCCTGACCAGCGGGCGCAGGTTCACGCTGGCTTCAAGGGCGCGGGTGAGACGTTCCAGGCCGATTACACCCAAAACCCCGTCACCGTTCCCGCCGGTCGCGTCGCAACGCAGACCAGCCGCTTCTTCGCCGGCGCTAAGGAAGTCGAGCTGATCGACGCCTATCAGGACAAGGGCGGGATCGAAAATTTCGACAAGGCGATCGACTGGGGCTGGTTCCGGATCATCGAAAAACCGATCTTCTATTATCTCGATCTGCTGTCGAAACTGATCGGCAATTTCGGCGTGGCGATCATCGCGCTGACGATCACGGTGCGCGGATTGCTCTTCCCGATCGCGCAGCGGCAGTTCGCCTCGATGGCGAAGATGAAGGCCATCCAACCCAAGCAGAAGGCGATCCAGGAGCGCTTCGCCGACGACAAGGCACGCCAGCAGCAGGAGATCATGGCGCTCTATAAGGCCGAAGGCGTGAACCCGCTGGCTGGTTGCCTGCCGGTGCTGCTGCAAATTCCGATCATGTACGCGCTGTACAAGGTGCTGCTGCTGACGATCGAAATGCGCCATCAGCCTTTCGCGCTGTGGATTCACGATCTGTCGGCGCCCGACCCAGCGACGATCCTCAATGGCTTCGGTACCTTTGGCTATAGCCTGCCACCGTTTCTGGCGATCGGCGTGATCCCAGTGCTGCTCGGCATCTCGATGTACTTCCAATTCAAGCTCAACCCCGCGCCGATGGACGAAGCACAGAAGCAGGTCTTCGCGATCATGCCTTGGATGCTGATGTTCGTGATGGCGCCGTTCGCGGTGGGGCTGCAACTGTACTGGATCACGTCGAACGTCCTTACCATCCTCCAGCAGCGGCTGCTCTATGCGCGGCATCCGGAGATGCTGGCGCCCGCCAAATGAGCGTGTCGGACGAAGCGCTTGAGGCAGCGCGCAAGATTTTCGCCGGGCCGATCGGTTTCCTTCGCTCCGCGCCGAGCTTGGAATTCCTGCCCGATCCGGTGGCGCCGGAGATCGCCTTCGCAGGCCGATCGAATGTCGGTAAATCCTCGCTGCTCAACGCGCTATGCGGCCGCAATGCCCTTGCGCGCACTTCGAACACGCCGGGCCGCACGCAGGAGTTGAACTTCTTCGATGTCGGCGGTGAGCCGCCGCTGCTGCGGCTGGTCGATATGCCCGGCTATGGCTTCGCCAAGGCGCCCCCAGCGATCGTGAAGAGGTGGCGCTATCTGGTGAACGATTTCTTGCGCGGCCGCGCGGTGCTGAAACGCACGCTGGTGCTAATCGACGCGCGCCACGGGGTGAAGCCGGTCGACCGCGAGATGCTCGACATGCTCGACAAGGCGGCGGTGAGCTACCGGCTGGTGCTGACCAAAGCCGACAAAATCAAGGCGAGCGAGCTCGACGCGGTGTTCCGCGCCACCGCCGCCGAAGCGCGCGCGCGCCCGGCCGCACATCCCGAGATCCTCGCCACCTCCAGCGAAAAGGGCATGGGCATCGCCGAACTGCGCGCGGCGGTGCTCGAGGCGGTCGATCCCGCGTTGCTGGGCTAGCGCGGCTCGATCCGCCCGGCTAAGCCTGCGGCCCATGAAGCTCATCATCGGCAACAAGGCCTATTCCTCCTGGTCGCTGCGCGGCTGGCTCGCGTGCAAGCAATCCGCGCTGCCTTTCGAGGAAGCGGTGGTGCCGCTGTTTGACGCCGATTGGGACCAGCGCCGCCAGGGCGACGAATTCGCCCCCTCCAGCGGCAAGGTGCCGGTGCTGTGGGATGGCGAGGTGGTGGTGTGGGACAGCCTCGCCATCGTCGAATATCTCAACGAGAAATCGGGCGGCGACAAGTTCTGGCCGCAAGACGCGGCGGCGCGGGCGATGGCGCGATCGATGGCGGCGGAGATGCATTCGGGTTTCGGCGCTTTGCGCCGGGAATGCCCGATGAACATCCGCCAGGCCTTTCCCCCGCGCGAACAGAAGCCCGAAGTGCTTGCCGATCTGCAGCGGATCATGGAGCTTTGGGCACAAGCCCGTGCCCGGTTCGGCGGCGACGGCGATTTCCTGTTCGGCGCGTTCGGCGCGGCGGACATCATGTACGCGCCGGTTTGCACAAGGATCGTCACTTGGTCGCTGCCCGTCGCCCGCTTCGCCCCAGCGTATATCGACGCGGTGCTTCACCACCCCTTCCTCCAAGACTGGATCGCCGCCGCTCAGGAAGAGGAGTGGGTAATTGAACAGTATGAGACGCCAGTACGGATTTAGCGCAGCCGTTCCGTCGGGTAGGGCGTCCCGTCCTTGTGGAAATAGCCGTCCGCGCTGAACCTCATGTCAATATCCGAATAGCCTCCCCCGCCATCCCGGTTGCCCGCCGAAATGGCAATGAACACGGCGTCGTCGGCGCTCCGGTTCACCAGATGGTGACCGTTCGCCACCCCCTTGGGCCAGACCGCGACATCGCCCGCACGAAGTAGCGTCTCGCTGCCGTCCTCGATCAGCACCGCTTCCCCCGCCAGCATCACCACCAGTTCGTCCTCTTCGTCATGCCAGTGCCGCTGCGACGACCAGGCTCCCGGCTTGAGCACTACCTGGCTCGCACCGAACTCGGTGAGCCCGCCCGCGGGCGCAAGTCGACGCCACCAGCGCCCTTCCACCGCCGCGTCGAAGGGGGACGGATAACCGGTCGCGTTGTTTTGGGGGATTGATGCGAGGTCGAGCTTGGGCAAGGGACACCTCCTATGCCCCATCTGCCCGATCCGATCGAACTCACCAAGGCCTTGATCGCTTGCGAAAGCGTCACCCCTGCGCGCGGACCGGTGTTCGACATGGTCGAAGCCTCACTTGCTCCGCTCGGCTTCGCGGTCGAGCGGTTCGTGGCGGGGGAAGCGCCCGACGGGCCGGTCGAGAATCTGCTCGCGGTTCGCGGTAGCAGCGGGCGGCATTTCGCCTTCGCCGGCCATCTCGACGTCGTGCCACCGGGCGCCGGCTGGAAGCATGGGCCGTTCGAGCCGGTCGAGGCTGGCGGGCTCCTCTATGGGCGCGGCGCGGTCGACATGAAAGGCGCAATCGCCGCTTTTGTCGCCGCTGCCGCGCGCGTGCCAGCCGATGCGGGAAAACTCTCGCTGATCATCACCGGCGACGAGGAAGGCCCGGCGGTCCACGGCACGCGCGCGCTGATCGCGCGGATGGCCGAGCGCGGTCTGAAGCCCGATGCCTGCCTGGTCGGCGAGCCGACTTCGGTCAACCGGTTGGGCGACATGATCAAGATCGGCCGGCGCGGATCGGTGAACATCTGGATCGAGGTGCCCGGCCGCCAGGGCCATGTTGCCTATCCGCATCTAGCGGACAACCCCATCCCCAAGCTGGTGCGCGCGCTCGCCGCGCTCGACGCGCTGGTGCTCGACGAGGGGACCGAATGGTTCCAGCCCTCCAATTTAGAGATCACCGAGCTGGAGGTGGGCAATCCCGGGACCAATGTGATCCCGGCTCGGGCCAAGGCGCGGCTGTCGATCCGCTTCAACGACCGCCACCGGGGCGATGCCCTGGCCGACCGGGTAGCGGCGATCGTGCGAGAGCACGCGCCAGAGGCCGTCATCATCCCGCGCGTCTCGGGCGAGGCATTCCTTACGTCGCCCGGAGCGCTCTCCACGCTCGTTGCCCGCGCCATCGAGCAGCGCACCGGCATCGCGCCCGAACTCTCGACCACTGGAGGCACCTCCGACGCGCGTTTCCTGTCGGCATTATGCCCCGTGGTCGAGTTCGGGCTGGTCAATGCGACGATGCACAAGCTCGACGAGGCGGTGGCGATCGACGATCTGCGGGTGCTTGCGGACATTTACGCCGATATCGCCGGCGCCGCGCTCAGCGAAAGCTCCGCCGCGACAGATCAATGACCATCGCGACCAGGACGACGAGCCCGGCGCCCCCGCCGAACGCCACCGCTGCCGACGGATCGCGTGCCACCGCAACGCGGAACGGCAGCACCCAAGGAAACCAATCCGCCTGATCCGTCTGCGTGATCGCGACAGCGAGTGCGACCAGCGTACCGCCTACCCCGACCCCAAGCGGTACGACGAAATTGCCGAAGCGCATGGCCGCCCAGAGCTGCAACGCTGCCATCAGCAACGCCGCCGCAAGCACTTGGCCCAGGCGCGCGGTCCAGCTCACCCAAAGCAGCGGGCCCACTGGCATCCTGCCACTCAACAGCCCTCCGGCGCCCGCCCCAGCGAGCGCGAACACCATCATCAGCAGGGTCATCAATGCCGCCGCCGCCAGCACGACCACAGCCTTTGCCGTAAACACCCGCCAGCGCGCGATCGGCAACGCGAGCAGATGGTCCCAGCCCCGACCGCGATATTCGATCTGTGCCACCAGCGTGGTGAATACCGCGAGGCACATCGGCAGCAGGAACAGCGTCCATAGCGGTAGTGCGAACTGGCCGATGATGCTCGCCCAGGCGGGCGCACGCCGATTGGTTGCCATCGCCAACGCCGCGAGCAACCCCGGGAGCGCCGGCGCGCACAAAGCGAATAGCAGCGCGAGGGAACCGCCGAGCTTGCGCCATTCTGTGCGTAAAAGCGCGATCATGTCGCCAGAGCCTCACTCTCGCGATAAACCTGCTCGAGTGTCCAGGGCTCTGGCACGAGCAGGAATACGGCGACGCCCGCGCCGACCAGCGCGGCATTGGCACGTGATGTGAGCACGGCTACCTGGTCGGCCCTTGCGCAATGCAGGTGAAGCGCGCTCGCTCCTGCTTCGACCACCTCCATTCCCAGATCGCGCAAAACCGCGACGCCCCGGACGACATCGTCGAGCTCGATGCGTACTCGGCGACCGCCTGCACGAAGTGCGCCGATTTCGGCCTGAAGCACGAGCCGGCCGCCGCGCATCAAGCCGACCACCGTTGCGACGCGCTCCACCTCGGCCAGCAAGTGGCTAGAGACAAACACTGTCGCGCCAACGCGCTCGGGCAGCGACCGGATCAAATCGCGCATGGCGATGATGCCGTCTGGGTCAAGCCCGTTGGTCGGCTCGTCGAGCAGCAGCAGCCGCGGCGTGCCGAGCAGCGCACGGGCAAGTGCCAGACGTTGCTTCATCCCCAGCGAATAGCCCGCCACCCGCCGCGCCGCAGCCGCGCGCAGGCCGACAATCTCGAGGACGCGGGTCACCTCGCGCTTCGGCAGGCCAAGCAGCAGGCGAGTCATGTCGAGATTGGCTTGGCCGGAAAGGTGATCGTAAAGGCTCGGGCTTTCCACGAACGCCCCCACGCCGCTCAGGGCGTTGCGGCGTTCCCGCGCCAAGCTTCGCCCCAGCAGCCGCACGTCCCCCGCATCCGGCCGCAACAGCCCGAGCAGCAGCCGCATCGTCGTCGTCTTGCCCGCGCCATTGGGGCCGAGAAAGCCATAGATGCTTCCGCTCGGTACGCGCAGGGCCACGTCAGAAACCGCCGTGCACACGCCGAATCTCTTGGTCAGTCCGTCCGTTTCAATGGCGAACATTACGCCGCTCTAATCAAGCCAGCGCGCGGCGGCCAGCCCTATCCCGCCAGCGCCCAACGCTTGGAGCCTTGGCTCCACGTGATGAACGCTTCTTCAGGCATGGGCCGGGCGATGGCATAGCCCTGAATCACGTCACAGCCCATCAGCCGCAGCATCTTCGCCTGGTCCAGCGTTTCGATGCCTTCGGCCACCACTTCGCAGCCGAGGCCGTGGATCAGTCCGATCATCGCCTGCACGATCGCGCGCGCCTGGGGCTGTCCGGTGATCGGCTCGATCAGGCTTCGATCGAGCTTTACCCGATCGACCGGCAAGGTACTAAGCCGCGCGAGATTGGAATAGCCGGTCCCGAAATCGTCGATCGCGATCCGCGCGCCATCGTCGCGCAGCGCTGTGATCGCGGCGAGCGTCTCGTCACCGCAATGCATCGCCAGCGTCTCGGTGATCTCCAACTCGAGCAGCCGCGCGGGTGCATCGGCGGCACGCATCGCGGCGCGAAGCTGGTGAAAAAACTGCGATTGATCGAGTTGGCGCGCTGAGATGTTGATCGCCAAGCGCTGCTCGATCCCCTTCCGCCCCCAACGGGCGATGGTTTCGGCGATAGTTTCAATCACCCATTCGCCGATCTCGACGATCAGCCCGGTTTCCTCGGCGCGCTTGATGAAGCTGCCAGGCAAGGTCAGTCCCAACCGCGGATGTTGCCACCGCAGCAGTGCTTCCGCGGCGACGATCTCACCGGTGGTGGTGGCCACCTGCGGTTGAAAAGCGAGCGAGAATTCACGCCGGTCGATCGCCTCGCGCAGATCAGCCTCGAGCTGCGCTCGCTCGGCAAGTTCGCTCGCCAGCTTATCGCTGAACAGCTCTACCCGTCCGCGGCCGCGGGCTTTGGCTTCGTACATTGCAGCATCGGCTGCGCGCATGAGATCGGTTAGGTTGGCGCCATGGTCAGGACGCCAGGCAACGCCGATCGAGGCCCCGATCGACACGTCGGTATCGGCCAGCTCGAAGCTTTCGGACAGCGCGAACAGAACGCCGCGCGCAACGCGTTCGGCGGCGAGCTTGTTGGCGAGCTGCGGCAGAAACAGGGTGAACTCATCCCCCGCCAATCGACCAAGCGACGGCGCGGGCGCACCCTCAACGGCGAAGCGCTCGGCGACCGCGCGCAGTCGGTTGGCGACCATGCCGAGCAGCATATCGCCCATTGCGTGGCCGAGCGTATCATTCACCGACTTGAAGCGGTCGAGATCAACGAACAGCAACGCGGCGCGCTGGTCAGCGGTCACATCGCAGAGTAGCCGCTCGGCGCTGCGGCGAAAATGGGTCCGGTTCGGCAGGCCCGTCACCGGATCGAACATCGCCAGCCGGTGGACGCTCTCGAGATTGGCGGCGATCTGCCGAAACAGCGCATCGATGGCATTGCCCAGCTTCGGCACACGCTCGCCAACGAGCCGGGGCAAGGGCGAGTCCAGATCGCCATGGCCGGCGCGTTCAAGCCGCGCGATCGCGGCATCGATCGCCTCGGCAACGGTCGCCAGCTGGCGCTGGGCCGAGGCCCAGCAGAAGGTGGCACATACGATGGCGGGGATGAGCGCCCGGGCGATGCTCTCGCGATCGAGCTGGCCGTCAAACGTCGCCGCCAGCGCCAGCACGAAGGCGACAAGCCCCGCGCAGAGCGCGAACGTAAAAGCTCGGCCTTTGAGCGACGCACCAGCCATCGATCGACAGAAACCTTACCAAGCGCGGGCTTGATGCCCGTCGCCTGCCCGCCGGTGCTGCCTGAAACATGTTAACAATTCGTCCCTCTGGGACGTCGCAGCACCAGATAGAGCGCGCCGGCACCGCCATGGCGGGGATGCGCTGGGCGTACCGCCGCAATCCGCCCGGCGTGGTGCGATGCGGCGAGCCAGTCTCCGACCGCTGCACGGATGCGACCACGCGCATGAGGGCGATCACTCTCCGGGCGGGGCGGGCGGCCAGTGACGAGGAGGAGCAACCGATCACCGCGCAGGATAGCCCGCGCGAGTGCCTGATCAAGCGCGTGATAAGCACTGTCGAGCGTGTGGCCGTGAAGATCGATGCTGCTATCTGGCGCGACCAGTCCACGCGCAAGGCGGCGGTCCCAGCTCGCGTCGAGCGTGGTGCCGGGCGCGGGCGCACGCGGAGGCACGGACTTGGTATGTCGGACCGGGGTCGCAGCAGGCGGCGGTGACACGGCGCGACTGGAAAATGGTGGCGCCGCCGCGACTTCCGGTACGAGCGGAGGCTGCGGCGCCAGCGGGCGTGCGCTGGCGATCACCCGCCGCCAGAGCGCCGCTTCCTCAGCGCTGAGGCGTCGCCCCGCCAAGCGAACCTCCGTTCCGCGCGAGTGTGCCCTTCGGCAGAAGCAGCCAGGCGGTACCCCGCGCGCTCATCCCGCCGGCGATCGCGCGCGCTTCCTCGCCCGCGCCCCAATAGGTATCGACCCGGTTGGCGCCCTTGATCGCGCCTCCCGTATCCTGCGCGATCCAAATACCACTCGCCTCGGCACGATCGAGCGACAGGAGAATTGGCGCACCTAGGGGAATGAAGCGCGGATCGGCGGCGACGCTTGCCCGCGCCACCACGGGATAGCCGAGCGCGCCCTGGGGCGGACCGGACTGTTCGCGGAAGAAGACGTAGCTTTTGTTCTCGCGCATCAGCGCCCGGCCCTGCTCGGGATTGGCGCGGAGCCACCCGATGATCCCCTGCATCGAGGCCTGACCCGGGGCGAGCAGTCCGCGCTCGCGCAATTTGGCGCCGATGCCGGTATAGTCGCGGCCGTTCTGCGTATCATAGCCCAGCCGCATGATACCGCCATCGGGCAGGCGCAAGCGGCCCGATCCCTGGACCTGCAGGAAAAACAGCTCAATCGGATCGGCTGCCCAGGCGATGATCGGCGCGCGCGTTTCGATCGCACCATCCTCGATCTCGCCGCGCTCGAAATAGGGGACGAAGCGCGTGCCTTCGACTCGGCCACGAATACGTTTGCCGGCGAGCGCGTCGCTGAACTGACCAAGATCGACCTCGATCAAATCGCGCGGCCGCCCGTAGATCGGAACATAGCCGGGTTTGCGGGTCCGCGCGCCTGCGATCTCAGGCTCATAATAGCCGGTCGCGAACGCCTTGCCATTGCCGACCTGCACCGCCTCGAATTGTGTGGCGAAGAAGTTCACTGCCTCGGTGTCGCGCGCAGTGCCTGCTGCGGCACAGGCTGCTTGCCAGTCGTCGGGGCGGGTCAAGCCACTCGCATCCGTGCGGCGAGCCAGCGCGGGGCAACTGGTTCGAAATGCCGCGAGCGCTCGCGCCGCTTGTGCGGGATCAAACGCGAGTGTTGAAAGCGACGGGCCGGCGAGCAGCCCAGCAGCAACGGCGCTGGCGACCCCGGCTCCAGGCGCAGTCGCTGGAACCGGCGGCAGCGGCGTCGCGGGAATTGGCTTGGCCACCCGCCCGATGGTAGGGTGGGAGCCCGGCGCTGGCGGCACGATCTGCGCGGCACAACCGGCGAGGAAACCGGCCATAACAATGGGGAACAGGCGGATCATCATGCTTCGGGCTTAGCCAAGCCCAACAGCTTCGTCACGATGGTTCCCACACCTCTTCAATCGATCGGCGCCGCCAGCGGGAGCGCAACTGTCCCCCCGCGCTTAAACCTCGTCGGTTTCGGCGAGCTTCCAGTTTGGATCGTTGCCACGAAGCGTGCGCGTGAAGGTCCACAGCTCATGCGTCGTTACCGCGTCCGACAGCGAGCCGGCGACCACATTGCCGTCCTTGTCGCGGGTGACAGCGGCAATATCGGCGTCGATCCGCACGGCGATCCGCGCTATCCGCCCATCAAGACGGGCATTGGTTATCAACGCGCGCTCGATCGTGACCAGCCGGTTGTCCAGCACCTGCCCCGCCGCTTCGCGCTCATCGATCGCGACAGCGAAGCTGTCACGCACCTCGGGCTCGCAAAGCCAGTCGAGCGTCTCGCGATCGCCTTTCCAATAGGCATCGAGGATCATGCCATAAGCACCCTTCGCGCCATCGAGGAAGCGCGACACATCGAAGCTGGGATCGGCAGCGATGATCGCGCGCATGCCCTGCTCGGCGCCGCCCTCGATCGTGCGCGGCCCCAAATCGCGCGCTTCGCCCAGCGGCTCGGGCGCGCGAGCAAACGGCGGCGGCGCGCGACGCTCCTCGGCGGGCTTGGGCAGCGGCTGCTGGTGGCCGGTCCGCTTGCCGAGCACCATGTAAAGGCGCAGCGCAAGAAAGGCAGCGACCATGATCAGCAGGACAAGGTAAACCACTGGGCCTCCAGGCATCGCAAGAACCGCCAACATAGGCGCCTTGGCCCCGGTTTCAAATAGGCCAAGCCGTGATGTTGCCCGCTGGCGTTGAACTGTGCAAGCGGCACTGCTACGGCGCTCGCCACGCACGGCGGGCTTGACCCGCTATTGTCAGCAAAAAGGGTTTTTGATGAGTGAAGATACAGCCGGCTTCGGCAGCGCGGCGATGGGCAATGGGGAACTCGGCGCCGAGGACATGCCGGTGGTGGGGATCATTTCGCAATATGTGAAGGATCTTTCGTTTGAGAATCCCAATGCTCCGGCCATTTTCCAGACGCAGGGCCAGCCGCGCATCGACGTGCAGTTCAACATCGCCGCGCAGCAAGTGGGCGATGACGTGCACGAAGTGGTACTGAAGATCGACGCGCGTTCGGAGATCGACGGCAAGGTCGCGTTCGTTGTCGATCTCGCTTATGCGGGGCTGTTCGCGGTACGCAACATCCCGGCCGAGCATCTTCAGCCCTTCATGCTCGCTGAAGCGCCGCGGCTGATCTTCCCCTTCGCCCGCAGGGTGTTGGCGGACGCGGTGCGCGATGGCGGCTTCCCGCCGCTGATGCTCGATCCGATCGATTTCGGCGCGCTTTACATGCAGCAGGCGCAGGGTCAGATCGACGGCGGCGGCGGCACGCCGGTTGGCCATGCCTGAGGGCGGTTCTAGCGACGCCCGTCGAACGCGCTGCTTCCCTGGCACAGGCCTGGGCTCAGCATCATGCCGCACCCCTCTGTAACGCCTCCTGACTACCCTCGCCGCCGCTGGACCTCGGCCTTCGCCGGCCGAGGCGGTTGGCGGGCCAGGGGCGGCTCCGTGCGGGTAATCCAAGCCGGATGAACCTCGCGCGTGCCCTTGGATCGGTCGGCAGCCTGACGCTTGCGAGCCGCGTGCTCGGGCTGGTGCGCGACTCGTTGTTCGCGCGCTTCGTCGGCGCGGGGTTCGCGTCTGACGCGTTCCTGATCGCGTTCCGCCTGCCCAACATGTTCCGCGCGCTGTTCGCCGAAGGCGCGTTCAGCGCGGCGTTCATCCCGATGTTCAACAAGCGCGTCGCGGAAGAAGGCGGCGGTCTGAAGGCGGGGCTCGCCTTTGCCGAGGATGCATTGTCGGTACTGCTGCCGGTACTGATCGCCATGCTGCTGCTGCTGGAGCTGGCGGCGTGGCCGGTCACCTTCCTGCTTTCGGGCGGGTTCGGCGATGTGAGCCCGGCACAATTCGATTACGCAGTCGGCCTGTCGCGACTGACCCTGCCCTATCTGCTGCTGATCTCACTCGTCTCGCTGTTTGGCGGCATCCTGAACTCGCTCCAGAAATTCTGGGTCAATGCCGCAGCACCCATCCTGCTCAATGCGACGCTGATCGCGGCGCTCCTCCTCTTCCACAGCGACCTGCCCCTGATCACCGCGCGCAATCAGGCGATCGCGGTGACCGTATCGGGCGCGCTCCAGCTCGGCTGGCTCGTCTGGGCCTGCGCCCGGGCGGAGGTTGGACTGAAGCTCAAGCGACCGCGCTGGACGGCGGACGTCAAACGGCTGCTCGCACTGATCGGACCAGCGGCAGCGGGCGCGGGCGCGGTTCAGATCAATCTCGTCATCTCGACTGCGCTCGCGGCGCGGCTGCTGCCGGCCGGGTCGGTAACATACATCTATCTGGCCGACCGGCTGAACCAGCTGCCGCTCGGCCTCGTTGGCATTGGGCTGGGCACGGTGCTGCTGCCAACGATCTCGCGCCAATTGGGCGGTGGCGAGGAAGCAGCGGCGATGGAGACGCAAAATCGCGGGCTCGAACTCGCGCTGTTCTTCACCCTGCCCGCGACCGTCGCGCTGATCGTCTGCGGGTTGCCGATCGCTGCAACGCTCTATCAGCATGGTAAATTCACCCCCGCCGATACGCTCGCGACAGCACAGGCGCTCGCCGCTTTCTCGATCGGCCTGCCAAGCTATATCCTGGTAAAGGTGCTCACCCCCGGCTTTTATGCCCGCCATGATACCAAGACGCCAGTGAAGTTCGCGACCTGGGCGATTGGCCTCAACATCGCCTTCAACCTCGCGCTGATCGTGCCGCTTAGGCACATGGGTCCGCCGCTCGCGACCGCGTTGTCGAGCACCGCCAATGTCGCGCTGCTTTACCTGACGCTGCGGCGGCGCGGACATTTCGAGCCCGATGCACAGCTGCAACGCCGCGCCTGGCGGCTGGCGCTCGCCGCGCTCATCATGGGCGCGTCGCTGTGGCCGCTGAACGTTCTGTTCCTGCCCTACACGACGGGTCCGAGCCTAATCCGCTGGGGTGCGTTGGCGCTGCTGGTCGCGCTCGGCGGCTTGGTCTATGCCGTCGCCTGCCTCGTCACCCGGGCCTTCCTGCCCGAGGATATCAAAGCGGCGCTGCGCCCGCGCCGCGCCAAGCGCTAAAGGAGTAACATGCGCGTCGTCTCCGGCATTCAGCCCACCGGCAATCTCCATCTCGGCAATTATCTCGGCGCGATCAAGCAATGGGTGGCGATGCAGGACGCGGTGGCCGCGCGAGGCGGGGAATGCCTGTTTTTCCTGGCAGACCTGCATGCGCTCACCCAACCGGTGATCGCCGCCGAGCTCGCGGCCAATACGATCGACATGGCAGCGACGCTGATCGCCTGCGGGATCGATCCGGCGAAGGCGATCCTGTTCAACCAGGCGCGCGTTCCCGCTCATTCGGAGCTTGCCTGGATCCTGGGCGGCACCGCGCGGATGGGCTGGCTCAACCGCATGACGCAGTGGAAAGACAAGGCCGGCAAGAATCGCGAGAGCGCGAGCGTCGGCTTGTTCACTTATCCCGTGCTTCAGGCAGCCGATGTGCTCGTCTATCAGGCGACGCACGTTCCCGTGGGCGAGGACCAGAAGCAGCATCTGGAGCTTGCCCGCGACATCGCGACCAAGTTCAACACTGATTTCGCGGTTGAGCTGTTCCCGCTGCCTGAACCGTTGGTGAGCCAGGCAGCGCCGCGCATCATGAGCCTGCGCGATGGCCAGGCGAAAATGTCGAAGTCCGATCCCTCCGACGCCTCACGGATCAATTTGATCGACGATAACGATGCGATTGCGCAGAAGATCAAGAAGGCCAAAACCGACCCCGAACCCTTGCCGGCATCGCTCGACGCGCTGGCGCAGCGGCCCGAGGCGCGCAATTTGGTGACGATCTACGCCGCGCTTGCCGACGAAAGCCCGGAGGCCGTGATCGCGCGCTTCGCTGGCCAGGGATTCGGGGCGTTCAAGCCCGCGCTCGCCGATCTCGCCGTGGCGGTGCTCGGCCCGATCCGCTCACGACTTTTGGCACTGCGCGAAGACCGCCCCGCCGTGGCGCAAGCATTGGTGACGGGCGCCGAACGTGCCGAGGCGATCGCCCGGCCAATCTTGCACGCCGCGCAAAAGGCCGTTGGCCTGCAAGTTTAGCGGCCAACGCGTGGTTCGCGCGGAAACAACTGGATTTCGCCGCGCGTTCAAGCACTATTCAGTTAGCCCGTGCGATGCGTGCGGGCAGACGCACCGGGGCGTTCAGCACCCGGTCAGCTAGGACGTTGTCGCGATGAAGAAATTTGTGATCGCCGCCGCCGCCGCTCTGGCCCTTGCCGGCTGCGCTGAGCCCTTCAGCGCGCGCGTGTCGCGCTTCCAGCAGCTGCCTGCGCCGCAGGGGCAGAGCTTCTATGTGCAGGCCGCCGATCCGGCGCTGCAGGGTGGGCTCGAGTTCAGCCAATATGCCAATCTGGTCGCCGCCGAACTCACCCGCCAAGGCTATCGCCAGGCCGCTGATCCTGCCGGCGCCGAACTGGTGGTGAAGTTTCGCTATGGCGTTGATCGCGGAAGAGAAAAGGTCGTGTCGTCTCCGGGGTTCGGCTATGGTTATGGCTATCCCTATGGCGGCTTTTACGGTGGCGGCTTTTACGGGCGGCGGTCGTTCGTTTACGGCTTTTATGATCCGTTCTTCTATGGCCCGGGCTTTGGCGGGTTCGGCGGCTTTGGCGGGTCCGACGTGCGCAGCTACACGGTGTTCACCAGCGAGTTGCGGCTGGAAATCGATCGCGCCGATTCGGGCCAGCGCCTGTTCGAGGGCACCGCGCGTGCCCAGTCGGACACCGATGATTTGACCAAGCTTGTGCCCAATCTGGTCGAAGCGATGTTCACCGGATTCCCCGGTAATTCGGGGCAGACGGTGAAGATCACTGTCGCTCCCCAGAAGCGGGCGGCTTAAGCCCTGAAAAACCGGGATTAATCGCCCACCCGCACGATCGCCGTCGCGAGCCTTTCGGCTTCGGCGGCGTCGTGCGTCACCATCAGGATCGGCAGCGCCAGCACGTCGCGCAACCGCTCGATCAGCGTCATGATCTCGGCGCGGCGAGCCGCGTCGAGGAAGCTAAGCGGCTCATCCAGCAGCAGAAATCGCGGGCTCGACAGCAGCGCGCGGCCGATCGCCACCCGCCGCGCCTCGCCACCCGAAAGCGAACGCGGCCAGCGCTCGAGCAGATGGCCGATGCCGAGCAGATCCAGCACCACCTTCGGGTCCAGTCCCTCCCCCATGCGCCGGCCATAGGCCAGATTGCCGCGCACCCGCAGATGGGGAAATAGCCGCGCATCCTGGAACACATAGCCCGCGCGGCGCCGCTCCGGGGCAATGTCAATCCCCTCTCCGGCATCGAAAAACACCTCCCGCGCAACCGCGACGCGGCCCGCGGCAGGCCGGTGCAGCCCCGCGACCATGTTGAGCAGCGTCGTTTTGCCCGCGCCCGACGGCCCGAACACAACCGTGATGCCAGGTCCGCTGGCGAAGCGCACCGCGATCTCACGCCCGCCGAGCGTGGTGCGCACATCGACCGCGAAGACAGGGTCAGACGCCATGCCGCCCCCGCCCCTGGCGCCGTGCCAGCCACTCCGCCGCGACCAGCGCCGCGAGCGCCAGCGCGATGGACGCCACCGCGAGCCGCGTCACCGCCCCTTCCCCATCCGGCGATTGCAGCGCCGAATAGATGGCGAGCGGCAGCGTCTGCGTCTCGCCCGGCACATTGCCGACAAAGGTGATCGTCGCGCCGAACTCGCCGATCGAGCGGGCGAAGCCCAACACCAACCCCGCGAGCACGCCGGGCAGGCTGAGCGGCACGGTGATCGTCCAGAACACCCGCCAGCGCCCGGCGCCCAGCGTCCGCGCCGCCGCCTCCAGCCGCGGATCGACCGCCTCGATCGAGAGGCGGATCGCGCGCACCATCAGCGGCAGCGCCATCACCGCGGCGGCGAGCGCCGCGCCAGTCCAGCGAAAGATCAGGCTCACGCCGATGCGGGCGAGCAGCGCGCCCAACGGCCCATCGGGCGCGAAGGCGATCAGCAGCAGCCAGCCGGTGACGACCGGAGGCAGCACCAGCGGCAGATGCACCAGCGCGTCGAGCACGACCTTGCCGGGAAAGCGCCCGCGCGCCAGCAGCCACGCCAGCAGGAACGCCACCGGCAATGCCGCCGCCATCGCCGCCGCGCCCACCTGCAGCGTCAGCGCGACGATCGCCGCCTCGCCCCCCGTACCGTTCAAAGCGAGAAGCCGCGCGCCCGGAACAGCGCCCGCCCCTCGGCGCTCAGCAGATAGCGGCGGAAACCCTCCGCGCTCGCCCGCGCGCCCTTCAGCCGGGCGACGGGATAGGCGATCGGCGCGTGGCTGCCCGGCGGAAAGGTCGCGAGCACGCGCACCGCGCGCGAGGCGCGGGCGTCGGTCGCGTACACAATGCCGAAGCGCGCCGCCCCGCGTTCGACCAGCGCCAGCGCCGCGCGCACATTCTCGGCCCGCACCACCCCGCGCTCGACCGCGCGCCACGCCCCAAGCGACTCGAGCGCCTGCTGGGCATAACGCCCCGCCGGCACGCCGCTCGGATCGGCGATGGCGAGCGGCCCACCGCCCACCAGCGCCGCGAGCGCCCCCGTCTGCCCGATCGCCAGCCGGTCGCGGTTCGCGCGCGGCGCGATCAGCACCAGCATATTGCCCGCCAGCGTCGCCCGGCTTTCCGGCTCGATCGCCCCGCGCCGCGCGAGCCAATCCATCCACGCGCTATCGGCCGAGACGAACAGATCGGCGCGCGCGCCGCTCGCCGCCTGCCGCGCTAGCGCCGAAGAAGCGGCGAATGACAGCACCGGCCGGGCATGGCCCGCCGCCACCCAGCGATCGGCGGCGTCGTTCAGCACCTCCTGCAGGCTGGACGCGGCGAGCACCAGCGGCGGCTCCTCCGCCGGCGCCGCGACGACGGGCGCGGCGAGCGCCAGCCAGGCCAGCACGCCCAAGATCAGCCGATACATCGTTCCTCCGCGCATATATCCTAGGCGATATAGCACAGCGGACCCGCGCGGCCAGACCGAGACAGGGCGACGTCAGGCGATGCCGCGCGAACCGCGCATCGCCTCCGCCGCCCCGTCGCCACGCGAGCGCATCGGCCGCGCATCGCGCGCGGCCGCTCCACTCTCATTTCTTGCCGATCTGATCCATCGCGTCGCGGCCGTAATTGGTGATCAGCTCGCCGATCTGGCGCGCCTGATCCACCGCGCGGCTGCTCTGTTCGCGCAGGAAATCGGTCTGGATGCGCAGCACCTCGCCCACATCCTTGGCTTGCGCCGCCGCGCGCATCGCCGCGAAGGCCTGCCGGGTATTCTCCTCGGCCTGATCGAGCAGCCGCATCCCGAGTTCGCTGCCCGCCGCGGCCATGCGCTCGCCCGAGGCGCGCATCTGCTCGCCCGCCGCGCGCATCTGGGCGCCGATCTGCTCGCCCGCCCCCTGCGCGGCGTGCAAGCCTTCGTTGATCGTCTGGTTCGTGTCGGTCGCCATGAACTGTTCCTCGTTGGAGTCGTGCCGCCCGCGCGACGGACGATAGCAGCGCGGCCGCCAACGCGGAAGCGTCGTCAGGCGGCGTCACCCATCCGCAAGGCGGCGATGAAAGCTTCCTGCGGAATGCTCACCGAGCCGTACTCGCGCATCCGCTTCTTGCCTTCCTTCTGTTTTTCCAGAAGCTTGCGCTTGCGGGTCGCGTCGCCGCCATAGCATTTGGCGGTGACGTCCTTGCGCAGCGCGGCGATCGTCTCGCGCGCGATCACCTTCCCACCGATCGCCGCCTGGATCGGAATCTTGAACAGATGGCGCGGGATCAGATCCTTCAGCCGCTCGCACATATGCCGCCCGCGCGCCTCGGCGGCGGAGCGGTGGACGATCATGCTGAGCGCGTCGACCGGCTCGTTGTTCACCAGGATCGACATCTTCACCAGATCGCCCTCGCGATAGCCGATCTGGTGATAATCGAAGCTCGCATAGCCGCGACTGATCGACTTCAGCCGGTCGTAGAAATCGAACACCACTTCGTTGAGCGGCAGTTCATAGGTCACCTGCGCGCGCCCGCCGACATAGGTGAGGTTCTTCTGGATGCCGCGGCGATCCTGGCACAGCTTCAGGATCGCGCCGAGATGCTCGTCAGGCACATAGATGGTCGCCTCGATCCACGGCTCGGCGATTTCCTCGATCCGGTTGGGATCGGGCATGTCGGCGGGGTTGTGCAGCTCCACCTCGCCACCGTCATGGGTGAGCTGTAGCTTATAGACCACCGAGGGCGCGGTGGTGATGAGATCGAGGTCATATTCGCGCGTCAGCCGTTCCTGGATGATTTCCAGGTGGAGCAACCCCAGGAAGCCGCAGCGGAAGCCGAAGCCAAGCGCGGCGGAGGTCTCCATCTCGAAGCTGAAGCTCGCGTCGTTCAGCCGCAGCTTGCCGATCGAGTCGCGCAGTTTCTCGAAGTCGTTGGCGTCGACCGGGAACAGCCCGCAGAACACCACCGGCTGCACTTCCTTGAACCCCGGCAGCGGCGCGTTGGCGGGCTTTTTCGCGTCGGTGAGCGTATCGCCGACGCGGGCCTGGGCGATTTCCTTGATCTGCGCGGTGATGAAGCCGACTTCGCCGGGACCAAGCTCGCCCAATTGCTCGATCTTGGGGCGGAAGCACCCGACGCGATCGACCAGATGCTCGGTGCCGGCCTGCATGAACTTGATCTGCTGGCCCTTTTTCAGCACCCCGTCCATCACCCGCACGAGGATGACGACGCCCAGATACGGGTCATACCAGCTATCGACGAGCATCGCCTTCAGCGGCGCGGTCGGATCGCCCTTCGGCCCCGGGATGCGCTTGACGATCGCCTCCAGCACATCGTCGATGCCGATGCCCGATTTGGCGCTGGTGAGCACCGCCTCGCTCGCGTCGAGCCCGATCACTTCCTCGATCTCGGCCTTCACCTTTTCGGGCTCGGCGGCGGGGAGATCGATCTTGTTGATCACCGGCACGATTTCGTGGTCGTGTTCGATCGACTGATAGACATTGGCGAGCGTCTGCGCCTCGACCCCCTGCGCCGCGTCGACCACCAGCAGCGCGCCCTCGCACGCCGCCAGGCTGCGGCTGACTTCATAAGCGAAGTCGACATGGCCCGGCGTGTCCATCAGGTTCAGGACATAGGTTTCGCCGTCCTGCGCCTTGTAATCGAGCCGCACGGTCTGCGCCTTGATCGTGATGCCGCGCTCTTTCTCGATATCCATATTGTCGAGCACCTGCTCGGACATTTCGCGGTCACTCAGCCCCCCGGTGCGCTGGATCAGGCGATCGGCGAGGGTCGACTTGCCATGGTCGATATGGGCGATGATCGAGAAATTGCGGATCTTCGAAAGCGGGGTCATGCTTGGTCGGCTAGCCGATGACATGATCCGTTGCAAACATTGGCCGCCAGGCGCTGGCATGTTGGGTCAGAAGCTGATATTCGTTAAAAAGCAAAGTTCGGCGGGGGTAACGAGCGATGTGGAAGCGGGGGCTTTTGGCGTTTGCAATTGCTGTCCCTGTATTTCCCGCCTTCACGCAATCGTCCCCGCAAGAACGCGAGGCGTGCACCACCACGGTAGTTACAGCCGAAAACGGGAGCCGCCAGGAACGACGGTACTGCAAGGATGAAAGCGGCGCTTACGTTCGCGTCGGTACACGGCCCCTGCCGATGGCTCCTCTTCCGGAGCGGTCTGAAGTGACCTACGCAGGGACTTACCGGTTCACGGTTACCCAACCTGGTCGTCCAATCCAGCGCCTCGACCTCAATAGCATCCTGCGAGCAGCAGGCCCGTCTAAGCAGTTTGAAGGCGCAATGACCGTCCGGCTCCGGATCGATGGCAATTCTGTGACGGGGGACATTTCCGGAACCGGCGGTATTCGGAGTTCGCGGGTCTCTGGTCTTTTTAGGGAAGGACGTTGTCGGGTCGTCAGCGCGGACACTTCAGTGGTCTACGAAGGGCTTTGCGGCAGGGCGCAGTTTTCCGGCCGGGTCGTCACCACGGACAGTGCACGAACAAGGGTCTCTGGCACTTTTGAACTCGCGTCGAAGGCTGTTGTCGACATCGCGGAGCGCGAACGCACCGCAGCCTTGGCAGCGCAAGCGGTGCGGGAGGAAGCCGAACGAAAGGCAGCACGCGTCGCTGCGCTCCGCGACCAGCTTGAAGCAGAAGCAGCAAGGGGCGGGGTAAAGGCAATGACGCTGCTCGCATATGCTTATTCAGAGGGGGCAGAAGGATTCGAGATAGATTATGCAAGGGCTGCGCATTGGGCGACGCAAGCGGCTGCACGGGGCGACATTTCATCCATGCGCCAATTGTCCACAATGTATTATTATGGCCGTGGTGTACCCCAAAGCGCAGCTCGGGCCTATCAATACTCCCTTCAATGCGCGAGTACCAATGCGCCTAGCGAAGCCGATCAAAAGATCAAGACGATCTGCATTAAAATCGTCGCGGCGTCGCTATATTCTGGCATTGGAACCCTCAGAAACGAAAATGCTGCAGTGAAATGGTACAGACTATGCGCTAGTCGCGATGATGACAGTTGCATAAATTGGTTGAATGAACATAACGTTCGATAGATTTTGCCCTTAAGAAGGGAGGCTTATGGATGTTCCGGAAGATTCTCTTGATAATTGCTATGCTCATGTTTGCCCAAGCAGCACCAGCGCAAGCAAATTGTGGCAAGGGCGGCGGGCGTGTCGTTGGCGCCGTTGTAGGTGGCGTACTCGGCGGCTTTTTGGGGTCGAAGGTTGACCGTAGCCGTAATGGCACCGCTGGAATAATTATTGGCGGTGTGCTGGGCGCTCTCGCGGGCAGTGCGATCGCCAAATCGCTCGATAAGTGCGAGCGAGAAAAATTTGCGACTGCCACTAAGACCGCGCTGGATAGCCCCGCGAGCGGACCCACTGCGCAGCAGGAGTGGACTAGCGAAACAAGAAAGGGCGTTTCGGGCACCGTGATTGCAAACCCGATCGTCAAACAAGCTGACGGGCGCGTCTGCCGCTCCGTGCGGCGTGTGAACTATATCGATGGCAAGGAGATGTCTGACGCTCCAACATTCTGCCAGATGCCCCCCGATAAGGCATGGACCGAGCAGGCCGCGTGACATGTTACGCCTTGTCTATTGGCCGGTCCTTGGCTCGCTGGTGTTGAACGGTGTGTCAGCAAATGCTCAAACTCGCTCGATATATTGCGGCCCTGATATACCGGCGAGCCGGTACGCGAATCCCGTTTTTAACGGCGAAACGCTGACTTTTCGGATCATCGAATCGCAAGGTCAGCGCATTCTTCTTGCGGAAGGTGGCATCGGTCCGGACGACGGCAACCGCTTTCAACAGGCCCTGACTCAGGCGGGGGCGATCGATGAAGTCTGGCTCTCATCCCCAGGGGGTATTGTCGATTCTGGGCTGCAGATCGGACGTATCATGCGGAAAAGAGGGATAGCTGTCCGGGTTCCCTCAGGCCGTGCTTGCATCAGCTCATGCACCATCGCCTTTCTCGGCGGTGTTATTCGCATCGTCGACGACGACGCCTACTACGGCATCCATATGTTCAGTGGTTATGGGTTTGGCAGATCAGGAATGGATGAGGCGAAACGTTTCAACGAAATCGTACTTAAAGCCAAAGCGGAAAGAGGCGATGAATTCGCTAAGTTGCTCTACACAGAGCTGTTTCGCGGAATTGAACAGCGTGCCGCGACCCGAGCGGCAGATATGTCCCGGTACTTGATCGAAATGTCTGCCTCGCTCGATTTCCTGACCGGTATGACGGGGCAGCCGATCCGCGGTGTTTGCTACGTGACGCGAGAGGGCCTGAAGCGCTACAATGTTGTGAACACAAACTAGCGCGCGCTTTCTCCGTCGCGCTCCGGCTCGAACTATCGTCGCGTTGGATCGCCTAACGCCAGATCGGATAGGATTGAGAGCAACTCGGCATAATCGCCGATCACAGCATCGGCGCCCAGTTCCTCGACCGGCCCGAGCAGGAAGCCGAAGCGCACCGCGATCGCGGGAATGCCCGCGCCCCGCGCCGCCTCCATGTCATAGATCGAATCGCCGACGAACGCCGCGCGGCCGCCGCCCAGCCGCTCGATCATCGCCTCGATGCCGGCCGGGTGCGGCTTGGCGAGGGCGGTGCCGAGCGTGTCGCCGCCGATCACGCACTCGAACCGATCGCGCAGGCCGAGTTCGCTCAGCAGCTTCACCGCCAGCGCCTCGAACTTGTTGGTGACGATGCCGACGCGCACGCCCATCGCCCGCAAGGCGTCGACCGCCTCGATCGCGCCGGGAAAGGGCCGCGAGCCATCGGCGACATGCGCCGCGTAATAGCGCAGCATCTCCTTGTAGAGCGGGCGGAAAGCCTCGGCCTTGATCCCGCCGCTCGCGTCCAGCGCCTGCGCCAGCATATGCTTGGCGCCGCCGCCGATCATCGTTTCGACCTGCTCGACCGACAGCGGCGGGCGCTCCGCGAGCGCGAGCGCGTGGTTCACCGCGGCGGTAAGATCGGGGCTGGTATCGATCAACGTACCGTCGAGATCGAAGCCGATAATCGCGAAGGGAAAGGCCATGCCTTCGCCTCTGCGCAAAGCGGTGGAAATGGCAAGCGCTTCGTGGCAGGGGCGCGCCAAATGGACAGGGGCACCAGCATGACGACACCGCTCGCCGCGATCATCCTCGCCGCCGGCAAGGGCACGCGGATGAAGTCAGACCGGCACAAGGTGCTCCACCCGATCGCGGGCCGGCCGATGCTGATGCATCTGCTGGCGAGCGTCGGCGAGCTCGCGCCCGCGCGGCAGGTGGTGGTGGTCGGCAGCGGGCGCGATCAGCTCGAAGCAGCACTCGGCGGCGCGGCGGAGCTGGCGGTGCAGGAGCCACAGCTCGGCACCGGCCATGCGGTGCAGCAGGCGGAAGGCCCGCTCGCCGGGTTCGAGGGCGATGTGCTGATCCTCTACGGCGACGTGCCGCTCGTCTCGGCGGAAACGATGCGGCGGATGATCGAGCGGCTGCGCGCCCCCGATGCGCCGGCGGTGGTGGTGCTCGCCTTCGAGCCCGAGGATACGCTGCGCTATGGCCGGGTGATCGCCGAGGGCGACCGGATCGTGAAGATGGTCGAGCACAAGGACGCGACCGAGGAAGAGCGCGCCGTGCGGCTGTGCAATTCCGGGCTGATGGCGGCGCGCGCGGGCGATCTGTTCGCGCTGCTCGCGCGCGTCGGCAATAACAACGCGGCGGGCGAATATTATCTGGTCGATATCGTCAACATCGCGAGCGCCGATGGTCGGCCGTGCGCGGTGGTGACGACCGATCCCTATGAAGTGGCGGGCGTCAACTGCCGCGCCGAACTCGCCTCGCTGGAGGGCGAATGGCAAGCGCGCCGCCGCGCGCAGGCGATGGCCGATGGCGTGACGCTGATCGCGCCGGAGACGGTGTGGTTCGCGCACGACACCGTGCTCGGCCGCGACGTTACGATCGAACCCAATGTGTTCTTCGGCCCCGGCGCGCGGGTGGCGGACCGGGTAACGATCCGCGCCAACTGCCATATCGAAGGCGCGGTGATCGGCGCGGGCTGCGAAATCGGCCCCTTCGCCCGGCTCCGCCCCGGCACGGTGCTGGGCGAAAAGGCCAAGATCGGCAATTTCGTCGAGACCAAGAAGGCGGTGCTCGGCGCGGGCGCCAAGGCCAACCACCTCACCTATCTGGGCGACGCCGAGGTGGGCGCGGGGGCGAACATCGGCGCGGGCACGATCACCTGCAATTACGATGGCTATTTCAAATACAAGACGGTGATCGGGGAGCGCGCCTTCGTCGGATCGAACAGCGCTTTGGTGGCGCCGGTGGCGATCGGCGCCGATGCGATCGTGGGCGCCGGCAGCACCGTCACCAAGGATGTGGGCGAAGGCGAGCTGCGGCTGGTCCGCCCCGAGCAATCCGCCAAGCCCGGCTGGGCGACGCGCTTCCACGAAGCGATGGCGCGCAAGAAGCGCGGCGCTTGATTTGATATCAAGATATGATATCACCATATCATGGCGCGCTTCCTCGTCGATATCCCTGAAGAAGACATCAATCGCCTCGATTCGATCGCGCGGGCGGAGGGCAAGTCGCGCGCGGCCGTGCTCCGTGAAGCCGTCGCAGAATATCTCGCGGCCGAATCGAAACAGGGTTTCGAGCGTTATTTCGGCTTGTGGGAACGCTATGGCTCGACGGTTGATGGCCTGGATTATGAGCGCAAGCTGCGCGGCGAATGGCCCGAAGTTGGCGCTTTCGACCCGCCACACAAAAAGAACGACGCCGCGTGAGCGAGCGTTTTTTCGATACCAACATCGTGATCGACATGCTCCACAATCGTCCGGCAGCATGGGCCGAAGTCCGTAACGTCACACGGGCTTGGATCAGCCGGATGACCTGGATCGAGGTCATGTCGGGCGTACCCGATGAGGCCGCTTCGGAAACCGAGGAATTTCTCCGCCTGTTCGCGATGAGCGAAATCAACGAAGAAATTGCCCGCCGCGCCGCCGCGCTGCGGCATCAACGCAAGTCGCTCAAATCGCCCGATGCCATCATTCTCGCCTCGGCACAGGTTTCAGGGCGCATTCTCGTCACCCGCAACACGAAGGATTTCCCGGCGGAAATGCCTGGCATCCGCGTTCCCTATCAGCTCAAGAACTAAAGGCCCCTCCCCCATGTGTGGCATCATCGGTATCGTCGGCAAGGAAAGCGTCGCGGATCGGCTCGTCGAAGGGCTGAAGCGGATGGAGTATCGCGGCTATGATTCAGCCGGCGTCTGCACGATCGACGGCGGCGCGCTGATCCGCCGGCGGGCGCCGGGCAAGCTCGCCAATCTGGTGCAGGAACTCGACGCCAACCCCGCCCCCGGCACGATCGGCATCGCCCATACCCGCTGGGCGACCCACGGCGCGCCGACCGCCAACAACGCCCACCCCCATGCCACCGGCGAAGTCGCGCTGGTTCACAATGGGATCATCGAGAATTTCAAGCCGCTGCGCGACGGCCTGCTGGCGCGCGGGCGGAAAATCGAGAGCGAAACCGATACCGAGATCGTCGCGCATCTGGTGAGCGAGCGGATCGAGGCCGGCGATAGCCCGCAGGAGGCGGTGAAGGCGGTGCTGCCGATGCTGCGCGGCGCCTTCGCGCTCGCCATCGCCTTCCGCCAGCATCCCGATCTGCTGATCGGTGCGCGGCTCGGCTCGCCCTTGGTGCTGGGCTATGGCGAGGGCGAGATGTTCCTGGGGTCGGATGCGCTGGCGCTTGCCCCCCTCACCCAGCGCATCGCCTATCTCGACGAGGGCGACTGGGTGGTGATCACCCGCGAGGGCGCGCAGGTGTTCGATGCCGAGAACCGGCAGGTCTCGCGCGAGGTCGTTGCCTCGGGCGTGTCGGCGGCGGCGGTCGAGAAGGGGCCGTATCGCCACTTCATGCAGAAGGAAATCTTCGAACAGCCGATCGTCGTCGCGCAGACCCTGCGCTCCTATATCCGCCCGGTCGAGCAGGCGGTCGCGCTGCCGCAGATGGACTTTGATCTGTCGACCGTGAAGCGCGTGACGATCGTCGCCTGCGGCACCAGCTTCTATGCCGGGATGGTCGCCAAATATTGGTTCGAGCAGTTCGCGCGCGTGCCGGTCGACATCGATGTCGCGAGCGAGTTCCGCTATCGCAATCCGGTGCTGGAGCCAGGCGGCCTCGCGCTGTTCATCTCGCAATCGGGCGAAACGGCGGACACGCTCGCCGCGCTGCGCCATGCCCGCGCCGAGGGGCAGAAGATCGCCGTCGTGGTGAACGTGCCGACGAGCAGCATGGCGCGCGAGGCCGATCTGCTGCTCCCCACCCACGCCGGGCCGGAGATCGGCGTCGCCTCGACCAAGGCGTTCACCTGCCAGCTGGCGGTGCTCGCCGCGCTCGCCGCGCATCTGGCGGTGAAGCGCGGGCGGATCGACCGCGACGAAGAGCGCGAGATCGTTCGCCACCTCACCGAAACCCCCGCCGCGCTCAACGCAGCGCTGGGTTTTGACGAGGCGATCGCCGCGATGGCGCCGCTGATCGCCCCGGCGCGCGACGTGCTCTATCTGGGGCGCGGGCCGGATTATCCGCTCGCGCTGGAAGGCGCGCTGAAGCTGAAGGAAATCAGCTATATCCATGCCGAGGGCTATGCCAGTGGCGAGATGAAGCACGGCCCCATCGCGCTGATCGACGAGGCGGTGCCGGTGATCGTCCTCGCCCCGTCCGGCCCGCTGTTCGAAAAGACCGTGAGCAACATGCAGGAAGTGCGCGCGCGGGGTGGAAAAATCGTGCTGATCTCCGATGCCGAAGGGCTTGCCGAGGCGGGCGAAGGCTGCCTCGCGACGATCGAGATGCCCAAGGTCCACCCGCTGATCGCGCCGATCATCTATGCGGTGCCGGTCCAGCTGCTGGCGTACCATGTCGCGGTCGCCAAAGGCACCGATGTCGATCAGCCGCGCAACCTGGCGAAGTCGGTGACGGTCGAATAACCGCCTGTCGGATCGTCTTTCCTTGTGCCGGCGGGCGTGCCAGAACCGCGCGTCAGCACAAGGGGGAGGCGACGATGCGCGGATGGTTGGCGGCGGCGGTGGCGGCAGGTCTGCCGTCGATGGCGATGGCGCAGACCGCCGCGCCGCCCAAGGCCGCCAAGCGTCCGCACCAGGTGCAATCGCCCAATGGCGCGCGCGCGGACAGCTATTACTGGCTGCGCGACGACACCCGCAAGAACCCCGAGATGCTCGCCTATCTCGCGGCCGAGAACGCCTATGCCGATGCGCAGCTCGCGCCGCTGAAGCCGCTCCAGGCCAAGCTGTACGAGGAGACGGTCAGCCATATCAAGCAGGACGATGCCTCGGTGCCGTTCCGCAAGAATGGCTATTGGTACGGCACGCGGTTCGCGGCCGGCGCCGATTACCCGATCATCGAACGCCGCAAGGGCGAGCTCGGCGCGCCCGCGGAGACGATGTTCGACCAGCCGGCGATGGCGCGGGGCCACAATTTTTTCGCGCTTTCGGATTGGGACGTCAGCCCCGACAACCAGCGCGTCGCCTGGGCGGAGGATGTCGTCGGCCGCCGCCAATATACGCTGAAGGTGAAGAGCCTCGCGACCGGCGAGGTCGCCAGCGACACGATCAACAATATCGAGCCCAACCTCGTCTGGGCGGGTGACAACCGGACGTTGCTCTATATCGAGAAAGACCCCGTCACGCTGCGCGGCTTCCGGGTGAAAGCGCACCAGCTCGGCACGCCGGCGAGCGCCGACCGGCTCCTCTATGAGGAGAAGGACGATACCTTCAACATGCGCCTGTTGAAGACCGCCGACGAGCGCTGGATCTGCATCACCATCTCGAGTACGGTCAGCGACGAGCAGCGCTGCGCCCCCGCCGCCAATCCCACCCAGTTCACCGTGATCGCCCCGCGCGCGCGCGAATTCCGCTACGACGCCGATCATATCGGCGATCACTGGGTGATCCGCACCAATCGCGGCGCCAAGAACTATAAGCTGGTGACGGTGGCCGACGCGGCGCTCGGCAAGGGACCGGCGGCGTGGCGCGATCTGACGCCGGCGAGCGACAGCGTGTTCATCCAGAACTTTCAGCCGTTCGAGGGGTTCATCGCGATCGATCAGCGCGAGGGCGGCAACCGGATGATCCGCCTGCTGACCGATGCCGGCAAGTCCGTGCCGGTGAAGGCCGACGAGCCCGCCTATCAGATGGCGCTCAGCATCAATGCCGAGACCAAGACCGATTGGGTGCGCTACACCTATGCCTCGCTGGTGACGCCCACCACCACCTATGAAGTCAACGTCCGCACTGGCGAGCGGCGCGTGCTGAAGGTAGCGCCGGTGCCGGGTTATGATCCCACCAAATACACCACCGAAAGGCTGTGGGCGACCGCGCGCGACGGCACCAGGATTCCGGTCTCGATCGTCTATGCCAAGGGCGTGAAGCGCGACGGCACCGCCCCGCTCTTCCAATATGCCTATGGCAGCTATGGCATCTCGACCGATCCGGCGGTCGATCCCGGGCGGATCGGGCTGCTCGATCGCGGCGTCGTCTATGCGATCGCGCATATCCGCGGCGGGCAGGAAATGGGCCGCGGCTGGTATGACGACGGGCATTTGCTGAACAAGCGCAACAGCTTCACCGATTTCATCGACGTGACGCGCTTCCTGGTCGCCAACAAATATGCGGCGAAGGGCCGGGTCGCGGCGCTCGGCGGCAGCGCGGGCGGGCTGTTGATGGGCGGCGTCGCCAATATGGCGCCCGAGGATTACAAGGTGATCATCGCCCAGGTGCCGTTCGTCGATGTGGTGACGACGATGCTCGATGCCTCGATCCCGCTCACCACCTTCGAATATGACGAATGGGGCAATCCGGCGCAGAAGCAATATTATGATTACATGCTGAGCTATTCGCCTTACGACAACGTGACCGCGAAGGCTTATCCCGCGCTCTATGTCGGCACCGGCCTGTGGGACAGCCAGGTGCAATATTATGAGCCGACCAAATGGGTCGCGAAACTTCGCGAGCTGAAGACCGACGCCAACCCGCTCGTCTTCCGCGTGAACATGGAGGCCGGGCATGGCGGCAAGTCCGGCCGGTTCGAACGCTATCGCCAGAATGCCGAGTGGCAGGCGTTCTTGCTCCAGCAGCTTGGGGTGAACTGAGCCGGGCGGCGCGAAGGAGGCTGGCCCCCGCCCCGCCCGCTTGCCATAAGGCGGCCATGCCGCGCTCGCTGACGTTCGCCTGCCTCGCCGGCCTTGCCCTGCTCGGCGGGTGCAACCGGCGGCCCGATCAGGGGCCGGTGGTGGTGAGCGCGATCGGCGGCGCGCCCGAACTGATCGACCCCGCCCGCCGTCCGCTCGACACGCCGGCGCGCTTGCTCCGCGATTCGATCGCGCAAGGGCTTGTGCGCTTCGACGCGCAGGGCCGCGTCGCCCCGGGGCTCGCCGAGCGCTGGACCGTGCTCGATGACGGCGCGAGCTATGTCTTCCGCCTCCGCGAGGCCGAATGGCCAGGCGGCAAGCGCATCACCGCCGCTGAAGTGATCGCTGCACTCGATCGCCAGCGTAGCCCCGGCTCGCGCAACCCGCTCGCCCCCTATCTCACCGCCATCGACGAGATCGTCGAGATGACGCCGCAGGTGATCGAGGTGCGGCTGAAGCGGCCGCGCCCCGATCTGCTCAATCTGTTCGCCCAGCCCGAACTCGGCATCGTCCGCCAGCGGCCGCCCGGCGGCACTGGCCCCTATCGCGCCAGCCGCGCGGGGGGTGGCTTCGTGCTGTTGAAGCCGGTGTTCGATCCGGTGCGCGCCGCCGATGGCGATACACCGAGCCCCGAGGAGAATGTGCTGCTGACTGGGGAACGGGCCGCGCGCGCGCTCGCCCGGTTCCGCGCCGGCCAGTCCGATCTGGTGACGGGCGGCAGCTTCCTCGATCTGCCGATCGCGCGCGCGGCGGGGATCGCGCCCGCCAATTTCCGGCTCGATCTCCCCGCCGGGCTGTTCGGCCTCGCCATCGTCTCGCGCGAGGGGTTTCTGAGCGAGGCCGCCAACCGCGCGGCGCTCGCCGAAGCGATCGACCGCGCCGCCTTCACCGCCGCCTTCGCCGACGACTGGGCGCCGGCGGAGCAGATATTGCCCGATCGGCTCGACTCGGCGAACCCGCCGGCGCTCGCCAGCTGGGTGGTGACCGATGCGGGCGCCCGGCGCGCCGAGGCTCGCCAGCGCGTCGCCGGCTGGCGTGCGGCCCATGGCGGCGAGGCGCCGGTGGTGCGGATCGCTTTGCCGCAGGGGCCGGGGGCGAACCTGCTGTTCGGCTTTGTCGGCGCGTCGCTGCGCGCGATCGGCGTGACGCTGGTGCGCGTGCCCGCCACCGCTCCGGCCGATTTGCAGCTGATCGACGCGATCGCTCCTTACGACAGCGCGCGCTGGTATCTTTCGACCGCCTGCCCGGTGACGAGCGACGAGGCGGCCGCCCGGCTGATCGCGGCGCGCGACGCGAACGACATGTCCAGCCGCGCGGCGGAGATCGCGGCGGCTGATGGGCTGATCGCCGCCGACCAGTGCTTCATCCCGCTCGCCCGGCCGCTGCGCTGGGCGGCGGTATCGTTGCGTCTGGCGCGCTGGCAGGGGAACGCGCGCGGCTGGCACCCGTTGAACCAGCTGAGACGCGAACCGAGATAACAGCCATGCCCCGCCAAGCCCGCATCGACCCCGAATTGTTCGACCGCTTCGCCACCGCGGCGAACTTGTCGCGCGACCCCGCCGCGGTGCGCGCGCGCGTCGAGGGAATGGAGCGCGTGCTCGAACGGCTGGTGGTGATCCCCGGCATCAACCGACCGATTGGCCTCGACGTGCTGCTCGATTTCGTGCCGGTCGCCGGCGATGTCGTCGCGGCGCTGCTCGGCGGGTGGATCGTGTGGGAGGCGCGCAACCTTGGCATGTCGCGCTTCCAGATCGCGCGGATGATGGGCAATGTCGGGCTCGATTTCGCACTCGGGCTGATCCCGTTCGTCGGCGCGATCCCCGATTTCTTCTTCCGATCGAACACCCGCAACCTGCGGATCATCAAACGCCATCTCGACAAGCATCACCCGGCGGGCGCGGTAGTGACGGGGTGAATAAGTCGCAAAGGTCGCGACAAGCCACCGATTTTGCCGCTAGCATACCGGGATGGCACGACTCTCTCCCCTGCCCTATCGGCGGCCGCGATGATCGTCGCGGTCGAGGCGCCAGCCCAGCCCACCCCCATCCCGCCCGAGATCCGCGCGATGATCGACTCAGCGATCGCCGCGGATGACGATGTCGCGGTCGACAAGATGATCGACTACGCGGCGAAGGCGCGGCCTGATCTCGCACCCGCGCTCGCGACGCTGCGCGTGGAGCAACAGCGCGCCCGGGCCGACCGCGCCGCCGCCAAGCAGCAGGCCGAGCAAGCGCGGCTCGCAGAGGCGCCCTGGTATGCCGAATGGCACGGCCAGCTCGAATTCGGCGCGACGCTCGCGACCGGGCCGGTCAACAGCCTGGGATTGATCACGAGCGCGGATCTGGAGCGCCGCGGGATCAACTGGACGCACAAGCTTTTTCTGCGCGCCGAGGTGCAGTCGGCGGCCGGGGCGCGGACCGCCGAGCGGATGACCGCGCTGTGGCAGCCGCGCTATACGTTGTCGAAACGAGCTTACGCCTTTGGCCTTGCCCAATTCGAGCGCGATCCGACCCTGGGTTATGACGAGCGCTATACGACAGGCGTGGGCGGCGGGTTGAAGCTGGTGGCGGCCGAGCGGCTGCGGTTGGCGGTCGAGGGCGGACCGGCGCTGCGCCGCACCGTGACGCCAACCGACGACAGCGCGCGGATCGCCGCGCGCGGTACCCTTGATCTGGGCTGGCAATTGTCGCCACGGCTCGAATTCGGCCAGCGGGTGGCGCTGTTCTATGAAGCGGGATCGAGCAGCGGGGTGCTGAATTCGACGCTCGACAGCAAATTGTCCGACAAGCTCGCGCTCCGCGTTTCCTTTGAATATCGCGCCGAGGATGATCGGCTGCGCGGGGTGAGCACCAACGGCTCCGTAAGCCGAGCGAGCTTGGTCTATAAGCTATAACAGCGCCTCGATGTCCTGCTCCAGCGTCTCCGGCTTCACCTGCGGGCCATAGCGGCGCACGACCTTGCCTTCGCGATCGACCAGGAACTTGGTGAAATTCCACTTGATCGATCGGCTGCCGAGCAGCCCCGGGGCCGACGCCTTCAGCGCCTTGTACAACGGGTCCGCCCCCGCCCCGTTCACCTCGATCTTGGCGAACATCGGGAAGCTGACATCGTAGGTCAGCGAGCAGAAGCTCGCGATCTCCTCGGCCGATCCCGGCTCCTGCGCACCGAACTGGTTGCACGGGAAACCAAGCACCGCGAAGCCGCGCTCGCGGTAGCGCCGCCACAATGCCTCGAGCCCGGCATATTGCGGGGTGAAGCCGCATTGCGACGCGGTGTTGACGATGAGCAGCACCTGGCCCACATAATCGGCCAGCCGCTGCAGGCTGCCATCCGGGCGGCGAACTTGGTGCGTGGCGATCATCGTTCCCCCTCGCCCCGCGCGAGCAGGAACTGAAGGTTCTGCCGCACCCCGGGCCATTCGCCGGCGATGATCGAATAAACGACGAGATCGCGCAAGCGCCCGTCGGGCATCAGCTGGTGGTTGCGCAATACTCCGTCGCGCTTGGCGCCCAGCCGCTCGATCGCGCGCTGGCTGCGCTTGTTGAACCAATCGGTGCGGATCTGGACGACACTGCACCCCAGCGCCTCGAACGCATGGGTGAGGAGCAGCAGCTTGGCCTCGGTATTGAGGCCCGTGCGCTGGACCGAGCGGGCATAGAAAGTGCCGCCGATCTCGACGCGCTTGTGCTGACGGCTCATCCGCATGAACCGGGTGCAGCCGACCACCGCCCCGGCCGGGGTTTCGACGGTGAAGGGCATCGCGCGGCCATGATCGCGCTCCTTCAGCATCGCCGCGACCGCCGCGGGCGGATCGTTGAAAGTCATCACATTGGCGAAGAACAGCTCGGTCAGCCCGCCATCGGCGGCGGCGGCACCGAGTGCGGGCGCGTCCTCGAACTGGAGCGGGCGCAGCGTCACGTGGCGCCCGGTCAGCGTCGGCGTGTGCGTCCAGCTCATGCCAGTCTCCCCTCATGCAGCCGCACCACCCGGTCCATCTGGGCCGCGAGCCGCTCATTATGGGTGGCAATCAGCGCGGCCGAGCCCTGTTCGCGCACCAGCCGCAGCAGTTCGGCGAGAACGATGTCGGCGGTCGCCTCGTCGAGATTGCCGGTGGGCTCGTCGGCGAGCACCAGCGCCGGGCGGTTGGCGAGCGCGCGGGCGACCGCGACGCGCTGCTGCTCGCCGCCCGAAAGCTGGCTCGGCCGGTGCGTCAGCCGGTGTCCGAGCCCGAGCTTGGCGAGCAGATCGGCCGCCCGTGCCTCGGCCTCGCCCGGCGGCACCCCGCCGATCAGCTGCGGCAGCACGACATTCTCCGCCGCGCTGAAATCGGGGAGCAGATGGTGGAACTGATAGACGAAGCCCAGCCGATCGCGCCGCAGGATGGTGCGGCCATGCGCGTCGAGCTGGCTTGCCTCCTCACCCGCGATCATGATCGAGCCGCCAAAGCCCCCCTCGAGCAGGCCGACCGCCTGGAGCAGCGTCGATTTGCCCGATCCCGAGGGGCCGAGCAACGCGACGATCTCACCGGCGGCGACCGCCAGATCGACCCCGCGCAGCACCTCGATCGTCACCCCGCCCTGGGTGAAGCTGCGGGTGAGCCCCGCGACGCGCAACACCTCACTCATAGCGCAGCACCTGCACCGGATCGGTGTTCGCGGCCCGAAGCGCGGGGTACAGCGTTGCGAGGAAGCTCAGCACCAGCGCCATCAAGGCGATCACCGTCACCTCGACCGGGTTGGGTTTGGAGGGCAGCTCGGTGAGGAAGCGAATCTGCGGATCCCACAGATTTTGCCCGGTCAGCATCTGGATCGCGACCACCACATTCTGGCGGAAGGCGAGGAACACGAAGCCCAGCGCCACCCCGGCGATCATCCCCAGCACCCCGATCACGGTGCCCACCGTCATGAAGATGCGCAGCATCCCGGCGCGCGTCGCGCCCATCGTGCGCAGGATCGCGATGTCGCGCGTCTTGGCGCGCACCAGCATGATCAGCGACGACAGGATGTTGAACACCGCGACGATGATGATGATCGAGAGCACGGTGAACATCGCGACGCGCTCCACCTCCAGCGCCTCGAACAGCTGCGAATTGAGCTGGCGCCAGTCGGACAGTACCGCGCGGCGACCGACCTTGCGCGCCAGCGGCGCCAGGATTTGCTGCACCCGGTCCGCGTCGGTGGTGCGCAGCTCGATCACGCCGACGCTGTCGCCCAGCATCAGCAAGGTCTGCGCGTCGGCGAGCGGCATCAGCACATAGGCCTTGTCATAATCATAGACGCCAACCTCGAAGATCGCGCCCACCGTGTACGACACGATCCGGGGCACCGTGCCGAACGGCGTCGTCTGCCCCTGCGGACTGATCAGCGAAATCTCGCTGCCGACATCCGCGCCGAGTGCCTGGGCGAGCCGCGATCCGATCGCGATGCGGTTGCTGCCGGGGGTGATGCCGCGGAGATCGCCGTTCAGCACCCCGGCGCGGATTTCCTTGTTGCCCAGCAGATCGGCAGGGCTCAGCCCACGCAGCAGCACCGGCTCGGCGCGGCCATTATAGCTGGAAAACAGCGGCTGCTCGATCAGCGGGGTCGCCTCGGTCACGCCGGGGGTCGCTCTGGCCTGCGCCACAAGCTCGCGCCAGTCGCGGATCTGGCCGCCATAGCCCTGGATCACCGCATGGCCGTTCAGCCCCACGATCTTGTCGAACAGTTCGGCGCGGAAGCCGTTCATCACGCTCATCACGATGACGAGCGCCGCGACGCCGAGCATCACCGCGCTCAAGCTGATCCCGGCGACCAGGAAGATGAACCCCTCGCCCTTGCCGGGCAGCAAATAGCGGCGCGCGATCATCCGCTCATAGCGCGACAGGAACATGTTGGTCTCCGCGCCCCCCGCCCGCCCGGCCTGGGCGTGGCCGCCGAGGTAGAGCGAGCGGACCGCGCTGGCAACTGCCGCCAGCGTTGTTGCCAATAGGCCACAGGGCTGCGGCAATCGCGCACGCGAACGCGGTCAAGCGATGACAAGCGGCGCCGCAGGGCTTAGCACCGACGGTACTGAGACACAGGCAAATGGCCGTGGTTCGGGGAGTTACCACCGACGCAGGGACACGGCGGTGGCAACGGTTCACTAGGGGGCTGACGAGCGATCGTCACGCAGGGCGCCCGGGTTGCGTTGAACCGCGATCCGGGCGCTTGCTGTTTCACCTCGCTTCGTTCCCCTCTTGATCGGCTTTCGGCGCTTCCTAACTTTGGCGCATCGCGGTGCCATGCGGGCCGCGATACCGGCCGCGCTTCATGCGGGCCAGTCATAAACACGCTCATTTGGAGGAGTTTATATGCGTATCGATCTGTCCCCCTATCGCCGTTCGGCGATCGGCTTCGACCGTTTGTTCGACATGCTGGAGACGAGCGCCCGCCAGGCGCAGTCCGAGAATTACCCGCCGTTCAACCTCGAACGGCTGGCGGAGAATCACTATCGCATCACCCTCGCCGTCGCCGGTTTCCAGTCGAGCGAGATCGAGGTGACGGCGCAGCAGAACCTGCTGCTGGTGAAGGGCAAGAAGGACGATCAGGCACCGCAGGGCGCGTTCCTGCACCTGGGTATCGCCGCGCGCAGCTTCGAGCGGCGCTTCGAGCTCGCCGATTTCGTCCGGGTCGAGGAAGCGCGGCTCGCCGACGGCCTGCTGGTGATCGACCTGGTGCGCGAAGTGCCCGAGGCGATGAAGCCGAAAACGATCGAGATCAAGACGGGCGCCGCCCCGGTGCTGGAAGCACAGCCGGCGTAACCGCTTGGTCCTGAAGTGCGACAGGGGCGTCCGGGCCGATGGGTCCGGGCGCGCCTTTTTTTGGCGCTGATGTTGGTGGGGCGGCGCGTGCCGCTTCCACCCACCCCAACCCCTCCCTTGCAGGGAGGGGCTTTTATAGAGGAGTTGTAGCCACTCCCCTCCCTGAAAGGGAGGGGTCGGGGGTGGGTCGAAGCCAGGCGCAACACTCGCTATGGATCACCCCATGCAGCGCGTTCCGCCCGAACTCACCACCACCGCCCGAGCGCTGCGACGCGAACCGACCGATGCCGAACGCAAACTTTGGTCGGCGCTGCGCCTGTACCGTCCGCGCTTCACGCGTCAGTTGGTGATCGATCGATACATCGTCGATTTCGCCTGCCGCAGCGCTCGGCTCGCGGTCGAGTTGGATGGTGGGCAGCACGCACGCCGCACCGCCGAGGACGGCGCGCGGACGGTAAAGCTCATGGCGCATGGCTGGCGAGTGATGCGCTTCTGGAACAACGAAGTGTTGGAGAATTTGGAAGGGGTGGTTGCCCGAATATCGGCGGAAGTAGGGGCCGAGCCGAAGCTTGGGCGGGTGCGGGGGAAGGATTGAGCCCGACGCTCGGTACTTCCACCCACCCCAACCCCTCCCTTCCAGGGAGGGGCTTTCATAAGCGAGTGGTAGCCGTCTCCTCTCCCTGCAAGGGAGGGGTCGGGGGTGGGTCGAAGCCGGGCGCAGCGCCCCTAAGAGACTCCCTAAACCAGCCGGCTCTGCCGCACCGCCGCCTCGATGAAGCTCTTGAACAGCGGGTGCGGATCGAACGGCTTCGACTTCAGCTCGGGGTGGAACTGCACGCCGACGAACCACGGGTGATCGGGCCGCTCGACGATCTCGGGCAGCATCCCGTCGGGCGACATGCCCGAGAAGACGAGGCCGTTCTTCTCAAGCCGCTCGCGATAGGCGGTGTTCACTTCGTAGCGGTGACGGTGGCGCTCGCTGATCTCTTCGCTGCCATAGATCGAGGCGACGACGCTGTTGCCATCGAGCCGCGCGGTATAGGCGCCCAGCCGCATCGTGCCGCCCAGGTCGCCGCCCTCGGAGCGCTGCTGGAGCCCGTCGGCGCTCATCCATTCGGTGATGAGGCCCACCACCGGCTCGGGCGTCGGGCCGAATTCGGTCGAGCTGGCATCCGCCACGCCGCCCAGGTTCCGCATTCCCTCGATACAGGCCATCTGCATCCCGAAGCAGATGCCGAGATAAGGCACGCGCCGCTCGCGCGCGAAGCGGACGCTCGCGATCTTGCCTTCCGCGCCGCGCTCGCCGAACGCACCGGGGACGAGGATCGCGTGCATCGGTTCGAGACTCGCGGCGATGTCGCTCTCAGGCCGCTCGAACAGTTCGGCGTCGATCCAGCGGATGTTGACGCGCACGCGGTTGGCGATGCCGCCATGCACCAGCGCTTCGTTCAATGACTTATACGCGTCCGGCAGGCCGACATATTTGCCGACCACACCCACCGTCACCTCGCCCTCGGGATTCTCCAGCCGGTCGACGATCTCCTGCCAGCGGCCGAGATTGGGTTGCGGCGCGCCCGAAATCCCGAACGCATCGAGCACCGCCGCGTCGAGCCCCTCGGCATGATATTGCAGCGGCACCGCATAGATGCTCGGCGCGTCGAGCGCGGGGATCACCGCCGCCTTGGGCACGTTGCAGAACAAGGCGATCTTGGCGCGCTCGCTGTCGGGCAGCGGGCGTTCGGCGCGGCACACCAGCACATCGGGCTGCACGCCCAGCGCCGCCAGTTCGCGCACGCTATGCTGGGTCGGCTTGGTCTTCAGCTCGCCCGCCGCCGCGATGAACGGCACCAGTGTCAGGTGAATGCTGATCGACTGGCCGCGCCCCAGATCGTTGCGCAGCTGGCGGATCGACTCGATGAACGGCAGCGACTCGATGTCGCCCACCGTGCCGCCGATTTCGCACAGCACGAAGTCCAGATCGTCGGTCTCGGCGGTGGCGAACGCCTTGATCGCGTCGGTGACGTGCGGGATCACCTGCACCGTCGCGCCCAGATAATCGCCGCGCCGCTCGCGGGTGATGATCGTCTGGTAGATGCGGCCCGTCGTCACATTGTCCGACTGGCGGCCCGGAACGCCGGTAAAGCGTTCATAATGGCCGAGATCGAGGTCGGTCTCGGCGCCATCGTCGGTCACATAGACTTCGCCGTGCTGATAGGGCGACATCGTGCCGGGATCGACGTTCAGATAAGGATCGAACTTGCGGATGCGCACGCGATAGCCGCGCGCCTGCAGCAAAGCCGCCAAGCTTGCCGCCATGAGACCCTTGCCGAGCGAGGAAACCACGCCGCCGGTGATGAAAATGAACCGCGCCATGGGAAGAACCGCCTAGCGTTGAAACGATACCGTGGGCAAGCGCCCGAATCCGGTTCGGGCGCGCGAAATTTATCGACCTGTGCGGGCGATCAGCGTTGCAGCGGCACCGCGCCGTTGCTGGGAGCGGCACTGTTGCTGGGAGCGGCGCTGTTGTCGGCCTTGGGCGCCGACTGGTTGCCCGCCGCCGCTTCGGCCGCGAGTTCGGCCGCCGACTTCTGCGGCGCGAACGGTGCCGCGCCCTGCCCGCCGACCGGGGGCGCCGCCGGGGTGCCGGCGGCGGGAACGCTCGCTGGCGCGCTCGCCTCGACCCGGCTGGTCGCGTTGCGCGTCGCCGCGAGCACCGCGAGCAGGATCGACAGGCCGACGAACACCGCCGCCAGAATCGAGGTGGTGCGGGTGAGGAAATCAGCCGCGCCACGCGCCGACATCAGCCCCGAGGGACTGCCGCCCATCCCGAGCCCGCCCCCTTCCGACTTCTGGATGAGGATAACGCCCACCAACGCGGCGGCGATCATGGCCTGGACGACGAGCAGGAAGGTAAACAGCATGGCGGTGCCAAATTTTCCGTTCGTGATGGGAAATTCAAAGATGGGCACATAGGCGAGGCTTATCCGGCGATCAACCGCGCCCGCGCCACGGCTCGTCGCGCCCGCCCGAGCGCGGCCGAAACAATTTTTTCAAGCGCATGAAACCGTAGGGGAATGTGAGCGTTACGACCCATGTGTCACTCCGACCGACGATAGGTATTGCGCGTATGAATCCTCCCCCGGCCGCTAGCCAATTCCAGCTCGATCCCCATCACGCCGCGCCGATGCTTGGCAATTGGATGAGCGCTTTGATCGATTATGTCCGCTCGGGCGAACCCGATCTCACCAACCGGCAGATGGCGCTGCTGATGCTGGTGTATCTGGAATCCGGGCCGCATACTGTACGCGGGCTGGCGCGCGCGCTCAACGTCTCGAAGCCGGTGATCACGCGCGCCTTGAACAGGCTCGGTGCGCTCGGCTATCTCCGCCGCCAAAGGGACGATAGCGACAAGCGCAACATCTATGTCGCGCGCACGGCCGAGGGGGCACATTTTCTTGAAGAATTCGGGCAGTTCATCGGCACCCACCAGCACGGCCAAGCCGAGCGCCAGCGAGTCCCCGCGTAGCTTTTGCTTGAGCGGCCCGTCGCGGCCGCTCGACCCATCGCGCCACCCCGTCCGGCGCGATCTGGCCGATGTCCGGCTCGCCGAATACGTATTCGCGCCGCATTATGCCGCGCCGCTCCCTATGGTGGTGATCGCCCCCACGCCGCTGCGTGCCGGGCCGGAGGAGGAGGCGGCGATTTTGGCGACGCTCGCGGTCGGCGAGATTTTCGAAGCGCTCGATTTCGCGCACGGCAAAGCCTGGGGCGTTGCCGGCGGGCGACCCGGCTATGTCCCGCGCGACGCGCTCGCGACCAAGGAAGCGCGGTGACGGCACGGCTGTTCATCGACGGCGCCGCGGGAACGACCGGGCTGGAGATTCGGGAGCGGCTCGCCGGGCGGGACGATCTCGCGCTGATCACGCTCGACGATGCGCAGCGCAAGAACGCCGGCGCGCGGCGCGACGCGCTGAACGCGGCCGATGTCGTGATCCTGTGCCTGCCTGACGATGCCGCGCGCGAGGCGATCACGCTGATCGACAATCCGAACACGCGGGTGATCGACGCCTCCACCGCGCACCGTGTGGCCGAGGACTGGACCTATGGCATGGCCGAGCTCGCGCCCGGCCAGCAAGCGGCGATCGCCGGCGCGCGCTTCGTCAGCAATCCCGGCTGCTACCCCACGGGCTTTCTCGCGCTCATCGCCCCGCTGGTCCGGGCCGGGCTGGTCCCCGCCGATTGGCCGCTCAGCATCAATGCCGTGTCGGGCTATTCGGGCGGCGGCAAGGCGATGATCGCCGAGTTCGAGGATGGCAGCGAGGCGACCGCGTTTCGCGGCTATGCCTTGGGCCTCGCCCACAAGCATGTGCCGGAGATGCAACGCCACGGCGGCCTCTCCCACCCGCCGATCTTCATGCCGGCGGTGGCGCGCACCTATCGCGGGATGGTGGTGGAGGTGCCGCTGCCGCTCCACGCGCTCCCCGGACGCCCCAACCGCGCCGCGATCGAGGCGGTGCTTGCCGAGGCTTATGCCGACACGCCGCTGGTCACCGTCGCGCCGGACGACGCCAGCCTGGTTCGCATCGAGGAAAATGCCGGCACAGATCGGCTGACCCTGCGGGTGTGCGGGCATGACGATCAGGCTCGGCTGATCGCGACGCTCGACAATCTCGGCAAGGGGGCGGCGGGCGCGGCGGTGCAGAATCTCAACATCATGGCGGGCCTCGATCCGCTGGCGGGGCTGAAATTATGAGCGCGGCGACCAAATTGCTCCTGTTCGGCGCGACCGGCGATCTCGCGCAGCGGATGCTGCTGCCCTCGCTCTACGGGCTCCACGCCGATGGGTTGCTGCCGGCGGCGCTCTCCATCACCGGCACCGCCCGCTCCGAGCATGACGATGCGAGCTACCGCGCCTTCGCTGCGCACGCGCTCGATACTTTCCTGCCCGCCGATCGCCGCGATTCGGCGCGAATCGAAAGCTTTCTCGCCCGGCTCGGCTATCAGCCGCTCGATGCCTCGAACCCGGCCGGGTTCGGCGCGCTCGCGCACAAGGTTGGCGGCGGCGACGGCGGGCTCGCGATCTTCCTGTCGACCGCGCCCTCGCTGTTCCGCCCCACTATTCGCGGGCTTGAAGGCGCCGGGCTCGCCGGCGACGGGGTGCGGATCGGCCTGGAAAAGCCGCTCGGCACCGATCTCGCCTCGAGCCGCGAGATCAACGACGCGGTGGCGGAGGCTTTCCCCGAAGACCGCACGTTCCGGATCGACCATTATTTGGGCAAGGAAACCGTCCAGAACATCCTCGCGCTGCGCTTCGGCAATGCGCTGTTCGAACCGGTGTGGAACGCGCGCGGCATCGATCACGTGCAGATCACCATTTCCGAGACGGTGGGGCTGGAGGGGCGCGCGGGCTATTATGACGGCTCGGGCGCTTTGCGCGACATGGTGCAGAACCACATGCTCCAACTGCTCTCGCTGATCGCGATGGAGCCGCCCGCGCGTTTCGACGGCACCGCGATCCGCGACGAGAAGGTGAAAGTGCTGCGCTCGCTGCGGCGGATGGCGCCGGCGGAGGTGCCGCACTTGACCGTCACCGGCCAATATGCGGGCGGCGCGGTGAAGGGCGAGATCGTGCGCGGCTATGCCGAGGAGCTGGAGCGCGAGTCCACCACCGAAACCTTCGTCGCGCTGAAGGCGCATGTCGATAACTGGCGCTGGCAGGGCGTGCCCTTCTATCTGCGCACCGGCAAGCGCCTGCCCGCGCGCCAGTCCGAAATCGTCGTCCAGTTCAAGCCGGTGCCACATTCGATCTTCGCGGCGCGCGGCGGGCAGCTTCAGCCCAACACGCTGATTATCCGCCTGCAGCCCGAGGAATATGTGCGGCTGCTGGTGATGGCGAAGGAGCCGGGGCTGGACCGCGAAGGCCTGCGGCTGCGCGAGGTGCCGCTCGATCTGTCACTCGATACCGAGTTCGCCGGCACGCGGCGGCGCATCGCCTATGAACGCCTGCTGCTCGATCTGATCGAGGGCGACCCGACGCTGTTCGTCCGCCGCGACGAGGTGGAGGCGCAGTGGGAATGGATCGACGCGATTCGCGCCGGCTGGGCGGCAAACGGGATGAAGCCGCGCCCCTATGCGGCCGGCAGCTGGGGGCCGTCCGCCGCGATCGCCCTCACCGAGCGCGACGGTGTTACTTGGCACGAAGGCTGAGCTGGTCCATCCGTTTCACCACCACCCGCCAGTAAAGGAACGAGCGATGACCGAGATCGAATGGTGGGATTATGACAGCGCCGATGAGATGGCCTGCGCCGTCGCGCAGGACGCGCAGTTCATCATCGAAAGCGCGATCGACGCGCGCGGCAATGCGGTGATCGCGCTGCCGGGCGGCAAGACCCCGCTGCCGATCTACGACCGCCTCGCCGAAGCGAAGCTCGATTGGAAGCGGGTGACGATCATCCCGACCGACGACCGGCTGGTGGCGATGGGCGATCCGTTGTCGAACGTCACCGCGATCGCCAAGCAGTTCATGCCCAAGGGCGCGCGGGTGCTGCCGATCACCAGCGAGGCGGCGGCCGATTACAAGGCCGCCGGGCGCGCGGCGGACGCGCGGCTGCGCGACGTGCATTGGCCGCTCGACCTGTGCCTGCTCGGCGTCGGCGCCGATGGCCACACCGCCTCGATCTTCCGCGGCCCCGATTTCGACGAGGCGGTCGCCGGCCCGCGTGAGCGCCGCGCGGTGGGGGTGATGCCGGATCCGCTGCCGCCCGAAGCGCCGGTCGCGCGCGTGACGCTCACCGCGCACGCCATTGGCCTCTCCCGTGCGTTGATGATCGCCGTGTCGGGCCAGGCCAAGCGCGACGTGATCGAAGCGGCGATCAAGAAGGGCGCCGCCTCCCCCTATCCGATCGGCCGGGTGCTCGCGGACGTCGAGCTGCCGGTCGACATTCACTGGAGCGCCTGATGTCGCTGCACCCCGCCATCGCCGCCGTCACCGATCGGGTGATCGAACGCTCGCGGCCGACCCGCGCCGCCTATCTCGCGCTGATCGAGCGCGAGCGCGACCAGGGCATCGACCGCCCCAAACTCGGCTGCGCGAACCTGGCGCATGGCTATGCCGGCACCGAGGAGGATCGCGACGCGCTGCGGGGCGGTGCGGTGAACATCGGCATCGTCACCGCCTATAACGACATGCTCTCGGCGCACGCGACTTACTATCGCTATCCCGAACAGATGAAGGTTTTCGCCCGCGAAGTCGGCGCGACCGCGCAGGTCGCGGGCGGCGTGCCGGCGATGTGCGACGGGGTGACTCAGGGCTATCCCGGCATGGAGCTGTCGCTGTTCAGCCGCGACACGATCGCGCTGTCCACCGCCGTCGCGCTCAGCCACGGCATGTTCGAAAGCGCGGCGCTGCTCGGCATTTGCGACAAGATCGTGCCCGGGCTGCTGATCGGCGCGTTGCGCTTCGGCCATTTGCCGATGATCCTGGTGCCCGGCGGGCCGATGGCATCGGGCCTGCCGAACAAGGACAAGGCCAAGGTGCGCGAGGCGTTCGCCGAAGGCAAAGTCGGCAAGGAAGAACTGCTCGACGCCGAAATCGCCGCCTATCATTCGAAGGGCACTTGCACCTTCTACGGCACGGCGAACTCCAACCAGATGATGATGGAGCTGATGGGGCTCCACATCCCCGGCGCGGCGTTCGTCAATCCCGGCACCAAGCTGCGCCAGGAGCTGACCCGCGCCGCCGTCCACCGCTTGGCCGAGATCAGCTGGAAGGGGCAGGATTACCGCCCGATCGGCCACTGTGTCGATGAAAAGGCGATCGTCAACGCCGCGATCGGCCTGCTCGCGACCGGCGGCTCGACCAACCACCTGATCCACCTACCCGCCATCGCCCGCGCCGCCGGGGTGATGATCGATTGGGAGGATTTCGATCGGCTGTCGCGCGCGGTGCCGCTGCTGGCGCGCGTCTATCCCAACGGCTCGGCCGACGTGAACCAGTTCGAGGCGGCGGGCGGGGTCGGCTTCGTCGTGCGCGAATTGCTGGGCGCGGGGCTGCTCCACCGCGATCTGCTGACCGTGTCGGGCGAGGATATGGGCGCCTATGCGAAGCGCCCCGCACTGGAGGACGACAAGCTCGTTTGGCGCGATCCGGGGGAAAGCCGCGACGAGAGCATCGTCCGCCCGGCAAACGCGCCCTTCTCCCCCGAGGGTGGCTTCCGCATCCTCGCCGGCAATCTCGGCCGGGCGTGCATCAAGGTTTCGGCGGTCGAGCGCGAGCGCTGGGTGATCGAGGCGCCGGCGCGGGTGTTCGACGATCAACTGGCGGTGCAACAGGCGTTCAAGGCCGGCGAGCTGGAGCGTGACGTGATCGTCGTCGTCCGCTTCCAGGGCCCGCGGGCGAACGGGATGCCCGAGCTGCACAAGCTCACCCCCGTGCTCGGCGTGCTCCAAAACCGGGGCTTCCGGGTCGCGCTCGTCACCGACGGGCGCATGTCCGGCGCGTCGGGCAAGGTGCCGAGCGCGATCCATTGCTCGCCGGAGGCTTTGGGCGGCGGGCCGCTGGCGAGGGTGCGCGATGGCGATGTCATTCGGCTGGACGCCGAGGCCGGCGTGCTGGAGGCGAAGGTCGATGCGGCCGAATGGGCAGCGCGTCCCCTCGCCGAAAACCCGCATGACCAAACGGGCACCGGCCGCGAACTGTTCGCGCTGTTCCGCCAGGCGGCGAACGAGGCAGAGGCTGGCGCCTCGCCGCTGCTCGCGGCGATGGGGTTGTGAGGGTGGACTGGGCAAGCGGCTCGCTGACGAGCCTCCGCGGAGAAAGTGCCCTCACCCCGGCCCTCTCCCGCGAGCGGGAGAGGGAGTAGGGCGCGATCACCATAGCCCTCTCCCCCTTGGGGGAGAGGGTTGGGTGAGGGGGTGAGGCCGGGCGCCACGCACCATGCAGGGAGACAAAGCGAAGTGAACGTCGTCGCAGTCGATATCGGCGGAACCCACGCCCGCTTCGCCCTCGCCGAGGTGGCGAATGGTCGGGTGGTCGCACTGGGCGAGTCGGTCACGCTCAAGACCGCCGAATATGCCAGCCTCCAGACCGCATGGCAGGCATTCGGCGCGCAGATCGGCGCCCTGCCCCGCGCGGCCGCGATCGCCGTCGCCTCGCCGGTCGGGGGCGAGCTGATCAAACTCACCAACAATCCCTGGATCATCCGCCCGGCGCTGGTGCGCGAGCGGCTGGAGGTCGACGACTTCGTCCTGATCAACGATTTCGGCGCGGTGGGGCACGCCGTCGCCCAGCTCGACTCCGAACATTTCGATCATCTCTGCGGCCCCAATGTCCGCCTGCCCGAGAATGGCAGCCTCACCGTGTGCGGCCCCGGCACGGGGCTTGGCGTCGCGATCGTCCACCGCTTCGCGCAGGGCTATCACGTCATCGAGACCGAGGGCGGCCATCAGGATTTCGCCCCGCTCGACGGGCTTGAAGACGCCATGCTCAAGCGGCTGCGCAAGACCTATACGCGCGTCTCCGCCGAACGCATCTGCGCCGGCCCCGGCATCATCGCGATCTACGAAACCCTCGCCGAGATCGAGGGGCGCGCGGTGCCCCGGCTCGACGACAAGGCGATCTGGTCGATGGCGCTGGAGGGCAGCGACAGCCTCGCGCTTGCCGCGCTCGACCGCTTTTGCCTCAGCCTCGGCGCGGTCGCGGGCGATCTGGCGCTCGCCCAAGGTGCGAAGGGCGTGGTGATCGCCGGCGGGCTCGGGCTGCGGCTGAAGGACCATTTCGCCCGCTCGGGCTTCGCCGAGCGCTTCGCCGCCAAGGGGCGCTTCCGATCGCTGATGGAAGACATTCCGGTGAAGCTGATCACTCACCCCCAACCCGGCCTGTTCGGCGCCGCCGCCGCCTTTGCCCAGGAGTATGCCCAATGACGATCGAGGCGATCATGCGCACCAGCCCGGTGATCCCGGTGCTGGTGATCGACGACGCCGCCACCGCGCGGCCGCTCGCCGAGGCGCTCGTCGCCGGCGGGCTTCGCGTGCTGGAAGTGACGCTGCGCACCCCCGCCGCGCTCGATGCGATCGCGGCGATGAAGCAGGTGCCGGGCGCGATCGTCGGCGCGGGCACGGTCGTCAGCCACGATCAGTTCGATCAGGCGATGGCGGCCGGCGCCGAGTTCATCGTCTCCCCCGGGCTCACCGAGGCACTCGCCGAGCCGATCATCGCGAGCGACGTGCCCTTCCTGCCCGGCGTCGCGACGGCGGGCGACCTGATGCGCGGCTATGCGCTCGGCCTGCGCCACTTCAAGTTCTTCCCGGCCGAGGCATCGGGCGGGGTGAAGGCGCTCAAGGCGCTCGCCGCGCCCTTCCATGAGGCACGCTTCTGCCCCACCGGCGGCATCACCGCCGAGACCGCAGCCGATTATCTCGCCCTGCCAGCGGTGCTGTGTGTGGGCGGAAGCTGGGTGGACAAGGGCGATCTTGCCAGCGTCGAGCGCCAGGCACGCGCCGCCTCCGCGCTGCCCCGCGACTAGACCTTGCAGGGACTTGGGGCGAGCGAAACAAACTGATAGGTGAAGGGGAGCCGCGGGGGCGGAACAGGAACGAACCAATGACGCAGCAGGCGCGGCCGGCTTCGCCATCGACCGATGATCGCCTGGCCGAGCGACCGCTCGCCGAGCTGCTCGAGCGCTGCGGCGTCGGCATCCACCGCTATGATGTTCGCACCGGCGAAATCACCTGGGATCCGCTGCTGCACCGGGTCTGGGGCCTGCCTGATGGCGAGCCGGTGACCTATGATCGTTGGAGCGCCGCGGTCCACCCCGAGGATCGCGCCGCGGTGGAGGCTCGTGTCGCGGTCGCGCTCGATCCCGACGGTCCGCATATGTACGAGGCGCAGTACCGCGTCTTGCCGCGCGACGGCGGGCCGGAACAAGCCGTGCTCGCGACCGGCTTCGTCACTTTCGAGGGGCGGCAGGCGGTGCGGCTGGAGGGGACGGTGCAACTGCTGCGCTGCCCGCAGCGACTGGAGGCGATGCGGCGCGCGAGCGAGGAGCGCGCGCTGGAAGACACGCATGAGGCGGCGGCGGTCTATGAGGCCGCGCCGCTCGGCATCGTTCTGTTCGATACCGATTTCCGCTTCAAACGGATCAACTCGCGGCTCGCGATGATCAACGGCCTGCCGCCCGAAGCGCATTATGGCCGCGCCATCGAGGAAATCCTGCCGCCCGCGACCTGCGAGGCGCTGCGCGCGATCCAGCCGCGCCTGCTGGCTGGCGAGGAAGTGGGCGGCATCGAGATCACCGGCTGGGACGATGTGGCGCAGGCGGAGCGAAGCTGGCTCGTCGCTTATCGCCCGCTGCGCGATGGCGGGCGCCACATCACCGGCTTTCTCGGCACGATCATCGACATCACCGAGCGCAAGCAGGCCGAGGCGCGCGAGAAGCTGCTCGCGCGCGAGGTCGATCACCGCGCCAAGAACCTACTGAGCATCGTCCAGTCGCTCGCCACGCTCACCCGCGCGCCGACGATCGAGGCGTATCGCGAGGCGCTCGGCAACCGGCTTCAGGCACTCGCCCGCGCGCACGGGCTGTTGGCGCAGGCGGGGTGGAGCAGTGTCGATCTGGCGGCGATCGTCACGCGCGAGTTGGAGCCCTATGCCGGCACCACCCCCGATCGCTGCACGGCGAGCGGGCCACCGGTCGCGCTCGCGCCTGAAACGGCACAGGCATTCGCGCTGGTGCTGCACGAACTCGCGACCAACGCCGCCAAATATGGCGCGCTTTCGGTTAACAGCGGCCGGGTGCGGATCGACTGGCGGATCGATCAGGATCAGCTGGCACTACGCTGGCAGGAGGAAGGCGGGCCGCCGGTGGTACCGCCGGCCGGGCGCGGCTTCGGCTCGCGGCTGATCGAGCAGAGCGTCACGCGCAGCCTGGATGGCACGGTGCGCAAGGATTGGGCACCGGGGGGCCTGATCGCCACGCTCACGGTGCCCAGCGCGCGCCTGCTCGCCGCCTGAACCGCCGGCGCGCCGTCCACGCGCCGGCGGCACGGTTCAATAACCCGACGCGGCGGTCTGGCGGCTGGCATTGTGCCCGCCATGGCGATGCAAGATGCCGACCGCGGTTTCCGGGTCGATCCCGGCTTCACGCGTATCGACCGAAACGAACACGCCCCCCTGGCCGAGCCGGCCTTCATAATAGCGGGCGTCGTCCTCGCTGACGCCGTGCGCCATCAGTGCCTCGTTAAGCGAGCCCGCGACCGCGCCCGCCGCCGCGCCAATGCCGAGCGCGCTTGGCACCGCCGCCGCCGCGATCGCGCCCGCCGCCGCGAGCGGCCCGACGCCCGGAATCGCGAGCGCCGCCACGCCCAGCCCGGCACCCAGCGCACCGCCGCCAAGCAGGCCGCGGATCAGGCTGCCGCCATCGTCGTCACCATCGAGATCGGTGGTGCCCTGGCTCTCGCCGTCGCGACCGATCACGGATAGCGCCGAGTCGCGCGCGCCGGCATCGCGTAGCGCCGCGATCGCGCGCCGGGCGTCGTCTCGATTGTCAAACATCGCGGAAACTGTTTGCATCTTGGCCTCCTGGCTGATCCCCCACCGATGCGAGGACAACCATAGGCCGGGGCAACCGTTCCGCACGGCTAGTCTTGCGCGCGCCAGCAGGCGTAAAAAAAGCTGCTTACCTGCAGCGCGGCGGCGGTCGCGAAGGCGGCGACGCACAGCAATTGCAGTTGCTCGCCAAGCGGCGCCACCAGCACGCCATAAGCGAGAATCAGGCAGGCAAGCCCGGCAGCGGTGATCGAGGCGAAGCGCACCAGCAGCGGCAGATTGCGCCAGACGCAATCATGCGTCTCTCCGGGGGCGGCAATCAGGCTCTCCATCTCGCGCATGGCGATACCCACGCTGTGTAGTGCCGCGAGTGTACCACTGGTTGACGCTAGGACAAGCGTTGTCAGATACCGTGTGCCGCGCGGAAAGCGCGCCATTTCTGCACGTTGCGGTTATGCTGGTCGAGCGTGTCGGCGAACACATGCCCGCCGCTACCATCCGCGACGAAATACACCGCGCTCGAGTCGGCGGGGTCGAGCACCGCGTCGATCGAGGCGCGCCCGGGGTTGCAGATCGGCCCCTGCGGCAGGCCGCTCATCGCATAGGTGTTGTACCCGTTCTTGGCGCGCAGTTCGGACAGCAGGATGCGCCGGCCGAGTGGCTTGCCCTTGGTGATCGGGTAAATCGTCGTCGGATCGGCCTGGAGCGGCATCCCGCGCTTCAGCCGATTGGAATAGACCGCCGCGACCAGCCGCCGCTCGCTCGGCTTGCCGGTTTCCTTCTCGACGATCGAGGCGAGGATCAGCGCCTCGCGCGGGGTGCTTACCGCGAGCCCAGGCTTGCGCCGTTCCCAGGCGGCGGCGAGATAGGCGACCATCGCCTGCTGCATCCGATCGACCACGCTCTCGCGCGTGTCGCCTGGCTGGAAGCTGTAGCTGTCGGGGAGCACGCTGCCTTCCACCGGCACGGGCACCGTGCCTTCGAGGCCCGGCGTCGCGAGCAGCCGTTCCTGCACCAGCACCGCCGGCCAGCCTTCGGGAATGGTGACGAAACGCTGGATCGTCCGCCCGCCCTGCAGCAGCTTCAGGATGTCGGCGGCGGAAAGCCCGCGCGGCAGGCGATAATCGCCCGACTTGATCGGATCGGCCGCGCCGAACAACCGGGCGTAGAGCTTGAAGCGCGCGGCCGATCGGATCGCGCCGGCCTGTTCCAGTCGCGCGGCGGTGGCGGCGAGCGAGGCGCCCTCGGGCACTTCGAAGCTCAGCGCCCGGGCGGAAGGTCCGCGCCCGCCCCAGTCCTGTGCCACGAACAGCGCCCCGCCAACCAGCGCGACGATTCCGATCAGCAGCAGCCAGCCAAGCCTGCGCACCCCGCGCCCCCTCCGCAGTCGATTCAGTCGATCGCCTTCATCACCAGGCTGGCATTGGTGCCGCCAAAGCCGAAGCTGTTGTTCAGCACCGCCTTCACCCGGCGCTCCTTGGCGATATGCGGCACCAGATCGACGCCGGCGCAATTCTCGCTTGGGTTATCGAGGTTGAGCGTCGGCGGCACGATCTGATCGCGCATCGCCAGGATGCAGAAGATGCTCTCCACCGCCCCGGCGCCGCCGAGCAGATGGCCGATCGCCGATTTGGTCGAGCTCATCGACAGCGTACCGATCGCGTTGCCGAACAGCCGCCGCACCGCGCCCAGTTCCAGCTCGTCGCCAAGCGGGGTGGAGGTGCCGTGCGCGTTCACATAGTCGATGTCGCCGAGCGAAAGCCCGGACTTGCGCATCGCCATCTGCATCGATCGAAAGGCGCCCGATCCTTCGGGGTGCGGCGCCGTGACGTGATAGGCGTCGCCCGACAGGCCATAGCCCACCACTTCGGCGTAAATCTTTGCGCCGCGCCGCTTGGCACGCTCATATTCCTCGAGCACGACCACGCCCGCGCCCTCGCCCATTACGAAGCCGTCGCGGTCCTGGTCATAAGGCCGGCTGCCGCGTTCGGGGGTGTCGTTGAAGCCGGTCGAAAGCGCGCGCGCCTGCGCGAAGCCGGCGATGCCGATCGGGCAGATCGCCGCTTCCGCGCCGCCCGCGAGCATCACATCGGCATCGTCCATCGCGATCATCCGCGCGGCATCGCCGATCGAGTGCGCGCCGGTCGAACAAGCGGTGACGACGGCGTGGTTCGGCCCCATCAGCCCATATTTGATCGAGACCTGGCCCGAAATCAGGTTGATCAGCCGGCCATGGACGAAGTGCGGCGAGACGCGACGCGGGCCTTTATGTTCAAGCACCAGCGATTCGCTCTCGATTCCTGGCAGCCCGCCAATCCCCGAGCCGATCGAGCAGCCAGCGCGGAACCGCTCTTCCTCGCTCATGTCGAGCAGGCCGGCGTCCTCGATCGCTTGGCCGGCGGCGTCGATGCCGAACACGATGAACGGATCGACCTGGCGCTGCACCTTGTGATCGACGCGCTTATAGGCATCGAACCCCCAGGGATGATCCTTGGGCTTCACCTCGCAGGCGATGCGGCAGGCATAATCGGTCGCGTCGAAATGGGTGATGTGCCCGGCGCCCGATTTGGCTGCGATCAGATTCGCCCAGCTCGTCTCGACATCGGCGCCCAGCGGCGTGACCAGCCCCAGCCCCGTGACGACAACCCGACGCATTGTTCCACTCTCCTAACCGTCAAAATCGAAACGGCTCCGTCGCCCCGGTTGATGCCGAGCGCGCGGAGCCGCTTGAGCGGGGTTCACCCCCGGAAGAACAGGGCGATCAGCCCTGATGCTCGTCGATATAAGTGATCGCATCCTTCACGGTGCTGATCTTCTCGGCGGCATCGTCGGGGATTTCGACGCCGAATTCTTCCTCGAACGCCATCACCAGTTCGACGATGTCGAGGCTGTCCGCGCCCAGATCATCGATGAAGCTCGCATCCTCGGTCACCTTGTCGGCTTCCACACCCAGATGCTCGACGACGATCTTCTTTACGCGATCGGCGGTCTCGCTCATGCTTTCCATCCCTCTTTCAATTGGGGTTCAACAGCGGGGAGCCGTAGAACGCGCGCCCCCGGCTGACAAGAGGCCGCGAATAAGCGGAGGCGCTTACAGCATCGCCATACCGCCGTTCACGTGCAGCGTCTGCCCCGTCACATAGCCCGCCTCGCGGCTCGCGAGATAGACGACCGCCGCCGCCACGTCGCTCCCCTGCCCCAGCGCGCCCGCCGGGATACGGCCGAGCAGCGCGCTCTTCTGCGCCTCGGGCAGCACGTCGGTCATCGCCGACTGGATGAAGCCCGGGGCGACGCAATTCGCGGTGATGCCCCGGCTCGCCAGTTCCTGCGCCATCGCCTTGGTCATCGCCGTCAGCGCGCCCTTGGAGGCCGCGTAATTGGCCTGGCCGGGATTACCCGTCGCGCCGACGACCGAGGTGATCGAAATGATCCGCCCGAACCGTGCTTTCATCATTGGCTTGGCGGCGGCGCGGGCGAGGCGGAAGGCGGCTTCCAGGTTCACGCGGATCACCTGATCCCATTCCTCGTCCTTCATCCGCATCAGCAGATTGTCGCGGGTGACGCCGGCATTGTTGACCAGAACGTCGAGCTTGCCGAGCGCCTCCACCGCGCGCGGGACGAGGCCGTCGACCGCAGCGCCATCGCCCAGATCACAGGCGAGCGCGACATGATCGCCGCCGAGTTCGGCCTGGAAAGCGGTGAGCTTATCGGGGTTGGAGCCCGACAGCGCGAGCCGCGCGCCCTGCCCCGCGAGCCCCCGCGCGATCGCCGAGCCGATCCCCCCGGAAGCGCCGGTGACGAGCGCGGTCATGCCTGTAAGGTCGAACATCGTTTACTCCCAAATGGTCCAAAAAATCCGTGCTGATGCATTATGGATGATCGGCGATATCAGAGCGACCGCGCCAACCCCTCGATGTCCGCCATCGTCACCACGCTCACCGGCTCCGCCTTCACCGTGCGCTTCACCATCGGGCTCAGCACCTTCGCGCCGAATTCGACGAACTGCTCGATGCCCGCCGCTTCCATCGCGAGCAGCGATTCGCGCCAGCGGACCATGCCGGTCACCTGCTCGACCAGCCGCGCGCGGATCTCGGTCGGGTCACTTACGGGGGCGGCGGTGACGTTGGCGAACACCGGGACGAAAGGCGCGACGATCCGCGCGCCCTCCAGCGCCGCCGCCATCGCCTCGGCGGCCGGCGCCATCAACGGGCAGTGGAACGGCGCGGAGACCGGCAGCGCGGTGCCCTTCTTCACGCCAAATTCCCTGCACAGCCCGATCGCGCGCTCGATTGCCGCCGCGTGGCCGGAAAGCACCACCTGCCCCTCGGCATTGTCGTTGGCGACGGCGCAGACCTCGCCCTCCGCCGCCGCCGCCGCGACCGCTTGCGCCTGATCCAGGGTCGCGCCGAGCAGCGCCGCCATGCCGCCAACCCCGACCGGGACCGCCGATTGCATCGCCTGGCCGCGCAATTTCAGCAGCCGCGCGGTCGTCGCCAGGTCGAGCGCGCCCGCCGCGCACAGCGCGCTATATTCGCCGAGCGAATGGCCAGCGACAAACGCCACCTTCTCGGCGAGCGGCACCCCGCCCTCGCGCTCCAGCACGCGGAGCGTGGCAATCGCATTGGCCATGATCGCCGGCTGGGCGTTCTCGGTGAGAGTGAGTTCCTCGGCCGCGCCTTCCCTCATCAGGCGGAACAGGTGCTGGCCGATCGCCTCGTCCACCTCCTCAAAGACCTCGCGCGCGACGGCGCTCGCCTCGGCCAGCGCCGCACCCATGCCGACCGCTTGGCTGCCCTGGCCCGGAAAGATGAAAGCGCGCACTGCCTGTCCCCTGCTTTACTGAAAGCGGCGCGGTAGAAATCGGGGCGCCACTTGGCAAGCAGCCTTGCGTTTCGCGGCGATCGCTGTATGTGCCGCGCCTTCGGTGGCGCGCTGCGCCGCCGCGCTTACCCGTGGACGACAGCCGGAGGGGGCCTTCGCATGGTGCGGATGCTCAGCGATCGGCCAAAATGAAGGACAAGACATGGCTCTTTACGAGCACGTCTTCCTCGCGCGCCAGGATCTGGCACAGGCGCAGGTGGACGCACTGGCCGAAATGGCCACCAAGATCGTCGAGGAAAATCAGGGCCGGATCGTCAAGACCGAGACCTGGGGGCTGCGCAGCCTGGCGTACAAGATCGCCAAGAACCGCAAGGCGCATTATGTGATGCTGGAAATCGAAGCCCCGGCCGGCGTCGTCGCCGAGCTCGAGCGGCAGATCCGCATCAATGAAGACATTATCCGCTATCTCACCATTCGCGTCGACGCGCATGAGAATGGCCCGAGCGCGATGATGCGCAAGGGCGACCGCGACGGCCGCCGCCGCGAGCGTGAAGGCGGTGACCGCCCGCGCCGTGAGCGCGATGGCTTCGATGGCGAATAAGGAGGATTAGACCCATGGCACGCCCCTTTTTCCGCCGCCGCAAGAGCTGCCCCTTTTCCGCCAAGGACGCGCCGCGCATCGATTACAAGGATGTGCGCCTGCTGCAGGGCTTCGTTTCGGAGCGCGGCAAGATCGTTCCTTCGCGCATTACCAGCGTGAGCGCGAAGAAGCAGCGCGAACTCGCCCAGGCGATCAAGCGCGCCCGTCACCTGGGCTTGCTGCCCTATATCGTTAAGTAAGGAGCTGAGCAGATGGATGTGATCCTGCTGGAACGCGTCGAGAAGCTCGGCGGTATCGGCGATGTGGTGAAGGTGAAGGACGGGTTCGCCCGTAACTACCTGCTGCCGCGCAAGAAGGCGCTGCGCGCGAACGAGGCGAACCGCCGCGTGTTCGAGGCCAATCGCGAGCGGATCGTGGCGGAGAACGCCGCCCGCCGCGCCGACGCCGAGAAGGACGCGAAGACGATCGACGGCGTGACGCTGACGCTCATTCGCCAGTCGTCGAACACCGGCCAGCTTTACGGCTCGGTCGCGGTGCGCGATCTGGTCGAGGCGTTCGAAGCGCTCGGCCACAAGGTCGGCAAGGCGCAGATCGTGCTCGATCGCCCGATCAAGACGATCGGCCTGCACGAGGTGAAGGTCGCGCTTCACCCGGAAGTGCCGGTGATGGTGAAGGTGAACGTCGCCCGCTCGCCCGAAGAGGCCGAGATGCAGGCCGCCGGCGTCGACGTGATGGCGCAGGTGTTCGAGGAAGGCCGCGAGCAAACGGGCTTCACTGAAGAGCGCGATCCCAACCTTGAAGTCGGCGAAATCGCGAGCGACGCCCAGGGCTGAGTCCGGCGCCGAGCAAAGATCAGGGGCCGTTCCAGGCGATGGAACGGCCCCTTTTCTTGTGCCCAACGCGGCAATAAGCCCCTTAAATCAGGCGCGGGCAAATGCTCAGGGAACGATCAGCACCGCCGTCACCAATCCGGCGAACGGAATCAGCGCGCAGATCACCGGAAGAAGCTTGCTCGTCATTGTGGAAATCCTTGGTCGACCGCATCGGCGCGGTTAATCGCTGGTTAAATGCGAAGCCGGCGTGATGGTTTCCAGGGGCGGTCGTTTCGTAATGCACGCAAATACCGACTTCGCGCAGCGATGCGCCTCCCCGCTCGCCAGCGGCGCGGCCCGCCGCTAGCATCGCCACCGATGAACAACGCGCTTTTCGCCCCGATCATGCTCGCCGCCGGCATCGGCATTCCCATCATGGCGAGCGCCAATGCGCTGCTCGGCGCGCGGCTCGGCAGCCCGGCGAGCGCGGCGGCGATCATGTTCGCGCTGGCGCTGGCGGTCGCGCTGCTGGTCGCGTGGGCGACGGGCGGGCCACAACGCGCGCTGCTCGGCGCGGCACCCTGGCCCTATTATTTCGGCGGCCTGCTGATCGCCTTCTATCTGCTGTCGATCACTTATCTGGGGCCAAGGCTTGGCATCGGAACGGCGGTCCTGCTGGTGCTGCTCGGCCAAATCGTCGCGGCGGCGACGATCGACCATTTCGGCCTGCTCGGCGCGCCGCGCACGCCGCTTACGCTGATGCGCGCGGCGGGCCTTGCGATGATGATGGGCGGGGTGCTGCTCGCTCGGCGGGTTTGATCGGGTTCATGCGGAGACGTGGGAGTTGCGGTTCCAGCGCTCCACTCCCCGCGCCGCCGCTAAACCCACCCCCCTATTTCCGCCCGAACAGTTTCTCGATGTCGCCATGCGCCAGTTTCACCCAGGTCGGGCGGCCATGGTTGCACTGGCCCGAATGGGGCGTCGCCTCCATCTCGCGGAGCAGCGCGTTCATCTCGGCGACCGACAGGATGCGCCCGGCGCGGACCGAATGGTGGCACGCCATCGTCGCTGCGACGTGATCGAGCCGTTCCTTGAGGCTCAGCGCATCGTCATAGGCGGCAAGATCGTCGGCGAGATCGGTCACCAGCGCCGTCACATCGCCCCTGGCTAGCACGGCCGGCACCGCGCGCACCAGCACCGCGCGCGGGCCGAAGCGTTCGAGTTCGAGCCCCAGCGCCTCGAGCGTCGCCGCCGCTGCCTCCAGCCGGTCGCAGGCTGGCTCGTCTAGCTCGATCACCTCGGCGAGCAGCAGCGCCTGGCGCGCGACACCCGCCCCGGCGAGCCCGGCGCGCATCCGTTCGAGCACCAGCCGTTCGTGCGCCGCGTGCTGGTCGACGATCACCAGCCCATCCTCGGTCTCGGCGACGATATAGGTCGCCGCCACCTGCCCACGCGCGACTCCCAGCGGGAAACGCCCGCCCTCGGGCGTCGGCGCGGCGGCGGGCTCGGCGCGCGCGGCGGGCGGCGCGCTGAAGAAGCCCGGGCGCGGATCATGGAGCCGTTCGGGCGCGAGCGCGGGTTGCGCGAAGGCGACCGAGGCCGCGCTCGCCGTGGGCCAGGTGGCGGCATGGTCCGGCGCCGCATCGCTGCGTCCCGCCCCCTCCACCTGCCACAGCCCCCAGGCGGCGGGCTCGGGTCGCTGAACGCTACGATGCCCCGCCTCGTCGAGCGCGCGCTTCAGCCCCGAGACGATCAGCCCGCGCACCAGCGCCGGATCGCGGAAGCGCACCTCGGTCTTGGCCGGGTGGACATTCACGTCGACCGCATCCGCCGGCACATCGAGGAACAGCGCGACGACCGCGTGGCGATCGCGCGCGAGCAGTTCGGCATAGGCGCCGCGCACCGCGCCGATCAGCAATTTGTCCTTCACCGGGCGGCCGTTGACGAACAGATATTGGTGATCGGCGATGCCTCGGTTGAAGGTCGGCAGACCGGCGACGCCCCCCAGTCGAAGCCCCTCGCGCTCCACCGCGACCACCACGCTGTTCTCGGCGAGCGCGCGATCGGTGAGCGCCGCCACCCGCGCCGGACGATCGGGATCGACGGGCAGATTGAGGACGAGCCGCCCGTCATGGCGTAGCTGGAAGGCAATATCGGGCCGCGCCATCGCGAGGCGTCGCACGACATCGAGGCAGGCGGCATATTCGGCGCGATCCGATCGCAGGAATTTGCGCCGGGCGGGAACGCGGGCGAACAGGTCTTCCACCCGCACCCGCGTGCCCGGCGGCAGGCCCGCCGGCCCTTCCTCCATCAGCGCGCCATTGTCGATCACCCGCCGCCAGCCCTCCGCGCCACGCACCCGGCTGTCGAGCGTGAGCCGGGCCACGCTCGCGATCGAAGGCAACGCCTCGCCGCGAAAGCCGAGCGTTTCGACCGCTTGGATCGCCCCCGCATCAAGCAGTCGATCGGGCAATTTGGAGGTGGCGTGCCGTTCGAGCGCGAGCGCCATCTCGGCGCGGCTCATCCCGCACCCGTCATCGACCACTTCGATCAGCGCGACCCCGCCCTGCCCCAGCGCCACCTCGATCCGCGCGGCGCCCGCGTCGATCGCGTTTTCGACGAGTTCCTTCAGCGCGCTCGCCGGCCGCTCGACCACCTCGCCGGCGGCGATTCGGTTGACGACATGCTCTGGCAGACGGCGTATTGACATGGCCTTTCCTCTAGCCCAAGCGGCGGCTTTCCGCGACCTCGATCGAACATCAGCCGGCGACGCCTGAGTCGAGCCGGGGCAGGCGGTGAAGCGGCTGGTAGCGCGTCGGGGCCAGCCCGGCGCTGCGTTTGACAGGACGTTCGATGGCTTTGTTTTCGCGCTTGTTCAACTTCATGTCGCACGACATGGCGATCGACCTCGGCACGGCGAATACCGTGGTTTACTTGCGCGGGCGCGGCATCGTGCTCAACGAACCCTCGGTCGTCGCGGTCGAGACGCTGAACGGCGTCAAGAAAGTGAAGGCGGTTGGCGACGACGCCAAGCTGATGATGGGCAAGACGCCCGAGAGCATCCAGGCAATCCGGCCGCTGCGTGATGGCGTGATCGCCGACATCGACGTCGCCGAACAGATGATCAAGCACTTCATCGCCAAGGTACATGGTCAGCGCCGCTTCATGCGCTGGCCGCAGATCGTGATCTGCGTGCCTTCGGGCTCGACCTCGGTCGAACGCCGCGCGATCCGCGACGCGGCGCAGAATGCCGGCGCAAGCCAGGTGTTCCTGATCGAGGAGCCGATGGCCGCGGCGATCGGCGCCGACATGCCCGTCACCGAGCCGATCGGCAGCATGGTCGTCGATATCGGCGGCGGCACCACCGAAGTCGCGGTGCTCAGCCTGCGCGGCCTCGCTTATACCACCTCGGTCCGGGTCGGTGGCGATAAGATGGACGAAGCGATCGTCTCCTATGTCCGCCGCAACCATAACCTGCTGATCGGCGAAGCCACCGCCGAACGCATCAAGCAGGAAGTCGGCGTCGCCAAGGCCCCCTTGGACGGGATCGGCAAGACCATCCACATCAAGGGCCGCGATCTAGTGAACGGCGTGCCCAAGGAAATCCAGATCAACCAGGGCCAGATCGCCGAAGCGCTGAGCGAACCCGTCAGCACGATCGTGGAAGGCGTGCGGATCGCGCTGGAAAACACCGCGCCCGAACTCGCCGCCGATATCGTCGATCAGGGCATCGTCCTCACCGGCGGCGGCGCGCTGCTCTCCGGGATTGACGAGGTGCTGCGCGACGAAACCGGCCTGCCCGTGACGGTGGCGGACGATCCGCTCACCTGTGTGGCGATCGGCACCGGGCGCGCGCTGGAGGATCCGGTGTATCGGGGCGTGCTCCAGAACGCCTGAGGGAGTTGTTGACCAGTGGCGTCGCGGCCGAGACGACCCGGCTTTTCGCGTAGGGCGCAATATGGGCTATTCGCCAGCTATGTGCTGGCGGTGGCCGGCGCCCTGGTGGCGGCGCTGTTGCTCGCGCTATCGACCTTTGATCCCAAGACCTTTGGCGTGGTGCGACTGGCGGCGGCCGAGATCGGCACGCCAATCTCCTCCTTGCTCGGCTGGGGCGTGCGCGGCGTCGCCAGCATGCCACAGGGGGTGAGCGATTATTTCGCGGTGATGGGCCGCAACAAGGCGCTGCGAGCCGAAATCGCCGCGAACAAGCGCATGACCGACCAGGCCAAGGCAGTTCTTTACGAAAACGCACGACTGAAGACGCTGCTGCGGCTGCGCCAGGGCGCGACCGATACCGTCGTCGCCGCGCATCTGGTCAGTTCGAGCGCGGCGAGCACCCGGCGCTATGCGGTGCTCAACGCCGGCAGTAACCAGAGCGTGCGCGAGGGGCAGCCGGTGCGCGGGCCGGAAGGGTTGATCGGTCGCGTGATCGAGGTTGGGTTCAACACCGCGCGCGTGCTGCTCATTTCCGATCCCGAAAGCATCGTGCCGGTGCGCCGGGTGCGCGACGGACTGCCCGCGATCGCCGCCGGGCGCGGCGATGGCCTGATCGAGATTCGCTCGGTCAACCTCGCCAACGCACCCTTCGCGGTAGGGGATGCGTTTGTCACGTCGGGCACCGGCGGCATCTATGCGCCGGGCATCCCGGTCGCCCGCGTGATCAAGGCCGGGCGCGACACCACCACCGCGCGCGGTGTCACCCAGCCTGACACGCTCGATGTCGCGATCGTCCAGCGCACGTTCATTCCGCTGCCGCCGCCGTCTGCGGAGCCGCGCTGATGGGCCTGATGCCGCGCCGCCGACCGCGCGGTCCGTTCGATCCCGAGCCGCAGCGCGTCTGGCCGAGCCTGAAGCCGGCGCTGTCGGTGATGGCGGCCTCCACGCTCACCTTGCTGCCGCTCGTCGCGAGCTTTCCGCTGCTGCCGCCCTTCGGGCTGTTGATGCTGCTCGGCTGGCGGCTGGCGCGCGAGGACGCGCTGCCCGTTTGGGCACCGCTGCTGCTCGGGCTGTTCGACGATCTCTTCTCCGGCCAGCCGTTCGGCAGCGCGATGCTGTTCTGGACGCTCGCCTATATCTCGATCGATCTGTTCGACGCGCGGCTGGTCGCGCGCGATTTCTGGCAGGACTGGCTGCTCGCGACTGGCGGCATCGCCGGCGCCCTGATCTTTGGTCGATTGGTCGCGACCCCGCTTGCCGCGCATGTCGAAACGCTGTTGTTGCTCCAGATCGCGGTTTCGGTGATGCTGTACCCGGTCGCAGCCCTGATCGTCGCCTGGATCGATCGGGAACGGAGCCCGGCATGAACCCGCCCAGCCGCATCGTCACCGAAGCGCACCAGACCTTCAGCTTCAACCGGCGGACGGTCGCGCTCGGCATCGGCCAGATCGGCGTCGGCGTGGTGCTCGGCGCGCGGATGGGCTGGCTGTCGATCGCCGAGAACGCGCGCTACAACATGCTCGCCGAGAGCAACCGCGTGAACCTGACGCTGATCCCGCCCCGGCGCGGCTGGCTGATCGACCGCAACGGCGCGCCGATCGCGAACAACCGCACCGATTTCCGCGTCGACATCATCCCCGATCGCCTGGACGACAAGGATCGCGTGCTCGGCCTGCTCCAGAATATCCTGGCGCTGCCACCCGAGGAGATGGAGCGTATCCGACTCGATCTGAAGCACTCAGCCGGCTTCCAGCCAGTGCAGGTGGCCGACGATCTCGATTGGGAGCGGTTCGCCGCCGTCTCGGTTCGCCTGCCCGAACTGCCGGGGGTCGCGCCCACGCGCGGCTATTCGCGCAACTATCCCGCGGGCGCCGCGGTCGCGCATTTAACCGGCTATGTCGGCGCGGCCTCGGCCGAGCAGTACCGCGCCACCAGGGACCCGCTTCTCGTCACCCCCGGCTTCAAGATTGGCAAGGACGGGATCGAAAAGCAGCTCGACAGCCGACTACGCGGCTCCCCCGGCGCCAAGCGCGTCGAGGTGACGGCGCACGGCCGGCTGGTGCGCGAACTCGCCCAGCGCCCCGACGCGCCGGGCCAGACGGTGCGGTTGACGATCGACGCGGGGCTGCAGGAATATGCCGCGCGCCGGCTCGGCACCAACTCGGGCAGCTGCGTGGTGATGGACTGCCTCACGGGCGAGGTCCTCGCCTTCGTCTCGATGCCGGCCTACGATCCCAACAGTTTTTCGGACGGCATCAGCCATTTCGAGTGGGAGATGCTGTCGAAAAACGATCACGTGCCCTTGATGAACAAGGCGCTGCAGGGGCTTTATCCTCCGGGATCGACGGTCAAGCCGATGAACGCGCTGGCCCTGCTCCACGCGGGCGTCAGCCCCAATGACCGAGTGGTGTGTTCGGGTGCGTTACGGGTCGGCTCGGGCGTATTCCACTGCCACAAGCGGCGCGGGCACGGCGCGATCGACATGCACAACGCCGTCGCGCAAAGCTGCGACATCTATTTCTACGAAATGTCGCGCCGGCTTGGCTATGATCGCTTCGCGCCGACGCTCAGGATGCTCGGCATGGGCCAGAAGTTCGACCTGCCCTTCGCCAGCCAGCGCTACGGCACCGTGCCCGACAGCGCGTGGAAGCAGAAGAAATACAAGGAAAGCTGGACGGTCGCGGACTCGCTGAATGCTTCGATCGGCCAGGGCTATGTGCTGGCGAACCCGATGCAGCTCGCGGTCGCGGCCGCGCGGCTCGGCTCGGGGCTGGAGGTGCATCCACGGCTGTTCGTTGATCCCAAGGCACCGCCGCCGCGCGCGATGCCGATCGACCCCGATCACTTCAAGACGATTCATGCAGCGATGCATGCGGTGGTGAATGGCGGTGGCACCGCGGGGGCGGCGCGCCTCAATTTGCCGGGGATCGAGCTGGCGGCCAAGACGGGCACCGCCCAGGTCCGTCGCATCACCATGGCCGAGCGGGCGCGCGGCGTGCTATCGAACGGGCAGCTGCCCTTCAAGCTGCGCGACCATGCGCTGTTCATCGCCTTCGCGCCATCCGACAAGCCGCGCTATGCGCTGGGCATGGTGCTTGAGCATAACGGCCACGTGAACCGCGTGCTCGACACCCCGCTCACCGCGCGCGACATCATGACCTGGCTGTTCGACCGCCAGCGCGCCGAGGCAAGCCTTGCTGAGATCGAGGCGAGCTGGGGCGGCGACATCAAGACGCGGATGGCGGCGGAGGCGACCGCCTATCGCGCCGCGCTCGCCGCCGAAGCCAACCCCGCCCAGCAACAGGCGACCGAGCTCGATGCGGCCGCCGCGACCGAGTCCGAGGCGGTCGATGCCGCCTCCGACGCCAGCAACGCCGCCGCCGCCGCGCTCGGCAACAGCGCCTCGGGCGGGGTCGCCGCCGAGGGCAGCCGGGAGCAACCCGATTGAGCAGCTTCACCGCCGCCATCCCCGCGCCGATCGCCGCGCTGCCGTGGCGGATCATTTTCCTGGTCCTGGCGATCGGCGGCTTCGGGCTGCTCGTGCTCTATTCAGCGGCGGGGGGCAGTCTGCGCCCCTATGCCCTGCCCCAGGGCATCCGCCTGATCGGCTTCATGGGAATGGCGGTCATCATGTCGCGGGTGCGCGCCGAGCGCTGGGGTCAAGCCGCGCTGCCGCTCTACGCCGTGCTGCTCGCGCTATTGGTGATAGTCGAGGTGGCGGGCGCGGTGCGCGGGGGGAGCCAACGCTGGATCGACCTGGGGCTCGTCCGGCTGCAACCCTCCGAGTTGATGAAGCTCGCGATCGTGCTCGCCTGCGCCAAATTCTACGACATGCTGCCGCCCAACGAAACACGCCGCTGGGGTGCGCTATGGCCCGCTGGGCTGCTGATCGGGATGCCGGTGCTGCTGGTGATGAAGCAGCCCGATCTCGGCACCGCCCTGATGATCGCCGCCGGCGGGGTGACGGTGATGTTCCTCGCCGGCATTCCGCTGCGCCTGTTCGTCGGCGGCGGCCTGGCGCTCGCGGCGGCGGTGCCGCTCGCGGTGAACTTCCTGCTCCACGACTATCAGCGCAACCGCGTGCTGACTTTCCTCAACCCCGAAAACGACCCGCTCGGCACCGGTTATCACATCACCCAATCGAAGATCGCGATCGGATCGGGCGGGATTTGGGGCAAGGGCTTCCTTCACGGTACCCAAAGCCACCTGCAATATCTGCCCGAGGGCCATACCGATTTCGCGCTGGCGACGATGATGGAGGAATGGGGCCTGGTTGGTGGGCTGGGGCTGATCATCGCCTTTACCCTGCTGGTGCAATGGGGCTTATCGGTGGCGACGAAGGCCGAGACACGCTTCGCCCGGCTGACCGCCGCGGCGCTGTCGGCGACGATCTTTTATTATTTCGCGATCAACATGGCGATGGTGATGGGTCTGGCGCCGGTGGTCGGCGTGCCGCTGCCGCTGATCAGCAATGGCGGCTCGGCGCAGATGACGATCATGCTGATCCTGGGCATCCTGATGTCGATCGAGCGGCAGAACCGGCAGGCGGTGCGGTGGTGAGCCGGTCGTTCTGCGCCGCGCGAAAAAGCGGTTGCGCGGGGTGAATGAGGCTGCTAACGGCGCACCTCCAATCGCGGGCCCCACCCGCGATCGCCGCCGCCGGCGACGGACGCATAGCTCAGTTGGTAGAGCAGCTGACTCTTAATCAGCGGGTCCTTGGTTCGAGCCCAAGTGCGTCCACCATATTTTCTCTATAAATTAATAGGTTATGCCTGATTGGGAAGGGGCTATTCGGCAGCTTGTTTCTTCTAGGTAGCTTTCTAGGTAGCTCGGCGAAGTGCTCAGGATCGAGCCTTGGCGGTCGGGTTTGTGTGGGAATCAAGTCAGGCCGATGGGCCGAAGTCCGCTTTGCCCCTTAGGCAGACCGTCCAGTTGCCAGACCACCGATCATAAGAGTGGCGGACATGAAGGTATGGGCGCAGTGATCGTATCGCATGTAGATGCGCCGCCAGTCCTTGATCCTCCCGAACATGTTCTCGACCTTGCGCCGCTGGCGATAGAGCGGCAAATCTTGTGCAATCGGCACTTTCCGGTTCGATTTTGACGGGATGTAGGATAGGATCTTGCGTTGGGGCAGTGCCACACGGAGCCAGTCGGAATCATAGCCCTTGTCGTCCGGCAGAACCTTTGCATTCGCCCAATCGCTCTTCTCGCTGGCGGTGGTGGTTGCGGCCGGACTGGCTGCCGTCGAATTCGACGTTTGGTTGCCCTGATCTGTGATGGCCGCTGCGCTGCTGGCGATCTTGGGACACAGCAGGTCGATCTTCATCCGGTTTTCGGGCGAGAAGTCAGCGGCGACCGGCTTGGGCGTGTTGCTGGCTGTGTGTTGGCAAGTGGGATTGGGGGCGGCGATCCCCTTCGTGATTGTCCCGCTGGTGTCGCGGATCGTCTCACATAGTTCGATACTGGCGGCACTCGCCGCACTTGCCTTAAGGCTGGTACTTCGGCAGCCCACCCCGTTTTCCTGATGGCACTGATGGGAGCGACATATGTCGTCCGGCCTTGCGCCCTGGCAGGTGCACCGCGTCATCGATATGATGGCGGTGTCTGATGGCGGTGTCTGATGGCGCGCATGTTTCGCTCCCGGCGATGGCCAGCGTTGTCGGCCTTTCGACCTATCACTTCTGCCGGGCCTTCAAGCAATCCACCGGCCCGCCGCCGCACCGTTGCCAGAACAGGCTGCGGCTGGAGCGCGCCAAGGACCTTTTTGACCACCTCCCGGCTTTCGATCATCGAGTTGGCGCTGAGCCTTGGTTTTGACTCGCGGCAGGGCCTCGCCTGGCTATTCCAGCGCGTGCTGGGCATGAATACTTCCGAGTGGCCCCGGCAACGCACGCTATAAGGCGGTTTGCCGCAAGATCGGTCGTTTGGCGCAATTTCGGCCAAGCACGGCAAATCCTGCATGCGTATTGATGCGGCACGACAGGTTTCGCAGACTCGCATGGATTCGAGGAAACACCGTATGAACGACCCTCGCCTGATCGGTCCTGCTCGGGGCGAGAGCTTGGTCCTGCTCGGGGCGAGAGCCTGGTCCTGCTCGCCGCAACCAAGAAACAGATGGGCGGCGTTCCCAGGATTCTTGCTGCCAAAGCGCAGTTATTTGCTTGGCCCGGCGGCTATGGCTGTTGAGGCGCACGAGCATTGTAGGCAGTATAAGCTAATCAAGGCGAATCTGAACCGAGGAGCAAAAACATGGACAATCTGGCAATCGTACGCCGATTCACCACCGAATTTCTCGGTCGCGCCGATCTTGCTGCCGCAGATGCGACCATGCACCCGGATATTCGCGGGTTTACCGGACTCAAGCCAACTGGTCCGATCGAGGGTATCGATGAGTATAAGGCGACACTGACGGGTTTCGTCGATGCGTTTCCGGCGCAATCACCCGTTGAGATCATCGACCAGTTCGAATCCGCTGATGGCACGCGCGTGGTAACGCGCTTTCATTCGCGCCAATGCCACGCCAAGGACTATTACGGAGTCGCCGCGACCAACCGGATCATCCTGTTCGACGAAACCCATGTCGCGCGGCTTAAGGACGGCAAGATCATCGAGAATATCGTTTCGGCCACCAATCTTGAGTTCGAGATGCTGATGGCCCCCGTGCTGTCGCCGATGATCCTTGGATAGGCGGGTCGCAATATGACACAATCAAAAGGGCCTGCGATCATCATCGGCTATGGGCCGGGCGTCAGTGGTGCAGTCGCCGAGGCGTTTGCAAAAGAAGGCTATCCGCTGGCGCTGATTGCGCGTGACACCACCAAGCTGGATGCGGCAGTGACGGCGTTTCGCGCAAGCGGCATCGCGGCGCGCGGTTTTGCTGCCGATGCCGGTCATGCGACCGCGCTGACCACGGCACTCGATGCCGCGCGCGATGCCTTGGGCGATGCCGAGGTTTTGGTCTATAACGCGGCACTGTGGCGCCCGGGCCCGGTGCTGGCGACGACACCCGAAAGCTTTGATGCGGATTTCCAGCTGTGTGTGACCGGCGCGCTGGTCGCCGCGCGGGCGCTCGCCCCGGCGATGATTGCAGCAGGGCGCGGGACTTTGCTGTTCACCGGCGGCGGCCTTGCGCTTTACCCCTCCCCTCAGGCACCATCTCTGTCGGTCGGCAAAGCCGGCATCCGCGCATTGGCGCTGATGCTGGCCGCAGAGCTGGCACCCAGCGGTATCCGCGTTGGCACCGTCACGATTGCTGGCGAGGTTGCGGCTGGCACGCCGTTCGCTCCGGAGAAGATCGCTGACGCCTTCCTCGCGCTGCATCGTTCGCCGCCTGACCCTGCGACAGCAGAGGTCGTTTTCAGGGGTTGACCATCCTGGTTTGATGGGTTAGGAGAGTAGCATTGAGCGGCATACGGCTCTGCAATACCGCTATAAACCCTCGGAGTGCCACGCCGACGCCAAGAAAGAAATGGTTTGCACGTAACTCTATCCCGGACTGGATCAATTGACATGCAACACTCTCGCTGGATGACTGCTGGGCTGCGTGCGTTATTGCTCGCCAATGTTTTGATCGTGACGGCCTGTGCGCCTGAGTCGCAGCCCCCCTTAACCGTCGCCGACACTGGCGCAACTGCTAAGGGCGATTTGCGGGTGCCGACCGATTATCGCGATACCTATCAGTATCTCGGCACCTGGGCCGTGGCGGACGAGAAGGTGGCTGGATCGAAAGAGATGCACATCGTCTATGCCTCGCCCGGTGCCGCAGCCGGGCATCGCGCCAACGGAAAATTCGCGGACGGTACGAGGATGTATCTTGCAGCCTCCGATGCCGGGCAGCGAGCAAAGCATGTCGCGTAGCTTCAGTGCGTTTTGGCGCCCGTCACAAAACGCTGAAACCGAGATCATAACAGTTGGTAAAGAGGAAATCATGATGACCAAAACTAGCTTCGCCGCATTTTCTTTGGGATGTTCTCTGCTTGTTCTTGCAGGCTGCAGCAAGTCAGAAGCAACAAAGGCCGGTCCGGTCGATGAAACTGCCGTGGCCAGCCCTGCCGTGGCCAGCCCTGCCGTGGCCAGCCCTGCCGTCGAGCGATACATGCCGGAATACACCGCCGCGGGCGAACTTGTGTTGCCCAAGAAGTTCGAACGGTGGGTCTATATGGGCTCCCCGTTGACACCGCATGGGTTGAACAATGGCAAGGCCAATTTCCCCGAGTTCCACAACGTCTATATCCAGCCATGGGCCTATGACGAATACAAGAAGACCGGTGTCTTCCCGGAAGGGACAATCCTGTTCAAGGAGCTTCAGCTGACCATCAAAGGGAAATATCCGGACGGTTCGCGCGACGAGCCCTCGGGGCGCGGATATTTCCCCGGCAAGCTCAATGGCGCCGATGTTTCGGTCAAGGACAGCAAGCGTTATGCGGACACGCAGAACTGGGGATATTATAACTTCAATCATGGCGAGCCCAAATTTGAGACTGCCAAATTGAGGCCGATCGGTGAGTGCGCGCAATGTCATATCGATGGTGCCAAGAAAGATATGGTGTGGACGCAGTTCTATCCGCGGCTGGATCAATAGAGATGCTGCCCCGTGGTGCCACAGTTGTCGGGTTGCGAGCGTTATCGTTGGCCGGTGCCCTGATCGTGACGGCCTGTGCGCCGCAACCGAAATCAAGTGCCGTTGTTGACAGCGTTGCTGTCGACAGCGGCGCTGACGCCTCAGGCACCTTGCGGGTACCGGCCAATTATCGCGATACCTATCAGTATCTCGGCACCTGGGCTGTGGCGGACGACAAGGCAGCAGGATCGAAGGAGATGCACATCGTCTATGCGTCACCCGGTGCCGCAGCCGGGCATCGCGCCACTGGCAAGTTCCCGGACGGCGCGACGCTGGTAAAAGAGGTTTTCGAGGCGACGACAGGGCCTATGACAACGGGCACGGTCAGCCATACGAAAACGCTGAAAGGCTGGTTCGTGATGGTCAAGGACAGCAAGAACAGCCATCCCGACAACAAATTGTGGGGCGAAGGCTGGGGCTGGGCGTGGTTTGACCAGGGCGCACCGACCAAGACAACATCGACCGATTACAAGACCGACTGTCTGACGTGCCATGTGCCGGCCAAAGCCACCGACTGGACCTATGTAGAAGGCTATCCGGTTCTGAAAAAATAAGGCTGAACCCGTGATAGGCTTTAACCTGGCATCGGCATTGAAACGGGCGCCATGACGCGCGGAAAACTATTGGAGACATTGATTATGCGTTTCAAGCTCACCCTGGTCGCCTCGATATTGTTCGGTATCGGTGTAGCGCAGACCGCGAAAGTAGCGGCTCTCACGCTCACCGTTGCTGCGCTGCAGCAGCCGACGCCCACGTCGGCAAAGGTGGTCGGCCACCTTTACATGCAGTCCAACACCATCGCCAACGAGATCGTGCATTTCGCGCGTCGTGCCGACGGCACGCTGGCTGAGGTTGAGCGCGTCGCCACGGGCGGTGCCGGGTCGGGCGTGTTCAAGCCGGTCAGCGGGCAAGCCAGCGCACCCAATGCCTTCGAAGGTGCCGGCAGCGTCATCCTGGCCCCAGGCAATAAGCTGCTGTTTGCCACCAATGGCGGCGACAATACGGTGTCGAGCTTTCGTGTTGCGGCCGGTGGTCGCCTTACGCTGCTCGATCGCCAGAGCACTGGCGAACCGGTAACCGGCAAAAGCGGCACGGCCAAGTCGCTCGCCTATAGCCCGGCGAGCCATACGCTGTTCGTGCTCCATGCCTTCGGACCCAACCATATTCGCGCGTTTTCGGAAAAGGCCGGCAAACTGACGTTGCGCGACGCGCGCTACAGCGTCAACAACGCCACCAAGACCGACCGAATCCCCACCCAGTTGGTTCTGTCGCCCGATCAGAAGTTTCTTCTCGTCGACATATTGTTTGATTTTCGCCCGGCGGAAAATGCCGATGGATCGGCAAAGCTGGTTGTTGCCAACGCGCCCGACAAAGACGGGCTGGTCGTCTTCCCGATCGATTCGCGGGGCGCCTTGCGTGAACCGATCTTCAATGATGCGGGGGGAGCAGGCCCCTTTTACATCGGTTTCGTAAAAGGTCGACCGGGCACCTTCATCAATGGCTATGCGGTGTCCGACGGGATCGCGATCAGCCATATCGACGCGAAGGGGCACGTTACCAGTGGAGCAGCGGTCCAGATCAATACCGCTGCTGGCAAGCCCTCGGAGCTTTGCTGGCTGGCGATATCCGCCGACGGCAAGCGCGTTTATGCGACCAATTTCGGATATGGCAGCTTGACCAGCTTCGCGCTCGACGGGGCTACGCTGCGGATTCTCAAAGATCCTGCGAACGATCCAATCCCCGGCGATGGCACCTTCCGCGCCGTCAATGGCCTGGTCAGCAGTGGCCCAAGCGACAGCTGGTTGAGCCCCGACGACGCTTTTCTGTACCAGATATTTGGCAACGCCTCGACGCTGATTGCCTATCGTGTGGCCAAGAATGGCAGTCTGGCCGAAGTGTCGCGCCATCCAATTGCCTATAACAGCCCGCAAGGTTTGGCCGGCTTTTGATCGCCATCGACAATGGCGGCCCAGGCTGCCGACTTTCTGCAGCGGGTCGCCGTCTGATCCATAACGGCGAATACAGCGGAGCGACCAGCGACGAGCACAGAGACGCCGATGTCCTTAGTGACGAAATCAGTCAGCTGTTCCGTGCGCAGCGATGTTACATTCTGAAAACATCAAAACTGTGCTAACGACTTGTCAATAGCGAATCGCTGGCGATGTTGACTGTCTTTAGCAACTCCCCGATTGCTTGTGACCTTGGGGGTAGCTTGTGGCAACAGTACCCGACCGAACGGGCGACCAGCACGAGACAGCATCCGGTCGGCATAGCCCGGACCGGACAGAGGCGATTTATGCGAAGCAAACCATAGCCAAGGGCCTCGGCTCCCTGGGTGTGTCAGCGGCACTTTGGCAAACGGAAATCTTCGCGGGTTTCGATCACAATATCCCCGCCTGCCAGCATACCCATGCGATTTCGACCTGCCTTAACGGCGGGGGCGAGAGTAGCTCTTTCATCAATGGTCGTTTTCGTTATCGTCGGCAGATCGTTCCTGGCAGTACGGGCATTCTTCGGGCGGGAGACACGGCACGTGCCGTCACCCACGCCGGCTGGGGTCACTGTCTGCATCTCTATCTGCCAGACAGTCTGTTGCAACAAAGTGCGGAAGATGGCTTTGGGCAAAATGCTCAGGTCGAGCTGCTGCCAAGCGATCTCAGAGTCGATCCGGCCATCACCCAGTTGGGAAAGATTGTTGCGCAAGAAATTCGGATTCCGAGCTGCGGCAGCCGGATGATGCTGGACAGCGTTTCTTTGGCCCTGGTCGTCCACGTGCTGCGGTCCTGGTCGAGCCTGTCAGCACCCACCGAACTGCATCGGTCAGGCCTTGCGCCCTGGCAGCAACAGCGCGCCATTGAGCAGCTTCAAAGTCGCTATCACGAGAATTTGTCGATCGCCGATCTTGCAGCGGAGGCGCGGCTTTCCCCGTTTCATTTCATCCGCAGTTTCAAGGCGTCCGTTGGTGTTCCGCCGCATCAATATCTGACGCAGATAAGGATGGAACGCGCCCGTGTACTGCTGGAGACTACCGATTTGGCCATCACGGATGTTGCCTTCGAAACTGGTTACCAATCTCCAGCCCATTTTGCGCGGCTCTTTCGCCGACATTACGGGATGACGCCGACAGCCTATCGGCGCGAACGGAACAGGTGATTGGGTCGCGCAACGTGATCCCCATCATCCGGCAGGCGGCAAGCGACAGCCAGGGTACGACAGGTATTGCCGTGCAAGAAAGCGGGTAGGGCGAAGGGAGGGTTCAACCCCGCGCCGTTCCTGTTCGAGTTGGGCGCCGAACACCGCCAGTGTGCTATGGGCCAAGCGAGAAGTGGGATAGCTTGTGTCAACAGTGTCTGATCCGACCGGTACTCAGCCCGGGACTGAAACCGGTCCGCTCAACGCAGACCGGATCGAGCTGTCGTACAGCCAAACGCCCATAGCCAAGGGTTTTGGCTCACTGGGCTTGTCGGCTGCACTTTGAGGGCATAGCGTGGATGGTACGCTAAACAA
>LWDJ01000013.1:299-76092 GCA_002083435.1 Proteobacteria bacterium SG_bin6 | reverse complement strand
GCGCTTTCTCACCCTGATTGTCGCGCGACAGCGCAGAGCCGGAAAGGTGTGCTTGGTTGGCTGGAGCGCCATCTGCGGAAAGGTCGCTGGGCCTTCTGGGGGCCTAAGTACAGCGCCGAGCCGTTGCGCCATGCCTTGCAAAGTGTGCTTGGAGACCGGCTTCTAGGTGAAGCGCAGACCCGGCTGCTGATCCCGGCATGGCACCCCCAGACCCAGGGCGTCTATGTCTTCAAGACCGCGCATCACCCTCGCTTGCGGACCGATTACCGCGAACTGGCAATCGATGCCGCCATGGCGACGGCGGCAGCACCGACCTATTTTGCCCAGCACGTGACCGCCAACGACGTCGGACTGGTCGATGGTGGTCTTTGGGCCAACAACCCTGCCGGGCTTGCTGTCGTTGAGGCCATTGGCACGCTCGGCTGGCCCGCCGATCAGCTGAACGTCCTGAGCGTTGGCTGCCTCGATGACATCAAAAGGCTGCGGACAGCCTACGGCGCGGCCCGGCTCGCACCGCAGCTGTCCGGCATTTTCATGGCCGGCCAGTCACACGGTTCGCTCGGCATCGCCAAGATCCTGACGGGCGATGAACATGAGCGTCGCGCCGTCTTCCGGGTCAGCCAGCCGGTTCCCGATGGCTTCTATTCACTCGATGACACCCGCCGCATTCGCAGCCTCAAGGACCGCGCCTTCGCCGAAGCCCGCGTCCAGAAGCCGATCCTGCATCCCCATTTCTTCGGCACGCCCGCCGAGGAGTTCACCCCCTGCCATAAGGTGCCCTGATGACTGTTCACGACAAGCGGCTGGCCAGGTCGCACGATGATATTCTTGAAGCCATCGCAGCTGCGCTGGATATCCCGCCCGGCAAGTTCGAAGAAGCCAGGCAGCGCTATGAAGCGTTGGGCGGCTGGCTCGACCGCCCGGAATCCACCCTGGCCGATCTCGATCCTGCCATTTCGCCGCACGGCTCGTTTCTTTTGGGGACCGTCACGCGCCCGCTGACCGATGCCGATGAGTATGACGTCGATCTTGTCTGCCGGGTCAACGGATCGAAAGCCGCGCTCACGCAGAAGCAGCTTAAGGACGCTGTGGGGCATGAGGTTGCCTTGTATGCGCGTGCTCGGAACATGGCGCACCCGGAAGAGCGTCGTCGTTGCTGGACCCTGAATTATGCCGAGGGCGCGCAGTTCCACATGGATGTCTTGCCAGCCTTGCCCGATGCGCAGCGCTATCAGGCGCAGTTGCGGGCCAAGGGCTTTGGCACCCTCGCCGATGACGGCGACCTCAGTGGCCACGCGATCGCGATTACCGACAACCAGCGCCGCGATTATGCCGTGATTTCGGACGATTGGTTGCAGAGCAACCCGTACGGCTATGCCGCCTGGTTCCGCGGGCGCATGCGGGTCCGGCTAACCGAGGCCAAGCGCTCGTTCGCCGCACGCGAGCGGATCACGGCCAGCGTCGATGAAATCCCGGATTACAAGGTGCGCACGCCGCTTCAGCAGGCCATCCAGCTTCTCAAGCGTCACCGCGACTGCATGTTTGCCGAAGACGGCGAACACAAGCCCATCTCGATCATCATCACGACGCTCGCGGCCCATGCCTATAACGAGGAAGCCTCGCTGTCGGCAGCGCTGCAGTCCATCTTGATGAACATGGATCGTTACATCGAGGAGCGTGACGGCATTGCCTGGGTCTCCAACCCCGTTAATCCGGCCGAGAACTTCGCCGACAAATGGCCGGAAGAGCCGTGCAAGCGCGACAACTTCTTCCGCTGGCTCGCACAGGCCCGGCAGGATTTCGCGCAGTATCTGCGCGCCAGCCCCTACGATACCATTCCGGACGAACTGGAGCGGCGGCTGGGTCCTTCCTTGGTGAAGCGCGCGCTCAACAGCGTTATGCCGGGCGATGGTGTCATCGGGGCTCCTGCACTGCTTTTGGGGCGCGGCCATGATGCCGAACTCGAGCGTGCCCGCCACGCAGTTGACGCCATTCAGAGCAGTGGATCCCAGTCCCGCCCCTGGGTGCGCTGAGGCGGCCACTTTGCTCACTTTGCTCGAGGTTCAAGCCGCGATCGCGTTTGAACAGCCCGGTCTCCGGGCAACGGAGATAGACGGCAAGATCGTCGTTGAAGGGACGTTCGTCGTCACAGCCGGCAGTGCCGTATGTGATCCGGCAGGTCCACTGGCGCGCTACGCTGTAAGAATCGAGCTGACCCATGCCTATCCGCGCATCGAACCGCGCGTGTTCGAGACCGGCGGGCGCATCAAGCGCGACCCCGATCACCACATCAACGGTGATGGCGATTGCTGCGTGACGGTCTGGGAAAACTGGTTGGCGACAGCAGCCGACACCGGCATTGCGGCCTATCTCGGCGGACCTCTGCGTGAGTATTTTCTGGGTCAGTTCTGGTTTGAGAAGACCGGCAGCTGGCCATTCGGTGAACGAGCGCATGGGATGGAGGGTATGGAGGAGGCCTATGCCGATGCGCTTGGCATTGCGAACCGGCGCAAGGACATTCTCTATTACCTGCGGATATTGAGACTGCCGCGGCCGAGGGGGCATTGGCCCTGTCCCTGCGGCAGCACCAGGCGCCTGCGCGACTGCCACGATACCGACCTGTGGTCGATGCATCACCGCATTCCGCCGCATCTTGCGCGCGCCATGCTGGTACGATTGCAGCCACGCAAAGGCGAGTTGTTCAAGGCAGGCTTCTAGCTAGCGTTGGGGAAGGCCTTCCCCTGCCGCCATGCCCGTTCCGGTCTTGACGGACCCCTTCGAGCGGGGCGGCTGCCCCGCAACGCCCCGCCAGAGTGAGAGTGCCTCCATCAGTCCGTGACGGATGAAGAGCGGCGAGAGAGGCTTGTCGCGGTCCGTCGCGGAGCTTCATGCGATGGCATCTCGAACCAAACCGCGCTCGCCCAACGGACGCGCCAACCTCTACCAACAGATCACCGACCGGATCATTGCCGACCTCGAAGCTGGTCGAGTGCCTTGGGTCCAGCCGTGGACCAGTGCCCAGACGGGCGTCGGCATGCCGCACAATGCCGTCAGCCAGCGGGCCTACAGCGGTATCAATACCCTGACCTTGTGGGATGCGATAGTCTCCAACGGATATTCGGGCCACGCCTTTCTCACTTTCCGGCAAGCATCGATGCTCGGCGGTACGGTACGGCGCGGCGAGCACGGCGTGCCGATCATCTACACGCGCCGGTTCGTGCCCGGCGAAGAGCAACGCCGAGCCGCCACCGAGGAACGCGAGCCGGTCGGGGGTATCCCGTTCCTGCGTACCTTCACGGTGTTTTCGGTCGATCAGTGCGAAGGACTGCCCGAACATGTCTGCGTACCGCCACCGCCCGTACCTGCCGGTCTGATCTTGCCGCAGGCGGATGCTCTTATCCGCGCAACGGGTGCAGATTTCCGGATCGGTGGCGCATCGGCCTATTACAGCCCGGCACACGATTTCGTGGCCGTGCCCCGGCCGGACGATTTTCACGACCCCGTCAATTGGCATCGCACAGCCTTTCACGAGCTGGGGCACTGGACCGGGCATCGCAGCCGCCTTGATCGTGACCAGACAGGTGCATTCGGATCGAAGGACTATGGGCGCGAGGAGTTGGTCGCGGAGATGACCGGTGCCTTTGTCTGCGCCGCGCTGGGGATCACCCCGACCGTCCGTCACGCTGACTATATCGGGTCGTGGCTCGAGATTATCCGTGAGGACAATCGCGCCATTCTCCGTGCCGCCAGCGCCGCATCAAAGGCGGCCAACTACTTGCTCGAGCATGGCCCGTCGGCTGCGAGCGGAAAAGCCGCCAACGATCCCGGGGAGCCAGACGAGCCTGATGCGGGAGGTGCTCCCACCTCGAGGGCGGTGGCGTGACCCCGCGGCTGCGCACGGCCCCGCTCGCGGCGGGCCAGAGGAAGAGGAGGGCCGGGAAATTCGTGATGGGCCCGGGAGCCGGGAGAGAGTCTCGCGGCGGCCTGTCATGGAGAAACCACATGGGCAAACAGCCTGCGAAAATCACCCTCAGCCCGTCGCGCGACATCCCGTTCGACAAGCTGGTCCTGTCCCAGTCCAACGTCCGCCGGATCAAGGCGGGGGTATCCATTCCCGAGCTTGCCGAAGACATCGCCCGGCGCACTCTTCTGCAAAGCCTCAGTGTCCGGCCCGTTCTGGACGAGAAGGGTGCCGAAACCGGCATGTTCGAGGTTCCGGCCGGTGGCCGGCGTTACCGTGCGCTCGAACTGCTGGTGAAGCAAAGGCGGTTGGCAGGCACCGCTCTCGTACCCTGCATCGTCAAGGCGGCCACTACCGACATATCTGCCGAGGAGGACAGCTATGCGGAAAATGCGGTGCGCGAGCAGCTCCATCCCCTCGACCAGTTTCGCGCCATGCAGGCCATGGTCGACAAAGGTAGCGCGGTCGAGGACATCGCCGCCCACTTCGGCGTGACGCCCGCCGTGGTGCGCCAGCGCCTCAAACTGGCATCGGTCTCGCCGCGTCTGTGCGAAATCTATGCCGATGACGGCATGACCCTCGAACAGTTGATGGCGTTCACCGTGTCGGACGACCATGCCCGCCAGGAGCAGGTGTGGGAGATGCTGGCCCATAGCTACAACAAGTCGGCGGCCTATATTCGGCAGCGCCTCACCGAAAACAGCGTGCGGGTTGCCGACAAGCGTGTCCGCTTCGTCACTATCGACGCCTATGTCGCTGCCGGTGGCGGGGTCATGCGCGACCTGTTCGAGGACGACGATGGAGGGTGGCTGACCGACCCCGGATTGCTCGACACGCTCGTTGCGGACAAGCTGCGCCGGGCGGGGGGAGACATCGCCGCCGAAGGCTGGAAGTGGGTGGCGACGGCCGTCGACATGCCTTGGGCGGTCACCAACGGCCATCGCGAAATCAGCGGGACCGAAGTCGCCATGACCGAGGCTGAGCAAGCGCGCTTTGTCGCGCTGCAAGGGGAATCGGACGAGATCGAAGCGCAATGGGCGGACGAGCATGATGTGCCGCAGGACGTCTATGACCGGCTCGACGCCATCAACGCTGAGATCGGCAAACTCGCGGATCGACCGCTGGTTTTCGAACCCGCCGATGTGGCAATCGCTGGCGTCTTTGTTTCGATCGAGCGCGACGGCTCCCTATGTGTCGAACGCGGCTATGTCCGTCCCGAAGACGAGCCGGCAGCAGATCCGGTACCGGATGGCACTGAGCACGAGCTGGTATCGGTTGACGGCGACACGGGCAGCGCCAGACCTGTCGGCACGGATGACGATGGCCGCACTGGGGGCGAGGATGACGAGGAAGCCGACGAGGGGCTCAAGCCGCTGCCGGATCGTCTCGTTGCCGATCTGACCGCCTGGCGCACACTCGCCTTGCAGGATGCGCTGGCGCAGAATCCGGCAACCGCGTTCGCGGCGGTGCTGCATGCACTGGTTCTGCAGACCTGCTATTTCGCGAGCCGGGAAAGCTGCCTCCAGCTTACTGTACAGGACGTGAGCTTCGCCAATCCGCCCTCCGGCCTGCGTGACAGCGCGCCTGCCCGCAGCCTCGCCGAGCGCGCCCGTTACTGGGAGGAGCGGCTTCCCGAGTCAGACGCTGATCTGTGGGATGCGTTGCTCGCCCTCAACGGCGACGAGCAGGCGGCCTTGTTCGCTCATTGTGCTTCGCGCAGCGTGAATGCCCAGTGCGAGATTGTGCCCAAGTACGACAATGGCCGTGTATCGAAGCACAGCATCGAGCGCCGTCTTGCCCATAGCCACGTCCTCGCGCGGGCCGTTGGTCTTGATCCTGTAGCCGCAGGCTGGCGACCGACCGTCGACGGCTACTTCCGGAGCGTCACCAAGCCGCGGATTCTCGCCGACGTCACCGAAGCGCGCGGCGAGCAGTTCGCAGGCATGATCGATCACCTCAAAAAGGCAGACATGGCGCGCGAGGCCGAACGTCTGCTCGAGGACGCCCAATGGCTGCCCGAGCCGCTCCGCACGCCGCCAGCGTGCGAAGCAGAGCCCGGCGACATGGACAGCGATGCTCTGCCTGCCTTCCTCGAAAACGAGGACGGCGCTTACGCGATCGCTGCCGAATGAAACCGGCAGGGCGGCAAGAGCCGCCTTGCTCTTTCCCTTTTCCCGCAAGGCCCGGCCACTGCGTCGGGCTTTCGCATTTCTTGAGGAATATCCCGTGTCAGCCCAGCATATCTACACCAGCGCTCCGCTCGGCAGCCTGATCCGCTACTCCAATGGCAAACCCCGTCCTCCGGCCCGTTTCAGGCGCAAGCTGAGGGCATGGGAGCATGAAAACGGCGTGGGTCGCTTGGTCGAGCGCTATCCGGGTTACGTCAGCGCAAGCTTCAACTCGCCGCCACACTTCATGCTCCACCTTGGCGATTATGGCAGTCAGGGCACGATCGTCCTGACTGTGCGGCGCGCCTATGGCCTCGACAGCGCTTTGCAGTTCGAGATTGTCGAGACGCCGCGCGTGGGTTCTGTGCGCATCCTGACAAGCGTCGACGGCCGCGACGAGCTGCGTCATCTCGCCAGCAATATGGCCGCCGCTGAGACCTGGATGCAGGTCAATCGCTACTCGAACATGCGGACTGAGATCGTGGCCGATCCAGACCCTGTCATCCTTCCTTCGTCGACGGGGAGGGCGGCATGAGCACGATCATGGTCGAATTTGGCACCACGCGCGATGGCGACATGGCCGCGCGCGTGGGCGATCTCGCCTATATCGCCATCCCGCTAGAATCCGGCTTTTCCGTCGCGTCCGCTTGGCGTCTGAGCCGCCCAATACTGGAGTGGCACCGCGGAGATGTTTGCGGTGCTGAATGCTCGGTCAGCGATGAAAAATCATTCCGGGCCTATGTCGGGGACATCGCGCTTCACCTGCGTCAGCGACAGGCGCTCGGGCGGATAGAGACGGTCCACCCCATTTCGACGCCCTGGGGCAAGTCGCAGACCGCCACGGTCTATGCCCCCGGGATCGTTTTCCACTCCACCGCAGGGCATGGCGGCTTCAAGCTCGATCGTAGGCGCAACCAGGCCATGCCGGAAGCGCTGCGCATCGCTGGCGGATGGTATGAGGAGGATGGGGACTGGGCGCGGGTCGCTGCTGGCTATCCTGATCTCTTCACCTATCGCGAGCAGGCATCAGCAGATCGGATCTTACGCGACTGGTGTCCCGATGCCTGGGAAGCGGTGCACGGACGCGCGCTGGCGCCAGGCGAATCCTTTTGCCGCGAGCGGGACGAATTTGCCCGCAGGCACGCCCATGACTGGATCGTCGTTTCCGCAAGGACATCGTCAGCCCATCCCGAATACGTCGAGGTGATCGCTTCTCCGGGCGGTCGCCGTGACGCTTCTCCGACGCGGGCGTTTCTCGTTCCCGCTGAAGACTATGCGCGCCGTGGCCGCCACGGCTTCGTCATCGCGCCGGACAGTCACCGCGAAATCGAACTTTCACCGCGCTGACCTGCCAATTGCCGCGCCACGCGATTGAATGAGCCTCTGGTGCGGATTCCACCATCTCAGCTCTCCAGGAGTAATTACCATGTCCGATATCCTATCCGATGCGGCGGTCCGCGCCGCGTCGCCCGCTGCTGCGCGCCTAACCGGAGGACGCGTCGATGCGTTGTTTGCCGCTGCAAATGCGCTGCTTCCTATGCTGGAAACCGGTTCGCCCCTCAGCACCACCCAATTGCGCGATGCCATGACCAATGCCTTTGCCGCGAGCGACGCCGAGGGCGCCTGGGACTGGAAGCTGGCCTATGACGCCTGCGAGGCCGCGCAGATACTGCTGCTTCGGCGCTATGGCGCGGCACTGGCCCGCCGCAATCCTGAGCCCCAGCGCATGCTCACGGCTCTGGAGCGGATCGCGGCCCGCGTGCCAACGCACACACGTCGTTCGGAAGTCGGACAGGCGCTTCAGCAATTCTCGACCCCGCTTGGGCTCGCCTTTGTTGCTGCGACCGCTGCGATGATCGAACCCGCCGATGTGGTGCTGGAGCCATCAGCCGGCACCGGGATGCTGGCGGTGCACGCCGAGCGCATGCGCGCCAGTTTCGTCCTCAACGAGCTTGGCGAGACCCGCGCCGAACTGCTGAGCAGGGTGATGGATGCGCCCGTGAGCCGGCACGATGCAGCCTCGATCGACGACAGGCTTCCCGATTGCCATCGGCCGACGGTCGTTCTCATGAACCCGCCATTTTCCGCTATTGCGCACGTCGATCGCGCAATGAAGGACGCCGCGCTCCGGCACATCGCATCAGCGCTGGCGCGGCTCGAACCGGGCGGGCGACTGGTCGCAATTACCTCGGCCAGTTGCGGCCCGGAGAATAGGAGCTGGCGACCTGCGTTCGAGGCCTTGCAGCAGAGCAGCCGCATCGTTTTCACCGCCGCCATCGACGGTCGCATTTATCGCAAGCATGGAACGACAATCGAGACCCGGCTCACCGTGATCGACAAGGTGCCGGCGGAAGATCCTGCCCAATTTGTGCCCAGTGCTGGCATCGCGGCTGATGCTGCGACCCTGCTGCAATGGGTGGAATGCCTTGTGCCACCGCGGCCACCGGTTGCACCGATGCCGCCGGCAGAGCTTGCGGTTTTACCATCGAGGCCGACCGATCGGCCCCGACAAGTGGTTGCACCATCGGAGACCGTCATTGCGGTCGAGGCAGACGAGCTCGCCTACCAGACCGTGGATTGGGCGCCCGCTTCAGAGCGGCTCGGCGACACGATCTACGAAGCCTATGGGTTGCAATCGCTGGTTATTCCCGGCGCACAATCTCATCCGACGCCGCTCGTCCAGTCAGCGTCGATGGCATCGGTCGCACCGCCCAAGCCCAGCTATCGGCCCCATATCCCGGCGACGCTGGTGGCGAACGGCACCCTTTCGGACGCGCAGCTTGAAGCCATCATCTACGCTGGCGAAGCCCATGCTGGGCACTTGTCAGGCGCATGGGCGGTAGATGCGACCTGGGACGTCGTGTCTGCAGCCGCCGATGATGCTGAAGGCGCAGTTCGTTTTCGCAGGGGTTGGTTTCTGGGTGACGGGACCGGTGCGGGCAAAGGGCGTCAGGTCGCAGGCATCATCCTCGACAATTGGTGCAAGGGACGCCGCCGCGCGGTGTGGATTTCGGTCTCGGACCGGTTGCTCGAAGACGCACAGCGCGACTGGTCCGCTCTCGGGCAAGAACGTTTACTTGTGACGCCCTTGTCCCGCTACCGGCAGGGGACGCCAATCCTGCTCGCCGAGGGCATATTGTTCACGACCTACGCAACCCTGCGCTCGCAGGCGCGGTCGGGCAAGGCCAGCAGGGTCAGCCAGATCGTTGAGTGGCTCGGGCAGGACTTCGACGGCGTCATCGTGTTCGATGAGGCCCATGCGATGGCCAATGCGGCGGGCGGCAAAGGTGAGCGCGGCGATGTCGCTGCCTCTCAGCAGGGACGAGCAGGCCTGCGCCTCCAGCATGCGCTGCCGAATGCACGCATTCTCTATGTGTCTGCAACCGGTGCCACGACCGTGCAAAATCTCGCCTATGCGCAGCGGCTGGGCCTGTGGGGCGGCGAAGACTTTCCGTTCGCATCGCGCGCCGATTTTGTATCGGCCATAGAAGAGGGGGGCGTTGCAGCCATGGAAGTGCTGGCCCGTGACTTGAAGGCCCTGGGCCTTTACGCCGCCCGCTCGCTCTCATTTGACGGCGTCGAATACGACTTGCTTGAGCATCGCCTGAGCGCCGAACAGGTCCGCATCTACGATTCCTACGCCGCGGCGTTCCAGATCATTCATACCCATCTCGATGCCGCACTTGAGGCGTCAGGCGTCACCAGCTCGGCGCATGGTACACTCAATGCCCAAGCCAAATCCGCAGCGCGATCGGCGTTTGAAAGCGTGAAACAACGCTTCTTCAACCACCTCATCACCGCCATGCAGACCCCGAGCACCATTGCGTCGATCGAAAGCGATCTTGAAGCAGGCCACGCCGCAGTCGTGCAAATTGTCTCGACCGGTGAGGCGCTGCAGGAACGGCGCCTTGCCGAAATTCCCACCGACCAGTGGGACGATGTCCGCCTGGACATTACGCCGCGCGAATATGTTCTGTCGTACCTGGAACACAGCTTTCCGGTTCAGCTTTACGAGCCCTATACTGATGGCGAAGGAAATCTCGCATCACGGCCTGTCTTCGATGGCGACGGCAATCCGGTGCTCAATCGCGAGGCCTGCCGCCGCCGCGACCAAATGATCGAAGGTCTTGCCGCGCTGCCGCCTGTGCCGGGCGCACTCGATCAGATCGTTCAGTACTTCGGGAGCGATGCTGTGGCCGAAGTTACCGGCCGGTCGCGCCGGATCGTGCCGCGCACAGGCAATGACGGTTCCGTCCGCTTCGCTGTCGAGAACCGGCCCGCATCAGCGAACATCGCAGAGACCCACGCCTTTATGGACGACGCCAAACGCATTCTGGTGTTTTCCGAAGCAGGCGGCACCGGCCGGTCCTATCATGCCGACCTTGGCGCGAAGAACCAGCGACGCCGGATTCACTATCTGCTGGAGGCCGGGTGGAAGGCAGATGCCGCCATACAGGGCTTTGGCCGGACCAATCGCACCAATCAGAAGCAGCCACCGCTGTTTCGGCCGGTTTCGACCGATGTGAAGGCGCAGAAGCGGTTCATCTCAACAATTGCGCGGCGTCTCGACAGCCTCGGTGCCATCACCCGTGGCCAACGCCAGACCGGCGGGCAGAATATGTTCCGGCCCGAGGATAATCTCGAATCCTTCTACGCCCGCGATGCCTTGCGCCAGCTTTACATGCTGCTGGTGCGCGGGCGGATCGAAGGATGCTCTCTCACCGCCTTCGAGACAGCGACGGGGCTTTCACTGCTCGACAGCGATGGCGGCATCAAGGACGAATTGCCCGGCATCACGACGTTCCTCAACCGGATGCTGGCGCTGACAATCGACCTTCAGAATATCCTGTTTGAGGCATTCGAGGGCCTTCTTACCGCCCGGATCGAAGGCGCGATCGCGAGCGGCACATTCGAGACTGGCCTTGAAACTCTCCAGGCCGAGAGTTTCACGATCTCGGAGCGGCGCACGATCTACACGCATCCGGGGACCGGTGCGCTGACCCACTTGCTCACCATCTCGCGCAAAGAAAAGCTCACACCCGTATCGCTTGAGCGCGCTTTGGAACTGGCGGGCGAGGCGCATGCCGATCTGATGATCAACGCCCGATCCGGCCGGGCCGCCGTCAAATTGCGTGCCCGCAGCATTGTCGATGATGACGGTGCCATACTCTCACGGATCCGCCTCGTGCGGCCCATGGAAGCTTCCACCCTCTTCGCGGACCTGTTTGCCTCGAGCCACTGGGAAACGGCGGATCGTGCCAGCTTTTGTGCCGCATGGACCGGCGAACTTGCCGAACTGCCCGAATTCGAAATCTCGACCTTGCACATGGTGACAGGGTTGCTTCTGCCGATCTGGAGACGTCTCCCGAACGAATCGACACGGGTCTATCGCCTTCAGACCGATGCAGGTGAACGTGTCATCGGACGCCGCGTTTCACCGGCCTGGGCAACAAGCATTGTCCCGGACGCTGCCCCGCAAATCACGCCGGACACGGCCTGGTCGATGCTGATCGCCGACGAGGCATCGATCGAGATCGCAGAGGGTCAGACCTTGCGCCGCGTTCGCGCGATGCACGAATGGCGCATCGAACTGACCGGCTTCAACGATCTGGGGGTCGAACGGCTCAAGTCTATGGGCTTGATCTCCGAGATCGTCTCATGGAAACTCCGCCTCTACGTGCCGACAGGGGCTGTCGGCGGTGATGTGTTGGAAAAGCTGCTCGACCGGTTCCCGGTTGTGCGCGTCAATCCACGCAAGGCCGCTTGAAGGAGCCCGGTGCATGGACAGTCCCGCCCGTGACATTGCCCGCCGTCTTGGCGAATGTGCAGAGGCCGTATGCCGACGCTACCTCGCCGCTGGACGCAAGGAAGGACGCTACTGGCTGGTCGGTGATGCGCGAAACGCACCCGGTCAGAGTCTTTATGTTCGTCTCAGCACATCGGCGGACGGTCGAGGGGCTGCGGGAAAGTGGACCGATGCCCATACCGGAGAGCATGGCGACCTGCTTGACATCATCGCCGCCGCATCCGGCCACCATTCGATGCGCGAGACGCTGGAGGAAGCGCGCCGCTTCTTGAGTCTGCCGCAAGTAGATGCCCATCTGCAGAATGCACGATCGGCAAAGGCACGGCCTGGAACCGCCGAGGCGGCGCGGCGACTCTGGGCCGCCTCAAAGCCGATCGAGCGAACTGTCGTCTCGAAGTATCTGGAAGGCCGGGTGCTCACGTCATCCGGGCATGGCCAGGCTCTGCGCTTCCATCCTTCATGCTACTACCGTCCGTCGCGCCAGGACTCTCCCGACACGCCGCGTGCATGGCCTGCGATGATCGCAGCTGTCACCGATCTCCACGGGGCGATCACCGGCGTTCACCGCACCTGGCTCGACCCCGCGACATGTAGCAAGGCGCAGATCACTACGCCACGCCGCGCCATGGGTGGTCTTCTGGGCAATGGCGTCCGTTTCGGGCTGGCCGGTCCCGTCATGGTCGCAGCCGAAGGGATCGAAACCACATTGTCGCTCCGCCACGTCCTGCCGGAATTGCCGATGATCGCCTGCCTGTCGGCTGCACATCTGGCTGCTGTGCACTTCCCTCCTGCGCTGCGTCGCCTGTACGTAGGGTGCGATAACGACACGGCTGGCGAAAACGCGGTGGCAACGGTTCAACACCGTGTTGCCGGGACCGGGATCGAGGTCATCGCGCTGAAACCCAGCGGCGATGACTTCAACACTGACCTACAGGCCGACGGTGCCGAGCAGCTGGCGATGGCACTGCGGGCACAACTTTTCGGCGACGATGCGGCTGCATTTTTGCGACCATAGAGGGAAGCGGTGATGCCCATCGCTCGCCCGTCTCTTTGGCAGGAGCGCATTGAAAATTTTCCGCAATCGGTCGGTTGCCGCGCAACGGCTTCCTGAAGGGGCGACTGCGGCATGGGCGCCAGGCGCTGCAATGGGCGAGCGGCGCCTATTTTCCGCCGGAGCGGTGCTCCTTTGCATCGCGAAGCAAAATAGGCGTCTTCTTCCATCCTCCGCTGTCGCTCCGGCCCGCGAGAGCGCGGGTGCATCCCTGCCTCCCCTGCCGCCCGGCGTCGCCACGAAGCCGCGAGTGGCGCGGCGTGAGATGCGGAGACAATCATGCAAAACGCTTCCGACCATTTCGATGACGAGGGCCAGAGCGAACCCGGTCCTACCGCCTATCTCCTCCAGGAAATGCAGCTCTATGGCTATCGCCCCTTCGACGACGAGCCCGACGCACGGCCGTTGCCCGAAGCCAGGCTCGCAGGCGGCGCGGTTGCCGACATGTTCGACGGCATGGTCGCAGCGCTGATCGACACCCGGATCGAACCCGATCTTGAGGATCTGCTCTGGCAGCTGGTCAACGTCTTCCATCGCTCGGCCGAGCGGATCGAACGCGACCTCGACGACAACGAACAGGCGCAAAAGCGACTGCAGCGCGAGCAGGACGGCAGCGAAGTGCGTTCGGTCGAACTGGAACGGTCAATCTGTGAAGGTGTATCGATGATCGAGCGTCGGGATACGATGGAGTTCTTTCGCGATGCCGCAGCGGATCAGTTCCGCATCCATATGCGCAAGGCCTGGACACCGCGCTCGGGTTCGCGGGTCAACCACAAGGCGCTTACCTCCGCTGTCATTGATAGCCGGGATTTTCTCGACAAGCGCGTCCGCGAAAAAGCGAGGGTCATGCTGCCTGAAGGCACGCGGATCGGCTTTACAGGTGGCGCTGATTGCAATGACCATGCAGCGATCTGGGCAGCACTTGACCGGGTTCATGCCCGCTACACCGACATGGTGCTCCTGCACGGCGCAACGCCCACCGGCGCAGAACGCGCAGCCGCCTGCTGGGCCGATGCTCGGCGCGTCCCGCAAGTGGCCTTCCGCCCGGACTGGAACAGGCACAAGAAGGCCGCGCCCTTCAAGAGAAACGACCTTCTGCTCGAAGCCTTGCCGGTAGGCCTTGTGATCTTCCCCGGCACAGGCATCCAGGACAATCTCGCAGACAAGGCTCGCAGACTCGGCATTCCGCTCTGGGATTTTCGCGAACGGAAACCGATGTGAAGGGAGTGCGCTTCTCCAAAATAAGGCGCAAGGCCATCGTGCGTTTAGCGCAAGAGAAAATTAAGAATGGTCAATCTGTGATTACAAAGATCCGAACACTCGTCGTGTACTCGCGAGATGCGCTGATCTTCGCAGTGGTGTTCTTACGGTGGAAACGATGGCACCAATCCTTTGGGTTGCAGACTGATCGATTCTGTCCCGGTAGCTTGTGACCTCACAAAATCGCATTGGGTGGATCATGAAGCAGTTGGCGAACCACCCGCGGAGGGGAGCAATCCGCTACGTCCATCGGCCAAATCCCCCGTGAAAGTCTGCACCGAAAGTCGGTCTACGAGATCGCTAGGCGGATCGCTGTTCTCAAGGATGATAAACTGAGCGCGCCCACTGAGGCTCGCCAGATGAAGGTAGAAATGCTCGTATAGCGTGGTCGCAGCGAGCTCCTTCTCGTCTGCAGCCAGCGCGCCGTGGCGTGGTACCCGGATCGGCTCTCGGTAAGTGAGAAGTGGCGTGTCGAGTGCCAGCACGCCAGGATGAGGCAGGCCTTTGTCCTGACAATAGAGCAAAACCGCGACCTTGAACGCTGAGTGGAGGATCGCGCGGACGCCTTTTCCGTTTGCACCGCGCTCTTTGCCGTCCAGACGTATATCCTGGGTGTGACTGTCGAACGACACGGTCGCATTCCCTGGAAATTTCCAAGCCTGGAGCACCTCAGACACCTTGCTAGCAAATTCATGGCCAGTCGGCCCGTCGATGCCGACGGTGAGTTTCGGCTTGGCCGCAGGTGAGGCCGTCGTGACCTGAGACAATTGCACGGCTAGGCGATCCCGCTCTTCAAACAACTTTAGGCGTTCGCGAACGGTGTCCCGCGCTTCGATCCTTTGTTCGTATTCGTCGCGTAATCCCGATTCCTCCGGACGAAGGACGCCGAGAATCCGCTCCGCCGCTGCCATTCGCCGTCGCAGCCGTTCCGACGTTGCGAGATTGATGGCAAAATCTGCCTCTAGCCCGTTCATTGTGGCGACCAGATCCCGGCGTTCCCGATCGATCCGCGCAATCTCGACGCGGGCCGCTACCCGTGAACGCTCGACATCCTGCCGCCCATGATGGTGCTGATGATCAACCTCGGCACCACATAAGGGGCAAGGGCGGTCAAGACGCGCAAGAAGGAGATGGCCACCCTGCTCCAGGGCCTCAAGGCGCTCGACATCGGATTCATAGACCTCCATCAGCCGCGCGAACCGCGCCAGGGTCAGCTCGATCTCGCGGGCCTGGGCGGTCACACGATCTGCTTCGTCGACCATGCGCCGCCGCTCGCGTGTGACCTCGTCGATCCGGCGCTGACGCTTGGCGAGATCACCTTGGATGGTAATCAGCGAGGCGTCGATCCGCTTGCTTTGATCGTCGAGCTGCTCACGAGGGACGCCGATCGCGTCGATCTGCGCGTCCAGCGCTGCGATCCATTCCTCCAGCAGTTCCTTCTGGCCTTCCTGGCGGGCCTTTCGGATCTTGGGTGGGATCACTGCCACGATCGCGGAATCGTCTCGCCCGGTCAAAAGCAGGCGGAACAGATTCTTTTCGGCCGTCGCACTCGTGTATTGGCCGGACAGGATCGGGCTGCGCGCATCGATGATCGAGCCCTCGTCCACGAAGATAAAGGGGTCGAGGGACCGGAGCGTGACGCTGTTCTTCTCACCATTCTCGTTCTTGACGACGAACTTCCCGCCCAGTCCCAGCGCGCCAAGGAGGACGCTCGTGATGTTCTCCGTGCGGGCGTCATACTCCGCATCCAGCACCCGGAAGGGACCGGCCGGCGGCGGTTCGTGATGCAGTCCTTCGTAAAGCCGGAACCCGGCGCCCTGAATGCCGCGATAGAGGGTGATCGGCCCAAGCGATGGGACGTCGAGGCCCAACAGGACCGCTTCATACCCGTCGAGCTGTTCGATCACTGGAAGCGGCGTCGACTTCCCCAGCATGAACTGCAGGGCGGCGAGCGTGAACGACTTGCCGGTGTTTGAGGCACCATAGATTACGTTGGGGCCATCGGCAAACCAGAGCGTGCTCACCGGCTTCGCGGTGCCGATGAACGACAGATGCCGGAATATGAGGCGCGCGATCATGCCGACGGCTCGTAGAGTGTGCCTTCGCCCTGGAACTCAAGTGTCCACCGCCCGAGCCGCTGGTGCACGATGGTTCGTAACTCCTCTTCCGGGAGTGCGCCGAACCGATCTGCGAGCCATTCTGCACACGATTTCAAGCGTGCGCTATAGGACACTTCCATGAGCTCGATGAACGACGGAGCCTCCTCACCGGCGACGTATCGTACCCCCTCCGCTCCATCGACGAGGGCAATGAGACCGGCGTTCAGCAGCAAATGAACGCCCTCGTCGATCAGCCGCCGACGCACGAGCAGTTCCCCCCCACGTGACGGCAGGTCGGGGTGCAGGCTGTCGGGACCGTCCACGTCGGCCGTGTGCACGACGAGGTGGTCCAACCACGTCAGCTCGCTGATGGTGCAGGGCCGAGGATAAAAGGCATCGAGCACGACCAAGGCACGCAGGCCCGTCTCCAACGGACTGTTGAACAGAGGCACATCGCCCAGCGCTGCCGTCATCACTTTACCCAAGGGAGCACACCGTCGTTGGCGAAGTGGTGGCAGACGCCCTGCTTCACGGGAACCCGCGCGTATTTGCCAAGGACACCCGAGACCGACACGCCCTTGGCTTCATTCATGACGGCCGCGATCTTGGCCATGATGTCGGCGTGCGCGAGCCCATGAGTATCGAACACGCCGTGAAAGATGTCCTTCTCGAATGTGGCGAGCACGGCTGGTTCGGTGCTGTCCCTGTAATAGCGCTTGAAGGAAGCAGCGTCGAAGAACCGCTCCCGTTGAACGCGGAAATGCGGGCCGAACTTGGCATCGCCAAGAGCTTCGTCACCCGTGGTGTATGACGGTGCGCCCTGTTCCTGATAGGCGGCGAGAAGCTGCGCGACGTAGGCAGCCTCTTCCGGCTGCATCGTGTCGGGGACGCTCCCGACCGGAGCTTCACCGGGATCCGCGTCAAACCAATTGACCAGCACGGGCTTCATCTCGTCTGTTCGGACGAGCTTGCCGGCCTCAAGCAGCGACACGTTCTGGAAATCAAAGGCGTCGATGAGCGCGCGTACCTCGTCTGATAGCGGATGATGCTCACCCTCCACCAGATCGCCGGCACACCAGGTGTCCCATTGCTCGATCAGGCGCGGCCCGATCTTGCTGGGATGACCTATGAGGTTGCGAACGGCCCGGACCGCTCCCCTCGGAGCGACGTAATAGAAGTGCGCGGGGACGCCGAAGTGCCCGGCAGCACTATGGAAAAATATCTTTCCCAGCTCACGGATGAATTCCGGTTCGCCTAGTGCTTTCCTGAGCTGCTTGCACTGATAATTGTCCCACGGACCGTCGAAACGAGCGGCCGTGCGATAGCCGACGACATCGCGCCCCATGTCTCCTGCCCCGGAGAACCGGTCGCTGTCGGGATAGCGCGACCGCATTGACGCGACCCAGTCGTCAGTAAGCCGCTCCAAATCCGCGTCATTCAGCGCATATATTCGCGCTGCATAATCCGTTGCACCTGCCCCCAAGGATCACACTCCCTCTGAGGGAAAGATTGCCTGCTATCGCACAGATTTTCAATCTTTACTGTGCGCTTCTTCTCCATGGTACTGCCCTCGACTGGAGGCTTCTTGTTATCGCAATTCGTGAGCTGCCGATCCGGATCGTGCGCAAGAGCGTTCGCTTAGGCCCCATCGAAACATCAACCGTCCAACATACGCTTTTCATAGACGGTGCTGACGGTGCTGCCGTCCCAGACATAGGTGAGATGGCGTTCCTGACGGCAATTGGACAGGAGCCGGGGTCGGAATAAGGCTGCACATTCGCCGCCTGCATCACGGACACTCTCATAGACGATACCGTTTGCGCCTTCGTCCCGAAGGCGGCGTGCCGTCTCCTGAGACACAGCATAACTATCGGGATGGTAGAGCGCGGGCAGGGCCTCACGGGCGCCGCGAATATCATGCAATGGCGCATCAAGGTCGACGGCATAGACGCGCATGTCGAGTTCCTGCGCGGGTTCATCTGTCGCTGCGAGGAATTTGGCCCTGTGATGCCGTGTTTCCGCAATCGCGGTGGCGAGCGTGAGCCCCGCATAGAACACGCCGTAGCTCCCGTCGGTGAACCTGTCGCCTTCGGGGTTCAGATGGGTAAAGGCCGCCATGATCGGGGACGTGCCCGGCCCGGATATGCGGTCTTCAGGCGGCACCAGTGCGAGGTCGCCCGCTTCCTCGCGAAGCCGGTCGTTGGTCATCGCTTCGATCTGGAAAACAGCCTCCAGATCGGCCGGATCGGCAACCGCTTCAAACAACGCGATCGGTGGAAAACGGCTAGGGATGATCCGGTAGCACGGCTGCCACCGCACCTGAGTTACAGGGATGTCCACGGATCAGCCGCGCTGTCCATCGACATATTGCCGCACGACATAGAGGTCTGCGACATTGCCCGACATCATGCGATCAAGCGCCGAAGCGCCGCCGAATACCCGCGCCTTGTTGGGCTTGCGGACCCATTCGTCGGCAGTTTTGGGCAAAAGGATGTGAAGCCCTTTGTAGATCCCCATGACATAGGAAATCCGCTCGAGCGCATCCTTCGGGAGAGCGGCAATCGCGCCCCGCTTCCAGGATTGATAGGTCGAACGACTGTCCAGCCCGAGCAGACGCATCTGTTCCTGCTCCTTGAGGCCCCAGGCTTCAGCAATGCGGAAAAAGGTCCTGAGTGCCGGACCAGTCAGATCCTTGCGGTCGGTCGCCTTGGCTTCGCTGATGTTCATGGCTCGTCCTTTCACAAGGATAATATGATTATAAATCTCCTGAAAGTCAATGATACGTCAGAATCTGAACATAACGTCGCTCTTGGAAGGTTTCGTCTGGCGTGCATCTCGGTCGATCCGATGGCTGCCCGCGATGAGCAGGCTCGCGCCTTGGAGCGAAGGGAATGAGCCTGGTCCATCGGGCCACTGAAGCGCGTGCCGAAGTCGCTGGCCTCCGCTGGGAGCTTGGTGCCGACTCTGCTCCTGATCGTGCGTGAACCACCCCTTCCTTGTCGCCTGTCTGCGGGTCTCGTCAGCCTCATGCCGTCAACCCCGTGCGGGGTTCGCCCTCGCGCGCTGCGCTCGGTGACGCCAGCAGCCGGACCCTTTGGTGGGCGCCATCGGGGATGGTCCCCGACAATCGAAGGAGAATTTTCATGGCTACCATCGCTAACCTGACCGTGAAGGCCGACGACAGCTTCGAAGGCACGCTGGCGACGCTGACGGTCTCCGCGCCGATCGCGATCATCCCCAACAACCGCAAGGCGAAGGAATCCGAGCCCGACTATCGCATCGTCAGCCGCAAAAACGGCTTCGAGCTGGGCGCAGGCTGGAAGCGCTTCTCACAGAACACCGGCGCCGAATATGTTTCGGTGTCGCTTTCCGCACCCGAGTTCGGCACGATCTACGGCAATATTGCCAACGCGCCGGGCGATGACCCTTCGAAGAAGGTGATCATCTGGAACCCGCCGGCCTGACCCGCCGCACCGGCTCCGCCTAACCGGGCGGGGCCGGTTCTCCCATCTCGTGACGGGCGCGCACGGCAGGACGCGCCCGTCACATTTTCAATAGGCGGTCGGACCCTATGACGGCCGACCTGGTGGGCTTCCTGCGGGTTCGCCGCCATTCCCACCGCCATGCTTGATCCGCCCCTCAGTGCGGCGTCTCCCATGGTCCCCGCGCTTATCGGGTCCGGGTCCCCATCACATCATTCGGCGCTGGGCGTGGCCAGGCCGCCAAGACTCTCGATCTCTGCAATGCGCTGGAACTCGGTCAAATATTCCGACCGGTGCAGCGATAGCCAGCGCACAATGCGCGCATTGGCGAGGAGCTTGCCAAGATAGCCTCGCGCGAAGGTCAGGTGCAGATTATCGATACCATAGCTTTCCTCGACTGATTTGACCTGCGTCTGCAGAGCGGCAAGTTCTCGCTCCATGCGCGTGATCTGCTGGCTGGTTGGCCCCGCCGCATCGGGCTTGCCCGCTTTCTTGCTCACGGGAACAAGCTGTTCTTCAGGGGTCGCCGCCAGTAGCGCCCGCGCGAACATGACGGAGAAGTTGTTCTGACCGATCATCAGATCAGCGGCCTCGATCTGGCGGAACGCGGTCATGCGCCGCAGAAGATCAAACACCTTCATTGAGCAATTGGTGTCCTTCAGCGCGTCAGCGGCCTCAGCGCAGATGCCATCGAGGAGACGGAAGCGCGCGCGTATCGACTGGACTTCGAGGCCGAGCGCATCAGCGATGACCGCTTCGGTGACGCCGCGCTCAATCGCGCGCACGATCATTCGGTGCTCCTGCACTGGAGGCAGGCGATTGACGCGCTTGTTGTAAGTGTAGGTTTCGTCGTCATTTGCGACGAGGCACTCGACTGTCGGAATCGCGAGCTGGCGCAGTGCTTCAATCCGTAGATGGCCGTCGAGCAGGAAATACTTCCCCGGATGCTTTGGATCGGGAGCAACAGCAGGAGCCTCGACGATCCCAATCGCCTTGATCGAACTGACGATCTGAGTGAATTTCTTGCTTTCCCGCACGCCTTGCTGAAGTATCTTGAGCGGGACGAGCTGCTCGAGTGCGACAGTGACGGTTTCGCGTTCAAAGCCGAGCCGGACGCGGTGTTCCGAGCCCGGCTCCTGACCTGATGTCTCAGTCTCGGTCCAGTCAGTCATCGGTTTGGCCCGCGATTCTCATGGCAAGGGCTCGTGGCATGGTCTCCAGCCCCTCGGCACGGAGCAAGGTCAGAAACCCCTCGTCACCGAGCAGATCCTTGATGGCCTCGACAATGAACAGCAGCCGGGTTTGCGTGAAATCGGACTTCTTCACGAGCAGACGCTGCTTCTCGGCCTCTCGCTGATAAACCTGCATGAGGTCGCTCGCGGTCAGTTTCCGATTGGCGGATCGTCTGCCCAGCTTGCCTGACGGCATCGACTTGTTCTGCCCGCGCATTCGCAGCTCGAGCAGCCTTCTCACAGAAGCCAGCTTTTTGCCGCGCAGCTTGCCCGTCTCATAGGCGTCAAGCAGCAGGTTCTGCGCTTCCTCGGACTCGGCCCGCGAGATTTCCATGGCGAGGCTGATCGGGATGAGGCCCGTTTCCACTGCGGCAACGAGCCGCTCCTCGCCGCGCTCCAGTAGTGAGACGATCATGCTGACCCACGAACTGCTGACCCCGATTTTCTGGCCGATTTCCGTCTCATTGTAGCCGCGCTCACGCAGCGCACCGATCTCGCGCATCACATCGATCGGGCGCGGGGTGCGGCGAGCGATGTTCTCGACCAGACTCATCACTAGGCAATCGCTCTCGCTCGCCTCGATGACGACCGCGGGGATTTCGGTCTGCCCTAGCATCAGGAATGCTTCGAGCCGGCCTTCCCCGCAGACGAGATCATAGCGAGGGCCACCCGGACCATGATGTCGACTGACCGTGATCGGTCGCTTCAATCCGATCGACTCAATGTTGTTCACGATCTCGCGGTGCTGACGCTTGTTTCGCGAGCGCGGGTTGAGAACCGTGATCTTGGCAACCGGGATCATCTCGATTTGCTGTGGGCGCACGACAGGCATTACGCAGCCTCCGGAATGGCGACGGGCGCCGAAATGTCGTAAAAGAAATCGAGCGTATCGAAGCGATAGGCATCGAGGTGCAGATCGTTGTCCTCGGCGAGACGCAGCCGTTCGCTAGTGACGTCGATCCTCGGGAACAGGTAGTAATCGAATGGCGCACGGTTGTGCATGTCCATCCGCACGACCACGGTGATGTCGGCAAGCTGGCTCGTGTCGAAACGTATCTTCCAGCGCAGCAAGCCGGTCGGCGTTGGCGTGCAGCGCACCAGAACGATTGCAAGGCTGAACTCGCCGTTCACCCGGATGCTGTCACTGGCAAGATCCTGAAACGCATCGCTCCCCTGCGCGTGGAGGCCAGCCAAGATTTCACGAACGATATCCGGATGGAGGCGGCGCAGGGCCTTGTTGATCGCGATATAGCGATAGTCCCGTTCAGGCGAGAAGCCGACCAGACTGTATGCGCGCAGCAGGCTGCCAAACCGGGAGCTATAGGCGCTGCTTGACGGCAATCCCTCGCATTCGTCGATAATAATGCCCGACAGCAGACCCTTGCTGGCGTAGAGGCCTCGCAGCGCTTGGAGCATTTCTTCGTCCGTCAGGCGGAACGAGCGTGCCGTGATGATCGAATGAGCTGCCTCGAACAGGTCGCGTTCAACGATTCCCTCGAATGCTCCCTCCGACCGGATCCACATGTCGGGAGCGTTGCGGACCCGCTTCTTCTTCAGTTTGAACGACCGCCGATTCCAGACATTGTCGCCGACGTATTTCTCGTTGATCAGCAGCTGATGGACGGTGCCGCGTGTCCAGGGGCGTTCGAGGTCGGATAGAACACCTCGAGCATTAAGGTCCTCGGCGATCTCGCGTTCGGAGCGTCCTTCATGAACGAAGCTCCGATAGACCTCGCGAACCACGTCAATCTCTTCGGGCGGGCCCGGTGTCAGGATGACCCGATCGGTCTGGAGGCTCTTTTGTTCGCCGCGGCAGAGGACCGCTTTGACGTTGCCGTGCTCATCGATCAGTGTCCGACGCAGGCCGAAGCCAGCGGGACCGCCTTGTCGATAACCCTTTTCGATGAGCCGCCCCTGGCCGGCGAAGACCTTTACCGAAAGCTCCCGGCTGTATTCGCCAGCCATGGCGCGCTTGAAGCCCTTGAACATGGTGCTCATGGGCGACCCGTCATTCTCGAACTGTTCGGCGCAATAGGCGATCTGAATTCCGGAGCGGCGGCAGATGTACTCGTAGTAGGCGCTCTCATCGGCGTCCTGGAAACGGCCCCAGCGGCTGACATCATAAACGAGGATCATCTGGAAATCGGCGACGCCGGATTCGACGTCGGCAATCAGGCGCTGCAGAGAAGCGCGACCGTCGATCGATAGACCGCTTTTGCCGTCGTCAGCATAGGTCCTGACAATCTCTATGCCGCGAGACGCGGCGTAGTGTCGGATCGCATCGGCCTGATTCTCGGTCGAGTATTTCTGGTGGTCCGTGGACATCCGAACATATTCCGCCGCGCGCACGGTTGGCCTCTGTTCTGCATCGCCCGGTGCCTCGTCTTTATCCCATCCCGGCAATGCTCGCCCCTTTCGAAACCCGAACTGCAGTGGCCAGGGCGGCCAACCGCTGCAGCGCGAACTACGGACCGCTCCGGCATTCCCGCACTCTCAACAGTATATGTGGGAAAGGACCGGAAGATGTTGCCGAAAAAGGGCAGGAAGTTGCCAGCTTGGGAGGGTGCGCTCGCCAGTCGCCAAGCCTTTGCCGAGACCATCGCCAATTTGCTGCGCAAGGAACATGGGGACACGCATCGTGCCGTGAAGCAATTGATGCGCCTGACCCATGCCAGTGAGCGGTCCGCAAAACATTGGATGGCCGGGCAACATGGCCCCGACACGCTATTCTTTCTGCGCTTGGTTGCGACGTCTCCCGTTATTCGAGCGTTCGTTCTCGGCATCATCGAAAGCCAGCAATCCAGACTCGCCGAGTCATCCGAATGGTTGCGCGGGGGAACATCGTGGGCACATGAACACGGCAATGAGCGGCCGTTGGGCAAGCATCGACCGAATTCTGACCCTATAAATGACCTTGGAAATGTCCCTGGAAATGACCCAATAAGTTTGGGCCTCAATGAGCGCCAACGCTGGGTGCTCGACCGAGTCGGCAAGGGTCATCCGGTCAAAGCCCGCGAGATCGCGGCACACTGGCAGGTGAGCATCAAGTCCGCGCGACGCGATCTTGCGGGTCTGTGCGGCTGCGGTCTTTTGCGCTTTGTCGGTGCCCGCAAGAATGGCCGCTATCAGCTCGCTCACAGCTGACCGCGCACAGTGCGGGCGATTATGGCGATCAGTCATTGCCGGTCGAACAGTTCGCTGTCCTTCCGCTGTGTTTGCAGTATGGTCCGGGCCATGAAGCGCAACATGGACCTCATCCGGGATCTGCTCTTGCAGATCGAAGACGGACAACGCTCGTTTGATCTTTTGACCCCGGAGATCGCTGAGGTTTTGGGCGAGAGCAGCGAAGGCAAGCTGCCGCGCGAGCAGGCAGAACTATTGGAGTATCACCTGGACCTGCTCGACAATGCTGGTCTCATTACCATAAAAGCGAAGCTATCAGGCGCGGCTTGGCAGATTGGCCAGATTACATGGGCCGGGCATGACTTCCTCGACACCATCCGTGATCCCTCCATCTGGCGTGAGACAAAGGCCGGCGCAAAGAAGGCTGGCGGCTTCAGTCTCGATCTCCTGAAGGCGCTCGCCAAGGGCTTGGTGAAGAAGAAGATCGAGCAGCACACAGGGGTTGAGCTCGATTTGTAGGGTCTGATATATAGTCGTCGCAAGAGCGCATTGGGTGAAGCTTGGCCTCAGGCTGGCGCCGTGCCGCAGGCCTTGATCTGAGCGCGCCACGGCGAGAATCGCTCCGATTCAGCTAGTGCCTGGGGCAGTGCCGTGAATGTCTCTCATTGACAAACGCGTTCGTATGGATATATATGGTCACAATATGACCGGCACCTCTGCACAGCGATGTGTACGTGCCGGTTTTCTTTTGTGGGGATGGTCTAGGCCCAAAGCGGCCATCCCTCCCAGCCTGCAACCAACCCGAAATCGGCGGCCGTCACGGCCTTGTTTGCAGGTTCGGGGAACTCCGCCATCAAAGCCTTGAACCGCTCACCCCAGCTGGAATTCGGACTGATCCGCGCCAGCAGAAACCGCATGATGCAAAAGTACATGAAGGGGCGCGCATTGGCGAGCGACTGCCAGTTCTGGTCGAACTGTGGCACCGGCGACAGCTCCAACACGTTCACATTCCACATGCGACTATGGTGCGCTGCGACGTTGCGAAGATAGCTCAGACTTCGCAGCCATTTCTCCAGTTCGCGTCCCGTTCCCAGACCGTAGCTGGCCGCAATGACATCCTGGTCCTTTACGTTCATGCCGGCAAAGAGCCGCGAAAGGGCACCGAAATCCCAGATCTCGATCGCCACCCAGATCGGCAAGCGCCCGTGCTTGTTCATGTTGTGGGCAACGAAATGCTGCTTCCGGCTACGGTGAATCAGCTTGTCCTGGTGATCGAGCCAGAGCTGGTGTTCAGTCTTTCCCGCGTTGTAGCCCTTCGGAATTGCCCTGCGAGCAAAATTGCCGTGCAGTAGGGCGGGGTCGTACTGCGCGAAGCAGTCGAGCCTGCCCAGCAGGTGGGCTACGTCGACCCGGATGGCTCGTTCGATCCGTTCCAGCGCATCGAGCGCCAGGAGCCGCAGCTTGCGATCGAAGGCGTAGAGCGCAACAGCGTCCTCGAATGTTGAGCCAGGAAGGAAATGGTCTTCCCGGAACACCAGGCCGACGGGCTGTGCTTTTGGCGAGCGAAACGGATACCAATAGCCACTAAGGCAATAATAGCCGATCTTCTCGAGGTAACTGATCGCTCGGGTATCATCCCCCACCGTCAAGCCGCGATCCTTCAGAATCTGCAGCTGATCAGCGAAGCTTTTCCAGTCTGTCCCCGACACGCAATGCCCCCGATATGTCAACCATGAGTGTTGAGTGCCACACCCGAAGCAGATTTTATAGTAACCGGCGACATCGACACGGCGCCGGTCTTTGTATGGACTGGGCGCCGGGAGTCTCGATGCAGCTAGCCGGTGGCAGTCCCAACAAGGATCGGGACAAGGCGCTGGTTATGGATAGGACATCATTGCAAGACGTTTTGTCCCCAAGTCGAGTAGACGCGCAATTTCATCCGATGTCCTTTGAACAGCCAGCTTCAGCGCTTCGTCGATATGGATATAGTCTTGCGTCACGTTTTGCGAAGCGTGACCGAGCATAGCGCGGATTGTCAGTTCCGAAAAACCCAGCTCGCCTGCGATGCTTCCGAACGTATGCCGAAGGGTATGGGGCGTGACGCCCGAAATCCCGGCGAGCTTGCAAACACGGTCAAGACAGGAACTCACAGCAGTATATGGCCCGGCCCCGGTTTCTGATGCGAAGACATAAGGATTGCCGAGCATTTCTGGCTGGCTCAGGACGATCTTCAGGGCCGCAGGGCCAATGGCACGGACTTGCGCACCGCCTTTGGTGTCCGGGAAACTGATGAAGCCTCCCGCAGCGTTAACCCAGGACCTCTGCATGGCTTGGGCTTCTTCCCGGCGATAACCGGTTAGCAGAAGCGTCTTCAGAACGGCCAGCGCCACAGGATTTTCGTGGTTTCGCTCGGCAAACGCGATTGCCTTACCCAGCGTCTCAATCTCGGCGACGCTCAGCCGTCGGGTCCGCTTTGCGCTGGCCAGCTTTTTCGCACCTTGGGTTGGATGGGCCGCCAGCAACCCCTTGTGCTTGGCATGCCCTATGATCGCTTGAAGCGTGCCCAGGCATCGCGAGGCTACACCAGCTCCCCCGGTCGCCTGTCCGCCACGACCACCGGTCCGAGCTTTAGCGGTTTTCCCGTTCTTAACATCGGACTGCATTTGCTCGGCATCGGCGACGCTCAGCTGCGCCACCACGCGCTTTCCGAGGAGTGGGATTATGTGCGTCTTGATACGGCTCTCGTCCATATCAAGGGACGATGCCTTTATCGGTCGGTTCAGTCGTCCCAAGATGTTCCCGGCCCGCGCTTCGGCCAGATACCATTCGCACATCTCCGCGACCGTCATGCCTTTGCGCGCACGACGTGTTTCATCAGCCGGATCTTCTCCCTTGATCACGGAGGCCAGGAACAGCTTGGCCTGATCGCGCGCCTGATCGACGGTAAGGACGCCGTATCGGCCAATATTGATGCGGCGCTGAATTCCCTCTGGGTTGCGATACTGGAGGATGAAGGTCTTTGTGCCCGACGGAAGGACACGTACGCCATAGCCGCGTACCTCGGTATCCCAGAGAACCGCTTGCCCCTTGGAGGGCGGAAGCAGGCTATCGACGCAGCGCTTGTTTAGCTTGACCGGAGTCATCCCCACTCCTCATTTGGTGACAAAATTCTCTGCCGAACCTTTTGTCACCAAATTGTCAGCAGATGCAAGTCCATTTCAGGCATCCTGATCGCATTAAGGAAAACTGGAATGCTAGATATATCGAGCTTCTATCGTGGTATAGCGATGTGGAGCGTACTGGAGAAAAGCCCGTCGGTCTTCTTGCCAAGGTTGGGGTCGAGGGTTCGAATCCCTTCGCCCGCTCCAGATTGCCAAGGGCTTAGGGTCATCTGACTAACCCTCCCTAGAATCACCACGCTCCATCGCCACTAGACAGCTTTGAAATCCCTAATGGCGCGATTGATCGCCTGCCGCCTTGAGGGGTGGGGGGTGGCGAGCATCGTCCCGATTGTCCCACCCATCGAATGACCGATCAGCGCGGGGCGGACGAGCTTTTGCTCACGAATATGGCAGGCCGGTTCCTCGGCGACCGCAGCCGGGACATCGCCGCTGACATTGGCGCGGGTCGTCGTTCCCGCGGCGACGATCATAACCGTGATGGCGCTCGCGGCCCCCGGATATGCTGAAAACCTCGCATTGCTCCCTACCCACTTCCTGGATGCCTGGCAGGCTTACCAACACCGGACGGCCACGGAAGTGACAATTGTCAGATGCCCGGTGGCGGTCGAAGCTGGGTGACGGCGAAAACGAGAGGAGCGTCTCGCGGCGCGCCCGATGTCTCCGCGCCCACCCTATTCTGCTGATCCTTTATCGATGCCCACGCGTCCTGCGGGCGTTAGAACCGCCGAGTCGAAGATCACGTGCTCTTCAATCGCCATGCCGTCCCTCAGGCGGAAGCGGTCGACACCGCGATAGGTGCGCCGCTCTCCATGAATGTCGGCGGACGCTTCCCAGGCGATGTAGAGGACGTCACGGTTGCCGGCGCAGTCCATGGGGGTAACCGCCAATCCTTCAAAGCTGGCCAGAGCCTGCCCCATCCAAGCCGCATAGCCCCGCCCCGACATGTGCCCCGCGCCGGTGAAGTGGATGGCCGCGTCGGGTGCGATGATCTCCAGCACGCGTTCGCCCGATGGCGCTGCCCAGAATGACTTGAAGCGCTCGTAAAAATTGGCGTGCTCGGCCGATAGGTCAGACATTGCGACATCCTCCATGAAATGGATCTTGCTGACGATACGTGCGTAGCGCACGTATCGTCAATTGAAAAACGTGCGCTGATCACGTAATGGAGTGGAATGAGCGATCGAACCGCGAATTTGCTGGGGGCAGTCGGGTTGGCCGTGGCCGATCGGATCGCGGCTGCTGCCTCGGAGGTGATGAAACGCGCCGGCGAAACGCCCGCGGCACTGATCGTGATCGGGTACGGCCTGGGGCCCTCCAACGATCAGCTACGCCGCATCCTCGGTCTGTCGCACCCAGGTGCCGTACGCCTGCTCGACAGGCTGGTGGCCGACGGGCTGGTCGAAAGGCGCCCGGCGCGGGACCGGCGCGCCGTGGCGCTATTCCTGACCGAGCAAGGTCATGCGGTCCGCGAAACGCTGCTGGCCGAGCGGCTGGCGGCGATCAAGCCGCTCTTGTCCCCGCTCAGCGCGGCGGAGGAGGAGGCTCTGGCCGCGCTCCTGTCGCGGCTGTTGGCGTCGCTCCCCTCCAGCGATCTCGAGCGATGCCAGCTATGCCGGATGTGCGACGACCGCGTCTGCACTGACTGCCCGATACCCGCCAGCTTCAAGACGTGAAACCTGAGGGGGGCAAGCGCGACGGCCGGCACCGCGATCATCCGTTTCAAGCCCGGGCGCTTGACCGGGCGTGCGGCGCTTCAACCGAACAGCGCCCCGCGCGCCGCGGCGAAGCCCGCGATCTCGGTCGCCCGCGCCACCCCGATCCAGACGAGCGCGCCGCCAAGCACCAAGCCGGCCAGATAAGTCCCGGCGCCCCCGATCAGGCGGGCCGCGTTGCTGGTATCCGCGCGCGACAGGCCGACGGCATGGAACAGGCGGAGCACGACGAAGGTCGGGCACAGGATCAGCAGCAGCATGGGCCAGCGCCCAGACAGTTCCAGCAGGGTAAATCCCGCCAGGAACAGCCCGGCATTTTCGGCCAGATTGCCATGACGCCGGGCGGTACGCTGGAGCGCCGCATCGCCGCCATCGCCGATCCAAACCCCTGCCCGGCCGCGCGCGCCGCTGGTGATGAACCCCAGCAGCATCTGCAGGATCAGCAAAACGCCCCCCGTCGCGGCGGAGACCACTGGAAAGCCGATAGTCATGCGGCCGCTCCCTGGCGCGCGGCCGCGACGCCCAGGCCGAGCCTTACCCGGCCCTCGCGCAGATTGAGCATGAAATTGGCCGCCATCCCCGCCATGCGCGCGCCGACGATCATGCCGGTGTTCATGGCGCCCGGGGTCGGCGGCCCCTGTTGCGCAGCCCAGCCCAGCGCGGCCTCGGTCACGTCGTCGATCGCGATGGCGTCGAAGCCGGCATCGGCCAGCGCCGCGCTGGTTTCGGCGATCGTCAGCAGGGTGCTGGTTCGCGCGGTCTGTGCCCAGGGGACCGGATATGTGAGATCGGGATGGTCGTCCGCCGCGACCGGGTCGTAAAAAACCAGGCGCCCATCCGGCTTCAGCACGCGGCGCAATTCGCGGTAGAGGGCGGCACGATCCGCGATGTTCATCGCGACATGCTGCGTCCAGACCAAGTCGAAGCGCGCATCGTCGAACGGCAGGTGCAGCAGGTCGCCCTCGCAGAAGCTGACGCGGTCGCCCAACCCGGCGCGGTCGGTAAGCAGCCGCGCGATCGCGACATAGTCGGGAGACAGGTCGACACCCTCGACCTGGCAGCCAAAGGTTTCGGCAAGGTAGCGCGCGGGGCCACCCAGCCCTGAACCGGCGTCGAGCACCGCCTCCCCGCGCGCCGGTCGAGCCCGCTCGGCGACCGCCGCCGTCGCGGCCAGCCCGCCCATGTGGAACTGGTCGAGCGGCGCGAGCTTGCGCGCGTTGATCGGCGGCTCCAGCGCGTCGACGGCGGCGGCGATCCGCCCGAGCAGCGCCGCACGGTCTTCGATCGCGGCCTGATAATGATCGCGAACAGCGATGGTGTCGGTCATGCCGCCACTCCCGTCGGAATCGGCGGCACCGCGGCGAGTTGCTCGGCGATGACGCGCGCGTTGATCGGCTCCTGCCGTGCCTGGGTCCAATAGGCGTGCAGCTTGGGATGGGGAGCGAGCAGGTCGGGCTCGTCATGGACCATCGCGATCAGGTTGACCGCGTTCAGCACCGGCACCAGCGCGCAGTCGGCGAGGGTGGGCAGGTCTCCCACCGCCCATGCGCCCTTGCCGATATAATGCTCGGTATAGGACAGCGCCTTATGCAGGTTCTCCATCGCCGGCGCGACGAGCTGAGGCTGGCGATCCTCCGGCTGGCGCATCCCCAGCAGGATACGCGGCGCGCCCATGAAATAGCCATCGGGGAGCTTGAGCAGCAACCGCATCCGCGCGAGGCCCTCCGCGTCGGCCGGGCGCAGCGAAGGCTCGGGAAAAGCGTCCTCGAGATATTCGAGGATGACCGACGATTCAGCCAGCGTCAGCCCGGAATCGAGCGCCAGCGCGGGCACCTGGCCGATCGGGTTGAGCGCCAGATAGGCCTCGCCGCGCGTGCCGCCTTCGGGCGGCCGGAGGATCTCGATCTTATCCTCCAGCCCCTTGCGATAAATGGCCAGGCGGACGCGCGCGGCGAAGGGGGATAGCGGAAGGCTGTAGAGCTTCATCGTCCTGCCTTTCGGAGGTTGGCATCGAAATCGTCGTGGCTGGTCGACCGCCGGGGCGAGGCGGTCGACCCGGAGCGGCTGTGGCGCCGGATCACACCGCCCGAAGCCGCTCGGCGGCACCCAGGGGGTGTGGCTGGCGCGCCATCATCGCCTCATGCTCCCGCCGCCAGCGCTCGTCTTCGATCGACAAGCTCGGATGCCGCGGCATGGGCAGGCCCATGCGCTTGTCCCACTTGTCAAAGTTATATCCCGGATAGAAGGGCGTGAGGTTGAACTTGATGAACGCTTTCAGCCGATTGGCGAAAGTCTGGCGCGCGAAGGGCATGGCGGCGTAGCGCCGGGCCGTGGTCTCAAAGCTTTCGGCGGGCGTGCCGGTCAAGCGTTCGACGACATCGGTCACCCCGCCTTCAAAGGCAAAGGTGCCGCGCTTCATGTCTTCCATGTAATAGCGCAGGATGGTGATCTCATAGGGGTTCACCCCCTGCTGCTGCGCGACCTTGCCGAGCATCCAGATCGGCAGAGTGATCGGCATCACCGGATGGCCGACCGCCTTGGCGACGATCGCCGCCATCTGGCGCGCGTCGAGCAGTTCCGGGCCGGTGGGGCGCAGGGACGTGCCGGCATGGCGTTCGGGCTCCATCAGGATCGCCGCCGCCGTGCGCGCCATGTCCTCATTGGAAACGGGCGCCGCCTTGCCGCTGCCAGAGATGATTGGATAGATGCCGAGCAAGGCGGCGAAATCGATGGTCCGCAGGAAATTGTCGGCGAACATGCCGGGATTGAAGATGACATGCGCGATCCCCGGCAGATCGGCGAACAGGCGATCGACCAGCCAGGTCTGCTGGGTCATCGCGGTGGGATGCGCGCGGTGCGATGTCCACTGGCTCATCTGGACGATCGCCTCGATCCTCGCCTCGCGCGCGGCGACGGCGAAGGCGGCCGCGGCCTGGATCATGTAGGGCTGCATCAGCGGGACGTAATAAGCGCGCCGGACCCCGCGCAGCGCATCGAGCAGCTGGTCGGGATCATACATGTCCGCAACCACGACCTTGGCCCCCAGGCGCGCCAGCGCGGCGCTTCGCGCGTCCTGCGCACGGACCATCGCCTGCACCGGATAGCCCTTGGCGAGCAGTTGAGCGGCAACGGCGGCACCCGTCTTGCCCGTTGCGCCGGTTACCAGGATCGTGGGCTTCATCGCTGCCTGTCCTTCAGCAAGATCACCCGTTATGGATGATGATTGACTTCTATAAGGATTATAGTGATAATCCATTTCGTCAAGTGCCATTTTGCGGGAGCAACGGGTCGATGCGAATGTCGGCGGAGGAGAAGCAGCGCAGCCGCGCGCGCATCGTCACCAGCGCGGCGCGGCTGTTCCGCGAGCATGGACTGGACGGTGCCAGCGTCGCCGACGTGATGAACGACGCCGGGATGACGCATGGCGGTTTCTACAAGCATTTCGATAGCAAGGACGCGCTGATCGAAGCCGCGCTGGAAAGCGCGTTCAACCAGTTCGTCGAGCTTGCCGGCGGCGACCACCCGGGCGCGGCGATGCTGCAGGCCTTTCCCGAACTGCTGGCCGCGGTGCGGGCGCGCGAAGGCGGCCCGCCCCCGCCCTATGCCTCGCTCTATCTCGCCCGCGAGCATGTGGAGCGACGCGGCTTTGGCTGCCCGGTCGCGGCGCTGGGGCCGGAAATCAGCCGCGCATCGACCGCGATCAAACGGGCTTTTGGCGCCGGTGTCCGCCGCATGATCGGCGCGCTCGCCAGTACCCGCAAGGGATCGGCGGCCAGCCGTCGTACCGCGGCGATCAGGGAATTCAGCATGCTGGTGGGCGCGATGGTGATCGCCCGCGCCAGCGATGCCGAGCTTGCCTCGGAAGTGTTGACCGCCTGCGGAAGAGCACCCGGCGATGACGACCGATAATCGCGTACCAGCCCAACCCTTGGGTATCTGGGCGCGCGCCATGGCCTGGCTGACGGCCTTCGCCGAAGCGGCCGACACCACCCCGCACGAAGTCCACGAGCGCCGCCTTCGGTCGCTCGAGCGGGAGGTAGGGCGGTTGACAGCGCGGATCGCCGTCCTCGATCGATCAGCACCGGGTCAACCGATCGACGATCAGCACGAGTAATGCCAAGCCGGGGGCAGGCGAGGACGAAGATGCCGCCGCCAGAGCCCATTGATGGTCGCCCGCGCGGGCGGGCGCATTATTCGGCGCGGGTTGCTGCGGCGGTGATTTTGCGTTAAGGGGCCCGCCGCGACGCGCCCGTTCAAGCGTCGTTTTGGAGACATGAATTGCTGGACCTGACCGCTATTCGGGGCATCGTGCCCGCCGGTTTCCAGCCCTTCTCGTAAGCGTCCCACGGCGCTGCGGCAGGGCGGGACAACCCGCGGCCGCGCTTCGATGATCGACAACACTCGAAACAGCCGGGACGGCGCGCTGACGCGCCTCGCCCGCGACCAGTGGGACCATATGAACGAACATCAGATCGTCCGGCGCTTGTTGCGCCGGATCGGCCACGGCACGCCGGCGTCCGCGCCGATTGCCCAGGCCATCACCGAGTGGGCGCGACCCCATGCCGACTGGCTACTCGCCGACGCGCCGGTGCGCCACTTGAAGGGGCTTTGCTGGGAAAGCCTGCTCGCCGGCGTCGCCCAGGCGCGGCCGCTCGGCGAGGTGCGCCCGCATGTGCTACACCTTGCCGAAGAGCTTGCCCGGCTGCTCGGCCTAGGGCCAGTCGATGCGGCGATGCTCGAGCTCATGATCGCGTGTGACCGCCTTCACCGCGTCGCCGCGCTGGTCGACATCGCCGCGCGGCACGGAGCCAATTTTCCAGCGCTGCTCGGCACGCTCGCCGGGGCCGAGCCGCACGATGCCGAGCGCGTCGTCCGCCAGAGCATGGTGTTGCGGCTGGGACTGATCGGCATCGTCACCAATCGCCAAGGATTCGTCGAGGTCGACATCGGCTGGCGGCTCGAAAAGCTGCTCGATCAAGCGCCCGCCTCGGCCGCCGCGATGATCGACGCGCTGGTCGGTGTCCGCCAGCGCGCCACGCTGAGCCTCGATGATTTCGTCCATGTTCCCGAGGCCGGATTTCTGGTCCGGCTCCTCGCCGGCACGCTCCGCGAGCGTGCGCCCGGCATCAACATCCTGGTCCACGGGCCGCCCGGCACCGGCAAGACCGAGCTCGCCCGCACGCTCGCCGCCGCCGCTGGCGCGGTCCTGCGCGGCGTTGGCGAGGCGGATGACGATGGCGAAGAGCCCGAACGCTACGAACGGGTAAGCGCGCTGCGGCTAGCTCAGCGGCTGATCGGTGACCGGGGTGGCACGGTGCTGCTGTTCGACGAGATGGAAGACCTGATCGGCGACAGCGAGCGGTCGTCGGGAGACTGGTTCTCGCGGCGCAAGGGTAGCAAGGTGTTCGTCAACCGGACGCTGGAGACCAATACGGCGCCCGTGATCTGGACGACCAACGCGATCGGCAACATCGACAACGCGATCCTGCGGCGGATGAGTTACATCCTAAAGCTCGATCTGCCGCCACGGCGGGTGGCGCTGCGCATGTTCGATCGCATCTCCCGCGAAGAGGGTGTCGAGCGCGGCGCGCAGTTCGATCGCTTGATCGAAAGCGCGCCCGAATCCGCGACGGTGCTGCGGGTTGCCGTGCGCGCGGCGAAGCTGGCGGACGAACCAGACGGCGGGGCGGCGGTCGCTGGAACGCTGGTCCGGGCCTTACACGGCGGCGAGGTGGCCCTCGACGGACCCGATCTGCTCGACCTCGATCTGTTCGAAAGCGATCGGGCGATCGCGCCTTTGTTCGACGCGATCCGTACCAGCGGGGCAACCGATGTCTCGCTGTTGCTGAGCGGCCCGCCGGGCACCGGCAAGACCGCGCTCGCGCATCACCTCGCCCGCGCGCTCGATCGGCCGCTGATCGTGAAGCGCGCGTCGGACCTGCTGTCGAAATGGGTCGGCGAAACCGAAGCGCAGATCGCCGAGGCCTTTGCCGAGGCGCGCCGCCGCGAGGGCGTGCTGCTGTTCGACGAGGCGGACTCGCTGCTTTTCGACCGCACCCGCGCGCAGAACAGCTGGGAAGTGGGACAGGTCAACGAACTCCTCACCTGGCTTGACCGCCACCCCTATCCGGTCGTCGCCGCGACCAACCATCCCGGCGCGCTCGACCCGGCGACGTTACGCCGTTTCGTCTTCAAACTCGATCTGCGCCCGCTGGAGCCGGAGCGGGCGGCACGCGCCTTCGCCCGCTTCTTCGGCATGGCGGCGCCCGCTGGCCTGGCAAGGCTGGCCAATCTAACGCCAGGGGATTTCGCGGTGGTGGCCCGCCAATCGCGGCACCTGCCCTCCGCCGGCCCGCGCGATATCTTGGCGAGACTGGAACAGGAGAGCGAAGCAAAGCCAGGCGCGGTTGGGCGACTGGGCTTTTGGTAGGGTATACCGGCCAGGATCATCGGCTCACCAGCCGCGCCGGCCGAATATATGCTCAGCCGACGCGGTATCGCGCCGTGTTATCGCCGGCGGTGGCGACTTCGGGCAGCCGCAGCGTGGCGATGGTGCCGCCGCCCGGCGCATCGCTCAGCGTAAAATCGCCACCATGCTGCGCGGCGAAATCGCTGACGATGCTGAGCCCCAGCCCCGCCCCGCCGGTGTCGCGATTGCGCGAGTTGTCGCCGCGCTCGAACGGGCGGAGCAGCCGCTCGCGCTCGGCGGGAGGAATGCCCGGACCCTGGTCGGCGACCGAGACGAGCACATGCCCCTCCGCCCGGCGCACCGCCACCGCACCGCCTCCGGCATAAGCAAGCGCGTTGCCGAGCAGATTCTCGATCGCGCGGCGGAAGGCGAGCGTGGGCACGGCGATGCGCGCCTCCTCGCCCGGCACCAGCCGGATCGGCGCGCCGCCCTCGGCCATTTCATCGACGATCGCGGCGAGCAGCGGGCGGACGTCGAGCAACTCGACGGGCGCCGCCGCCCCGCGCGCATAGGCCAGCACTTCGTCGATCATCGCCTGCATCCGCTCGACATCGGCGACCATGCGGCCGCGCTGCGGCTCGGGCGCGGTCTCCAGCCGCAGCCGCAGGCCGGTTAGCGGGGTGCGCAGATCATGCGCGATAGCGGTGAGGATGCGCGCGCGCTCCGCCGCTTCGATCGCGAGCCGGTTGCGCATCGTCGCGATCCTCGCCGCCGCTTCGCGCAGCTCGCGCGGGCCGTCCTGCGGCACCACCGCGTGATGATGATCGAGCGCGCCGGCGAGCGCGCGGAACGGGCGGGTGAGGCGGCGCGCGAAAATCCACGCCATCGGCGCGAGCAGCGCGAGACTGACCGCGAGTGCGATCAGGATGTTGCGCTGCCAGCCCGCGAGCAAGGGCTGCGCCGGCGCGACGCTCAACCAGCGATTATCGGCCTGGCGCACGCTGGCGGTGAAGGCAGGCAGCGGCAGCCCGAGCAGCGGGTTGCGAATGGCGCCCGAAACGGTGGTGGGCGACACCAGTTCAAAGCTGTTGTTCTTGCGCTGGAGGAGGACGAGTGACGGCGGCAGCTTGACGCCTTGCGTCGTCACCACGGTGGTCCGCACCCCGCCGCCGAACGGCCCGGTCCCCGTGGCACCGTCGAGCCAGGCGACATGCACGTCCCCCGGCGCGCGGTTCAGCTCGGCGGCGATCAGGCCCTGCAGCATTCGCACCGGCGCGCCCTTGGGCCGGGCGGGGAGCAGGCGGCGCTCAAACCCCGGCATCGGGTGCTGGAGCGCGGCGATCGCGTCCATCGCGCTGGTCCGTTGCGTCGGTGGCGGCGGCGCGAGGATGACGATGGCGGCGGTCGTCGCCACGCTCAGCGTCGCCACCGCCACGCCGAAGCTGCCGATCGAGACGAGCGCGCTCGGTGCGCGCTTCATGCCGGGCGCACCGTCGGCACGAAGCGATAGCCAACGCCGCGCACGGTTTCGATCAGCGGCGCGGCGTCCGCCTCGGCGAGTTTGCGGCGCAGGCGGCTGACGGCGATGTCGATCGCGCGGTCATAGCTTGCCGCGTCGATCCCCCGCGCCAGATCGAGCAGCACGTCACGGGTCAGCACGCGCCCCGGCCGCGCGACGAAGGCGGCGAGCAGCGCATGCTCGCCCTCGGTCAGCGCGAGCACGCGGCCGGACGGATCGCGCAGGCGGCGCTGTTCGACATCGAGCCACCAGCCAGCGAACGTCACCCCGCCGCGCGTGGGCTCGACGCGATCCGCCGCCGGGCGCCGCAACAGCGCGCGCACGCGCGCAAGCAGTTCGCGCGGCTCGAACGGCTTGGTGAGATAATCCCAGGCACCGACCTCCAGCCCGACGATCCGGTCGGTCACATCGTCGAGCGCGCTCAGCATCAGGATCGGCGTTCCTGCGGGCGCCAATCGGCGGCAGAGCGAGAGCCCATCCTCGCCCGGCATCATCACGTCGAGCACGATCAGGTCGCTTGGCGCCGCCTGAAGCTGGCGCTCGCAACTCGCGGCATTGGGGGCGGTGCGCACCGCATAGCCGTGCGCGCCGAGGAATTCGGCGATGGCATCGCGGATGCTGGCGTCGTCATCGACGACAAGAACGGTGCTGGCGGCGGTGGCTTCGGGCTCCATGACGATGCTTCGTAACGCGGCTGTGTAGCATTTGCGTATCAGCACCTGTTACCCCCGCGCCATCACCGCGCTACCCGAACCTGTTTTGACGCCGGCCAGACGATCAAATCTGGAGGACAGGCGTGAAGACCAAATTCGCTTTGCTGGCAGGGTTAGTGGCGTGGATGTCGCCGTGCGCGCTGATGGCGCAGCAAGTGCCGACCCCGGCGCCGGGGACTCCCTCCCCCGGAACGGGCGAGGCGCCGCCGCCGGGCGAGACGCCGCCGAAGAAGCTGCAGTTCCGCGGTGCCGACGGCAAGCCGCTACCCCCCGAAATCCAGAAGCTGCTGGAGGAGCAGTTCAAGAACGGCGTACCCGCCTCGGGGACCGTGCTGACGCTTCCCGCCGCCAAGGACGGGCAGGCCCCCACGCCGCCCGCGGATACGGCAAATCCCGACCCCGGCGGGACCGCACCGGGCGAGCCGGGCGGGCCGAACAAGCCGCAATTCCGCAGCATCGACGGCAAGCCGCTCCCGCCAGAAATCCTCCGCCAGCTCGAAGCGCAATTCAAGGATGGTCCGCCCGGCGAAAAGGGGTCCGCGCCGCGCGGCGCTGCCCGCGCGAGCAACGGCGATGTCGTCGTCTCCAGTTCGCGGCCGCGCGGCTCGGTGGTCGGCAACATCCCGCCCGAGCGCAGCTTCAGCCAGGTCGATCTGCGCGCGTTCGGCGCTGACAATATCGGCGCGCTGCTCGAGGCGATCAGTTCGCAAACCAGCAGCAATCGCGGGCGCGGCGGCGGTGGCCCGGTGACCTTGCTCAACGGCAAGCGCGTTTCGGACTTTTCGGAGATCGCGCGCATCCCTTCCGAAGCGATCGAGCGGATGGAGATTTTCCCCGAAGAGCTGGCGTTGAAATATGGCTATCGCGCCGACCAGAAGGTGGTGAACATCGTCACCTTTCAGCGCTTTCGCTCTAAGATCGGGCAACTTGCCTTCGTCACCCCCGGCGAGGGCGCGCGCGAGAGCGGGGTCGCGAACGGGGATTTGCTGGCGATCAACGGCGACACGCGGATGAGCCTGGGCGCGACCTATAATCGCGCCGCCGCGCTGCTCGAAAGCGAGCGCGACGTGCGCCAGTTCGCGGGCGTGCCCGAACTCGCGCGCTTTCGCACGCTCCTGCCCGAAAGTGAGCAATTCGGCCTGAACGGGGTGATCAGCGGTCCGCTGCTGCAAGATGTGGCGGCAACGCTCAACGGCCGGTTCGATCTCAACCAGAGCGATGGGCTACTTGGGCTCGGCCTAACCGGGCCGATACGCCGCACCACCGATCGCACCTTCGGCCATCTCGGCACCACCATCAACGGCCGCGTCGGACGTTGGCAGTGGACGGTAACGAGCAATTATGATCATATCGACAACAAGGTGCTGACCGACGCCATCGACGGCAGCGGGCGGCGCGACCTGTCACTCTCGACCGACCGGCTCGCCAATGCCGATTTCCTGTTTTCCGGCCCGGTGTTCTCGCTACCGGGCGGACCACTGACCGCGAGCGTGCGGCTCGGCGCCGATTTCCGCGATTTCACCAGCCGCGCCACTTTCGGCGCCACCGATGTCCGCGCCGATCTGTCGCGCGACCGCGGCGCCGCGCAGATCGATATCGACCTGCCGATCTTGAACCGAGCGGAGAACGAGTCCTCGCCGCTCGGCAACCTCTCACTCAACGCCAATGCCGCGGTCGAGCGACTGTCGGACGCGGGGACGCTGCGCACCTATGGCTATGGCCTCAGCTGGTCGCCCGTCCCGGCGATCAACATCGTCGCCTCCGCGACGCAGGAGGAAGGCGCACCGACGCTGGAGCAGCTGGGCGGCCCGCTGCTGGTGACGCCCAATTCCCGCACCTTCGACTTTCTCCGGCGCGAGGTTGTCGATATCGCGCGCGTCTCGGGCGGCAATGCGCTGCTGCGCACCGATGATCGCGAGACGGTGCGGTTCGGGCTGAACGTCCACCCGCTGGCCAAGACCGACTTGTCGCTCAGCTTCGATTATGTCTCGACCCGGATCGAGAATCCGATCGCGCCGTTTCCGATCCTGACCGCGCAGATCGAGGCGGCCTTTCCCGAACGCTTCGCCCGCGACGCGCAGGCGCGGCTGGTGGGAATCGACGGCCGGCCGGTGAACTTCGCCGAGGCCAATCGCGACCAGATCCGCTGGGGCATCAACTTCACCCGTCCGCTTGGGGAAGTCCCGGCGATCCTGCGCGACGCGCGGGTGCGGGTGTTCAACAGCGAGGCCGATGTCCGCCGCGCCTTCCCCAACGCGGTCCTGGCGCAGGCCGACAGCAGCAGCGCGCTCGGGCGCGGCGCCGCCAATCTCACCAGCCGGCTGTTCCTCAGCCTCTATCACAACTGGTATCTGGAGGACTCGATCCGGCTGCGGAACGGCGTGCCCACGCTTGATCTGTTGACCGGCGGCGCGGTCGATTTCCTCGGCGGCCGGCGCCAGCACGAGATCGAGTTCCAGGCGGGCGCCTTCAAGAAGGGGTTCGGCGCGCGGTTCACCGCCACCTGGCGCAGCGGCACCGAGATTCGCGGCTTCGGCAGACCAGACGGTGTGCTACGCTTCAACGACTATGCGGTGGTGAACCTGAACCTGTTCGCCAATCTCGGCGAACGCTATGGCAAGAGCAGCGCGCCGGGCTGGCTCAAGGGGATGCGCGCGACGCTGGGCGTGACCAACTTGTTCAACACCCGCCCGCAGGCGCGCGACGAAACCGGCGCGACGCCGCTCAGCTACCAGCCCGCTTATCTCGATCCACTGGGGCGGACGCTGACATTCAATCTGCGCAAGGTGTTTTGAAATTGACGACCGAAGGTGCGGGCGCGGAACCGGCCAGCGTGAGCTTCAGCGTCGCCTCGATCGCATCGAGCCGGCGGGCGATCGTCGATACCGCCACGCCGCGCTTGCGCGCGACCGCGGTGAGCGAACCGGAAGCGATCACATCGCGCAGGCATAGCAGATCGTCGGTGTCCATCGCCCGATCGCCATTGATCGTCGCGAGAAACGCAAGGCTGGTTTGCGTTGATCCCGGCCATCGCTGACCTGCGCGTTCGCCAGAATGAGCCGTGCAACCAAGGAGCACGCCATGATCTTTCGCTTGTCGAGCGCCGCGCTGATCGCCGCCGCCCTTCCCGCTGCCGCCGCCGCGCAAACCCCGGCCGAGCCGCCCGTCACCGTGGTCGTCTCGATCCCGCTGCCCCCCGGCGCGTCGCGTCCGCGGATCGAAGCCGCCATCCGCAAGGCGGTGCCCGACTATCGCAAGGTGCCCGGCCTGCTGCGCAAATATTTCACGATCGGCAGCAGCGACTTCGGTGGCGTCTATCTTTTCACCACCCGCGCCGCCGCGCAGAGCTGGTTCGGCGAGGCATGGAAAGCGCGGATCGCGGCCACCTATCACGCGACCGCGACGATCACTTACTACGATGTGCCGGTCGTGCTCGATAACGCGCCGGTCCCGGCCGCGGCACAGGCGCAGCCTTGATGCGGCAGCTGACCTTCGTGCGCCCTGGCGCGATCGAATGGCGCGAGGTGCCCGATGCGGTGGTGCGGAGCGGCATCGAGGCGGTGGTGCGGCCGATCGTGCTGGGGCGATGCGATCTCGATGTCGGCTTCGTGCGCGGGCTCGCCCCGATGCGCGAAGGCGAGCCGATCGGGCATGAGATGATCGGCGAGGTGGTCGAGGTGGGCGACCTCGTCCACTCGGTTTCGGTCAGGCAGATCGTGATCGTGCCGTCGCAGATCATTCGCGCCCGAAACAAAATTGGGCGATCCGCCGAACGATCTGCGCTATCGAGGTCCACGAGGGGAGCAGATGAGCGTAGTCGAGCGCCGCCGGGGGCAGAGGCATTATGAATGTATTGGGCGGTCGCGGCCGGTGTCATGCTGCTGACCGTCGTTCTGCTCTGCGCCTTCCTGGTCGGCTTGGCGATCGGCGGCACCAGCACCTGTTCCGTCGCCGCCGCCAAGGAAGTGCTGGTCCACCGCCGCGGCACGACGCTGTACGGCTTCGCCATTGCCGTCGGTGCTGCCGGGGTCGCGACGCTGGCGCTGCGCTGGCTCCTCGCCGGGTCGATCCACCTGGCCCAGAATGTGCCGATTTCGGCGCCGCTGGTGCTGGGCGCGATGCTGATCGGGATCGGCGCCTTGCTCAACGATGCCTGCCTGCTGGGCACGCTGGCGCGGATCGGGCGCGGGGAGCTCCGTTTTCTGGCGCTCCCCCCCGGGCTCGCGCTAGGCTATGCGGTCATTGACCGGCGGTATCCGCTGGGTGCCGATCATCCGCCCGTGCCGCTCGCCGCGATGCCGCCGCTGGCGGCGTGGGCGAGCATCCTTGTCTTCCTCCATCTGCTGGGTTGGGCCTGGCGATGGCATCGCCGATCCGACCGCGCGGGCCGGCCAGGGGCGTCCTGGCGCCGTATCCTGATGCTGGCGATGGGCGCGTTCGGCGCGCTGCTGTTCGCGCTGGAGCCACATTGGGTCTATGGCGACTCCATTCACGCGATCGTCCGGCGCGGCGGCCGGCTGGACATGGCCGCGGACATGCGCGCGGCGGCGACCGCGCTTGCTTTGCTAGGCGGCGCGCTTACCGGCGCGCTCGCCGCGCGGGCGTTCGTCTTTCGCCGACCCTCGCTCGCCGGCGTGGCGCGGTCGGTGGTCGGCGGAGCGATGATGGCGATTGGCGGCACGCTCATTCCCGGCGGCAACGACACGCTGCTGCTCGCCGCGATCCCAGCGGGGAGCGCGGGCGGCATCCTCGCGTATCTGATCATGATCGTCACGGTGCTGGCTGGACTGTGGCTGGTACGCCGGCATCGACATCGCTTGGCTCAGTGATGCGCGCGCTCGACCATCTGATTGATGTTATCGGTCCCGATGGGGTGGCGTCGGGCTTGGGGTTCCGCGCGGTTGGTGGCGTGGTGCCTTTTTTGTCCTTCGGTTCAAGTAGGAGTCCAATCATGAAGCAATTCTGTCGCGACGTGATCGGCATCGGTTGGCTCTACAGCCGCACGCTGCTCGGGTGACGCGGTGCCCGCCTTGACCCGGGCCGTAGCTAGATAACGTCGTTAGGGCGGACCTCGCCGATGCCGGCACGCTGCACCCGATCAGCAAGGTTGGGCCCACGTTCGCCGGCGGAGGACAGCGCGATCACGATGCGTCTGGTGCGCTCGACCTGATGATGGCGCGCCCGGACGGGGCGGTGTCCGCCACGAGCATCTCGCGCAGAAAGTCGATGGTGACGCGGACTTTGCTCGGCAGGAAGTTTCGGCTCGGGTAGATCGCCCAGGCGCTGGTATCGAAATCGGTCGCGGTGGCGCGGAGCCCGGGGAAACAATCGACCAGGCGTCCGTCGGCAAGATCGCGCGCGATCGTCCAATCGGCGAGCAGCGCCGGGCCGAGGCTGGCGATGGCGGCGTCGCGCAGGCCGAGCGCGTTGGACATCAAGATCGGGCCATGGACCGGGACCGTGGCGACATCGCCGCGAGCATCGCGGAACAGCCAACGGTCACGATACCCCGGCAGCGTGAAGCGCAGCACGGGATGATCGCGAAGCGCCTCGGGGGTCTCCAGCGGATGCGCGGCCAGCCAATCCGGGCTGGCGACGACGTGGTAGCGGGTATCCGCGAGCTTGGTCACCACGACATTGGCATCGACACCGGGGGCGAGGCGAATGGCCAGGTCGATCCCGTCGCGCACGAGATCGACTTGCGCGTCGCTCATCAGCAGCTCGATCGTCAGGGCCGGGAAGCGCGCCTGGAATTGCCCCAGCACCGGCACGATCCGCGCCAGCCCGTATGCGACCGAAACCGAAAGCCGCAGCGTCCCGACGGGTCCGCGCCCGATAGCGCGCACCTCCGCCGCCGCTTCGTCCAGCTGCGCGACGATCGGCGCGACCCGGGCGAGGTAGAGCGTGCCCGCCTCGGTCAGCGTGAGCTTGCGCGTGGTGCGCTGGAACAGTCGCTCGCCAAGCTCTCCCTCGATCGCGGCGATGACGCGCGAGATCGACGATGGCTCGACCCGCCGGCCGCGCGCCACCGCCGAAAAGCTGCCGCCGTGCGCGACGTCGACAAAGATTCTCAGCGCTTCGGTGTCCAACGCCTCACCTTTGCAAGATACGCAAAGGTGTAATACCCATGTGCATGTTTATCAAGTTTCAGAAGGAGAATAGCCGAGACGAGAGCTTCACTACCAAGGACGACCTCATGACAACCCTGCTCCGCATCGATGCGAGTGCCCGCGTGGAAGATTCCTATTCACGCCAGCTTGGCGACTGTTTCGAAGCGTCGTGGCGTACGCGCCATCCCTCGGGCGCCATCGTTCGGCGCGATCTCGCGCGCGCGCCGGTCCCGCAAATCACCAGCGAGACCATCGCCGGCTTCTACACGCCCGCCGAGGCGATGACCGATGCGCTGCGCGACGCGACCTCGCTCTCCGATGCGCTGATCGGCGAGCTCCAGGCCGCGGACGCGCTGCTCGTCACCACGCCGATGTACAATTTCGGCATCCCCGCCGCGCTCAAGGCCTGGGTCGACCAGGTCGTGCGGATCGGCCGAACCTTCAGCTATGACGGGACGAGCTTCACCGGGCTCGTCACCGGCAAGCCGGTCACGATCGCCATCGCTTATGGCGCGGGCGGTTACGGCGAAGGCGGACCGCTCGCCGCCCTCGATCTGGTGCGGCCCTATCTCGCGACCCTCTTCGGCTTTCTCGGCTTCACGGAGATTCGCCTCATGGGGGTCGAGGCGACCACGGGCGATCCGCAGGCGCTCGAGACCGCGCTCGACGCCGCACGCACCGCCATCGCCGCGCTCGCCGTCTAAGCCGCTCATTCAAGGAGTCGAGCGATGAACAATATCAATCTTGTCGGAAAGGTCGCCCTTGTCACCGGCGCTAATCGCGGCATCGGCGCCGCAATCGCCCGCCGCCTCGCGGAAGCCGGTGCCCATGTCGTGGTCAGCGCCCGAAACGAGGCTGGTGCCCGCGCGGTGGCCGAGGCGATCAGGGCCGCCGGCGGTCTTGCCGATGCGGTCGCTTGCGATGTCACCCGCTATGGCGACGTGGTCGCGGCGATCAATGCCGGCGTCGAGCGCCGGGGCCGTCTCGACATCATGGTCGCCAATGCGGGTGCGATCGAGCCGATCGCCCGGATCGCCGACAGCGATCCGGGTGCCTGGGGAGCGGTCGTCGATGTCAACCTGAAAGGCGTCTATCACTGCGTTCGCGCCGCATTGCCAACCATGCTCGGCAATGGCGGCGGCACCATCGTCGCGATGAACTCGGGCGCCGCCAACGCGCCGATGGAAGGCTGGAGCCATTATTGCGCGAGCAAGGCCGCCGTGCAGATGCTCACCCGCCAGCTTCACAAGGAATATGGTGAACACGGCGTCCGCTCGCTTGGGCTATCGCCGGGCCCGGTGGCCGGCGAGATGCAGGCCGCGATCCGTGCCTCCGGCATCAATCCCGTCAGCCAGCTCGCCGACAGCGCCTATATCCCCGCCGAATGGGCCGCCGAAGCCGTCGCCTGGCTGTGCACCCCAGCGGCCGACCCGTTCCTTGGCACCGATTTCTCGATCAAGACCGAGGAAGGGCGCAGGCTGTTGGGCCTGGCGACGGCGGAGCCGCGCGCGGCGGCATAGCGGTGTTGGGCATCGCCCGCCTCTCAATCCCTGATCGTCGACAAGGCGGTGCCGACGGCGCTTGGGCGAAGCGTGGCGGGCTGCTAGGGCGGCGCCCGCGATGCTCAATCTCAACGCCATTCTCGTCCGGCTCGGTGGCCGCACCATCATCGATGGCGCGAGCGCCGCGCTGCCGCCGCGCAGCCGCGTGGGGCTGATCGGCCGCAACGGCGCCGGCAAGACGACGCTCGTGCGCGTGATCGCCGGCGACCTGGAGCCGGACAGCGGCGCGGTGGAGATGCCACGCGGCCACCGGCTGGGGCTGGTCGCGCAGGAGGCGCCGGCGGGAAGCGCGACACCGCTCGAAACCGTGCTCGCCGCCGATACCGAGCGCGCCGCGTTGCTCGCCGAGGCGGAAACCGCGCAAGACCCCGATCGGCTCGGCGAGATCTGGGACCGGCTGGAGACGATCGACGCCCACGCCGCCCCGGCCCGCGCGGCCAAGATCCTGGTCGGACTGGGGTTCGACGAAGCCGCGCAGAACCAGCCGCTCGACAGTTTTTCGGGCGGCTGGCGGATGCGCGTCGCGCTCGCCGCGTTGCTCTTCTCACGGCCCGATGTGCTGCTGCTCGACGAGCCATCGAACCACCTCGATCTGGAGGCGGTGATGTGGCTGGAGGATTTTCTGCGCGATTACCCCGCGACGATCCTGATCGTCAGCCACGAGCGCGATTTCCTGAACAACGTCGTCGATCATATTCTGCATCTCGAACGCGGCAAGCTGACCCTCTACCCCGGCACCTATGATGCGTTCGAGCGATTGCGCGCCGAGCGCCAGGCGCAACTGGCGTCGGCGCGGGCGCGCCAGCAGGCCGAGCGCGCCAAGCTGCAGGACTATATCGCCCGCAACAGCGCGCGCGCCTCCACCGCCAAGCAGGCGCAGTCGCGCGTCAAAGCGCTCGCGCGGATGCAGCCGATCGCCGAGCTGATCGACGATCCCAGCTTGTCGTTCGACTTCCCCAGCCCCGACGCGCTGCGGCCGCCGCTGATCACGCTCGATCTGGCCGAGGTGGGCTATGGCGAAACCCCGGTGCTGCGCCGGCTCGACCTGCGGATCGACCCCGATGACCGGGTCGCGCTGCTGGGGCGCAACGGCAATGGCAAGACGACGCTCGCGCGGCTGCTGGCGGCGCAGCTGAAGCCGATGGCGGGGAGCATGAATGCCTCGTCACGGATGAAGGTTGGCTATTTCACCCAGTATCAGGTCGAAGAGCTCGACCGCGCCGACACCCCGCTGGAACATATGACGCGCGCGATGCAGGGGGCGACGCCCGCCGCCGTGCGCGCGCAGCTCGGCCGCTTCGGCTTCACCGGCCCCAAGGCGACGACCGAGGTCGGCAAGCTTTCGGGCGGCGAGCGCGCGCGGCTGGCGCTGGCGCTGATCACCCGCGACGCGCCGCACCTGCTGATCCTCGACGAGCCGACCAACCATCTCGACGTCGATTCGCGCGAGGCGCTGATCCAGGCGCTCAACGGCTATGACGGGGCGATGCTGATCGTCAGCCACGATCGCCACATGCTGGAGATGACCGCGGATCGGCTGGTGCTGGTCGATGGCGGCACCGCGCGCGAGTTCGACGGGTCGATCGACGATTATGTGCGCTTTATCCTGGCGGGTGACGGCAACGGCGCGAAGCCGCGCGGCGGCGGCAAGCGGGCCCCACGTCCGAGCGGCGCGGCGCGCGACGAGGCCAAGGCGCTCCGCGGCCGCCTCCGCGCCGCCGAGACCGAGCTCGCCCGGCTGACCGCCGAACGCGACGCGATCGACCAAGCGCTCGCCGGGGCGCACGCCGGCGCCAACCCGGCCGAGCAGCTTCGCCGTCGCGCGGCGATCGAGGCCGCCATCGCCAGCATGGAGGCCGGCTGGCTGGCGGACGGCGCGGCGCTGGAAGTGCTTGAGGCGGGTTGATCGAGGCTCGCCTGGCCCCGGTCGCGATGCGTTCGGCACCGAGACGACGCGCGCGCATGCTCGGCCCGCGCGTGGTACCCGCGGGTTGATCCCGGCCCGCTCAAACCGGCGGAAGCGCATCGCAGCCGTCGCGCTTGCCCGTCCAAGACTTTAGTCGCCGCGCGACAGCTCATACGCTCCCCAGGCGGCATAGCCGCCAGCGATGTGGAAGGCGACGACGCCGAAGATCGCGTAGACGTCGTTGGTCTGCAGCTTCTTGCTGAGATCGGCCACCGCGCTCGAAAAACGAACAATCGTGTTGCCGATCTTGGCCGATGTGCCGCCCGCGTTGATCGCATTGTTGGTGAGGTAATTGCTTTGCTGCCAGGCGCTCGACAGGGCACCGGTCGCGGCACCTTTGAGCGCTCCGGTCCATGTCGCTTGTCCCAGGCCCTGATACCAGGGCTGATGGCTCACCAGATTGGTGACGATCTTGCTGACATCGCTGCTCGCCGCGCCCGATACCGCGCTGAGCGCCGCCTTGGTGCCGATGCGTGCGAAGATCGCGCCATAGGAAGTGCTGCCCTGCAGGCTGCTCAGCTCCATCGCCCCCCGCGTGACATTGCCGAGCGCGCTGATCCCGCCGCTCGCCAGGCCGCCGGCGGCGCCCGACAGCGCACCGATCCCGACGGCCGAGAAGAAGCCGGCGGCGGTGAAGTCGCGGCCATGCGTGACATCATATTGCAGACCGGACAGTCCGGCGCCGACCAGGGTGCCGCTGAACACGCTGTTGCCGATCGTCGCGATCGCCGATCCGGTCACGGTCTCGGCGGCGGCTTCGGCGGTGACGCCGGCGGCGACCTCGACCCCTACTTCCGCGCCTTCCGCCCCGATCAGCGCCGCGTCGACCGACCCCGCCGCCGCATCCGACGCGCCGCCGGTGAACGGCGTCAGCAGCAGCCCCGCCGCCGTCACCGCCACCAGCGCGAGGCCGATGCCGACCCGCGCCCAGATCGACAGCTGTCCGCTGGGATCGACCGCGATCAGCGGAACGTTGCCGGCGAACAGATAGGGGCTCGGAAACTGGTTTTGCGGATCGGGTGCGAGGAAGCGCATCTGGTCAGGATCGTAGAGTCGGGCCTTGAAGTTGTAGAGCCCGACCTCGCCATCCCATTCCTGGCCCTGGAACAGCCTCGCGAACCCGCTTGAATCGACGCCGATTGGGACCAAAGGCTGGCCAAAGGGGAGATAGCCATACTGCGCGACCGCGCCGTTCGCATCGACCAGCGCCCAGCAACTCTGGGTCGGATCCTTCAGCGGATAGCGCCGATCCGCGCCCCGCAGCACCGCGAGCAGCCCCGCCGGTCCCTGAACATAGGCGGTCCACGCGCCGTCGATCAGCGTCGCGAGCGGCTCGCTGCTCACGCCGTTGAAATAGGCGATGGTCTGTCCGACGCCGGCGCGCAGCTGCTTCAATACCCGCTGGCTGGCATCGCCATAGGCCAGACGGATACGGTTATCGCCGCGCGTGATCGCCACCGCCATCGCCGTGCAGCGATCATAAGCGAGCGTACGGCCCAGCCCCTGCGTCTGCTGGCCGCGCGCGTTGAAGGCGAAATCGGTCGCCACCGCCGTGCCCTGGGTCGCGCTGGCGACGCGGTCGGTGCCGGGGGCGTAAGTGAAGTCGGTCGCGGCGCCACCAATCGTCCCGGCCCAGATATTGCCGTTCGGATCGAACTGGGTGATCGCCTGGCTCTGGGTGCCGCTGAGCGCATTGTATCGGCGCTGGCCGTCATAGCCGATGGTGCCGTGATAGTTGGCCGCCGCACCGGCCAGGCTCAGCGTGATGTCGCGCTCGGTCACCGCCTCGTCCGGGGCGTAGGCGAAGCGCATCGCGAGCGACTGGTCGCCGGTGGTCGCCCGCGTTTCAATCGAGAGCGGATTGCCACGCGGATCGCTGCTCGCCGCAACCGTCCAGGCATCGCCGAGCGCCTGGACCGCGACGCCGCCATCGGGCGCGTAGGTGAAGCGCCCGAGATCGTCGCCCCCCGGGCTGCTGCCGATCGCGACGACCTTGCCCAGCTAGTTGAAGCGGTAATGGACCGTCGCCACCGGGCAACCGGCGGGATAGTCGATCGCGACCACCTCGTTCAGCGGATTATAGGCATAGCCGATGGTGCCGGCGGCGTCGCTCGCGCCCGATAGTCGGGTGGTGACGCTCGCCACTTGGCCGTTCGCGGCATAGCGATAGTCGGTGTCGACCGTCACGGCGCCCGCCGCGGGATCATCGCCCGGCGCGGCGTTATAGCTGGTCGAGCTCGATTTCTGCCCGATCAGGTCGGGATCGCCGCCGTCGCCGTCGAACCGCCAGACGGTGGCGGGCGTGCCGTCCGTCGGATAGCTGGGATCATCGGCGCGCGCGCGCAGCGTCGCCGCGTCCCAGATGCCCTCGACCACCCCCGTTCGACCATCCGGTTGAGCGCGTCGAACTTGTAATAGAGATACCAGGCCTCGCCGCTGTCCATCGCCGGCTGGACGAAGCGCAGATTGCCCGCCGCATCGTGAACGAAGCGGACCAGCCCGGCGTCGCTATCGGCGAAGCCCTCGCTCAGCTGAAGCGGGTTGGTCGTCGCGACGCGCACATAATCGGCATCGCCTTGCTGTGGGCCGCTGCCGGTGGCGTTGGGCAGCCGGGTGGTGACGGAGACGACCGGCCCGCTCTCCGCGATCATGTAGGCATAAAGCCCTTCGGAGGCTTCGGTGCCCGATCCATCGGCGGCGGCGCTGGTAGAGCCGACCTGCTGGGTGAGCATGTCGAGCAGGGTCGCCGCCTGCACCTTGGCCGGGCTGGTGACGGTTTGGCGCGCGAAGATCGGGCCGTCGTCTCCGCCGCCGGTCGCGCCGTAATCGAACTGCACCTTCTTGCGGTCGGCAGCCGGCACGGTGAGGTCGATCGCGCATTCCTTGCCCGGCGCCCCGGTTTCGAGCGTCACCGAGCGCGGCGACGGCTCGTAGCGGGTGCCATGATAGGGATAGCCCTGGTCGTCGCTGCGGCGCACCGGGCCGTCCTGCTGGCCGCGATAATAATCAGCGACGTCACCCGGCATCTGCCAGGTCGAGCCGAGATTGGCGAGGAAGCCCGGCACATCGACGAAGCCGGGGTCATATTGCAACGGCGCCAACGCCGCGCCGCCGCCGAAGCTGCCGGGCGCGCTCTTGGTCACCGCGATCACGCGGTCGAGCCCGTCATTCACCGTCTGCGCGACCAGGCTGTCCGCGCCGACCAGTTGATGCGCCTGGCGCTGGCGCTCGGCGGCGTCGGTATAGGTAAGGCCGAGCCGCATGTCGCTGCCGATGGCCAGGTTCTTCACCCCGGTCGCGCCGCCGCCCGGCGTGACCGCGATGGCGCGAGTGGCGGGCGTCCGCTTGGCGCTGAACAGCAATTGCCCGCCGGCAAAGAACAGGAAGATGCCGGCATCGGCGAGCACCAGCCATTGCCGTGCCGGCGCGACGCGCGCGGTGAGCGGCGCGATGGGGTCCGCGCCTTGCGCCGCGTGATAGCCGGTGCCGTCGAAGCCGACGACGATGTCGCCGAACGTCACCGCGACCGTGCTGCCCGCGCTGGGGATCAGCTCGAGATAGAGCGCGTAGGCGCCATTTGGTTCGGCGCCCGTCCAGCGTAGCGTGCCCGGGGTGCTCCCGGTGTAGCTGAGCACATCGCCCGCGACCGTCCAGGCGGCGGCATCGCCATCCGTCGCCCAGCGCGCGCGCCAGGCGCCGGCATCACGGAAAGTCTCGACCTGGCCGCCGCCAGCGGGATGCGCCGTCACCGCCGCGTTGGGGCTGGCGGGATCGAAGGCGCCGGCCGGCGCGCCGGCGCGCGAGAGGAAGTTGAGCGCGATCTCCTGCACGTCGCCCGTCGGCCCCGCCGCGAGCGCGGCGCGGTTGGTGTCGTCATAATAGCTGAAACTGGTCGCCCCGCTCGCGACCATCGACGCGAGCACGGCGTGCGTCGCGCCATCGAAGGTGCGCCCGGTCAATCCGTTGGCGAGCGGCACCAGCAACACCGCGTCGATCTCAACCTCGACGGTGCCGTGGTTGGCGATCGCCAGCGCGATCGATAGCACTGCGCCTTCGCTCGCGCCGGGCACCGGCACGGGCAGCGTGCGATAGACCCAGGCCCCATCGGTCGCCTCGAATTCGAGCGTCGCCGCCGGCTGCGCGACACCGTCGATCGTCACCGTCGCCGCCAGCCCGCTCCCCGCGACCGGCGCATAGCCCGGGTCGGTGCGATACCAGCAGCCCGCCACATAGGCCGCGCCCGCCTGGAACGGCGCGATCGTTACCGTCGCGCTCGCGCCGCCGGGTAGCGCGAGCGACTGGACACCGGTCCGCGCCAGATCGGTGCGGAACCGCGTGCCGTCGAACCGCCAGCCCTCGAACGCGTCATAGGGCTGGAAGTCGCAATAGGCGAAACCGCCGGCGCCCGCGTTGGCGCATTGCGCGACCGGGAACTGTTCGTCCCGGGCGTAAAGCGTCGCGGTCGGCACGCCGAGCGCGCTCAGGCTCTCTAGCTCCAGGCCGTAGCGGGTGCGCCGGGTGAAGCGCTGGCCCAGCGTCCACCCCGCTGGGCTGTTGCCGGCGTGATAATCGGCGAACGGGAAGCCGACGCTCGACGCGCTTTCAAGCGCGAAGCGCGCCTCGCACGCCCAGGCGGTCACCGCGTCGCCAAGCAACGATAGGTGGTCGCCGCCGCCTTGATCGGCACCGGCGTCCCCTCGCCCCCGATCGGGCGCGCCTGGGCATAGCTCTCGGCAATGTCGGATAGTGCATGGATCGCGCGCAGCCCGGGATAGACCTGGGCGCCATAGACCGCGCCATTCTCGAACGTCTGGCGGTCGCCGGTCGCGGTATAGCTGTCGGTGGTTTGCAGCACCGGCCGGCTGCCGAACGGGGCGGGCTGGCCGGGGGCGACATAGTCGCTCCGCTTGTGAGTCGTCAGCCCGTCGCGGAAATCCTCGATCGCGGTGGTCGTCGCGAACCCGCCATGCAGCTGCACCGCGCCCGCCCCCGGATCGCCCGGCGCGAGCGACACCTGCGTGAAGACGGAATACTCATACGCCGTCGCCTCGCGCAGCACGCCGCCGCTGTCATAGGTCGCGGTGCGGCGCAGCATCCCGTCGAGCATGTTGTAGTAATTGCCCTGGGTGATCGTCAGGCCGTTGAGGTAGAGATTTTCGGTATAGCCGTTGGCGGGCGCCGCGCTGTCGGCGCAATCGGGATAGACCCGGGCGCGGTAATATTTGACGATCCGGCCCGATGGATCGCACGCCGCGCTGCTCGTGTCGAACTCATAGAGCGTGGGCACGGGTGTTTCATAGCCATAGTCGATCGTCAGCCGCGCCACCGCGAAATGAACGATGTTGCCCTGCAGCGCCGAACCCGCGAAATGATTGAGATAGACGGTGTCGCTGCTGTCGAAGCTGATCGCACGCGCCGGATAGGTCATGAACATCTGCGGGCCGCCCGCATAGACACCGGCGCCGGCGATGCCCCGGGCCATGCCGGGATAGGTCATCTTCTGGCCGTCGAACGACTCCAGCGCCTGGAACTGGCCGCCATTGCGCAGCACCGCCGATTTGACCGCGACCGGGTTGGCGCCATCGTTGACGACGAAGCTCAGAAAGCCGGGCGCCTGGTTGACCAGCGAGTCCGAGTTGAGCACGGCGCTCACCCCGCCGATCTCGCTCGCGAGGTCGATCGTCGCCGCCTCGGCGACGACCACCCCCCAATCATCGGCGATGCCGCGGAAATAGACATAAGGCCCGGCGACCGCCCAATCGGCGCCGCCGCTGCTCGGCCAGTTGAGATAGCGCGCCTCCTGGGGCGGCAGGCTTTGCTTGAGCGCGGTGCCCGCCTGCGGCCAATCGCCGGTGTTGCGCGTGGCGTCGAAGCCGAGCGCGAAGCCGGTGGGCCCCGTGATCGAATTGATCGGCGCGAGAATCTGGATCACCCAATCCGGGCCATAGGCGTAGCGTAGCTCGGTATCGGTGACCGAGGGCGGCGGCGTCAGGCTCTGGTTGGCGAGCCACTGGGCGCCGGTGAAGCGGTAGATTACCCCGTTCACCGCGATCATCGTGTCCTCGACGATCGTCGGCGTGAACAGCGTGTTGGCGGTGGTGCCGCTGCCGGGGGTGAAGGTCACCGGGTCGAACGCGTCGACCGTCACGGCATAGTCGGCGTCCCAGCGCGCGGGCCATAGTTGAAACATGTTGCCCGAGGCGAGCAGGTTGCTCACCACGACCATGCCGTTGCCGGGCACGACCTGTACGCCGCGCGGATCGAGCGTGTAGAGCCCCGTGATCGCCACCGGCGCCGTCGCCTGCCAGGCGAGCTTGCCGTCGAGATAATGGACTGTCAGGGCGCCGCTCGCGTCGAGCAGCGCATAATAGTCCCCACGCGCCGCGAACCAGCTCCACTGGGTGAGCGGAAAGCGTTCGACCGTCCAGGCCATGTCGGTCCAGCGGAAGGTGACGCGTTCGTAGAAGTCGCTCTCGGTCCCGGCGATGCTCGTCACCAGGAAGAAGCTCGCGCCCGAGGCGAAGCCGGGATCGAGCTGGGCATTGTCATAGACCAGCGAGGGGGCATTGGGGGCAGTGACCCGGCCGTTGATCGTCGCCGGCAGCCACTGGCCCTGCCGCGCGGTATCGCGCTGGAAGGCATAAACCACGCGCTGCGGGGTGCCGGTGCCGGCGAGCCGGTTGAAATGCAGCGCGAGAAACGCGTCGTCGGCCAGCGCGTCGAGCGAATCGAGATCGAGGCCCTGCGTGTCGAGCACGGCATCCTCGTGCGCCTGCCAGCCGAGCCACGCCCCGGTCCAGGTGAAGACCTGCATCGTCAGCGTGCCGCGACCGGCGTTGGCGTTGTAATAAGTGACGACCGCGTAATCATCTCCGAAGAAGACGCGCGGCGAGCCCCCCGCCCCCAGCGCCGTCGGACGGGTGACCGCGACGCTGCGATCACAGGCGGCGAGCGATTGCAGGCTATAGTCGTAACGCGCGGTCGCGCCTTCGGGATAGGTGATGCTCGCCAGTGCGGCGGGCGCGTAGCCGGTGGGACGATCGGGATCGTCGACGCGCTGGAGATAATAGCCGAAATCGAGCGACGGCGCGGCGCTGCCATCGGCATAGGCCATCTCTATGCCGGTCAGGAACCGCTTATAGGTATCGCCCTCCAGCGTGCCGCTGCTGGCGGTGACGTTGGCCACTTCGCGCGCGCGCCCCTCGGCGTCCGGGCGCGGCGCGTAGAGGAAGCGATAGCTGAACAGTGGCACGCCTTGCGCGTCATGCGCGGCCAGGCCCGCCAGGAACTTGGTTTCGGAATGGTCCTGATAGGGGCTGGGCGCGGTCGAGGGCACGGCGCGGTGCGGGTCGCAATATTCGCGCGGGTCGGCATCGTCCGGCCCCCACAGCTTGTCGCCATAGCTGAACTCGACCGAGCGGCCGAAGACGTCGGTCACCCCGGTCAGATAGACCGCCTTGGTGAAAGGCAGCCCGTCCGTCCCGACGCGCTGCTCGACATCGGCGATCAGGCCGGTCGCCGGGTCACGATCCCAGCCATTATAGGCAAAGCCGATCCGGTCGCCGAAGCGGTCACGGCTGCCGGTCAGATACCAGGCGCGCGCCACCTGCACCTGCCCATCGGTGACGTTCGAGGCGCCGCGCCAGCTCGGGCGATCGCTCGCCCCGCGCCACCACACCTCCCAGGCGATGCTGTTGGCGATGCCGGTGCGGAAATGGTCCGGCGTGTCAGCGCCCAGCCCGCCGAACGACTGCACCATCCCCGCCTCAGTGACGATAAGCCACCGCTCATAGGCGGGAAAATAGGTGATCAGGCTGAACTTGTAGTTCTGGAGCGCATAGCATTCGCCGCCATAGCGTACCGCGATCGCGTCGCCCTCGGCGTCCAGCGTGAACTGCTGTTGCAGCGCGGGGTCGTCGATCGTCCACGGGCCGCTTCCGGCGAGCGTGGCGGCGGGATCGAGCGGCAGCCCCATCGCGTGGAAGCCGTCGAGCACGGCGCCTGGCACCGCCGCACCCGGAACAAGCCCCCGCGCGACGCTTGCCGGCAGCGTAAACAGCACCGGCACCACCGCTTGGCGATACAGGCTGTTCGGAACGCCATTGTCGTAGAGCGTATATTGGCGTGTGCTGGCGACCGGCGAGCCGCTGTCCGCCGCCTCGATATAGCTGAGCGGGAAGCTCCACCCCAGGCCGAGCACGCCGGTCGGCGCATCGCGGTTCCAGGTGACCGCCGCTTCGGCGACATTGCTCTGATACTGGAGCGAGATATCGATATCGAGCCCGGAATTCTGGGTCCGCCCGGGCAGCGTGACCACCGATTGGGTGAGGTTCACGTCGCCGCGGAACAGGTTGACCGCGCTGGAGAGCTTGCCGATCGCCGAGCCGTCCATCTGGAAGGTGCGGATCGCGGGTATCGAATTGTCGACCATGCCATGCCCCTTGACTGGCGGGGCGCGTCAGTCGCCGACACCCCCGACGCAGCTGCCTGTGGTTGCGCGGAGCGCGCGCCCGCGGCCTTGCCGTGCCGCGGGCGGCTGGCGTTCAGTTGGAGGGGATGCCGACGATCACCAGATTGACGAACGAGGCCTGATCGTCCTGGGTGTTGCCCGAATTGTCACTGACGAAGGCGCGCGCATCGTTCAGCATCACCTTGCTCGTGTCGGTGCCGTTCAGCGTCCAGCCCGAGCAACCCGCGCCGATCGTCTTCACATGATGGTCGTTGCCCTTGAAGGTGATGGTGAAGCCGTTCACCAGCACGACCGCCTGCGACAGCGGCTTGCTGAACCCGACGGTCTGCGGGCTGCTCGTCTGCTGATTGGTGAGCATCACCATCTCGACCCCGGTCTCCGCATAATTTCCCGCGACGAGGATCGCATCGGCGCTTTCGGTGCTGGCGGAATGGCCGCTGCTGTCGATCATGGCGGCTTCAGCGCTGATCTTGCCGGTGTTGCCGCTGTTGGCGTGGATCACGAAGCCCAGCGAGACCAGCAACTGGCGCCGATGGTGATCGCCATCGGCGAACGAAAGCGCGAAGCCAGCCACCCCGGTTTGCGCGAATTTGAGCGAATTGCCCGGCAGCGCGATGTCCTGCGATTGCGTTCCGGTGAGGATGCCGTCGACCGTGGCGAGCGCCAGGTTATTGTCCGTCGCGTCGGTATTGGCGATACAGACGAGCCCGATCACCGAGTCCGCCTTGTCGATCAGATTGCCCTAATCGTCGACCAGTTGGGCGGTGACGCTGGCCTGTACTTCATTATTGCTCCAGCTTGGTTGAATCGATAGGCTGATTTTCTTGATATGGCGATCGTAGCTTCCATAAGTCATGCTGAAAAAAAGATATGCCAATGACACTGGATAACACCGGCCGATCAAATACAAATTTCGTAGGATGATTAAGATTGATCGAGGTCGATTTCACTTCGATTGCCATAGTCAGGCTCCTCTTACGATTATCATGTCATTAGACGGCCGAACGTGTTTGGCAGTCTATGCTAATCCACGCATCAATAGAAAATGAATCGCCTTTTGATAGAGCGGTTCGCTTGCGATCTCAATGTTAAATGGCGATTAATTGGGCGTGATATAAACAAGTAATATAAGTATGTTTTCACTAATCGGTAAAGTCGTGGCCATGATAATGTCATAATATTGCGGATTCATTCGCCCAGGCTAAATCGACCGTTCCACCAGGGACGCGGCGGACGGGAAGCGAGCTCCAGGTCGCGACTGATCGGGGTCTTGAGCTTGGCGCGCCGATCTGGTCAGGGGGGCTGCGGTTCCAGATCCGGGGGTATCGCTCGACTGGAGCGACTTTCGTGCCGGCTGGTGATTCCACCTGCCTCAAAATCGCTCTCGCCGGCCGCGGCGCCGAGGCAAGCGCAGCCCCGCCCCTTCATCCGCGGCGTGCCGACGAATAGACCGGCGGACCGCTGCTCGCACCGTCACGCCTGCCGTTCAGCGTCTGTGAACCGGCCCAGCGAGCGACCGTGCGTCAGACCCATAATGCTGCCGACAGGCGCGATAGACTTCGCTTGTTACCGCCGGCGCGCCATGCAATAGGCGCCCTCCCGCGAATACCGGTCGCTTGGAAAGGCACGCTATCGTGACTGGCGAGGCGCCCACCGCGCTTGGGCTCGATTTCGGCACGACGAATACCGTGGTCGCGCTCAGCGATGGCGGCGATGACGCGTGCCTCGTCCCGTTCGCCGGAGAGATGGCGGGCAGCCCGATCTTTCGCTCCGCCTTGTGCTTCTGGGAAGAGGAACGGGGGCTGAATGGCATTGCCAGCGAAGGCGGCCCCTGGGCGATCGCCGAATATCTGCAATCCCCGCTCGACAGCCGGTTCCTCCAATCGTTCAAGACGGTCGCGGCGAGTCCGCTGTTCGAACATGCCCAGATTTTCGGTCGGCGTTTTCGCTTCGAAGATCTTGGGCAGCTGTTCCTGCACAAGCTCCGGGCTCATGCCGGCGCTGCCTTGCGGTCGCTGCCGCCGCGCATCGTGGTTGGCCGGCCGGTGGAATTCGCCGGGGCACGCCCCGATCCGGCGCTGGCGCGGCAGCGCTACGATCAGATGCTGGCGGCCTGGGGCAGCGAAATCCATTATGTCTATGAACCGCTCGGGGCGGCGTTCGGCTTTGCCGCGCGGCTCGATCGGCCCGCGACGCTGCTCGTGGCCGACTTTGGCGGCGGCACGACCGATTTCTCGGTGGTGCGGGTCAGCGGACCCGGCAGCGCGACGCGATGCCAGCCGCTCGCATCGGCGGGCGTGGGCATCGCTGGCGACCGGTTTGACAAGCGGATCATCGATCACCTCGTGCTGCCGCTGTTGGGCAAAGGGGGGCGCTACCGCTCGTTCGACAAGATCCTCGAGATTCCCGGCGGCTATTTCAGCGAGTTCGCCGACTGGTCGCGACTGGCACTGATGCGCAATCGCCGCACGCTCGATGAATTGCGCAAGCTACAGCGCGATGCGATCGATCCCGCGCCGATCGGGCGGATGATCGCGCTGATCGAGCACGAGCAGGGCCTGCCGCTCTATGAAGCCGTCGGTCGGGTGAAGCGCGCGCTGTCGATCGCCGACGAGGCCGAGTTCACCTTTTCCGGCGGCGGGGTGGAGATCGCCGTGCCGGTCAGCCGCCAGCAGTTCGAGGCGTGGATCGCCGCCGACCTGGAACGGATCGACACGGCCATGGCGCTCGCGCTCGACAGGGCCAAGCTGAGCCCCGCCGATATCGACCGCGTCTTCCTGACCGGCGGGTCTTCGCTCATTCCCGCGATCCGACATCGCTTCGCGCGGCGTTTCGGGGCGGAGCGCATCGCCACCGGCGACGAGCTGACCTCGATCGCTTTCGGTCTCGCGCAGATCGGCAACGAACCCGATCTCGCGACATGGAGCGTCGTGTGACCGCGACCCGGACTTAACCGAACGCAAGCGTTTCCCGCGCCGCCCCCCCGCCCCGGTACTGGCGATGACGCCCTCGATTGGCGTGCGGGCGAACGCCGTGCCGATGGCGCGGACGCGCGCTGCCCTAATGGCTATCGCGCGGCAGCCCGAAGCTCTGGGCGATACGCTGGAACGCCTCCGCCCCCTCCAGGATGTGCCCGGTGTTGAGCTGGCCGACCACGCCGCGCTGGATCGCCTGCCAGGGGGTCTGTGCGGGTGGATAGGGATAGCCCCCCGCTGCCTCGAAGGCCGCGCGTCGCGCCGCGATCTCCTCGTCGTGCACCAGCATGTCGACGCGGCGCTTGCCGAGATCGACGCGCACCCGGTCCCCGGTCTGGAGCAGCGCCAGGCCCCCGCCCACCGCCGCCTCGGGCGCGGCGTTCAGGATCGAAGGGCTGCCCGAGGTACCCGATTGCCGTCCGTCGCCGATGCACGGCAGCGCGTGAATGCCCGCCTTCAGCAGATAAGCCGGCGGGCGCATATTCACGACCTCCGCCGCGCCCGGATAGCCGACCGGGCCGGTGCCGCGCATCACCAGGATGCAGGTTTCGTCGATCGCGAGATCGGGGTCGTCGATCCGTGCGTGATAATCCTCCGGTCCGTCAAAGACGATCGCGCGCCCCTCGAACGCCTGCGGATCATCCGCCTTCTCCAAATAGCGGCTGCGGAATTCCGGCGAGATCACGCTCGTCTTCATGATCGCCTCGTCGAACAAATTGCCGCCGAGTACGATGAAGCCCGCCGCCGGCTTCAGCGGCCGATCGAACGGGTGGATCACATCGGCGTCGAGGATCGCGGCGTCGCGGCAATTCTCGCCCAGGCTCTTGCCGCTGACCGTAAGCGCGTCCGCGTGCAGCAGCCCCTGCTTCAGCAATTCGCTCACCACCGCCGGCACCCCGCCCGCGCGATAGAAATCCTCGCCCAGATATTCACCCGCCGGCTGCAAATTCACCAGCAAGGGCACGTCGAGCCCGAACCGTTCCCAATCGGCGAGGCTCAGGTCCACCCCCATATGCCGGGCGATCGCCTGCAAATGGATCGGCGCATTTGTCGAACCGCCCAGCGCCGAATTGACGATGATCGCGTTCAGAAACGCCGCGCGGGTCATGATGTCGGACGGCTTTAGATCCTCGCGCACCAGGCCGACCGCGCGCAGGCCGGTTTCATAGGCGAATTGGGCGCGGTCACGGTGCGGGGCGGGGATCGCCGCGCCGCCGGGGAGCTGCATCCCGAGCGCCTCGGCCAGGCTGTTCATCGTCGTCGCGGTGCCCATCGTGTTGCACCAGCCGGTCGAGGGCGCGGAGCTCGCGACGAGCTTCACGAAGCCGGCATGGTCGATCTCGCCCGCCGCGAGCAGTTCGCGCGCGCGCCAGATGATCGTGCCGGAGCCGGTGCGCTTGCCCTGATACCAGCCGTTGAGCATCGGCCCGACCGAAAGCGCGATCGCCGGGATGTTCACCGTCGCTGCCGCCATCAGGCAGGCGGGCGTCGTCTTGTCGCAGCCGATCGTCAGCACCACGCCGTCGATTGGATAACCATAGAGCACCTCGACCAGACTTAGATATTGCAGGTTGCGGTCGAGCGCGGCGGTCGGGCGCTTGCCGGTTTCCTGGATCGGGTGGATCGGAAATTCGATCGGGATGCCGCCCGCGTCGCGGATGCCGTCGCGCACCCGCTCGGCGAGAACGAGATGGTGGCGGTTACAGGGGGCGAGGTCGCTTCCCGTCTGGGCGATGCCGATGATCGGCCGGTTGCCTTGCAGCTCGGCCTGGCTAAGGCCAAAATTCAGGTAGCGCTCGATATAGAGCGCGGTCATGTCGACATTGTCGGGATTGTCGAACCAGGCGCGCGAGCGCAGACGCTGTGGGGCCGTCATCATTCGGCTTTCGGCTGGCGCGGGACGATGATCGGCATATATGTCATATAAATAGCCGTGCAACGGCGCCGCGAAAGGGTGACGATGGCTATCAATATCGCGGTCGTTGGGCTCGGCAAGATCGCGCGTGATCAGCATCTGCCCGCGATCGCCGGCAATCCGCATTTCAAGCTCGCCGCGACGGTCGATCGCAGCGGTGGCGGCGTGGCGGGGGTGCCCAACGCCAAGTCGTTCGAGGAGTTGCTTAAGCTGGGCGTGGCGCTCGACGCGGTGGCGCTCTGCATGCCGCCGCAGCCACGCGTGGCGATTGCTTTGGACGCCATCGCGGCGGGGCTCGCGACCTTCCTCGAAAAGCCGCCGGCCGCGACGCCCGGCGCCTTCCAGACGGTGGTGCGCGCGGCGGAAAGCGCCAAGGTGCCGCTGTTCGCCAGCTGGCACAGCCGCTTCGCCCCCAAGGTCGCCACCGCGCGCGACTGGCTGTGCGACAAGCGCATCACGGGCGGGCGGATCAGCTGGCGCGAGAGCGCGCGCAAATGGCATCCCGGCCAGGCCTGGCTGTGGCAGCCGGGCGGGCTCGGCGTGTTCGATCCCGGCATCAACGGGCTGTCGATCCTGACCGCGATCCTGCCCGGCCCCGTGACGGTCGAGCGCGCCCGCTTCGAAGTGCCCGAGGGCGCCGCGACCCCGATCGCCGCTCAAGTGACCTTCGCGCATCGCGAGGCGACGATCGCGGGCGATTTCGACTTTCGCGAGGAACAGGGCGAGCGCTGGGAAATCGCGCTCGACACCGATGGCGGCACGCTGCTGCTGAGCGAGGGCGGCGCGGCGCTGTCGCTTGGCGGCGGGCCCGCCGAGCGCGCCCCGGTCGCCGAATATCCTGGGCTCTATGCGCGCTTCGCCGAGCTGGTCGAAGCGGGCGCGAGCGACGCCGATGGTGCCCCGCTCGCATTGGTGGCGGATGCGTTCCTGATCGCCGAGCCGGTGCGGGTGACGGCATACACGCCCTGAGCCGGGTTGCCCGGCGTCGTCCTCAATCGTCGCCCCCTTTCGGCGGCCGCCCACGGCGGACCGGTTCGGGCGGGGCGAGCTTCACCCCGCGCCGCGCCAGTGCCTCGCGCAGCAGCAGCTCGATCTGCGCGTTGGCGCTGCGCAGCTCGTCGGCGGCGGCGCGTTCGATCGCCGCGTAGAGCTGCGGATCGAGCCGCAGCGGAAAGGCCTTTTTCGCGCCCCCCACCGCTCAGTAGAGCGAACCGGCGTTGACGATCGGCTGGGTGTCGCGCTCGCCGCACAGCACGACCATCAGGTTCGAGACCATCGCCGCGCGCCGCTCATCGTCCAGTTCGACCACATTGCTGCGCGAGAGCGCCTCGAGCGCCATCTGCACCATGCCGACCGCGCCCTCGACCAGCGTCTGGCGCGCGGCGACCACCGCTTGCGCCTGTTGCCGGCGCAGCATCGCCCCGGCGATCTCCTGCGCATAAGCGAGGTGGGTGAAGCCGCATTCGTCGACGCTGACGCCCGCCACGGCGAGCCGCTTCATCAGCTCGTCGCGCAGCTCGGCGCCGATCTGGTCGTGATTGCCGCGCAGCGTCACCTCGTGATGCTCGAAATCGTCATAGGGGTAGCGCGCGCCGATCGCGCGGACCGCCGCCTCGATCTGAACGATCACGAACGCCTTGTAGTCGTCGATGTCGAACAGCGCCTGGGCGGTGTCGGTCACGCGCCACACGACTTGCGCGGCGATCTCGATCGGGTTGCCGCGCAGGTCGTTCACTTTCAGCCGCTCGGAAATGATGTTGTTCGCGCGCAGGCTGATCTTCTTCTTGCCGAGCCAGGGCAGCACCCAGCGCAGGCCGGTGGTGCGATCGGTGCCGACATAGGCGCCGAACAAGGTAACCGCCGCCGCCTGATTGGGCTGGAGCATGTAGAAGCCGGGCGCGACGAACAGGATCACCAGCACCGCCGGCAGGATCACCGCGAGCGCGGCTTCCTGCGCAGCGTCGATCATCGAGATGCCGAAGATCACGGCGACGATCGCCGCCAGCAGCACCAACAGCATCGCGTAACCGCTGGCGGCGCTCGCCCGGCGTTCGCTGGTGCGGCTGAGATTGGTCGACTCGATCATCTTGTCCTCCCGAAAATACGATATCATATTTATATCGATTTCCGGGGCCAGGCAAATGATGTCGACGTCGCAAGGAGCAAGCGACGCGACAGGCCAAACCCCTCCTTCCCTTCGGGGGAGGAGGTTGGGAGGTGGGGGCGGTGTGCGGGGCTCGGCGCGGGCTGCCCGGCGCCACCCTCACCGCGCTTGATGCGCCGGGGCTTCGTACTGCGCCCGAGCCGAGGCTGCCCGCCTCAGCTCACCACGATCGTCACCGCGCGGCGGTTCTGCGCCCAGCTGCCTTCGTCCGAACCGAGCGCGAGCGGGCGTTCCTTGCCATAGGAAATCGTCGTGATCCGGCTCGCGTCGATCCCGGCGGCGGCGAGATAGTTCTTCGCGGCATTGGCGCGGCGGTCACCGAGCGCCAGGTTATATTCGCGCGTGCCGCGCTCGTCGCAATGCCCCTCGATCGTGATGCGCACCTGCGGATAGCGGCGCAGCCACGCGACCTGGCTGTCGAGCACGGCGCGCGCCTCGGCATCGATATCATATTGATCGAGCGCGAAATGGACCGTGTCGCTCGTCACCGAGCGCTTGAAATCGGCGGCCGAGCCGGGGACGACCGCGTCGCCGACATTGCCCTGGGGCGTGGTCTGCGCGGCGGGCGGGGCGACATCGGCGGGCGCCGGCGGGCGATCCTGGGGACGCTTGCTGGCGCAGGCGGCCGTCAGCAAGGCGGCGGTCAGCATCAACGGGGTCGCTACTTTCATCGGTCTTCTCCTTTGAAGTTGGGTCCGCTCTCAGCTCGCGTGAAACCTCAGGGGCGCAACGGTCCCCAGCCCGGGTCCGATCCGTCGAGCGGCGTCGGCAGCCGCCGCAGATTGACCCCGGTCAGATCGACCGACCAGATATCGGCCTTGCCCGAGCTGCCCTGTGTCGCGCGGAAAAACATCAGCACGCGGCCATTGGGCGACCAGGTGGGGCCCTCATCCTGCCAATCGTCGGTCAACAATTTCTCGCCGCCGCCGCCGGGGTTCATCACCCCGATGCGGAAATTGCCGGCGATCTTGGTGAAGGCGATCAGGTCACCGCGCGGGCTCCACACCGGCGTCGCATAGCGCCCGCCGCCAAAGCTGATCCGGCGCTGGTTGCCGCCATCGGCGTCCATCACATAGAGCTGCTGGCTGCCCGAACGATCACTTTCGAACACGATCCTGCCGCCATCGGGGGAATAGCTGCCGCCGGTGTCGATCCCGGGCGAGGTCGTCAGCCGCTGCGCCGCGCCGCCATTCACGCTCACCCGGTAGAGATCGGTATTGCCGCCCACCGCCATCGAGAACAGGATGTACCGGCCATCGGGCGAGAAGCGCGGCGCGAAGGTGAGGCTGGCGTTCTGCACCACCAGCCGCTGCCGGCCCGAGCCGATATCATAGACATAGACGCGCGGCTGATCGTTGACATAGCTCATGTAGACGATCGTCTGCTGGTTGGGCGCGAAGCGCGGGGTGAGCACGATCGACTGGCCATTGGTCAGGAAGCGGTGATTGGCGCCGTCCTGGTCCATGATCGCGAGCCGCTTGATCCGCCGGCCCTTGGGGCCGGTTTCGGAGACATAGGCGACGCGGCTGTCGAAATAGGGGCCTTCGCCGGTCAGCCGCGCATAGATGGTGTCGGCGCATTTGTGCGCCGCGCGCCGCCAATCGGCGGGCGAGACGACGAAGCCCTGGCGGGTGAGCTCGGCCTTGGCGAACACGTCGTACAGGTAGCAGCCCACGGTCAGCGTGCCGTCGCCATTGGCGCGGACGAAGCCCTGCACCAGCGCCTGCACCCCGGTGCCGCCCCAATAATCGAATTGCGGCGCGGTCACCTCGTCATAGCCGATCGCGCGCAGCCGTTCGGCGCCGAGCGGGGTGAACAGGCCGCTGTTCTTCAGATCGGCGGTCATCACCTCGGCGAGCTTGGCGCCGAGTTCGTCGGTGCTGCCGGCGGGGGTCTGCACCGTCGCGGCGGCGGGGAGGACGGGGATGGCGATGGGGAGCGGCGCGGAGATGCCACCCGTCACCGATACTTCGAGCGGCGGCGGCTGTTGCCCGGGCGCGGCGGTTTGCTGCACCGGCGCGGACGCGGGGGGCGTCGCCGGTTGCTGCGCGAGCCCCGGCGCCGCCGCGAGCAGCGCGATGGTCAGCCATTTGATGCGCATAATCCTCACCGTAATTGCCAGTTATAGTTGATATTGCCCCAGCCGCCATTCGCCGTCTGGTAATATTCGCTTGGAAGTTTGAGCGGCGAACACGCCTTGAACGCGGCGATGCCCAGATCGATCACCCGCCGCGCATAACGGTTATTCTCGCCATCCAGGCCCGCCTGGCGCACGACCTTGGGATCATCGGCCAGACTGCCATCGGGGTTGAGCCGCAGATTGAGCGTGGTGACGATCTCGTTCGCGCCCGGCCCGGGGTTCACCTGGCGATCCGCGCAGGGCTGGATCTGGCGGCGGATCGCGTCCTGGATGCTCGCCAGCGCCTTGGCGTCGATCACCGCGCCCTTGGGGGCGACGGTCTTGCTCGGGCTGGGAGTGTCGGTCAGCCCTTTCAGAAGCTCGTCGCTCAGGCGCGATCCGCGCGGGCGCGCGGCCTTCGCCGCGTCGTTGGCGGCGAGTTGCTTGGGCGCGGGTTTCGCCGGCGCGGGTTGGGGCGGTGTCTTGGCGAGCGCCGGCGCGGGCTTGGCGGCCGGCTTGGGCTGGGGCGGCTTGGGGGCCGCGACTTCAGCGGGCTTGGGCGCGGGTTGCGGCTTGGGCGGCGCGGGTTCGGGCGGGCTCGGCCTGGGTTCGGGCGGCGCCGGATCGGGCGGCGGCGGCGCGGCTTCCTCGGGCGGGCCTAGATCGGGCGCTTGAGAGGGCGCGGCTTCGACCGTCGCCGGCGCGCTGCTCTGCAGCGCGACGGTATCGACCAAGGACACGGTCACCGGCACCGCGAGCGGCTTGGGCGGCACCGGCTTCGCCAGCCAGTTGCTCGAAAGCCAGGCGAGCACGGCGAGATGCGCGATCAGCGCGACGCCCAGCCCGGTGCTCTCGGCGCGATCCACCCTTTAGCGCTCCTTCGCCACCGTCAGCAGCGCGACGCGGTTGAGCCCGGCGCGGTTGAGCTCGCCCAGCACGCGGATCACTTCGGCATAAGCGAGCTTACGGTCGGCGCGCAGGAACACCTGCCGCTCCTTGTTCGCGGCCGCGAGCTTTTCGAGCGTGGCGGGCAGCTCGGCATCGGCCACCGGCTTGTCGTCGACGAACAGCCGCCCGCCCGCGTCGAGCGCGATCTGCACCGGCTTCTGGTCCTGATCGACCGGCTTGGCGCGGCTGTCGGGCAGGTTCACCGGCACCCCGGCGGTCATCAGCGGCGCGGTGACCATGAAGATGATCAGCAGCACCAGCATCACATCGACCAGCGGGGTGACGTTGATCTCGGCGAGCGGCGCCCGCCGCCCGCGCCCGCGATGCGAAGGCAGGTTCATCGCCATGGCTGAACCCTCTTCGGCGAACGGGCATACCCCTCCGTCAGCCGCTGGCGCGGCTGCCACCTCCCCTTGCAGGGGAGGAGCTTGCCAACGATCAGTTCCTCCCCTGCAAGGGGAGGGGGACCATGCGAAGCATGGTGGAGGGGTGTCCCCATCCGCTCGGGAGCACCACCCCTCACCGTTTCCCCGCCACTTCGAGCTGGCGGCTGAGCGTCGCGTGGAAGCTGTCGGCGAAGCGGTTGAGCCGCGCCTCGATGCGGTTGATGCGGTGGCTGAAGCGGTTGTACGCGATCACCGCCGGGATCGCCGCGAACAGCCCGATCGCGGTCGCGAACAAAGCCTCGGCGATGCCCGGTGCCACCACCGCGAGCGAGGTGCTCTGCGCCTGGGCGATGCCGGTGAAGGCGCGCATGATGCCCCAGACGGTGCCGAACAGCCCGACGAACGGCGCCACCGCGCCAACGGTCGCCAGGATGTTCAGCCGGTCGGAGAGCGCGTCGATCTCGCTCGCCACCGCCGCGCTCATCGCGGTCGCGAGCCGCTCGCGCGTGCCCTCGCGGTCGATCACTCCGCCCATCGTCGAGCGGCGCCACTCGCCGACCCCGGCGGCGAAGACGCGCGCGATCGGCAGCCGGTTGTCGCTATGCTGTTTGTAGAAACCGTCGATATCCTCCGCCCGGTCGAAATCGCGCTCGAACGCCGCGCCCTGGCGGGTGACGCCGCCCAGCTTCAGCGTCGCCGCGATGATGATCGCCCAGGTCCAGATCGAGGCGAGCAGCAGCCCGATCATCACCAGCTTCACGACGATATCCGCCTGCAAGAACAGCGCGATCGGCGACAAGGTTACGGGGTTGGTATTGAGCGCGAACGCCACGCGATACTCCTGTCAATCCGCCCAAACGAGCGGTGCGAAAGCTTTGATCCAATCGGCCGGCTGGCGGCGCGGCCGGCCACTGGGGGCGACGAACGCGGCGACGACCTCCGCCGCGCTCAAGCTATCGTCGCCGCGCATGACTCGCTGATGAATGCGGCAGGATGCGGGCCGCACCTCGATCAGGCGCGAGACGACCACCAGCGCATCGTCGAGCCGGGCGGGAGCGCGATATTTGATCGCGAGTTCGGCGACGGCATAGGCGCCCTCCCCCGCTTCATGCGCCGCGCGCTGGTCGATGCCCGCCAGGCGCAGCATGTCGGATCGGGCGCGCTCCATCCAGCGCAGATAATTGGCGTGATAGGCGACGCCCGACAGATCGGTGTCCTCGAAATAGACCCGCACCGGAAAGCGGTGCTCGCGATCGACGAAACGACCGGTCGGGGGCTGATCGAGCGACATCGCGCGGGGGTTAACCCGGCGGTGCGGCCAAGAAAACCCTTGAGTTCGATCCGGCCGCGCGGAGGCCGGCCGGCCGCTAGTCGAACAACCGCTCCTGCCGGTCCTCGCGCCGGCGCGGGCCGGCCATGCCGCGCCGCGCCGCCTCCTGCTCGGCGGTGTAGCGCACATCGGGGTCGCGATCGCCGAAGAAGCCGGCGAGCGATTCGTCGCTGATCTCGGCCCAGTCCTTCCCCCGATCGGGGCCGAAGCGCACGCGGGGCAGCAGCCCGGGTAGGCGCGACCATTCGAGCAATTGGTCGAGCCCCGCCTCGTTCAGCATGTCGCGCAGATGGTGCGCCGTGACATAGGCATCGGGAAAGGCGCGGTGCGCGGGCAGGCCGCGTTCATGCTCCAGCCCCTCGGGCCGGCGCCAATAGCGCAGCACCTGGTTCGAGAAAGCGGGCGAATCGGGCCATAGCCGCAGCGCGCATTTCCAGGTGCAGATCCACTCGGCGCCGTGGCTGAGCGCGGGGGTGCAAAACACCTGCTCGAAATCGGCGCGGTGGGCGGCGAGCGCGCGGCGACGCGGCCAGGGATCGAGCACGCGGCGCGCGACATCGTGCCAGTAGGGCGCCTCGGCCACCTCCTCGTCGAGGATATGGTGGATCGCCTGAGTGATCGGCGGGATCGGGCGCCCGGGATTGACGAGCAGCGCCCCGCCCTCGCCCGAAATCTCCCAGCGGCCGTCGGCGCCTTGCGCGACATCCTGCCAGCCGATCTCGCACACGCCGTGCGCGGGCGGCGCGGGGCCGGTGGTTTCCAGATCGATCACGCGGATGAGCATCGCCGCGCTATAACGCTTTGCGCCCGCGCGGCTAGCGCCCGTGGCCGCGTTCCGGCCTGTGGCGTACCCGGATCAGTCCAGGTTGGGCCGCAGCCAGCGCTCGGCGACCTTCGGTTCCACCCCGCGCCGCGCGGCATAATCCGCGACCTGATCGGGTCCGATTCGCGCGACGCCGAAATACTGGCTGTCGGGATGCGCAAAGTAGAAGCCGGAGACTGCCGCGGTGGGGAGCATCGCGTAATTCTCGGTGAGCGAGATGCCGGTCGCGTGGTGCGCGTCGAGCAGATCGAACAGCACCGGCTTCAGACTGTGATCGGGGCAGGCGGGATAGCCCGGCGCGGGGCGGATGCCGCGATACTGCTCCTTGATCAGCGCTTCGCTCGTCAGCTGCTCGCCCGCCGCATAGCCCCACAAAGTGGTGCGGACATGCTGGTGCAGCGCCTCCGCGAACGCCTCGGCGAAGCGATCGGCGAGCGCCTTTAGCAGAATATCCGAATAATCGTCGATCGCCGCCTTGAAGCGCGCGAGATGCGGCTCGATGCCATGGATCGAGACCGCGAAGCCGCCGATCCAGTCGCCGTCATGGTCGATGAAATCGGCGAGGCACATATTGGCACGCCCCTCGCGCTTGGCGATCTGCTGGCGCAGGAAGGCCAGGCGGACATGCTCCTCCTGTTCAACCAAATGGACGATCACGTCATCGCCCTCGCGCCGGCACGGCCAGAAGCCGCAGACGCCGCGCGCGACCAGCCACTTCTCCTCGACGATGCGCTTCAGCATTTTCTGCGCGTCGGCGAACAGATGCCGCGCGCTTTCGCCCACCACCGCGTCATCAAGGATCGCGGGATAGGTGCCGGCAAGCTCCCACGAGCGGAAGAAGGGCGTCCAGTCGATATAATCGACCAGCTCCGCGAGGCTCCAGTCGCGGAAAACATGGACGCCGGGCTGGAGCGGCGGCGGCGCCTTCAGACTCATATCCGCTTCGAACGCCCGCGCGCGGGCGTCTTCCAGCGGCAGCAGCTCGTTTTGGCCCTTGCCGGCGCGGGTGTCGCGGATGTGGGCATATTCGGCCGCGGTCTTCTCGACAAAGCCGGTCGCCTGCGTCTCCGAGACGAGCGCCGTCGCCACCCCCACCGCGCGGCTCGCGTCGAGCACATGGACGACCGGCCCGGCATAGGCTGGCGCGATCCTGAGCGCGGTGTGGACCTTCGAGGTCGTCGCGCCGCCGATCAGCAGCGGCCGCGTCATCCCGGCGCGCTGCATTTCCTCGGCGACCGTCACCATCTCGTCGAGCGAGGGGGTGATGAGGCCCGAAAGCCCGATCATGTCGGCGTCATTCTCGTTCGCCGCCTCCAGGATGCGCGTCCAAGGCACCATCACCCCCAGATCGACCACCTCGAAGCCGTTGCACTGGAGCACCACGCCGACGATGTTCTTGCCAATATCATGCACGTCGCCCTTCACGGTCGCCATGATGATCCGGCCCTTGGCCTTGGTGCCTTCGCTCTTCTCCGCCTCGATGAAGGGCAGCAGGTGGGCGACGGCCTTCTTCATCACCCGCGCCGATTTCACCACCTGCGGCAGGAACATCTTGCCCGAGCCGAACAGGTCGCCGACCACGTTCATCCCGTCCATCAGCGGGCCTTCGATCACCTCGATCGGGCGGGTATGCGTCTGGCGGGCTTCCTCGGTATCCTCGACGACATAGGCGTCGATGCCCTTCACCAGCGCATGTTCGAGCCGCTTGTTGACCGGCCAGCCGCGCCATTCCTCGGCCTGCTTCTCGGCCGCCGCATCGGTGCCGCGATATTTCTCGGCGAGCGCGACCAGCCGTTCCGAGGCGCCGGGATCGCGGTTGAGGATCACATCCTCGCACGCCTGGCGCAGCTCGGGGTCGATCGCGTCATACACGTCGAGCTGGCCGGCGTTGACGATCGCCATGTCGAGCCCGGCGGGGATCGCGTGATAGAGGAACACGCTGTGCATCGCGCGGCGCACCGGCTCGTTGCCGCGGAAGCTGAACGACAGGTTGGAGAGCCCGCCGGAGATATGCGCGTGCGGGCAGCGGACGCGGATCTCGCGGCACGCCTCGATGAAATCGACCGCGTAATTGTCATGCTCCTCGATCCCCGTCGCGACCGCGAAGATGTTGGGATCGAAGATGATGTCCTCGGGCGGAAAGCCGATGCCGGTGAGGAGCTTGTACGCCCGCTCGCAAATCTCGACCTTGCGGTCCTTGGTATCGGCTTGGCCGACCTCGTCGAACGCCATCACCACCACGGCGGCGCCGTACGCCATCACCTTGCGCGCCTGCGCCAGGAACTGATCCTCGCCCTCCTTCATGCTGATCGAATTGACGATCGGCTTGCCGGAGACGCATTTGAGGCCCGCTTCGATCACGCTCCATTTGGAGCTGTCGATCATGAACGGCACGCGGGCGATATCGGGCTCGGCGGCGATCAGCTTCAGGAAGGTGGTCATGGCGTGCTCGGCGTCGAGCAGGCCGTCGTCCATGTTGATATCGATCACCTGCGCGCCATTCTCGACCTGCTGGCGCGCGACTTCGACCGCGGCGGGATAGTCGCCGGCCATGATCAGCTTCTTGAAGCGCGCCGATCCGGTGACGTTGGTGCGTTCCCCGATATTGACGAAATTGGTGGAGCTGGTGGTCATCTTGCTTCTTCTTCTCCCTCTCCGCTTCAGGGGAGAGGGTCGGGGTTTGGTCTCCCTCTCCCGCATCCGGGAGAGGGCCTCGCTTTCTTCTCCCTCTCCCGCTTGCGGGAGAGGGCCGGGGTGAGGGGATGATCTGGATGCCGAAGCGCCCGGCCTCCCCCTCTCCCAACCCTCTCCTCTGAAGGGGAGAGGGCTAAATGCTTCAAGCCATCGTCATCGCTTCGAGCCCGGCCAGGCGCGTGCGCACCGGCGGCACCGGCAGCGCGCGCGGGGGGAGGCTTTCCACCGTCCGCGCGATCGCGGCGATGTGATCAGGGGTCGATCCGCAGCAGCCGCCCAGGATGTTTACCTGGCCCGCATCGGCCCATTCGCGCACGAAGGCGGCGGTCTGCGCGGGCAGCTCGTCATATTGGCCGAGCTCGTTGGGCAGGCCAGCGTTGGGATAGACCATGATCAGCGTGTCGGCGAGTTCGGCCAAAGTCTTGACATGCGGGCGCAGCTGCTCCGCGCCGAACGAGCAGTTGAGCCCGATCGTCAGCGGCCGCGCGTGGCGCACCGCGTGCCAGAACGCCTCGACGGTGTGGCCCGAAAGGTTGCGCCCCGAAAGATCGGTCAGCGTCATCGACAGCATGATCGGCAGATCGCGCCCCAGCGCCTCGCCCGCCTCGATCGCCGCCATGATCCCGGCCTTGGCGTTCAGCGTATCGAACACCGTTTCGATCAGCACGAAATCGATCCCGCCTTCGACCAGCGCGTCGATCTGCTCGCGGTACACGTCCTTCAGCGTGTCGAAGTCGATCTCGCGGTAGCCGGGATCGTTCACGTCGGGGCTGAGCGACAAAGTCTTGTTGGTCGGCCCGATCGCGCCGGCGACGAAGCGCGGGCGGCCATCCTTGGCGGTGAATTCGTCCGCCACCTTGCGCGCCAGCCCCGCCGAGGCGAGGTTGATCTCGCGCACCAGCCCTTCCGCGCCATAATCCGCCTGGCTGATGCGGTTGGCGGAGAAGGTGTTGGTCTCGGCGATGTCGGCCCCCGCCGCGAAATAGGCGCGGTGGATCGCCTCGGGCACCGCCGGCTTGGTGAGCGCGAGGATGTCGTTATTGCCCTTCTGGTCGTGGCCGAGGCCGAGGTCGCCGGCATAATCGGCCTCGACCAGCCCCAGCCGCTGGATTTCGGTGCCGAACGCGCCGTCGGTGATCAGGATACGCTCGCGCGCCTGGGCGAGCAGATTTTCGCGTGGGGTCATGTTCTCAAACTCCTGGCCGCATCCGGCCACATCGTCGGTCCAATCCCGCAACCGGGAGACACGTCACGCCGCCGCCTTCGCCGCCGCCGTCCCGGCGCGCAGGCCGAGCAGATGGCAGATCGCGAAGCTCAGCTCGGCGCGGTTGAGCGTGTAGAAATGGAAATGCCGCACCCCGCCCGCGTACAGCCGGCGGCACAGCTCGGCGGCGATCGTCGCCGCGACCAGCTGGCGCGCGGGGGGATGATCGTCGAGCCCCTCGAACAGCCGGTCCATCCAGGCCGGGATTTCGGCGCCGCACATCGCCGCGAACTTGCGCGTCTGCGCGACGTTCGACACCGGCAGGATGCCCGGCACGATCTCCGCCTCGATCCCCGCCGCCGCCGCCGCGTCGCGGAAGCGGAAGAAACATTCGGGGGTGAAGAAGAACTGGCTGATCGCCCGCGTCGCGCCGGCATCGATCTTGCGCTTCAGATTGTCGATGTCCGAAGCGGCGCTCACCGCCTCGGGGTGGCATTCGGGATAGGCGGCGACCGAAATCTCGAACGGATGCAGCTTCTTCAGGCCGGCGACCAGATCGGCGGCGCTCGCATAGCCTTCGGGGTGCGGGGCGAAGCTTGCGCCCGCGACCGGCGGATCACCCCGCAAAGCGACGATATGGCGCACGCCCGCCGCCCAATAGGCATCGGCGATCTCGGCGATCTCCGCCTTGGTCGCCTCGACGCAGGTGAGGTGCGCGGCGGCCGCCAGCGACGTTTCGCGCTGGATGCGCGCGACCGTCGCATGGGTGCGCTCGCGCGTCGAACCGCCCGCGCCATAGGTGACCGAAACGAAGCGCGGCCCCAGCGGCTCGAGCGTCTTGATCGCCTCCCACAACTGGCCTTCCATCTTCTCGCTCTTGGGCGGGAAGAATTCGAAGCTCACCTGGGCATCGCCCGCCAGATCGGCGAACAGCGGCGCATCGAGCGCGCGGCGCGCCTCTTCGAGATCGTGGAACGACATGGTCATGCGGCAAGCGCCTCTAATTGCGCGCCCGGCTTGCGGCCGAGCCAGAGTTTGACGGTGAGCGCACCGCTTTCGAGCGTGTCATCGCGCTGCAGCACCAGCCCCGCGGCGGCGAACCAGACGGCGATCTGATCGTCGGAAAAGCCCAGGCGGGTATGCCCCTCCTGCGCGCGCAGTTCTTCGCGGTCATGCGGGGCGAAATCGGCGATCAGCAGCCGGCCGGCCGGCCCCAGCACCCGCGCAGCCTCAGCGATCGCCGCGCCCGGCTGCTGCGCGAAGTGGAGCACATGGTGGAACACCGCGACATCGGCGGCGGCATCGCCCAGCGGCAGCGCGTAAAGGTCCGCCTGGCGCAGCTCGGCATGATCGAGCCCGCGTTCGGCGAGCTTCGCGCGCGCGAGACGCAGCATTTCGGAGGAACGATCAATCCCCAGCGCCGCCTTGGCCTGCGGCGCGAACAGCTCGAGCATCCGCCCGGTGCCGGTGCCGATATCCACCAGCCGCGCGATCGGCGCGGCGCCCAGCACCCGCGCCATCGCCGCCTCGACCTCGCTTTCGGCGATGTGGAGCGATCGGATCGCGTCCCATTCGCCGGCATGGGTTTCGAACCAGGCGTTCGCCGCCGCCGCGCGATCGGCACGCACCGCGGCGAGCCGGGCGGCATCGGCCTCCGCCCAATCGTCGCCGTCGCGCCAGGCATCGAGCGCGGCGAGCACCGGGGCGACCCGATCGGCATCGCCTTTCGCCACGAAAACCCAGCTGCCTTCCTTGCGCCGCTCGACCAGCCCGGCATCGGCCAATATCTTCACATGGCGGCTGACGCGCGGCTGGCTCTGCCCCAGCACCTGCGCCAGTTCGCCGACCGACAGCTCCATCGTGCGCACCAGCGCCAGGATGCGCAGCCGCGTCGCATCGGCGAGGGCACGGAAGATATCGAGCGCGGTCATCATCGCGCTTCGTCATATAAAGATATCTTTATGTGCGGTCAATGACGACGCCGGGGCAATTTCGCCGCCGATGCAACATGCGTTAGGGATGGCGCGTTGGGCGGCGGATCGGATCGCAACCTAGGAGAGAATATCATGAAGAAACGCGCCATCATCCTGCTCGCGCTTGCCCCGCTCGCGCTGGCCCCGCTCGCCGCGTGCAGCGAGCGCGCGCAGAACGAAACCGCCGAAGCCGCCGACGCGGTGGCGAGCGACGCCAACGCGACCGCTGCCGAGGCGGTCGATGATGTGCAGCGTGCCGGCGAGCGCGCGCTGGGCGCCGCCGACAATGCGGTTGACGCCGCCGGCGACCGGATCGAAAACGCCGCCAGGGATGCGACCCGCGAGGGCAAGGAAGGCTTGCGCGACGCCCGCCGCGAAACCGGCGAAGGCCTGCGCGACGCCGGCAACGAGGTGGACGGGGAATGAGGCTGGCACTGCTCCCGCTCTTGCTGCTCGGCGCCTGCGGAAGCAGCGCCAACGATCCCAGCGGCGCGCCCCCCAGCGAGGCACGCCAGCTGAATGATTCGGCGGCGATGCTGGATGCGAACAGCGTCTCGCCCGAGGCACTCAACGAAAGCACGGCCAAATGAAGCGACGCCTGGGATCAAGCCCGCTCGACATCGCGCCGCTGGTGCTGGGCGGCAACGTCTTTGGCTGGACGGCCGACAAGGAAGCGAGCTTCGCGGTGCTCGACGCTTTCGTCGCCGGCGGCGGCACGATGATCGACACGGCGGACGTCTATTCGGCCTGGGCGCCGGGGCATCAGGGGGGCGAATCGGAAAGCCTGATCGGCGAATGGCGCCGCGCCCGCCCCGGCGCCGAGGTACTGATCGCGACCAAGGTGGGGATGCTCCCGGGCGAAGGCGGCGCCAAGCTCGCGCCTGCGCGCATCGCGGCGGCGTGCGAGGCGTCGCTCAAGCGGCTGGGGGTCGAGACGATCGACATGTATTTCGCGCATCAGGATGACGAGGATGTGCCGCAGGACGCGGTCGCCGAGGCATTCGCGCGGCTGGTCGAGGCGGGCAAGGTGCGCGTGCTCGGCGCGTCGAATTTCCACGCGGCGCGGCTGAAATCGGCGATCGACGTCGCGCGCCACGCCGGGCTGCCGCATTATCAGGTGCTGCAACCCGAATATAATCTCGTCAGCCGCCACAAGTTCGAAGGCGAGCAGCAGGATTATTGCGTCACCCACAATATCGGCGTGGTGCCTTATTATGGGCTCGCCTCGGGCTTCCTCACCGGCAAATATCGCTCGGCGGCGGATCTGGGGAAGAGCATCCGGGGCGGGCGGATGGCGCCGCTGCTCGAGGGCAAGGGCAGGGCGGTGCTCGACGCGATGGACGCGGTGGCGGCGGAGGCCGGCGCGACACTCGCCCAGGTCGCGCTTGCCTGGCTGATCGCGCAACCCGGCGTCACCGCCCCGATCGCGAGCGCGAC
>LWDJ01000013.1:0-258 GCA_002083435.1 Proteobacteria bacterium SG_bin6 | reverse complement strand
ACGCCGGAGCAGCTGGGGCGGCTGACCACCGCCGGCGCCTAGCACCCAAAACCGCGCGCCGGCATTATGATGGCGCCATGACCGACCGCCTACGCGCCGCGTTGCTTGCCCTTGCCGTGCAGGCGGTGCTGCTCGCGGCGATCGTGCTCGGCCTGCGCGTGCCCTTCGCGGCGCCGGTGCGCGAGGCGGCGCTCAAGACCTTCGGACTCATGCCACCCCCGCCCCCGCCGCCGCCGCTCCCGCCGCCCCCGCGCGCGG
>LWDJ01000012.1 GCA_002083435.1 Proteobacteria bacterium SG_bin6 | reverse complement strand
GGCGCCCGCGCCGCTCCGGGTGGTGGCGGTGGCGCTCGACGGGGGCGGCGGCATCGCCGCGCGCGCGCCGCTCGCCGATAGCGTCGATGCGTTGGCCCCAGACGATCGCAAGCGGCTGCGCGACGCCGGGGTGACGATCGGCGCGCTAGACTTGTTCGCGGGCGCGCTGCTCCGGCCCGGCCCGGCGCGCTGGCGCGCTGCGCTGATCGCCGCGCGCCACGACGTGCCGGTCGCCGAGATGCCGCCCTTGTCGGCGAGTGTCCTTGCGCGCGGCCAGCCGGTCGGTTCGCCGTGGCGCGATATCGGTGGCCAGTCGGTGCGGATCGATCTGGTCGAGCGCATCGCCCGCGCGGCGCATGACGCGCGGCGGGGGCGCACACCTTTCGCGCCCGATCCCGCGCTCGCCACGTCGATCGGACTCAAGCCCGAAACCCTCGCCAAGCTGATGGCGCAGCTGGGCTTCAGTCCCGCGCCGCCCGACGAAGGGCGGCCACGCTGGCGCTGGCGTGGCCGGGCGCCTCGGGTCAAGGCACCTCCCGCCGTGCCGAGCGGCGCCTTTGCCGGGCTCGCCGAGCTGGTCGCGCGCCGTGGCTGAGGCGAGCCTCAGGATCGACAAATTCCTGTGGTTCGCTCGGCTCGCCAAGACGCGCGACGCGGCGCAAGCGGCGGCGGAAGCGGAGCAGATCCGGCTCGACGGGCGCCGGGTCGATCGTGCCCATGCGCCCGTGCGGGTCGGTTCGGTGATCGCGTTGGTCCGTGGCGGCGCGGTGCGCGTGCTGCGGGTGGAAGCACTTCCCACCCGGCGCGGCCCGCCCGCCGAGGCGGCAGCGCTCTACACCGATCTCGCCGGGATTGACGCCGCCCCGGGGCCGCAATAGCAGGCATCAAATTGCTTTTTTCGGGGGGAGCCACCCATGACCTATGTCGTCACCGACGCCTGCATCCGCTGTAAGTTCATGGACTGTGTGGAAGTGTGCCCGGTCGATTGCTTCTATGAAGGCGAGAACATGCTCGTCATCAATCCGAACGAGTGCATCGATTGCGGCGTGTGCGAACCCGAATGCCCCGCCGAGGCGATCCTGCCCGATACCGAGAGCGGCCTCGAAAAATGGCTGGAGCTCAACAACACCTATTCGGCGCAGTGGCCGAACATCACCCGCAAGCGCGAAGCCCCTGCCGACGCCGACGAGCATAAGGGCGAAAGCGGTAAGTTCGACAAATATTTCTCGGCAGAGCCCGGCCAGGGCGACTGAGCGCCCTTGGAAATGGAGCAGGAGGCCCTGGCGCGAGCTGGGGCCTTTTGCGATTCTACCGATCCGGCGGTGGCCACGCACCGTTAGCGGCGCGTATGGCTTTGCGCCGGGAACAAGCGCACGTTTTGAGCAATGTTGTGCCAAAATACGCGTCACGACACTGGTAATTTTATTACGAGCGTGTTAAATGGGACTCGGACGGACCGGCGTTGCGATGCGCCGGCCGCGCGGAGACACGAAGCCACTTAACCCCCGAGCAGCGGTGCCCCGTTTCCGAACAGGAGCGCGCTTATCCCCGTCGGGGGCTCAGACCACGGAAAGGCTCTCAAGAATGGCTGCCAAGGCGCTGTCGTTTGATGTCGGTGATTATGTCGTATATCCCAAGCATGGCGTTGGCCGCGTCATCGAGTTGCAGCGGCAGGAAATCGCCGGGATGCAACTGGAACTCTATGTGCTGCGCTTCGAAAAAGAGCGCATGACGTTGCGTGTGCCGACGAACAAGGCGGAAAGCGTCGGGATGCGCAAATTGTCCAGTGACAAGACGCTGAAGGAAGCGCTCGACACGCTCACTGGCAAGCCCAAGATCAAGCGCACGATGTGGTCGCGCCGCGCCCAGGAATATGAGGCGAAGATCAATTCGGGCGATCTGGTATCGATCGCCGAGGTAGTGCGCGATCTGTTCCGCGCCGACGATCAGCCCGAGCAGAGCTATTCGGAGCGCCAGATCTTCGAAGCAGCGAGCAGTCGCCTCGCGCGCGAGCTCGCGGCGATGGAGCAGGTCGACGAACGGACCGCGCAGGCGAAGATCCTCGAAATCCTGCGCAAGGCCGCGGCCGTGCACAACAAGGACAAGGAACCCGTCGCCTAAACCGCGACTCGGCTTGATCCGGCGATAACGGCGGTGCCAGGCTTGGTGCCGCCGTTTTTGCGCTTGGCGCCAGGGCGACGTGTGTGTTAGCTAATCAACACACGATCTTTCGGGAGAAACCAATGCGACTCGCCTTGTTCGTCCCCCTCGCGCTGCTCGCCGCGACTCCGGCCCTCGCCCAGACCAGCCGCGACTATCCGGTCGACGGATTCCGCGCGGTCGAGTTGCGCGGGCCACAGCGGGTGACGGTGCGCGTCGGCGGCGCCTTCGCGGTGCGGGCAAGCGGCACCGCCGCCGCGCTCGCCGATCTCGACATTCGGCGCGATGGCGACCGGCTGGTGATTCGCCGTACCCGCCAGGGCTGGCTGGACAAGCGCGACATCGCCCAGGTCGAGGTGACGCTGCCCGCGATCGAGCGTGCGAGCGTCAGCGGTTCGGGCGACATGAACGTCGATCGGGTGAACACCCCGCGCTTCGCCGCCGCCGTCGCCGGTTCGGGCGATCTGCGCATCGGCAGCCTCGCCACCCGCGACGCCGCGCTGTCGGTGAGTGGTTCGGGCGACCTGTGGGTCAGCGGTCGGGCCGACGCGGCGCAAATGAGCGTCACCGGATCGGGTGATCTGCACGGCGATCAACTAACGCTCACCCGCGCGCAGGCCTCGGTAACCGGCTCGGGCGATCTTCGCGCGCAGGTGCACGGCAATGCGCAGGTCTCGCTGATCGGTTCGGGCGATATCGATCTCGGCGCGGGCGCGCGGTGCACCATCAGCAAGATGGGTAGCGGCTCGGTGCGATGCGGCTGATCGGCGTCGCCGTGCTTGCCTTGGCGCTTGGCGGCTGTGGGTCGTCGGTGGATCGCAATTTCGCGGTGAGCGGGTTCGACAGGGTACGCGTTGTCGGCGGCGACCGGGTTGACGTGACGACACGCGACTCCTTCGCGGTCGTCGCCCGTGGCCAGCGCGACGTGCTTGACGAGATCGAGGTGCGGCGCGACGGCGACACGCTGGTGATCCAGCGCCGGCGCGGGCCGCAGATGCATTGGAGCGGCTGGGGGTGGTGGCGCGCCTTCAGCAGCGGTCGGGCGCGGATCAAGATCGCGCTGCCGCGCCTCGCGGGCATCGCGACGCTCGGCGCGCCGCGCGTCGACGTGGACAAGGTAAGCGGCGATGCGTTCGAGGCGAAGATGGAAGGCGCCGGCCGGATCGATATCGACGCGCTGGCGGTGCAGCGCGCGCGGTTCGACCTGGCGGGCGCGGGCGAGGTGCGTGCCAAGGGCCATGTCGCGCAGCTCGTCGGCCGACTGAAGGGCGCCGGCGAGTTGCAGATGAAGCGGTTGCACGCCGATGCGGCCGATATCGAGGTCGCCGGCGCCGGTCGGGTGCGGGCGGCGGTCGATGGGCCAGCGCGGGTGGCGACGCTGGGCGCGGGCAGGGTCGATCTGGGCTCGAAAGCGCGCTGCACGATCACGCGCGAGGGGATTGGCAAGGTGCGCTGCGGCTGAGCGGCTTGCACCAAGCGGCGAGGCCAGCGACAAGGAGTCATGCGCGCTCTGCTCCTAGCCCTGCTCCTCCCGCTCGCGCCCGCCCAGGCGGCCGAGCGCAGCTTCAGCGTCACCAGTTTCGAGCGGCTGCGGCTGGAAGGCCCGTTCGAGCTGCGGGTGAGCGTTGGCGGCCCGCCCAGCGCCCGCGCCGAAGCCGATCCCGCCACGCTCGAACGGCTGGTGTTGCAGCAGGACGGCACCACGCTGACGGTGCGGCTCGGCACCACGGGCTCGGCCGAGCGCTTCACCGCGCCGCGCCAGCCGCCGGTGATCACCCTGACCACCCCGGTGCTGCGGACGGCGACGGTGCTCGCCGGCGGGCGGCTCCGCGTCGGCGGGATGCGGGGGCAGCGCATCGATCTGGCGGTGAACGGCGCAGGGGCGCTGATCGCTGAGGGGGTGAGCGCCGACATGCTCAACGCGGTGCTGATCGGCAATGGCACGCTGACGGTGAGCGGCCGGGGTGCACGCACCACCTTGCTGCTCAACGGCGCGGGCCAAGTCGATGCCGGCGCGCTCCAGGCGGACGAGCTGACGGTGCGGCTCGACGGCAATGGCGAGGTCCGCGCCGCCGCCCGCTATACCGCGCGGGTCGCCTCGGGCGGGCTGGGGCGGGTGAGCGTCAGCGGCAACCCCGCCTGCAAGGTAACCCCGCCCGATAGCGCGCTGGTCCGCTGCGGGCGTTAAAGCAGCGCCAGCGACGCCAGTTCGCGCGCCAGGGCCGGCGGCAGGATCGCCTGCGCCGCGCCCTCGGCCAGATCGGCGGGGGCGTCGGCCGCCTCCAGATAGCGCCAGCCCTGATGCGCGCGCTTGGGCGCCGGGTGGACGATCCGCGTCTCGGCGCCAAGCAGGATCGCGACCCGACCGCCCTCGGCCTCGCCAAAGCCCAGGATCGGGGTGCGCGCGACGAGCTGGTGCTTCATGATCCAAAAGAGCGAGCCCTTGCCGGCGATTTCGGCGTGGCGCTTGGGCAGATTGCGCGTGGTGAGCGCGATGCCACCGCTCGCCGCGCGCTCGGCGAGCCGTTCCAGCAGATAATCCAAGCTCGGCGCGCCGAACGCGACTTTGGTCAAATGGAGCATGGCGGGGATTTAGGCGCGCGCGTGGCCCGGTTGAAGCCTCAGGCAACCAGCCCTGTCACCGTCGCCAGGCCCAGAAAGGCGAAGAAGCCCATCGAATCGGTCGTCATCGTCACGAAGATCGACGAGGCGACCGCCGGGTCCGCCCCGGCGCGTTCGAGGGTGAGCGGCACCGCGACGCCCGCCAGCCCGGCGACGACGATGTTGGTGAGCATCGCCGCCGCGATCACCGCGCCCAGTTGCGGGTTCTGGAACACCACCGCCACGCCGACGCCGATCACCACCCCCACCGTGCCGCCGTTCAGCACCGCGACGCGCAGCTCGCGCAGGATCGAGCGCATGGTGTTCGATTGCGTCAGCTGGTTGGTGGCGAGCGCGCGCACCGTGACGGCCATCGTCTGGGTGCCGGCATTGCCGCCCACCCCCGCGACGATCGGCATCAGCGTCGCGAGTGCCACGAACCTGGCGATCGTCCCTTCGAACACCGCGATGATCGAGGAGGCGACCAAGGCGGTCAGCAGGTTCGACAGCAGCCAGCGCACCCGGGCGCGATAGCTGTCTAGCACCGGCTCGTTAATGTCGCCGTCACCGGCGCCCGACAGCCGCAGAATGTCCTCGCCGGCTTCCTGGCTGATGATGTGGACGATGTCGTCCACCGTGATCATCCCGACGAGCCGGCCATTGCCATCGACGACCGCGGCCGAGATCAGCGCGTATTTCTGGAAGCGCAAAGCGACTTCCTCTTGGTCCATATCGACAGGGATCAGCGTCTGTTCGCGCTGCATCACGTCGCCGATGCTCACCTGGCGGGGGGTGCGCATGATCCAGCTGAGGTGGCAGGCGCCGATCGGCTTGTGCGCCGGATCGACCACATAGACTTCCCAGAAATCGGTCGTCAGCGCGTCGTCCTGACGCAGATAGTCGAGCACGTCCCCCACCGTCCAATGTTCGGGGACGGCGATCAGCTCGCGCTGCATCAGGCGGCCGGCGGATTCCTCGGGATAGCTGAGCGCCTCCTCGATCGCGGCGCGGTCATCGGGATCGAGCGCGCGGAGCACGGCGCGCTGTTCGCTTTCCTCCAGATCCTGGATGATCGCCACCGCGTCATCGGTGTCGAGCTCGGCGGCGATGTCGGCGACTTCCTTGGGGTCGAGCGCGTCGATCAGCGCCTCGCGCACCCAGTCGTTCATCTCGGCGAGCACGTCGCCGTCGAGCAGGTCCTTGGCGGCGCTCGCCAGCTGCGCGCGCTCGTCGGCGGGGAGCAGCTCGAACAGATCGGCGAGATCGGCGGGGTGGAGCGGTTCGACCAGCGCGCGCGCCGCCTCCACGTCGCCGCCTTCGAGCGCGCCCAGTACCTCGCGGACGAATTCGGGTCGCAGCCGGTCGTCGGCGTCGAGTTCCTCGCGCTCGGCCTCGCTCATCGCCTGTCCCCTTGACTGCCCCGCGCCTGTTACCCGCGCCGGCCCAAGATGCCAATGATTTGCGCGGGCGCGAGCGGGCGGCTAGGGCGGGGTCACTTCAGCGAAAGGACCGCCATGACCGAGTTTTCCACGCTCACCCTCACGCTCGAAACGGGCGATGTGGTGATCAAGCTGCGCCCCGATCTCGCGCCCAACCACGTCACGCAAATTGGTGAGCTGGCCAATGAGGGGTTTTATGACGGGGTGGTGTTCCACCGCGTGATCGACGGTTTCATGGCGCAGGGCGGCGATCCCAGCGGGCGCGGCATTGGCGGATCGAAGCGCCCCAATCTGAAGGCCGAGTTCAACGACGCGCCGCACGTCCGCGGCACCTGCTCGATGGCGCGCACGCAAGACCCGAACAGCGCCAACAGCCAGTTCTTCATCTGCTTCGACGATGCGCGCTTCCTCGATCGCCAGTACACCGTGTGGGGCGAGGTGACCGAGGGCATGGAGCATGTCGACGCGCTTCCCAAGGGCGAACCGCCCCGCAATCCCGGCAAGATCGTGCGGGCGCGGGCGGAATAGCTGGGTTTTGGCCGGCGGAGGATGGGTGGAGGGTCAGGGGCGGGCCAGTCACCCCACCCCCAGCGCCTCGAGCAGCCAGTCGTGGAACAGCTTCACCGGGCGCTGGATCAGCGCGCGCGGGCGGCAGACGAACCAATAGCTATAGGGGCTGTCGACCTCGATCTCGAACAGCCGCACCAGCCGGTCGTCATGCGCGTCTTCCAGATGGCTTTCGTGCATGAACGCAACGCCCAGCCCGCGCGCGACCGCCTCCAAGATCAGCGCGCCCGAATCGAACAGGTCGATCGCCGCCGGCTCGAGCGCGCCGAGCCCCGCCGCCTGGCGCCAATGCGCGAAGGTTTCGGGCATGTCGCGGTGGACGAGCGCGGTCAGCCGGCTGAGCTGCGCCGGCTCGGTCACCGGCTCGGGGCCGTCCAGCAACGCGCGGTGGCCGATCACCAGGATCTTGTTGCGATCGAGCCGGCGGGCATAGAGCGCCGGCTCGATCTCGCGCGCGAGCACGATCGCCGCGTCCAGCCCTTCGCCCAGCCGGCTGATGCCGTGGCTGCCGGTGTCGATGTCGAGGTGCAGCTCGGGGTGGCGCGCGCGCAGCGCGGGCAGATGCGGGAACAGCCGCTGCGAGGCGTAGAGCGGCAGCACCCCCAGCCGCAGCCGCAGCACTTCGGTGCCGCTCGTCATCGCCTCCACCGCGTCGGAAAGGATGTCGAGCGCGGGGGCAATGTGCGCGATCAGCCGCTCACCATCGGCATTCAGTTGCATCGCCTGGTGGCGGCGATCGAACAATGGGCGACCGATGAAGCGCTCCAACGCCTGCACCCGCCGGCTGAGCGCCGGCGCGGAGAGGGCGAGTTCCTGCGCGGCGGCCTTGACCGAGCCTAGCCGCGCAACCTGCACCACGGCCTCGATCGCGGTCAGCGGGGGCAATCGCCGCACCAGTTCCTCTCCCTGCCTGTCGGCACCTTGTTGCGTCGCCGCATGAATGTGCCCGAGCGAGCCGTGAATGCAAGTCGCGCGTGCGCCGCCAAGGAGAACGATTGCATGAATTGCACGCATACTTGGTTATTTCGCACTTGCACAAAAATTGCCGCAGCCGCACATAGGGCAGGCCTTTCAGGCATCCTCTCCTAAAAACTTTCATGAGCCGGCCAGCCTTGGCCGGCTCTTTTTTTGCCCCTCTCCCCGAATCGGAACCGCTTTCCTATGTCGCGCGCTGATCGCGCACCTTGAGGAGAGCCAAATGGCCGACGCCGAACAGCCCAGCCGCAAATTGCAGGTCGCTAATGCCCGGCCCGAGGATAGCGGGCGCGGGCTGGCGCATGTGCCGCGCGCGTTGATGGCGGCGCTGGAAATAAGCGAGGGCGACGTGATCGAGATCGTCGGCAAGCGCACCACGCCCGCCCGCGTCGTCGCGCCTTATCCGGAAGATGAGGGGCTGGAGATTATCCGCATCGACGGTTTGCAGCGCGCCAATGCCGGGGTCGGCTCTGGCGAGTTCGTCGCGGTGCGCAAGGCCGAATCGAAACCCGCGACGCGCGTCGTCTTCGCACCCGCGCAAGAAAATCTGCGGCTGCAGGGTTCGGCCCAGGCGCTGAAGCGTACCTTTTTCGGCCGGCCGCTCTGCCAGGGCGATGTCGTCGCGACCGCCGGGCAGCAGCGCGTCGCCAATATCCCGCCAGAGGTGCAGCAGTTCCTCCGCGCGCCGGCCTATGCGCTCCAGGAAATCCGCCTCGCGGTCGTCGCCTCCACGCCCAAGGGTGTGGTCCATATCGACGAGAATACCGAGGTCGAGCTGCGCGCCGAATATCAGGAGCCGGTCGACGCTCGCCGCGCCGATGTGACCTATGACGACATTGGCGGCATGGCGAGCACGATCGACCAGTTGCGCGAGATGGTCGAGCTGCCGCTGCGTTACCCCGAGCTGTTCCAGCGGCTGGGGGTCGATCCGCCCAAGGGCGTGCTGCTCCACGGCCCGCCGGGCACCGGCAAGACGCGGCTCGCGCGTGCCGTCGCCAATGAGAGCGACGCTAACTTCTTCCTCATCAACGGCCCCGAGATCATGGGATCGGGCTATGGCGAGAGTGAGAAGCGGCTGCGCGAGGTGTTCGAGCAGGCAACCAAGAACGCGCCTGCGATCGTCTTTATCGACGAGATCGACTCGATCGCGCCCAAGCGCGGCCAGGTGACGGGCGAGGCCGAAAAGCGCCTCGTCGCGCAGTTGCTGACGCTGATGGACGGGCTGGAGGCGCGCGCGAATCTCGTCGTGATCGCCGCCACCAATCGCCCCGAGGCGATCGACGAGGCGCTCCGCCGCCCCGGCCGGTTCGACCGCGAGATCGTGGTCGGCGTGCCCGACGAACGCGGCCGCCGCGAAATTCTGGGCATCCACACGCGCGGGATGCCGCTCGCCGAGGCGGTCGATCTCGAGGAATTGGCGCGCACCACTTATGGCTTTGTCGGCGCCGATCTCGCCGCGCTAACCCGCGAGGCGGCGATCGAGGCGGTGCGGCGGATCATGCCCCGGCTCAACCTGGGCGAAACGACCATCCCGCCCGAGGTGCTCGATACCCTTGCGGTGACGCGCGAGGATTTCCTGGGGGCGCTAAAGCGCGTGCAACCGAGCGCGATGCGCGAGGTGATGGTGCAGGCGCCGCAGGTCCGCTGGGACGATGTCGGCGGACAGGACGAGGCGCGCGAGCGCCTACGCGAAGGCGTGGAGCTGCCGCTGAAGGATCCCGATGCCTTCCGCCGGCTTGGCATCCGCCCCGCCAAGGGGTTTCTGCTCTACGGCCCGCCCGGCACCGGCAAGACCTTGCTGGCGAAAGCGGTCGCGCGCGAGGCGCAGGCGAACTTCATCGCCACCAAATCGAGCGACCTGCTGAGCAAATGGTATGGCGAAAGCGAGCAGCAGATTGCCCGCCTGTTCGCCCGCGCGCGGCAGGTGGCGCCATGCGTGATCTTCATCGACGAGCTCGACAGTCTGGTGCCCGCGCGCGGCGGTGGGCTTGGCGAGCCGCAGGTGACCGAGCGGGTGGTGAACACGATCCTCGCCGAGATGGATGGGCTGGAGGAGCTGCAATCGGTGGTCGTGATCGGCGCGACCAACCGGCCGAACCTGATCGACCCCGCGCTGCTCCGCCCCGGACGTTTCGACGAGCTGATCTATGTCTCGGTGCCCGACGAGGCGGGGCGGCGGCGCATCCTGCGCATCCAGACGGCGAAGATGCCGCTGGGGGAGGACGTCGATCTCGACACGCTCGCGCGGCGGACCGAGCGCTATTCGGGCGCGGATCTGGAGGATCTGGTGCGGCGCGCGGGGCTTACCGCGCTGCGCCAGTCGCTCAGCACGCCGCGGGTGACGATGGCGCATTTCGAGGCCGCGCTTGCCGAATCGCGCGCCTCGGTGACGCCGGAGATGGAGCAGGATTACGCCCAGATCGCTGCGCGTCTGAAGCAGGATGCGGCGGCGCTGCAGCCGATCGGCTTCATATCGCCGGGACAATTGCGGCCACGCTCGGGCGAATAGGACGGGATGCTGCCTGGGGATCGGACCCACCCCGACCTCTCCCTTCCAGGGAGGGGCTTTGCGGGTTGAACAGAGAATGGCCCCTCCCCGGAAGGGAGGGGTCGGGGTGGGTAGAGGCTCCGGGCTCCACCCGCCCGTTCAGCCCGCCCCCGCCTTCAGCACCCGCGTCGCATAGCCGATCGTCACGATCAGCGCGGCGGCGGCGAGCAGATAGGGCAGGGGGTGGACGAATTCGTATAGCCCCACCCCGATCGAGGGACCGAGGACGAAGCTTGCCCCATTGATCGACGTCACCTTGCCCGCGACCGAGCCCTGTCCGCCCGGCCCAACCGCGAGCGAGGCGCCCGCGGTGAACCCCGGGCGCGCGAAGCCGAACCCCGCCGCCGCCAGCGCGTAAGCGAGCGCGATGCCGTAGAGCGAGGTCGCCAGTCCCGTCAGCGCGCAGCCCACCGCCGCGGTCGCGCAACCGGTCAGCACCAGCCGGCGCGGGGTAAGGTTCAGCAGCGGGATCACCCCCCATTGCACCAGCAGCGCCGCGCCCGCGCCCATGATGAGGACGAGCCCGGTCGGTTGCAGCGCGTCGGCGGGGGCAAGGTTCAGCCGGTCGATCACCAGGAAGCCGATCGCCTGCCCCGTCATCGCCTGCGCGTGCCCAGCGATCAGGCCGATCAGCAGCCAGCCGCGCACGCGCGGATCGAGATAGCCGACCTGTTCGATGCGGGGGGCGGTGGCGGCGGTGACGCTCGCGCCGGTCGATTGCCCGCCGATCGAGGGGTAAGCGGTCGCGGCGCCTTGCGTCGTCATGCCATGATCGGCGGGCAGCAGCCGCGCGACGACGATCAGCATCACCAGGCCGAGCAGCGCCCCGACCAGCGCCGGCCCGGCAAGCCCGATCGTGACCCCGGCGATGCTGCCGAGCACCAGATAGGGCGCGACCGCCGGGCCGATGATCGTCCCCAGCCCGAACGCCGAGCCGAGCAGCGTCAGCGCCCGCGTCCGCTCCTCGCGCGTCGTGTTGCCCGCGACCAGCGCCTGCACGGCGGGCGGCGCCGCGCTCCCCAGCCCGCCATAGATCATGCGTCCGGCGATGAAGAGGAAGAACGTCGTCGCCCCGCCGATCCACCCGTTGATCCCGGCGGCGAGGAACAGCCCGCACAGCCCGAGCGAGGCGACCAGCCCGCTCAACCCCAGCAGCACCATGGCCCGCCGCCCCTGCCGGTCCGAACGGTTCGCCCAATAGGGCGCCGCGACCACCCACAACAGCGCCGAGACCGAGAAAGCCGCCGCGACCCAGGCGTCGCGTACGCGCAGTTCCCGCCCGATCGCGGGCAGCACCGATTGCAGCGCGGTGTTGCCGGCGGCGATGGTGAACATCACCATGAACAGCAACACGAAACGGCGATCGGGCGCGGCGTTCATCCCCGCGTCCAGCTATAGTTGCGGAAGATGTCGGCGACCGAGAGGTCGTAATCCTCGTACCAGCGGTCGCGCCCCGCCTCGCGGATCGCGCGGTGCTCGGGATGGTCGCGCCACGCCTTGGCGCTCGCGTCATCGGCCCAATAGCTGACGGTGATGCCGAGCCCATCTGCCCCGCGCGCGCTCTCGATGCCGCGATAGCCGGGCTGGGCGGCGGCGAGCGCGTCCATCGCCTGCGCGGCCTCGGCATAGCCGGCCGCGTCCTCGTTCGTGCGACGTGAGACGAAGATGACGGCGATCTGTCCGACGCGGGGGCCCATGGCTGCGGCTTTAGGCCCGCTCGCGCGGGGCGCCAAGATTGACTCTTCAGCCGCCGCCGCCTAAACGCGCGCACTTTCCCAAAGCATAGGTGTGCGAAATGGCGCGCGTTACCGTCGAAGATTGCGTCGACAAGGTTTCCAACCGGTTCGATCTGGTGCTGCTCGCGGCGCAGCGCGCGCGGCAGATTTCGGGCGGCGCCGACCTGACGATCGACCGCGACCGCGATAAAAACCCGGTGGTCGCGCTGCGCGAGATCGCCGAGGAAACGGTACGCCCCGATCATCTCCAGGAAGCTCTGGTACAGAGCCTGCAGCGGGTGCAGGTGGATGATGACGACGCGCCCGATGAACTCGCCTCGCTCTCGGCCTCGGCCGAGGCGCTACGCCTCACCGCCGCCGCGCCGCCGCGCAATCAGAATCTGGGCGGCGATTACGAGGGGTAAGCCCGCGCTCAAGCGCCGGCGCCTGCCGGCCGGCGGCGCCCAAGCGCCGAACGACGCCACGGCTTCGCCGTGGCGTTTTTTATTGCCCCCAGGCGGCGATGGAAAGCGAGCTTGACTCCCTTTCGCTTCATGGAGTAAAGCGACCTTGTCTTAATCGCAAGGACGCTTGTCATCATGTTCGATCCCAGCGGGGCGGCACGCCGCTATGCCCGGCGGCTCGCGCTGACCATGATCGTGTACGCGGCGCTTACGGTCGCGGTGCCGATCTTGATCCGCGCGACCGATGCCCGTGGACCGTTTCTGTGGATTCTCGCGTTGCTACCGGCGCTCCCGCTCTCGGCGGTGTTTTGGCTGATCGGGCGGTATCTGGTCGAGCTGACCGACGAATATCGGCGCTTGCTAGAGGTGCGGAAGGCGCTGGTCGCGACGGGGTTCGCGATGGCGGCGGCGAGCGCCTGGGGGTTCCTGGAGGTTTACGCACAGGCCCCGCATGTGCCGCTATTCACCGTGCCGATCCTGTGGTTCGCGGGGCTTGGCCTTGGCTCGCTGGTCAACCTCGTGCTCGAACGGAGCGAGGACGCCGCGTGAAGAACCGGCTGCGCGTGTTGCGCGCCGAACGCGGCTGGAGCCAGGGCGATCTCGCCGATCGGCTCCAGGTATCGCGGCAGAGCGTCAACGCGATCGAGACCGGGCGCTACGATCCCTCGCTACCGCTCGCCTTCCGCATCGCCGAATTGTTCCAACTGACAATCGAAGACGTTTTCATCAGCCCCAGCCGGGAGAATGACGCATGATCCGCCTTGCCCTGTTGCTGTCGCTCGCGCTGGCCGCGCCGCTGGCCGCGCGAACCCCGCCGACGCAGACCACGCCCAGCGCGGCGGAGCAGCGCTTCACGGTAACGGTCGAAGGGGCGGGGCCGGACGTGATCCTGATCCCCGGCCTCGGCAGCCCGCGCGCGGTGTGGGACGGCGCGCGCGTGGCGCTGAAGGGGCGTGACCGGCTTCACCTCATCGAGCTGAAGGGCTTTGGCGCGGGTGATCCGGGGCCGAACCTGAGCGGGCCGATCCTCCCGGCGCTTGTCGAGCAGCTGAACACCTATATCGCCGCCAACAAGCTGAAGGCGCCGGCGGTGATCGGCCATTCGCTCGGCGGGCTCACCGCGCTGCTGCTCGCCACGGCGCATCCCGAAAGCGTGGGCAAGGTGATGGTGGTCGATGCGCTGCCGTGGATCGGCACGATCTTCGCCCCGCCGGGGGCGACGCTCGCCCAGGTCGAGCCGTTCGTCGCGCAGCAGCGCGCAGCGCTCGCCGCCCGGTACGGCCAGCCGGCGGACAAGGCGGCGAGTGCGGCCAACGCTGCGCGGCTCGCACTGACCCCGGCGGCGCAGGCACAGGTCGCCGCCTGGAGCGACGCCGCCGATCCGCGCGTCGTCGGGCAAGCGCTCTACGAGGATTTCATGACCGATCTGCGCGGCGATCTGGGCGCGATCAAGACGCCGATCACGCTCGTCTATCCTTACTCGCCGGCGGTCCCGCGCGAGCGCGCCGACGCGCTGTATCAAGGCGAATATGCGAAGGCGCCCAAGATAAGCTTCGTCGCGGTAGAGGGCGCTTATCACTTCATCATGCTCGATCAGCCAGAGGTGTTCGCGAAGGCGCTCGGCGACTTCCTCGCCGCCCCCTAGCGGGTGGGCTGCGCGGCGGCTACGCCCGTTCGCATGACCGACCTCGCCCATCACTACAGCCCCGGCCGCGGGCCGACGCTGATCTTCCTGCCCGGCTATGCGAGCGACATGCAGGGCACCAAGGCGCTCGCGCTGGAAGCCTGGGCGCGCGGGCAGGGGCGGGCGTTCCTGCGCTTCGATTATCGCGGCTGCGGCGAAAGCCCTGGCGCGTTCGAGGACTTCACCCTCGCCGACTGGCGCGATGATGTGCTGGCGATGATCGACCTGGTCCAAGGGCCGGTCGTGCTGGTCGGCTCGTCGATGGGCGGCTGGCTGATGCTGCTTGCTGCCAAGGCGCGGCCGGAACGGATCGCCGGGCTGGTCGGCGTCGCCGCCGCGCCCGATTTCACCGATTGGGGCTTCACCACCGAGGAGAAGCTGGCGCTGCTCAACGAGGGGCGGCTGGAGCGGCCCTCGCCCTATGACCCAGCGCCCACCGTCTATACCCGCGCCTTCTGGATGGCGGGGGAGGCGAACCGGGTGATGCACGGCGTCATCCCGATCGACGCGCCGGTGCGGCTGCTCCACGGCATGGCCGACGCGGACGTGCCCTATATGCGCTCGGTCTATCTCGCGCAGCAGCTGCGT
>LWDJ01000011.1 GCA_002083435.1 Proteobacteria bacterium SG_bin6 | reverse complement strand
GAGCGCGCGCCAGCCGCTCCCGCGCCGTCCGCGGCGCCCACGGCGCCCGGTGCCGCCGCCGCGCCGTTGCCGGGGGCGGGCGAGGCCATCTATGATCTCGATCGCGGCGGTGGCGCGCTCCCCGGCTATGCCCCGCCGCGCTGGCTCCACAAGGCGACCGATGAGGAGTTCTTCCCGCTGGTCGATCCTGAGCTGATGCAGCTGGAACTGGAGGTCGAGTATCGCGTGCAATGCACGATCGCGCTCGACGCGCGCGTCGCCTGCCGGGTGCTGCGCGAGGTGCCCTTCTATCCCGGCCTGCGCCGCGCGATCCAGGCGGCGGTGCCGCTGCTGCGGATCGCCCCGCCCAAGCGCGACGGTCGCCCGATCGAGGGCCAGCGCGTCGAGTTCACCTGGCGGGTGACCGTCTCGCACGGCGATCTGCGGCTGCGCTGAGGGCATTGGCGCAGTCGCCGACCATCTGCTAGCCTTGCCCCATGCCGAGTACCGCCGCCGCCGCTGCCCGCGAAATCCTGGTGCGCCTGCACGACGTGATGGCCGCGAAAAGCTCGGCCCAGGCCAAGCTCAACCAGGTCGTCCAGATCATCGGCGAGATCACCAACAGCGAGGTCTGCTCGATCTATCTGCTGCGCGAGGGGTTGCTCGAACTTTATGCGACGCGCGGGCTCGATCAGGCGGCGGTCCATGTCACCAAGCTCGCGCCGGGCGAGGGGCTGGTCGGCACGATCGCCGAGGAGGTGGAGACGCTCAACCTCGACGAGGCCGCCGCCCATCCCAATTTCGTCTATCGCCCCGAAACCGGCGAAGAGCGCTTCCACAGCTTCGCCGGGGTGCCGATCATCCGCCGCGAGCGCGCGGTGGGCGTGCTGTGCGTCCAGCACATCGAATCGCACCGCTATGCCGATGTCGAGGTGGAGGCGCTGCAGACAGTGGCGATGGTGCTCGCCGAGCTGATCGCCAATGCCGATCTGATCGACGGCGCCGCCGGCCCCGTTCGCGCCACCCCGCAAAACGCCAAGCGCATCACCGGGCTCAAGCTGGTCGAGGGGATGGCGCGCGGGGTCGCGGTGTTTCACCAGCCACGCATCACCATCGAGCATACCGTCGCCGAGGATATCGAGACCGAGCGCCACCGCGTCTATGCCGCCTTCGCCAAGATGCGCGAGCAGATCGAGCGGATGGCGGCGCAGGCCGAGTTCGGCGTCGGCGGCGAGCATGAGGAAGTGCTCGAGACGTACAAGATGTTCGCCTATGACGAGGGCTGGTCGCGCCGGATCAACGAGGCGATCGACGCCGGCCTGACCGCCGAGGCGGCGATCGAGCGCGTGCAGCAGCGCACCCGGATGCGGATGCGCCAGATCGACGATCCGCTGCTCGCCGAGCGGATGCACGATCTGGAGGATCTCTCCAACCGGCTGCTGCGCATCGTCTCGGGCCAGATGGGCACCGCCGCGCAGATGGGGCTGCGGCAGGATTCGATCCTGATCGCGCGCAATCTGGGGCCGGCCGAGCTGCTGGAATATGATCGGCGGCGGCTGAAGGGCGTGATCCTGGAGGAAGGCTCGCTCACCGCGCATGTGACGATCGTCGCCCGCGCGATGGGGGTGCCGGTGCTGGGGCGCGTGCGCGACATTCGCCGGCTGGTCGCCGAAGGCGATCTGCTGCTGCTCGACGTGACCGAGGGGACAGCCTTTGCGCGGCCGACCCCGGCGATCGAGGAGGGCTTCGCCGCCAAGCTGCTGTTCACCCAGAAGCGCCGCGCCTCGTTCGCCGCGCTGCGCGAGCTGCCGCCGACGACGCGCGACGGCAAGCGGATCACGGTGATGGTGAATGCGGGCCTGCGCGACGATGTCGGCGCGATCGAGCTGACCGGCGCCGACGGGATCGGGCTGTTCCGCACCGAATTCCAGTTCCTGGTCTCCGCCACGCTCCCGCAGCGCGAGCGCCAGCAGCGGCTGTACCGCGACGTGCTGGAGGCGGCGGGCGACAAGCCGGTGGTGTTCCGCACGGTCGATATCGGCGGCGACAAGGTGCTGCCTTATCTGCGCGACGAATCGGGCGAGGAGGAGAATCCGGCGATGGGCTGGCGCGCGCTACGGCTCGCGCTCGATCGCGACGGGCTGATGAAGGCGCAGGCGCGCGCGCTGATCGAGGCGGCGGCGGGGCGGACGCTGAACGTGATGTTCCCGATGGTGAGCGAGCCCTGGGAATATGAGCTGGCACGCGACCTGTTCGAGGCGCAGCACCGCTGGGTCGCCGCGCGCGGGCGCAAGCTGCCGAGCGCGATCCGCTATGGCTGTATGCTCGAGGTGCCGGCGCTGGCGGAAACGCTCGACCTGCTGCTCCCCCGGCTCGATTTCCTCTCGGTCGGCACCAATGACCTCACCCAATTCCTGTTCGCGGCGGATCGCGCCAACCCCAAGCTCGCCGAGCGTTATGACTGGCTGAGCCCGTCGATCCTGCGCTTCCTGTCGCGCGTCGCGGCGCAGGTGCGCGGGCACGGCGTCGATCTGGGGGTGTGCGGCGAAATGGGCGGGCGCACGCTGGAGGCGATGGCGCTGATCGGGCTGGGGATCGATCGGCTGTCGATCACCCCGGCGGCGGTCGGGCCGATCAAGGCGATGATCCGGTCGCTCGATCACGGCGCGCTCACCGCCGAGCTCGGCCGGCTGCTCGCCGCGCCGCCGCGCGACCTGCGGAGCACGCTGCGCGCCTGGGCACAGGCGAATGGCGTTGAATTGAGCTGATTCAAAGGGCGGGGCGCGACCCGCCGCGTTGACAGGGTGAATCCGCTTTGAAACAAGCCTTGCCAAATCCTGCCATCAGCATCCTCGCGCGGAGACCCGCATGACCGACGCCGAGCCCGGCGCAGACCCCACGCTCTTCGCGAAGAGCCCCGGCGAGAAATTGCGCGAAGCGCGCGAGGCGCAAGGCCTGTCGCTCGCCGAGATCGCCGCGCGCACCCGCGTGCCGATCCGCCATCTGCAGGCGATCGAGGCGGCGGATTATGCCGGGCTCCCCTCCCCGACCTATGCGGTGGGCTTCGCCAAGGCTTACGCGCGGGCGGTGGGTGTCGACGAAGTGGTGATCGGGCGCGAGGTGCGCGGCACAAGCGAGAGCGCGCCGCGTACCGCCACCCCCTCGGTGCCGTTGCGGCGGATCGATTACGGCGCGCGCGATCCCAGCCGCCTGCCGCCCAGGGGGCTCGCCGCCGCGCTCGCGCTGGTCGCTGCGATCCTGCTCGGCGGCGTCGCGATCTGGTATGGCACCGGCTGGTTCCGGGGTGACGGGACGGCGGTGGTCACGGTGCCCGAACCGGCGCCTACCACCCGCCCAACCCCCGCGCAGGCGCCCGCGCCCCGGCCAGTGGGCGGCCAGGTGACGCTCGCCGCGACCGATCTGGTGTGGCTGCGCGTCTATGACGCCAGCGGCAAGACGCTTTACGAGCATGAGCTGAAGCCCGGCGAACGCTATGACGTGCCGCCCGAGGCCGATCGGCCGATGATCAATGTCGGCCGGCCCGACAAGCTGACCGTCACCGTCAATGGCAGCACCGTGCCGCCGCTGGGCGACGGCAAGCGCGCGATCAAGGATGTCGAGATTTCGGCCGCCGCGCTGCTCGCCCGCGCCGCCGCGCCGGTCGCGGGCACGCCACAGGGCACGCCAGCCGCCACGGCCCCCGCAACTCCGGCGCCGCGCAAGCCCGGCGCCACCACGACGCCCGACGCCGGCGTTCCGCCCGCCTTCCGTTCCGCGCCGCCTGAAAGCGGCGGCGACGACAACGCCACCGCCCCGCGGCTTCCCTAGGCTGGCGCGCGCCCGGCGAGTCGCTATAAGCCGGGCCGGGAGACCTGATGATGACGCGCTTCTGGACCGCCGCCCTGCTCGCCACCCTGTCGTTCGCCAGCGTATCGCTCGGCGGCGCCGCTCATGCCCAAAGCGCGATCGAGGGCCGGGTCGACCGGCTGGAGCGCGAGATGCGCGCGGTGCAGCGCAAGGTGTTTCCGGGCGGCAACGGCCAATATTTCCCGCCCGAGATCACCCCGCCCGAACAGACGGCTCCCGCCCCCGGCGTGCCCGCGACCAGCCCGGTCGCGGACCTGACCGCGCGCGTCGCCGCGCTCGAAACCCAGCTCTCGGCGATCACCGGGCAGGCCGAGCAGAACCAGTTCAAGCTGCGCCAGCTCGAAGATGCCTTCGCCGGCTATAAGCGCGCGACCGATGCCCGGCTGAAGGCGATCGAAGATGCCGCCGCGCCACCGCCGCCGACGGGCGCGAGCACGCCCCCACCCGGCGCGCCCGCGACCACGCCGCCGCCCGCCAAGCCCGTCGCCGTCGATCCGGCGCGCGCCAAGGCGGTCGCCGCCATCGAGAAACCCGCGACCGGCGATCCGGCGGAAGACGGCTATGTCTATGGCTACCGCCTGTGGTCGGCCAAATATTATGCCGAGGCCGAGACGCAGCTGGGCGATGTCGTGGCCAAATATCCCAAGCACCGCCGCGCGAGCTGGGCGCAAAACCTGCTCGGCCGCGCCTATCTGGACGACAACCAGCCGCAGCAAGCGGCGCGCGCTTTCCTGACCAACTATCAGAAATTCCCCGAAGGCGAGCGCACCCCCGACAGCCTTTATTACCTGACGGTCGCGCTTAAGAAGCTCGGCAAGCCCTCAGCCGATATCTGCAAGGTCTATGCGGAGCTGGAGGAAGTGTACGCCGCCAAGCTGACCCCGCAGCTGAAGGCCGATGTCGCGCGCGGGCGCGCGGCGGAGAAGTGCAAGCCCTGACCGGCCTCGACCCCCTGGCGGTCGAGCGGCTCCGCGCCGATCTGACCGCGCTCGTCGGGCCGCTGGCGGATCGGCGGCTGGGGGTGGCGGTATCGGGCGGTCCGGACAGCATGGCGCTGCTCGCGCTTGCGGCGGCGGCGTTTCCAGGCCAGGTGATCGCGGCGACCGTGGACCACGGCTTGCGCGCGGAAAGCGCCTGCGAAGCGGCGATGGTCGCGCGCTGGTGCGACGGCGCCGGGGTGCCGCACGCGACATTGGCGATCGCAGACCGGCCGGGCGCGCGGGACAATCTCCACGACTGGGCGCGACGCGAGCGTTACCGCCTGCTCGGCGACTGGGCTGTCGACGGCGGGGCATCGCTATTGGCGACCGCGCACCATGCCGACGATCAGGCCGAAACCTTCCTGATGCGCGCCGCGCGGGGTTCGGGCGTCGCGGGGCTGGCGGGCATCCGGGCAAATGGCAGGATCAAAGTCACGCGCTCCGTGCCCGGCGCCATGCTGGTGTTTGACGAGTGGATTGTCCGCCTGGTGCGGCCGCTCCTCGGTTGGCGACGCCGCGAGCTGCGCGCGCTTGCCGAGCGCGCGAGCCTGCCCTTCGTCGATGATCCCAGCAACGCCGATCCCCGCTTCGATCGCGCCCAATATCGCGAGCTGCTCGCCCGCACGCCGTTGCTCGACGCCGCGCAACTCGCCCGCAGCGCGGCCCATGTCGCCGAGGCCGAAGCGACGCTCACCGCGATCGAAGCGTGGCTCTGGCGCGAGCGCGTCAGGCGCGAGGAGGATAGTCTCGCGCTCGACATCGCCGAGCTTCCCCCCGAACTGCGCCGCCGCCTCGCGCGCGAGGCGATCGAGCAAGTGCGCTCCGACCGCGGCATCACGCGCCCAACCTTTTCCGCCGCGGCCAATATCGAGTCGCTGCTCGACGCGCTGGAGGCCGGCAAGGCGGCGACCCAGGCCGGCGTCATCGCGCGCCCCGCCGGCACGCTGTGGCGATTCGCCGAAGCGCCGCCGCGCCGATTGTCCGGATCGGCGCAATCCGGTTGATGTTCCATTGCCATTAATCCCTCGCGTCTTATGTTGGACGCTGAAGAGGTCCATGCGATGCCGATGAACGACAACGACAAGCAGCCCGAAAACAACCCCTGGATGAAGAGCCTGATGGTGTGGGTGGCGATTCTCGTCGGCCTCGCGCTGTTCGTCACGCTCATCGAAACGGGGACGCAGAGCAGCGCGGCGAGCAACACGCTCGCTTACTCGCAGTTTCTCGGCAAGGTCGAGGAAGGCTCGGTGCGCGAGGTGAACGTCGCCGGCGATGTGGTGACCGGCGTCCTCACCAATGGCGACAAGTTTCGCACCTATGCGCCGCAAGACCCGCAGCTGACCGACCGGCTGCTGCGCAAGAACGTGACGATCACCGCCCGGCCCGAGGAAGGCCCGTCGATCTGGCAATATATCCTCGTCCAGTCGCTGCCGTTCCTGCTGTTCCTCGGCATCGCCTTCTTCGTGCTGCGCCAGATGCAGAAGAATTCGGGCTCCGGCGCGATGGGCTTCGGCAAGTCGCGCGCGCGGCTGCTCACCCAGAAGGAAGGCAAGGTCACGTTCGATGACGTGGCCGGCATCGACGAAGCGCGCGAGGAATTGCAGGAAATCGTCGAATTCCTGAAGGATCCGACCAAGTTCGCGCGGCTGGGCGGCAAGATTCCCAAGGGCGCGCTGCTCGTCGGCTCGCCGGGCACCGGCAAGACGCTGCTCGCCCGCGCGATCGCCGGCGAGGCGGGGGTGCCGTTCTTCACCATTTCGGGCTCGGACTTCGTCGAGATGTTCGTGGGCGTCGGCGCGAGCCGGGTGCGCGACATGTTCGAGCAGGCGAAGAAATCGGCGCCGTGCATCGTCTTCATCGACGAAATCGACGCGGTGGGCCGCCATCGCGGCGCCGGGCTCGGCAATGGCAATGACGAGCGCGAGCAGACGCTCAACCAGCTGCTCGTCGAGATGGACGGGTTCGAGGCGAACGAGGGCATCATCATCATCGCCGCCACCAACCGGCCCGATGTGCTCGATCCCGCGCTGCTGCGCCCGGGCCGCTTCGATCGCCAGGTGCAGGTGCCGCGCCCCGATATCGAGGGCCGGATCAAGATCCTGCAGGTGCACATGAAGAAGGTGCCGCTCGCGCCCGATGTCGACGCGCGCGTGATCGCGCGCGGCACGCCGGGCTTCTCGGGCGCCGATCTCGCCAATCTGGTGAACGAGGCGGCGTTGCTCGCCGCGCGGCGGAGCAAGCGGCTGGTCGCGGCGCGCGAGTTCGATGACGCGCGCGACAAGGTGCTGATGGGCGCCGAGCGCCGGTCGATGGTGATGACCGAGGACGAGAAGCGGATGACCGCCTATCACGAGGCGGGCCATGCCCTGGTCTTCGCGCACGAACCGACCGCCGATCCGATCCACAAGGCGACGATCATCCCGCGCGGCTTCGCGCTCGGCATGGTCCAGCCGCTGCCCGAACGCGACACCTACAGCTATCACCGCGACAAGATGCACGCCGATCTGGCGGTCGCGTTCGGCGGGCGCGTCGCCGAGGAGTTGATCTTCGGCTATGACAAGGTAAGCTCGGGCGCCTCCAACGACATCATGCAGGCGACCCGCCTCGCCCGTGCGATGGTGACGAAATGGGGTCTGTCGGACCAGGTCGGCCCGCTCGACTTCAGCGAGAGCGAGGACAGCTTCACCGGGTACAGCATGGCGCGCGCCAAGCCGATGTCGGACGAGACCGCGCGGCTGATCGACGCCGAGGTGAAGCGCTTTGTCGAGCAGGGGTTGGGCCGTGCGCGGCAGTTGCTGACCGATCATATCGATCAGCTCCACACCATCGCCAACGCGCTGCTCGAATATGAGACGCTGACCGGCGAGGAGATCAAGCGGCTGATCGGCGGCGGCAATATCGATCGCCCCGATCCGAACGCCAACAAGCCGACGTTGCCGGCGATCGGCACTTCGGTGCCCAAGACGCGACGTCCGGGGCCGTTCGGCTCGCCCAGCCCGCAAGGCGCCTGACCGCTTCAGCCGGCGTTCATTGTGATATCGCAATGAGCGCCGGCGGAGGTGCTCATGAAGAAGATCATCGTGGCGGCGCTGGCCGCCTTCGTCGCTTCGGCGGCGGTCGCGCAGGCCGCGCCGCCGACGCTCGGCCAATGGCTCGCGCGCCAACGCGCCCTGGCGGCGCAAGGGCCGGTGGACCTGGAATCGGCGGCGTTCAAAGCCCTTTATGCCGATTTGGCCACGGCGCTCGCGGCGGGCCGCGCCGCCCATAACGCCGATCTCGCCGCCGGTCGCCCCCCTGCGGCCTGCTTGCCGCCACCCGGGCAACAGCAGCTCGACTGGAACATGGTCAATGGCTGGCTCCGCGCCCGCCCCGAGGCCGAGCAAGCGCAAAGCCTGAACGAGGTGATCGGGCGCTTCCTGCGGGAAAAATTCCCCTGCCCGCGCTGAGCCCGCCGCCCTTTTGCCGCCATGCTGTGCCGCTATCCGCGCCCGCGCCAATCATTGGGGAGAGAATGATGCGCCTGATTACCAAGCTGTTCGCCGTCACCGCGATCCTGCTGCCCGTCGCCGCGCAGGCGATGACGGTGCAGGAATTTCTGAACAAGGCCGATGCGCTGAAGGCGCAGGGCGTGCTCGCGCTCGCTTCGCCCGACATCGCGCTGCTGCGCGACGAGGTGAAGGCGGCGGGCGCCGCCTATCGCGCCGATCTCGCGCGCGAGGCCGCCGCCGGCAAGAAGCCGAGCAGCTGCCCGCCGCCCGTCGGCAAGACCGGGATCACCAGCGACGAGATCATCAAGGAATTCCGCGCCCTGCCGCCCGCCCAGCGCAAGCTCAGCGTGAAGCAGGCCTGGGTGGGGCTGATGACGAGGCGCTATCCCTGCTGACGATTGGCGGCGATCGTCCGTGATTGCGCCGATACGCGTCGCCCCGGCCGTCGCGCGACCTTTGCGAGAGGGTATCGTGCCCCGTCGCGACGGGGTTGCGCGGGCGGACGGTTGGCCCTCGGGCGGCATTGGGCCTGATGAAGCGCTCGCCGAATAGCACGGCCAGGGCACTCGCGCCGATGCCGAAGGCCGCTCGATCAGGCGGGCCCCGCCGAGCACGTCGCGAGTGAGATTATGCGCCACCCCCTGGCCTTTCCCCATCGCGCGCATGTGCTGGAAACCTGTGATGCTCGCCTAGTCGGTTCGCTGCGACTTGAAGCCCCGCCCCGCCGGATCCGCTGCACCGCCCTATTGACGACAGCGCATCACCAGCTCCGTCCGCTTGCGCTGGCTCAATGTAGCTGACATGTTTCGTCAGTCTCGGTTATCAGGCTGAAGGATCCGCTCAACCGATGGGCAAGCAATTGCCCCATTCAATATGGATCGACGATCCCGGCGCGCGGGTGTCCGGGGAAGTTCATCGGGCGCTTGCCGATCAGTTCCGCGCGTTGCAGCGGATCGCGATCGATGCCGGTGACGAGACGTTCAGGCTGTCGAAACGCCCGCTGGCGCTTGGCGCGACCGACTTTGTTGGCGAAACATTGCGCGACGGACCCTGCCTTGGCGAGGCGATGCGGCGGATCGCGCGGGGCTATAATCTGCTCCACGGCGGCCAGTTCAACCATGTTGATCAATGCCCCCGCTTCCTCACCTACCGCATCAGCGACAAGGGCTTCCCCTTCGCGCTCGATCCCGGCGACGATGCTGCAATCGCCACGATGGAGAGCGTGCTCATCATGCTGCACGCGATGCTGTCGATCGCAGCCGGCCAGGATCTGCGATCGATGCTGCGCCTTGTGCGAACGCGCCGCCGTCGAACCGCTCATGAGACTTCCACCCTGCGCTTCTGGGGCGCACCCGTGCGGTACGGCGCGCCGGCCTACAGCCTCGTCTATGCCGCCGATGCGGCCTCGCTCCCGGTGCGCAAGGGCGTGTCGGTGACGGCGACCGCAGTCTATGACTGGATCATCCGCGCGGCCGAGACACAGGAAGCAGGAGGGGCGACCGACGATCTCGTCCGCCGGGTGCAAGCGGCAATCGCATCGGGGGATCACGATCAGGAGCAGATCGCGCGTCAGCTGGGGCTGAGTGTCGCGACGCTGCGGCGGCGCCTTGCGCAGCAGCGGCGGAGCTTTCGCACGTTGCGCGCCGAAACGCTGCTGCGCCGCGCACGAACGATGCTGGCAGACGGTCATTCGGTCGAGGCGGTCGCCGAGGCGCTCGGTTTCGCCGATGCGCGCAGCTTCCGCCGGGCCTTCAAGGAATGGACCGGCGACACGCCAAGCGCCTTTCTCGCCACCATGGCACAGGCGGCGACCGCCTGATTTGAGCGAAATTGTCCCCCATGGATTGAACGGCCCGGTCCTCGCTCCCGTCCCCGCCACGGCATAGCTTCATCCGGCAGAAAGCCCGGTTGTGGCCGGCAGGGGAGGACCATGAAGAAATTTCGCCCGCGCCCGGTGCGCGCTGCGCTGCTGGCGTCTGCCGCGCTCCTTTCGATCGATCCCGCACGCGCGCAGGACGCGCCGCCGGCCGATGACAAAGCCGCCGAAGCCCCGGCGCCCGATGAAATCATCGTCACCGCGCGTCGCCGTGCCGAACGGCTGCAGGATGTACCGATCGCCATCTCCGCCTTCAACGCCGAGGCGCTCTCTAACCGTCAGGTCGACACGCTTGCCGGTATCCAGAATGCGACGCCGAACCTGTATCTCAACCAGGGCGATGCGGGTAATGCGGTTATCTATATCCGCGGTGTCGGGCAGAATGACAGTCTGGCATTCGCCGATCCGGGGGTCGGCGTCTATATCGACGATGTTTATATCGCCCGTTCGCAAGCGGCGTTTCTCGAAGTCTTCGATGTCGACCGGATCGAGGTGCTGCGCGGGCCACAGGGAACCTTTTACGGGCGAAATACCATCGGCGGCGCGGTCAAATTCGTTTCGACCCGCCCGACCACGAGTTTTTCCGGGTATCTTGAGGCTGGTGCTGGGAATTTCAACAGCGCGCTGGTCAAGGCACGAATAAGTGGCCCCATCGCCGGCGAAAAACTGCGCGGAAAGATTGCCTTCGCCTATAACCGCCGCGACGGTTATAACAATAACAGCTTTACGGGCCGCGACGATGGCGACATCAATTCCTTTAGCGTGCGCGCGTCGCTGCTCTACCAGCCGACTCCGTCGCTGGAGTTCAACTTCTCGGCCGATGCCCGGTTCGAGCGACCAAATACGTCGCGCAGCCCGAGGCGGGAGACGCCCATCGCCGTCTTCAATGGCCGAAATGTCGTCCCTTTCCTGGCGACGAGCGGCCCCTATGACGTTCAAACCAACGCGAACGGTCTCAGCGATCAGACGGGCTATGGTTTCGCGCTGACCGGGCGGTGGTCGATCAGCGACCGTGTGACGCTTGAATCGATCAGCGCTTACCGGCGCTTCAACTTCGACCTCAACCTCGACACCGACGCCTCGCCTTTTCCCGTGCTCGACATCTTGCTCCGCCAGAGGCAGGAGCAGTTCTCCCAGGAAGTAAGAGTTAATTACGCCGATAGCAGACTCAATTTCACGGGCGGACTTTATTATTTTTACGATCTGGATGGCACCTTTTCCGGGGTGGACAATGGCGCCGCGACGATCTTCGGCTTTCCCGTCACCGCCTTCGGCTTTCCGACGTCGAGTCTTGCCGATACGCGCCAGCGCACCGACAGCTACGCGGTGTTCGGCGACGCAAGCTATAAGCTGACCGAGCGTCTCAGCGTCTCCGCCGGCATCCGCTATACCTATGAAGAAAAGCGCTCGCGTCGCTTGTTCGAAAATTTCTTCAATCCGGCGGTCTCGGTGATCCTGCGCGAGCCGCCCTTCCTGGGTGGCGTCGGCCTGGCAGGGCCGCCGATCCGCGGGGAAGCCAGCTTCGATGCGTTCACGCCGCGCGTTTCGATTTCATACAAGCTGGCCGAGCCCGTCCTGCTATACGCATCGGCTTCGCGCGGCTTCAAAAGCGGCGGCTTTGATGGCCGCGCGACAACGAATTTCGGTTTCGCCCCGTTCCGGCCCGAAATCGTGCGAAGCTATGAGGGCGGGGCCAAGACGAGCTGGCTGAACGGCAAACTCATCGTCAATGCCGCTGTTTTCTACAATGACTATACCGATGTTCAGGTCACCTCTTTCGGCTCCGATCCGGTGACCGGCACCTTCGTCAGCCTGTTCACCAACGCCGCGCGCGAAAGCGCGGTCGGCGGCGAGCTGGAGATCAGAGCGCGGCCGATCGAGGGCTTGACGATCGACGGATCCTTGGGGGTACTGAAGGCGCGCTATGATGCCTTCAACATCCTTGTCGGGGGCGTCGTAACCGATGTGACCAATCGGCGCGTCGTCAACGCGCCCGATTTCAACGGCGGCCTGGGCGTGACGTGGCGGCGGCCGGTCGGCTCCCGCTATGCGACCACCTTCCACGTCGATGGCGCCTATCGTTCCACCGCCGCGATCGAGATTACCGATTCCCCGGTCCTGCGGCAGCGCGGCTATGAGGCGGTGAACCTGTTCGTCGCGTTCGGCGATGCCAAGGATCGATGGCAGGTCCGCGCCGGCGTTCAGAACGTCACCGATCGCGCGGTGCGGGTGCAGGGGTTCAATCTCGCCGAATTCCCCGGGGTTGAGGCGGGCTTCTTCGCGGCGCCCAGAACCTTCGACGTGCGCTTCATCGGCCGCTTCTGATCGGGGCCGGGCGATCATGGAGTTACTGAACGATCCCACCCGCCTCGACGCCGAAAGCATCACGCTGCTCGCGCAATATTATGATCTGAAGGAACACTGGGGACCCCGGATCGCCGCCGAGGGGATCGCCGCACACCGCTTGTTCGCCTCTGCCGTGTTCGCGCGTTTCCGTGGCGCGGAGCATGATGTCGCGCCGGCGCGCGTCGTTGAACTTCAGATCGATGCGCCGGGCGGGCCGCGGCGGGCGCGGCTCTACCATCCGCCGGGTCAGCCGCCCTTTCCGACGGTGCTGTTCCTCCATGGCGGCGGCTGGTCGGTGGGCGGCGTTGAGGATTATGACGGACTGGCCGGCTCGCTTGCCGGGCTGAGCCGGGTGGCGGTGCTGAGCCTCGACTATCGTCTGGCGCCCGAACATCGCTTCCCGGCCGCGCTTGAGGATGCGGTCGCGGCGCTGCAATTCCTCGAACGGCACGGCCCTGATGTGGGGTGCGATCCCGGTCGGCTGGGGGCGATGGGGGACAGCGCCGGCGGGAATCTGGCGGCGGTGGTCGCGCGCGAGGCGGCGCTGGGCCGCGCGCCGCAACTGGTCGCGCAGTTTCTGCTGTATCCGATGACCGATATCGCCTCGCCCGATGAGCATTTCGCGTCGCGGCGCGACTATGGCGATGGCCGCTTTTTCCTTGCCAATGCCGCGATCGCCTTCGCGCGCGAGAATTATGTCGCGCCCGGCGGCGCGCGGCATGACGATCCCCGCGTCTCGCCGCTGCTCGGCCCGGTGCCGCCGACGCTCGCGCCGGCGTTCATTCTGTCGGCGAGCCACGATCCGCTGCGCGACGAGGCGCATGCTTATCACGAGCATCTGATGCGCGCGGGTGTGCCGAGCATCGATTGCTCCGTCGCGCCGGCGCTTCATGCCTTTTTGTCGTTCGGCGTGCTGGCGAGCGCGCAGCGCGTGCGCCGGATCGTGGCGAGCGCGCTGAACGAACTGATGGAGCGCCGGATCGACTGAGCGACCGGCTTGAGGTTGAGGAGCACAGGGTGATGAGCCGGTCGCCCTTCGCCGGTGGTCGCGCAGCGGCCATCCTTGCATCCAGGGCGCTCGCGGCGCCGGCCCTGGTCGGCCCGCTGACCCCTGGCGCCCACGCCGCATCGGTCATGTCGATCCCGTACGGCTTGCCTATGGCCCGCTCCCATTGGCAGAATAGCCATGGGCCAGTTCGCGCGCCACCTGCCGCCGCCAATGATCACGGGAGGGGCTCAAGCGGCCCGCAAGGTGATGCAGCTGCCCGGCCAGATCGTCCACCAGCGACGCTTGGCCGAGGATCGCCGGCGCCGGGCCGCATAGGATCGCCGCCGCCTCGGGATCGGGTCGGGGAGGGCGCCCAGGAACGCGTCCCACGCGCCGACCGGCACGATCCGCTCGCGCCGCCGCCCGCCCTCGACCGCGATCACCTCGAGCGCGGCGAACCACTGCAGCCCGCCCGCGAGCCGGGCGACGGGTTCGGCACCCACGGGCGTATCGGCGAAGCGGATCGGGCGGAGATAGAGCATCGCGGTGTGTTAGGGGGTGTGCGGGCGAAAGGGAATCGGTTCGTGCCGCAACCGTCGCGCACGCCGGTTCGCGCCGGCTTGTCGCCCCCCTCCCCCGCGCGGGCGGCGCTTTCGGCAAGGACGCGGACGAGACAGCCGCGCGGTCCTTCAGCCGCCCCAGCCCGAAACCGAGCGCCGCGCGCCTTGCGGAAGCGCCCGGCGCCTGGGGCGGGTGCCGCGCATGGCAAGGGGTCCGCGCCCGACCGACCACCCCCGCCGCGCGACCGACCAAGCCGGCATCGGCGAGCGCCGCGATCAACGCTGGCGTGCGGGCGTTCGGCCAAGATGGCGGGGCTTGCGCGGGACGGGGGTGAATTCCGGGAGCGGCGGCCGTTCCTCGGCAGGGACGGGGATGCGGTTGTTGGTGGGGCTCTGCGGTTTGGGGGGCGGGAGGATGCGCTGGAGTGGGGGAGTTTAGGATAGGAGGATGTAATTTGTGGCGTTTTTCCAACCGCATCTCACTCTTTATAGCAATGCAACGCTCTCTGCCCAAGTACGGTTACCTTCTGAATGTATGTCAAAGCGCACGGTCCGGCCTGCGCACATGTCGCTCCAAAGAGTGGCGCTAACACTGTTACGATGAACGTAGGTGTCCACGCCGAAGGTATCTCTTATAAATCCAAAGGTCGGTGTCCTTCCTTGCGGCTTAAGCTCGCCAGATCTACCGTATATCACTTCTTCCTTTTCCTTACCATGGCCAACTGGAGACAACGGAGTCTGGGAAATACTTCTAACAAAATATGCCGTGCTATCAAGAATCGGCGATTCTCCTACCAAAGGATGCCGCTTGAGAGCGTCAATAATATTCAGGACTTTCCAAAGGTGCTCAATTAAAGTCGCGTCGACTACGTCGGGTCTAAGCGTCTTCAAGAATCCATGCAGCCCTTCAACTGCCCTCGCTGCGCCAGTCGGGTCTCCCGTATTTAGTTTGTGTTCCGCCTGTCTTATGTAAAGCTGCGACTGCAAGTCATGGAATACCACCTCATCATGAGCGCTTTTAAAGCCTTCATTCCACGCGGACGTGATATATTTTTGGGCAGCATCAAAGTCAAAGAGAAACAGACTTGACCTCGCCGCTTCACGTAATACAACCAACTCAGACGAGTCTATTTCCAAAGCGGCTTCAAACTGCTCCCGAGCACCAGCACAATCGCCGTAAGCTCGCATGAGAAATCCACCATAAAAGAATCTCAGCTGCGGTTGATCCGGGGCTAGGTCAAACGCAGCTTCATAACTTGCCGCCGCCCCTGCCACATCTCCTTGACGGTATTGAATAAAAGCTAGCGTACGATATACCTCGAAATATTCAGGTATAGATATTTTCAATTCATCGATAATTCCAATCGCCTGATCAAAGCGGTCCTTAAATGCGAGGCTATGTGCATGGCGCAATCGTCGTGCCGCAATTGCCTCCGATTGTGACCGTACCGTAAAAAATCTGGACTCGTATGGATTGCTATAGCCTCTACCCCTTTCTTCTTGATACGTTGCATTTAACGTTCTATGTCGATCACGAATTTCGTCGCTTTTATCTGGTGACAACCTCATCACCCGCGTGATGAAGGCACGAGCAAACGGTTTTAGTCGCCATAGTCGTTCAAGGTTTGACGAATCGGAACGCTCCACCAAGCCAAATCGGATCAGCTCAGCTAGCCCCGCTTCAATCTCAGTAGGCTGTTGCAGCGATATGTGCTGAATAACGGTCGAGGATACGGATTGGGGTATGATAGCCATTATAGACAAGACATCTCGCCCTACACCTGACAGTTTTTCAAAAACATTCTCCATGCAAAACCGGAGTGCAATCTCTGGATTTGCCGTAATGCGATCTGGGTTCAATCCAGTAGAAACACCGATGGCAAACCACTTTACCAGCAATGGCTTGTTTGCAAGACGATTGAGGTGCCGCCTCAACTGCTCATCAGACGCACCACGCAGAACATCTATATCGTAAGCTTCTATTAATCTGCGAAGATACGGCAAAGACTCACTTTCAGAGAACTCTGGAACTTGTACCGATAAATCGCCACCCAAAGGGACCCGCGATGTAAATACAATCTTGCTCTGCCCAGGAACGTCTGAAGCGAATTCCATCAGGTTTTCGTCCAATACCGTTTCCAGATTGTCAATGGCCAAAAGTACGCGATTCTGCTCTAGAAGACGACGTACTCTATCAATTGGATTATCGCTACCTGGCTCGAACTTTTCAGCGACATCTTCGAAAATACCAAGAGATGTTGTTATTGCTCCATGTATTCTTGTTATTTCGGTAGTCGTTAGTCTATTACTCTTTGCAAAAACCCATATAAAGGCGTCAAAATCATGATCATTACTATGTAGTAAGCCATAGAGTGTTTGGAGGGTAAGAGCGGTCTTCCCATTCCCGCCGTCTCCCAAGACGGTTATGACAGGGTGCCGTCCTAGAATTTTCCTTTTTAGATCCGCCTCAAGGCCTTTTCTCGGCTGAAAACCCGTATCATCATAATCTGGAATTGGGAGATTGTTCAAAACCTCCGCCGAAACAGGCTCATCCAAAATATGGACGGTTGCAGCAAGCAAAGCATCTGGCTTTCCCCAATATTCTTTATATACCGAAAACAGAGTTGGCCATAAGCGAGGAGAGGATAGAAACTCTTGAGTTAGTGAGAATCCAAGTGAATAATCACCTGTTGTTAACGGCCTTCCATGCATAGTCGAATTTCGGATGGGAATAATTTTTTCGAAATTAGATTTATGCTTTTGATAATAGTCAGCAGATGACTTATCAAGTCTGCCCTTATGTCGTAGAATTATAGAATACTTATCCCCAAATCAAGCCCATGAAGTAGATCGCCATCGCTTGTGCCAATCTCGCCACCTCTACTCTGCAGCCGATTGCGCGCCTTTTCGCGCTCCTCCAGAGTCAAAATGTCGTGGCAATCCAATCCGCACGCGGCGCGAATACGCGATACCAAGTCACGTTCTATAGCGTCAAAAAACAGGAAGAGAGCAACACGCTGATAGCTTGCCATACCACCTCAGTGCAAGGCCCTGGCGCAGATTATACCTCGAGCAAGGCCAGTTTCAATACTGTCTAGCCGTGGGCGCAGCGGGTGCAGGTTCACTTGGATCACCCCCTCAAGCCGCCTCAGCCCCCCGCTTCGCCTTCTTCCGCTCATGCGGGTCAAGAAACTTCTTCCGCAGCCGGATCGACTTGGGCGTCACCTCGACCATCTCGTCGTCGTCGATATAGGCGATCGCCTGTTCCAGCGTCAGCTTGCGCGGCGGGGTCAGGCGGATCGCGTCGTCCTTGCCGCCGCTCGCGCGGAAGTTGGTCAGCTGTTTCGCCTTCATCGGGTTGACTTCAAGGTCGTCGGGCTTGGCGTTTTCGCCGATGATCATGCCTTCGTACAACGGCTCGCCGGGGCCGACCATCAGGATGCCGCGCTCCTCCAGCGAGTTGAGCGCATAGGCATTGGCCTCGCCCGAGCCGTTGGAGATCAGCACGCCGTTCTTCCGCCCCTCGATCAGGCCCTTATACGGGCCATAGCGTTCGAAGATGCGGTTCATGATGCCGGTGCCGCGCGTGTCCGACAGGAACTCGCCGTGATAGCCGATCAGCCCGCGCGAGGGGGCGGAGAAGGTGATGCGGGTCTTGCCGCCGCCCGAGGGGCGCATGTCGGTCAGCTCGGCCTTGCGCTGGTTCATCTTGTCGACGACGGTGCCGGAAAATTCCTCGTCCACGTCGATCACGACGGTTTCATAGGGCTCCTCGCGGCCCTGCTCGCCGTCGCGGAACAGCACGCGCGGGCGGCTGATGCCGAGCTCGAAGCCCTCGCGGCGCATCGTCTCGATCAGCACGCCGAGCTGGAGTTCGCCGCGCCCGGCCACCTCGAACGAATCCCTGTCCTCGCTTTCGGTGACGCGGATGGCGACGTTCGATTCGGCCTCGCGGAACAGGCGGTCGCGGATCAGGCGGCTCGTCACCTTGCTGCCCTCGCGGCCCGCCATCGGGCTGTCGTTGACGGCGAAGCGCATCGAGAGCGTCGGCGGGTCGATCGGCTGCGCCTTGATCGGGGTCGAGACGCTGGTGTCGGCGATGGTGTTGGCGACGGTCGCGACGGTCAAGCCGGCGAGGCTGATGATGTCGCCCGCCTCGGCCTCTTCCACCGGCACCCGCTCAAGCCCGCGGAAGGCGAGGAGCTTGGAGGCGCGGCCGGTCTCGAGCACGCGGCCGTCGCGATCGAGCGCGTGGATCGCCTGGTTGAGCTTGACGACGCCCGAGGCGACGCGGCCGGTGAGGATGCGCCCCAGGAAATTGTCGCGATCGAGCAGCGTCACCAGGAAAGTGAACGGCGCGTCGCGATCGACTTGCGGCGCCGGCACATGCGCGACGATGCGGTTGAACAGCGGCGCCAGCGTGCCCTCGCGCGCCTCGGCATCCTCGCTCGCATAGCCGTTGCGGCCCGAGGCGTAGAGCACGGGGAAATCGAGCTGATCGTCATTGGCTTCGAGCGTCACGAACAGGTCGAACACCTCGTTCAGCACTTCCTGCACGCGCGCGTCGCTGCGGTCGATCTTGTTGACGACGACGATCGGGCGCAGCCCCAGCGCGAGCGCCTTGCCGGTGACGAACTTGGTCTGCGGCATCGGCCCTTCGGCGGCGTCCACCAGCAGGATCACGCCGTCGACCATGCTCAGGATGCGCTCCACCTCGCCGCCGAAATCGGCGTGGCCGGGGGTGTCGACGATGTTGATCCGCGTGCCTTCCCATTCGACGCTGGTGCATTTGGCGAGAATGGTGATCCCGCGCTCCTTCTCCAGATCGTTGGAATCCATCGCGCGTTCTTCGACCCGCTGATTGTCGCGGAAGGTGCCCGATTGGCGAAACAGCTGGTCAACAAGCGTGGTCTTGCCATGATCGACGTGCGCGATGATGGCGATATTGCGCAGATTCATGCGAAAATTTGTCCTGGGGAGAAGCGTTCGGGCGCGCCCTTAGCGCAATTGCCGCGCCGCGGAAAGGGCGGGTGCGTTTTGATGGCGACGCCGGCGCGTTCCCGCCCGGGCTAGCGGTGCCGGGCGATCAGCGCGCTTGCCGCCTCGGGGGTCAGCGGCTCGGCATAAAGAAACCCTTGCGCGAACTGGCAGCCCAGCTCGCGGAGCTGGCGGCGCTGGCAGCTCGTCTCGATCCCCTCGGCGACGACCGACAGCTTCATCGTCTGCGCGAGATCGAGCACCGCGCGGACGATGCCCGGCGAGGTGCGGTTGCGCGGGTCGCACAGGTCCTGAACGAAACTGCGATCGAGCTTCAGCGTCGAGAAGGGATAGCGGTGGAGGTGGCCGAGCGAGGAATAGCCGGTGCCGAAATCGTCGAGGCCGATCTTCACCCCCAGCCCGCGCAGATCGCGCATGATCTCGATCGCGCGGTCGGGATTGGCGATCGCGATCGATTCGGTGATCTCCAGCGTGACGAGCGCGGGCGGCACCCCGGTTTCGTGCAGCGTCTGGTGGACGATCTCGGTAAAGCCCGGCAGCAGGAACTGGCGCGGCGAGACGTTGATGCTCATCGACACCGGCGGCGCGGGATGGGTGCGGTTCCAGGCAGCGGCGGCGGCACAGGCCTCGCGCAGCACCCAGTTGCCGATCGCGACGATCAGCCCGGTCTCCTCCGCGACGCCGATGAACTGCCCCGGCCCCACCACCTCGCCACCGCCGCGCCGCCAGCGCAGCAGCGCCTCGAAGCCCGAGACGCGGTTGCTCTTCATGTCGACGATCGGCTGGTAGAGCAGGCGGAACTCGTCGCGCGCGAGCGCGCCGCGCAGATCATTCTCGGTCTGCAGCCGCGCCATCGCCCGCTTGCGCAGCGCCTTGTCGAACAGCGCGATCTGGCCGCGCCCGCGCGCCTTCGCTTCATAGAGCGCGGTATCGGCCTTGCGCAGCAGGTCGATCGCGGTCACCCCCGGCGTGCGCGCGAGCGCGACGCCGATGCTCGCATTGGCGTGAACCTCGCCACCCGCGACACGATAGGGGCCGGAAAGCCCCGCGAGCAGACGCTCGGCGACCGCGCTCGCCCGCCCCGGCTGGTCGAACTCGTCGAGCACGATCGTGAACTCGTCGCCGCCCAGCCGGCCGAGCGTCCAGGCGGGCCAGCCTTCGGCGCGGGGCAAGCTATCGAGCACGCTGCGCAGCCGCGCGGCGATCGCCTGGAGCAGGCTGTCGCCGGCGTGGTGGCCGAAACTGTCATTGACCAGCTTGAACCCGTCGAGGTCGAGGTACAGCACCGCGACTTCGCCACTGCCCCGTCGCGCGCGCCGGTCCAGCGCCTGGGTCACGCGGTCGTTGAACAGCGCGCGGTTGGGCAGCGCGGTCAGCGGATCGTGCAGCGCGTCGTGCAGCAGTTGCGCGGCGAAGCGCTCGCGTTCGATCACCCGGCCGAGCTGGGTGCCGATCTGGCCCATCACCGCGAGCATGTCCGCATCCTCGGCCAGTTGCGGGCGGGCAAAGAATTCGATCACCCCGGTCACGTCGCGCTGGACCTGGATCGGGAACGCGAAGGCCGAGGCGAGCCCGACCGCCGCCGCCACCGGGCGCCGCGGGAAATTGCCGTCGGCCTGCAGATCCGCCAGCCATAGCGGCGCCCCGCTCGCCAGCACCCGCCCCGGCAGGCCCTCGCCGCGCGCGAAGCCGCGCGCCAGCGACGCCTCGATGAACGGGGCAAGCGGCTCGGGATCGTCGGCGTGCCAGGCATGGGCGGGGATCAGCCGGTGCGGCGCCTGCGGATCGACCAGATAGACATTGCCGAATGCCCAGCCGGTCGCGGCGCAAATCTCCCGCACCGCGAAGCGCAGCGCCTCGCCGGTGTCGGCGGCTTCGTTGGCCTTGGCGGCGACGCGCTGGAGCAGCTCGATCCGCTGCTGCGCCAGATAGGCGCGGCGCAGCCCGGTTTCGGCGATCGCCTCCGCTTCCAGCCGCGCGGCACGCTCGCGCGCGAGCCGCCGTTCGAGCCGTTCCAGCCGCCGCTGCGGGGTATCGCCGAGCGCTTGCTCGAAGGCGTCAGGCGTCAGGACACCCATCGCACCTCCAGCGCGCAGGCGCGCGCGCCCTCGTGCATACAGGCGCTCTGACTGACCGAGACCATCTCGCCATAATGCGCGGCGGCGCCCAGGATCAGCCCTTCGGCGAGCGCGCACAGCCGGCGCGGGCTGGTATAGCCCAGCTGCAAGCGGTCGGCCTCAGCCGATTGATAGCGGAAATGCGGGCACACCGCGCCGGGATAGAGCTTGTGCACTTCCGGGTGGATGATGGTGTTGAGCGCGAGCAGGAAATCGCGGGCGTTCTGGTGCGGCGCGAACAGCGCCGGATAACGCTCCACAAAACGCGGCATCGCCGCCTGGCCGAACCAGCGCAGAATGTCCGCCGCCGGCTTGTCGAGCGCGGTCGCGGCGGCGCCGACCAGGGCGACCGCCTCGGCATCGGGATAGGAACCGAGCGAGGTATAGGAGCCCGAGGCGCCCGAAGCCTGGAGCAGATCGTCCCACACCCCGTCGCCGAACTGATCGATCACCGCTTCTTCAAGCAAGTTGAAGATGATGCCCTTCATTGTCCCCGCCGCTCGAATTGACCGTTCTACATCGCGCGCCCCACCTTTGCCGTATGGTTGCTTAAGGAATTGCAATCGCCGCGCGCCACCACCCCGCACCGGGTAAGCCGTTGGCCCCGGGCGCAAAGCGTCTTATATGGGCAAGACGGTTGATCCCTTGCCAACGGCACGGCATGATTCAACCCGGGAGGAACAAGCATGGCGACCGAGGTTCAATCCGCGCAACTGGTGCTCACCCCGCCCGATCCGGTGCCCGCCGTGGCGCCGGAAAAGGCCGCCGGGCTGGTGCCGGTCGACACTGCCACCCGCACCAAGCTGGAGGAGCGGGTCGATGCGTTCATCGCCGATCTGGTGGCGCAGGACGTGAATTCGCCCGAATTCGGCAAGCGCGTCGATTCGATCAGCGCGATGGGCCAGAAGGAAATCCGCGACGCGGCGAGCCAGTCGAACCGCTTCCTCGATCGCCCGGTGCGCGCGATGGACCAGGAATCGGGGGTCGGCGCCGATCTCGCGCAATTGCGCCGCACGATCGAGGATCTCGATCCCGGCAAGAAGATGATGGCGCCGAAGAAGATCTTCGGCCTGATTCCCTTCGGCAATTCGATGCGCAATTATTTCGACAGCTACAAATCGTCGCAGCAGCACATCGCCGCGATCCTGAAGTCGCTGCAAAGCGGCAAGGATGAGCTGCTGATGGACAATGCCGCGATCGACACCGAACGCGCCAATCTGTGGACGGCGATGGGCCGGCTCGAACAGATGATCGTGATGGCCAAGACGATGGACGCGCGGCTGGAGGACAAGGCGAACGAGCTCGACGCGACCGACCCGGCCAAGGCCAAGGCGATCCGCGAATCGGCGCTGTTCTACGTCCGCCAGCGGGTGCAGGACTTGCTCACCCAAATGGCGGTGACGGTGCAGGGCTATCTCGCGCTCGATCTCGTCAAGAAGAACAATGTCGAGCTGGTGAAGGGCGTCGACCGTGCCTCCACCACCACCGTCTCGGCGCTGCGCACCGCCGTCACCGTCGCGCAGGCGCTCACCAACCAGAAGCTGGTGCTGGAGCAGATCACCCAGCTCAACACCACCACCGCCAACATCATCGATTCGACCGGGCAGCTGCTCAAGTCACAGACCGCGACGATCCACGAACAGGCGGCGAGCGCGACCATCCCGGTCGAAACGCTGCAACGCGCCTTCCAGAACATCTATGACACGATGGACGCGATCGACAGCTTCAAGCTGAAGGCGCTCGACAGCATGAAGACCACGGTCAACACGCTGTCGAACGAGGTCGAGAAATCGAAGGGCTATATCGCCCGCGCCGAGGGCGCCGCGCAGAATGCGGGGGCTGACGCGATCAAGCTCGAGGCGCTGAATTGAGCGAAACCGATCGCCAGATCGAACGCGCGCGCGAACTGCTCGACCGTACCGGCCGCGCGCGCCAGGGCGCGCAACTGCGCGAGCGCCAGCGCGAGACCGGGCGACGGCTGCAACGCGCGCTCGTCGCCGACGCGCTGATCCTGGCGGCGGCGATCGGCGCGAGCCTGTTCGGGCTGATGGGGCCGCTCGGCTGGGTGGCGGCGGTGATGCTGATGCTGGTCGTCAGCTTCGTGCTGATGGCCACGCCCACCCAGGCGCCGCCCAGCCCTGAAAAGCTCGCCGCGGTGCCGCTGAAGGCGCTGCCCGCGCAGACCGACCGCTGGCTCGCGACCCAGCGCCCCGCGCTCCCCGCGCCGGCGGTGTCGCTGCTCGACGGGATTTCCTTGAAGCTCGACACGCTCGCCAGCCAGCTCGAACGCCTGCCCGAGGAGGCACCGGCGGCCGCCGAGGTGCGCAAGCTGGTGGGCGAGCAGCTGCCCGAGTTCGTGAAGGGCTATCAGGCGGTGCCCAAGGAGCTGCGCCGGGTCGAGCGCAACGGCAAGACGCCCGACGCGCAGCTGGTCGAAGGGCTGAAGCTGATCGAGGACGAGATCGGCGCGATGACCGAGGAACTGGCCCAGGGCGATCTCGACGCGCTGGCGACGCGCGGGCGGTTCCTGGAAATCAAGTATCGCGGCGACGAGGCTTAGCCGCCTTCGCCGTCGCCGGCGCGAGCCAGGGCAGCGCCTGGGCGAACATCATCCGCCACGCCAGCCGCTCATGGCCCGCGACGACGCTGGTGGTGCGTATCCGGGCGCCGGCGCCTGCGGCGGCCCGGGCGGTTTCGATCGTCTGTTTCAGATAATCCGCCTCATAAACGCCCGCGCCCGCGAACAGTTGAGCATGGCCCAGCTTGGCGCCGAGCCCGGCGGCGTCCCGCGCGCTCGACGACAGCGCGAGCACCCGCCCGAACAGATCGGGCCGCAACCCGGCGACGCTGAGCGCCCAATGCGCCCCGTTCGACCAACCGCCGATGCCGCGCGTCGCCGCGTCGCGCGGGCCGCCATGGCGCTGCTCGACATAGGGGATGAGTTCATCGGTGACGAAGCGCAAATGGCGGCCGAAATCACTGTCCGGCGCCGCGCCGTCCGCGTTGAAGTCGATCTTATACTCCTTGCCGCGCCGGTCGCAGCTGGGCGACAGGCACCCCTCGGACGACTTGGCGGCGTCGATCCCGACCAGGATGACCGGCCCCGCGCGCCCGGCGCGGATCAGCGCTTCGGCGATCGGCGCGAACGCCTCGGCGGCATTGTCGGCGAGGTACAGGATCGGCGGTCGGTCGTTCGGCCCCAGCCCCGGCGGCAGATACAGGGTGATGCCGCGCCGCTCGCCAAGCGCCGCCGAGTCGATCGCGGCGCGGATCAGCCGCGCGGGCGGCGGCGCGCGCGTGGGTGGCGGCGGCGGCGCGTTTCGGCCCCGGAGGATCAGCGGCGTCTCGTCCTTGGCGGGGACAGCGCGGATCGCGAGCACCGCCTCGTCCAGTCGCGGCACGCGCACGGTGACGCCAGCAAGCTCGGTGCCCGCGATGGGATCGAGCGGGGTCGAAACAGTGCAGCACAGCAGCGCCCATCGCTCTACCGTTGGGCGCGCGATCATCGTCAGCCGGTCCTGCTCGATCCAGGCGACCTGCGCCTTGCCGGCGATCCGCAGCGTCGCCTGTTCTGGCGTCAGGCCGAGTGGCAGCGTGCAGGGGGCGGTGATCGGCGCGCTCGCGCTCGCGCACGCGGGGAGCCTGGCCCATTGTTGTGGCGCCGGCTGCGCTTCCAGCATCGCGGCGAGAAACCAGGCGATCATGACTATGGTGTTACTTTCCCGGTTAGACGGGCGTCAACCGCCATAACAAGATATTCATGCGCCAATTGGTCATGTAACCGGGTCGATCGCCGTTGATGCGCGTTTCTTGGCTTGAGTAATTCTCAGCTCAGGCCGCCACCGCATAGCGGTCGCGGCCGCTGGCCTTGGCGCGGTAGAGGGCTTCGTCGGCGGCGCGGATCAGTTGCAGGCGATCGGCGCCCGGCGTGATCTCGGCGAGGCCCGCGCTCACCGTCACCTGCACGGTGATCCCGCCCGGCGTCGTCGTCACCGCCTCGGCGACCGCCGCGCGCACCCGTTCGCACACCATCGCCGCCTGCTCGATCGTCGCGCCGGGCAGGATCAGCCCGAACTCCTCGCCGCCCAGCCGCGCGACATGGTCACCCGCGCGCACGCAGGCGAGCGCCGCGCGGGCGAAGGTTTCGAGCACCAGATCGCCCACCGCATGGCCATGCGCGTCGTTCACGCGCTTGAAGAAATCGATGTCGAACAGGGCGATGCAGCCGCCATCGGTCGCCTCGATCCGGCGATCGAGGATCGAATCGAACTTGCGGCGATTGGCGAGCCCGGTCAGCGGGTCGGTAGTCGCGGCGTGCGCCAGCCGCGCCTCGAGCGCCTTGCGCGCGGAAATGTCGCGCACCGTGGAGACCCAGCCGGTGATCCGCCCGCCGGAGACGGCGGCGCGGGTATGCGCCTCGTACCAGCGGCGCTCGCCACTCGCGTGATCGGCGCGATATTCCACGACCGATCGCTCGCCCGGCCGCGCCCGCGCCGCGTCGATCGCCTTTTGCATCGTCGCCCGGTCGGGGCCGCAGGGCAGCAGCGCCGGGCTCACGCCGATCATCACCGCCGGCTCGAACCCCGTCACCTCGCGCGCCGAGGGCGAGACATAATTGACCACGCCAGCGGCATCGAGCGTGACGATCATGTCGGTCGCGCTTTCGGTGATCAGCTTGTAGCGCGCCTCGCTCTCCGCCAGCCGATCGAGCGTCGCGCGCCGGAGCCGCAGCTCGGCGGCGACGGGTAGCACGGTCAACACCGTCACCCCCAGATAGCCCTGGAACAGCCGGACATGATCGGCGACCGATCCGCCGATCACATAGGTGCCGCCATGCCCCAGCGCGGTGAGAATGCCGCCGATCAGCCCGAGAACGACGATCGCGACCGTCGTGCCGACACGTTCGAGCCGGAAGGTGACCAGCATCAGCGGCAGGATCGGCACGAACAGCAGCGGCAGCACCGCCTGCCCGAAGACGATGACGCTCGCCGCGACGATCATCAGCAGATGCGCCGCCGCCTCCACTCGCCGCAGCAGCGTCGCCTGGCGCCACCACAGCCCCAGTTCCCCGTTCAGCAGCAACAGGAAGAACGGCGCCACGGTCAGCTGGCCAAGCCCGTGGCCGAGCAGCCAGGCGGGTGCTTCGGCGAACATCGGGCGGCCGGTCGCGAGACCGCTGAGCGCGGCGGCGGGCAGCGCCGTGACCAGCGCCGCGCAGGCCGCCGCCAGCAGCAGCCCGATCACCGCATCGACCGAATCGAGCGCGTCGTTGCCCCGCCGCCACCGCCGCAGCAGCAGCGCCGCGACCACTGATTCGGTCATGTTCACCAGCGCCAGCGGCACCGCGACGGCCCAGCCGAGCCCGACCAGGCCGGTCGCGAGCACGCTCGCCACGGTGCAGGCGGTAAGCGTCGGCCCCCAACGGTGGCGCGGCAAGCGCACGAGTTCGGCGGTCAACAGGCCCGAGGCGACCCACAGGGCCGCGAGCCCCCCTTCGAAGCTGGTCAGCCGGATCAGCGCCGCGGCCAGCGCGAAATAGCCAAGGCCGACCATTCCCGCCCGGAACCAACCGGCGGAGCGTCGAGCGTGGAAGGCGCGAAGCGGCGCGTGCATCCCATTGGTTTAGCACGCGTTGGTTAAGCGTCTATTGGCGTTGTCGGTGCCGATGCCAGCGTGATAGCGAGGATGGCGCGATGATCTATATCCTCCTCAATCTGGTGCCGATCGGAATGGCGACGCTGCTGGCGCTGCTGCTCGGGCTCGGCTGGCACCGGCTGGGCGGCGGCGGGCGGATCGGGCCGGGCGTCGCGCTCACCGCGCTCGTCGCGCATTTCTGGTTCGCGGCGATCCTCGCCGGCGCGCTGATCCTCGCCCCGCCCAAGGCCGATCCCTGGGTGATGGCGCTGGCGAGCGCGGCGGTGATCTGGGCGGGGTTCGTCGCGCCGGCGGTGGCGCTGTCCGGCGCCTATCGCGGCGTCGCGGCCGGGCGGCTGATCGGCGACTGCGCCTACTGGCTGGCCGCGATGCTGGCGGAGGCCGCGGTGATGAAAGCGATCGGGCTGGTGCCGCCCCCGGTGGGATAGGCTTCCCCCGCGCCGTCGCTTCGGGCATCACTGGCGGGTCCATCGGGGGGAACGCCATGATCCGCACGTCCTTTGCCGCCCTCGCGCTCGCGCTCGCCATCCCGGCGGCGGCGCCAACCCAGACGACCAGCGCGGCGCGGCAATCGCCCTTCACCTTCGAGGAAGTGATGGTGCCGATGCGCGACGGCGCCCGGCTGCAGACGGTGATCCTGCGCCCCAGGGACGCCAAGGGTCCGCTACCGATCCTGTTCCAGCGCACCCCCTATGGCGTGCCCGGCGGCCCGCTGCCGAGCGTGCCCAAGAGCTTCGAGGCGCTGGTCAAGGACGGGTACATCTTCGTCTTCCAGTCGATGCGCGGCCGCTTCAAGTCCGACGGCGACTTCACCCTGTCGACCGGGCTCACCCCCAACGGCCCGGACGAGGCGACCGACGCCTATGACGCGATCGACTGGCTGGTGAAGAACGTGCCCGGCAATAACGGCCGGGTGGGGATGTGGGGCATCAGCTACCCCGGTTTCGCCGCCGCCATCCCGCTCGCCAAGCCGCACCCGGCCTTGAAGGCGACCAGCCCGCAGGCGGCATGGATCGACTATTGGCAGAACGACGATCTCCACCGCTGGGGCGCGGCGCGGCTGAGCTACATCACCGACTGGGTGTTCTCGCTCCAGGCGGACAAGACCAACGCCGAGTTCACCTACGACACGATCGACACCTATGATTTCTTCCTGCGCGCCGGCTCGCTCGCCGATATCGAGAAGCGCTATGTGCAGGGCAAGAGCGCGATGATCCGCGCGCTGATCGAGCATCCCGATCACGACGCCTTCTACACCCGCCAGCGCTGGTCCGACGCGCTGGGCAAGACGACCGTGCCGACGCTGAACGTCGCCGGCTTCTGGGATCAGGAAGACCCCTGGGGCAGCTGGCAGATCTTCGCCAAGCAGCGGGAGAATGATCCCGACAATCTCGCGCAGCTCGTCGTCGGCCCCTGGGCGCACGGCAGCTGGAGCCGCCCCGGCGAGCACAAGCTGGGGCCGATCGACTATAAGGTCGACAGCTCGACCCGCTTCGTCGAGGAGATCCAGGCGCCCTTCTTCCGCTATTGGCTGCACGGCCAGGGTGAGCGGCCGGGGGGCCTCGTCAACAGTTTCCAATCGGGGAGCTGGGTGTGGAAGCGCTATGATCGCTGGCCGCTCGCCGAGGCCAAGCCGACCGCGCTCTACCTCCACGCCGATGGCGCGCTGAGCTTCACCGCCCCGGCGGCGGGCGAGGGGTGCCGCGGCTATGTGTCGGACCCCGCCAACCCGGTGCCGTTCCGCGCCCGCCCGATCTCGCCCACATATCCGCGCCCCGAATGGCGCTGGTGGGAGGCGGCCGACCAGCGCTTCGTCGCCGGGCGGCCCGATGTGCTGAGCTATGTCTCCGCCCCGCTCGACGCCGACCTGACGGTGACGGGCGCGGTACTCGCCGAGCTCCAGGCGGCGACCAGCGGCACCGACAGCGATTTCGTGGTGAAGCTGATCGACGTGTTCCCCGATGATTACGAACCGCTCGATCAGGCCGCGCCGCTCGGCGCCTATACGACCCAGCTCAACGGCTATCAGCTGCCGATCGCGATGGAGGTGCGGCGCGGCCGGTATCTGGCGAGCGACACCAGGCCCGCGCCGCTCGTCCCCAACCAGCTGACGCGCTGGGAGGTGCCGCTGCGCGATCACGACCATGTGTTCAAGAGGGGCCACCGGCTGATGGTGCAGGTGCAATCGAGCTGGTTCCCGGTGATCGACCGCAACCCGCAGAAATTCGTGCCCAACATCGCCAAGGCCCAGCCCCAGGATTATGTGCGGGCCGAGCAGAAGGTGTGCGCGGGATCGAAGGTGATCCTGCCGGTGGTGCGGTAGGCGCGCGCCGGAAGGCTAATGTCTCGCCCAAGCCCCTCCCTGGCAGGGAGGGGTTGGGGTGGGTCCGTTCAGGGGCGGTCCCGCGCTGCTCGCCCCACCCCAAACCCCTCCCCCAAGGGGAGGGGCTTATCGCTCAGCTCTTCAGCCGCCACCCCGTCCGGAAAATCCAGCCGACCGTCCCCAGGCACAGCAGCAGGAACAGCCCCGTCACCCCCAGGCTCCAGCCGATCGACACGTCGCCGCGCCCGAAAAAGGTCCAGCGAAAGCCCGAGATCAGATAGACGATGGGGTTGAGCAGCGCGAGCTTCTGCCACGCCGCCGGCAGCATCGAGATCGAATAGAAGGTGCCGCCCAGGAAAGTGAGCGGGGTGATCACCAAGAGCGGGATGATCTGCAGCTGCTCGAAACTATTCGCCCAGATGCCGAGCACGAAGCCGAACAGGCAGAAGGTGATCGCGGTCAGCGCCATGAACGCCACCATGTAGAAGGGATGCGCGATCGGCAGCGCGACGAACAGATGCGCGGTCGCGAAGATCACCAGCCCCAGGATCATGGATTTGGTCGCCGCCGCGCCGACATAGGCGATCACGGTTTCGACCGGCGACATCGGCGCCGAGAGCAATTCGTAGATCGTGCCCGACCATTTGGGGAGGTAGATGCCGAAGCTCGCATTGCCGATGCCCTCGGTCAGCATCGACAGCAGCATCAGCCCGGGCACGATGAACGCGGCATAGGGGATGCCGTCGACCAGGTTGATCCGCCCGCCGATCGCCGAGCCGAACACGACGAAATAGAGCGAGGTGGTGATCACGGGCGTCAGCAGGCTCGTCGCGAGCGTGCGGCGGAAGCGCGCGAGTTCGAAGCGATACACCGCCCAGATGCCGAGCCAGTTGATCCCGGTCATGCCCGCGCCCCCTCGCCATGGAGCAGCCCGACGAAGATGTCCTCGAGCGAGCTTTGCTGCGTGTTCAAGTCCTTATAGCCGATCCCGGCGTCGCTCAGCGCGCGCAGCATCCCGGCGACGCCGGGGCGTTCGCTGGCGGCGGCGTCGAACACATATTCGAGCTCGGTGCCCTCGGCCTTCAGCACCGGCGCCCAGGCGGCGAGCGTAGGCGGCACCGCGGCGAGCGGCTCGCTGAGCGAGACCGTGAGCGTGCGCTTGCCGAGCTTCTTCATCAGCGCGGTCTTTTCCTCGACCAAGATCAGCCGGCCCTTCAGGATCACGCCCACCCGATCGGCCATCTCCTCGGCCTCCTCGATATAATGGGTGGTGAGGATGATGGTGGTGCCGCGCGCGCGCAGGCCCCGCACCAGCCGCCACATATCGCGCCGCAGCTCGACATCGACGCCGGCGGTGGGCTCGTCGAGGAACAGCAGTTCGGGCTCGTGCGCCAGCGCCTTCGCGATCAACACCCGGCGCTTCATCCCGCCGGAAAGCGCCATGATCTTGCTGTCGCGCTTGTCCCACAAGGAAAGGTCGGTCAGCAGCTGCTCGATCACCGCGTCGTCGCGGCGGCGGCCGAACAGCCCGCGGCTGAAGCGCACCGTGTCGATCACCCGCTCGAACGCGTCGGTCGAAAGCTCCTGCGGCACCAGCCCCGTGCGGAAGCGTGCCTGGCGATAGTCGCGGGCGATGTCGAACCCGGCCACCCGTACGCTGCCGCCGCTGGGCGTGACGATGCCGCAGACGATCGAGATCAGCGTCGTCTTGCCCGCGCCGTTCGGGCCGAGCAGCGCGAAAATCTCGCCCCGGTCGATCGTGAGGTCGACGCCGTCGAGCGCGGTCAGACCCGAGGCATAGGTTTTGGTGAGGCCGCTGATCGCGAGTATCGGTTCCACCGCCGGCGCCTTAGCCGATACCGCGCGGGATGAGAACCGCCGCGCGGCCAGCGATGCGCCCCCTTACCCGGCGAAGGTCGAAGCCCAGCCGCTAAGCGCCTGAGCGCTCGGCGCCGGAATGGCGAAGCGCGCGATGCTGGACCCCGGCCTTCGCCGGGGAGGACGCCGGCGTTGCGGGGCGGGGTATGCCGGTGCGGGCGACCACGCGGCCCAGGGTCCGCGCCGGGTTCGAATCTTCCTAGACCGGCGCGGCGGGCGCCGATAGCCTGAGCGCATAGGAGGGCCACCCATGCGCCGCGATGTCGAGTTCACCAATGCCCAAGGCACGCGGCTGGTCGGCCGGCTGGAGCTGCCCCCGGGGCGGGTGCGCGCGGTCGCGCTGTTCGCGCATTGCTTCACCTGCACCAGCGCGAGCCACGGCGCGCGGCGGATCGGCATGGCGCTCGCCGAACACGGCATCGCGACGCTCGCCTTCGATTTCACCGGGCTCGGCAAATCGGGCGGCAGCTTCGTCGACAGCCATTTCGCGGCGAATGTGCAGGATCTGGTGGCGGCGGCCGATTTCCTGCGCGGCGACATCGGCGCCCCGGCGGTGCTGATCGGCCATTCGCTGGGCGGCGCGGCGGTGATCGCGGCGGCCGAGCATATTCCCGAGGCGACAGCGGTGGTGACGATCGGCGCGCCGTTCGATCCCGCGCATGTGCTCCATCAACTGGGCGACCAGATCGCGGCGGTGCGCGCCCAGGGCCAGGCCGAGGTAACGATCGGCGGCCGCCCCTTCCAGGTGAGCGACGCTTTCCTCCACGCGGTGGAGGGGCAGGACCAGGCGGCGCGACTGGCGCGGCTGAAGCGCGCGCTGCTCGTGCTCCACGCGCCGACCGACGCCACCGTGGGGCTGGAAAATGCCGGCGAGATTTTCGCCGCCGCCAAGCACCCCAAGAGCTTCGTGTCGCTCGACGGCGCCGACCATCTGCTCACCCAGCCCGCGCCCGCCGCCTATGCCGCCGCGATGATCGCGACCTGGGTGGAGCCTTATCTCCCCCCCGCCGTCGCCGCCGACGCGCCCGAGGAGGGCCGGGTGCGGGTGACGACCACCGACGCCAAGTTCACCTCGATCGTCGAGAGCTCCGGGCACAGCTTCCTGGCGGACGAACCGCTGCGGGTGGGCGGCGCCGATCTCGGGCCGACCCCTTATGATCTGCTGCTCTCGGCGCTCGGCACCTGCACCGCGATGACGATCAAGCTGGTCGCGGACCGCGAGGCGATCCCGCTCAAGGGCGTCTCGATCGAGCTGCAGCACCAACGCTGCCATTCGGAGGATTGCGCCGAAACCGGCGAGGGCAAGCCCAAGATCGACGTGCTGACCCGCGACATCACCCTGGTCGGCGATTTGAGCGACACCCAGCGCGCGCGGCTGCTGGGGATCGCCGATCGCTGCCCGGTCCACCGCACGCTGGAAAACCATCCGGTGATCAAGACGCGGCTGGTGGAATAGGCGCGCGCCCGGCCCCTACCCCTGCCGCAGCTTGATCAGGATCTGCACCCAGGCGCCGATCAGCGGCTTGCCCCCCTTGCGCGGCGGCAGCACCTGGAACTGCCACGCCGCCTGCTGAACCTGATAGCCAAGGCTCGATCCCGCCGGGGACTCGCCCAGAATTTGGCAATTCTCCACCCGGTAGCGCGGCGCCGTCTGGCAGGCGATCAGCCCCCAGCCGCCGGGCACCCCGCGCGCCTTGGCGATGTAGGGCGAAAGTTCGGCGTCGCGCGGCTCGCGGAACCATTCGGCGGCGTAGAGCGGCTCGCCATTGGGGGCGTTGCCGATCGGTTTGGAGTCGCCCGATCCTTCCGCATCGGCGAGTTGGTCGGGCGCGGTGCCCGGGGCGGGGCCGGGGGCGCGCTTGATCTTGCCAATGTCACCGGCGGCGAAATCCTCGCGCGTCAGGCGGATCAGCCCGGGAATGTCCCCGAGCGGTTCGGGCGGGGATGGCGTTGCCCGGGGCGGGCTCGGCGCTGGCTTGGCGGTGTCCCGGACGGGCTTGGCAGCGCGCGCGCGGGGCTGGCGGCGGCTGTTCTGCCGGGTCGCGGGGGCGGCGTCGTCATCGACATTGGCGAGCTCGAAGGTCTTGGCGGCCTCCCCCTTGAAGCGCGGCGGCCGGGTCGGCCAGGCGAGCGTGAGCAGCGCGAGCAGCAGCAACGCCTCGACCGCGATCGCGAGGAGAAACCCCGCGCCCCGCCGCCGCCACCAGCCTTCATCCTGCTCGACTCGAAACCGCACCCAGCGCGCCTAGCCGGGCGATGTGGCGGGTAAAAGGCGGCTTGACACGCTTTGGTCGATCGCCCGTGTCTGGGACGCCATTTAATCGTTTTAGTTCAACCGCTTAGACGATCTCGAACAGCCCAGCCGCACCCATGCCGCCGGCGGTGCACATCGAGACCACCACCCAGCGCACCCCGCGCTTGCGCCCCTCGATCAGCGCATGGCCGACCAGCCGCGAGCCGGTCATGCCAAAGGGATGGCCGATCGCGATCGCGCCGCCGTTCACGTTGTATTTCTCGGGATCGATGCCGAGATGGTCGCGGCAATAAAGGCATTGCGACGCAAAGGCTTCGTTCAGCTCCCACAGCCCGATGTCGCTCACCGACAGCCCGGCGCGGGCGAGCAGCTTGGGAATGGCGAACACCGGGCCGATGCCCATCTCGTCGGGCGCGCAGCCGGCGGACTGGAAGCCGCGGTAAATGCCCAGGATTTCACGCCCCTCGGCCTCGGCGGTCGCGCGGTCCATCACCAGCTGGCAGGAAGCGCCGTCGGAAAGCTGGCTGGCATTGCCGGCGGTGACGTTCGTGCCCGGGCCGCTGAACGCGCCGCCCGGCCACACCGTCTTCAGCCCGGCAAGCGCTTCAAAGCTCGTGCCGGGGCGGATGCCCTCGTCCTGGCTGACCGTCACCTGCTCCTCGCCGATCCGGTTGCCCTCCTTGTCGAGCAGCGCCCGCGTCACCGTGATCGGCACGATCTCCTCGGCGAAGGCGCCCGTCTCCAGCCCGCGCGCGGCGCGCTGCTGGCTCTGCGCGCCATAACGATCCTGCGCCTCGCGGCTGATGCCATAGCGTTCGGCGACGATTTCCGCCGTCTCGATCATCGGCGCATAGGCGGCGGGCACCTGGGCGGTGACCGACTGGTTGACGTAGCGCGGTGCGTCCTTCGTCACCGTGAAGCTGATCGATTCCATGCCCCCGGCGAGCGCGACATCGATCTCGTCGCAGATGATCGAGCGCGCGGCGAGCGCGACCGCGGTCAGCCCCGAGCCGCATTTCCGGTCCAGCGTGAAGGCGGGCACCGACAGCGGCAAGCCGGCGGCGAACACGCCCATCCGCCCGGCATTCCCCCCTTGCGTGCCCCATTGGTTGCCGACACCCCAGAAGACTTCGTCGATCCGCGCGGGGTCGATCCCGGCGCGCGCCACCGCCGCGTTCATCACATGCCCGGCGAGCACCGGCGCCTCGGTCATGTTGAACGCGCCGCGATAGGCCTTGCCGATCGCGGTACGGGCGGTGCTGACGATCGCGGCTTCGCGCATCTTGACCCTCTCCTGCTAGTCGTCGCTAGCGATAGCGACCACGATCGCGAGGGCAACCTCCCTTGACGGACGACGGCGGATTACGCTGCCGCCGTCCGGTGACCCCGGGAGGCACAAGGGCGGGTCACGCTGGGTATCCGCGCCAGCCGGGTTGCAGGTTACATTCGCCTTCAAGCGTGATATGCAAAAAATTCTGTCGGCCGGATGTAACCGGGGGAGCAAACGCAGCGAATGGCATCATTGGGAGTGCAGCGAAGGACGAGCGAGGATCAGCTCAAAGCCTGGATGGTGCGTGGCCTGGACGGCGACGCGGCCGCCCAGAATGCGTTGCTCACCGCGCTTTTGCCGATGCTGCGATCCTTTTTCGCGCGCCGCCTGCGGGGGGCGGCGGATGATGTCGAGGATCTGGTGCAGGAAACGCTGATCGCCATTCACACACGGCGCGCCAGCTATGACCGCGACCGGCCGTTCGCGGCCTGGGCCTATGCGGTCGCCCGCTACAAGATGATCGATCATTTCCGCCGCATGAAACAGACGGTGCCGTTCGAGGATCTGGCCGAGATTCTGGTCGCCGAAGGCTATCAGGAAGCAGCCAGCGCCCGGCTGGACGTGGACGCGCTGCTGGAGGGGGTCAGCCCCAAGCAGGCCGAGGCGATCCGCCGGACCAAGATCGATGGCCAAAGTGTTGCCGAGGCGGCGGAGGCGCAGGGCATCAGCGAGGCCGATGTGAAAGTTTCCGTGCATCGTGGGCTGAAGGCGCTCGCGGCGCGGCTAAAGGGCAAATGACGCTGATGCGCACCGAAGACCTTATCCAGGCGCTCGCCGCCGATACGCCGCGGGTGCCGCCGCACATGGCCGAACGGCGCGTGTTCGCCGGGTTGTTGCTCGGCGCCGCCGCCACTTTCGCGTTGGTCGCGCTGGCGCTGGGGCTGCGCAGCGACCTACCGGGCTCGATGATGCAGGGCCATTTCCTGATGAAATGGGCCTATTCGCTGTCGCTGGGGGTGATCGCGATTTTCGCGGTGCTGCGCGCCGCGCGCCCCGAATCGCCGCCCTGGCGCTCGGCCTGGCTGCTCGCCTTGCCCTTCGGCCTGCTGCTCGCGGGCTCGGCGGTGGAGCTGGCGATCGCGCCCGCCGATCACCGCATGGCGATGCTGATGGGGCACAGTAACTGGAAGTGCATGGCGGGGGTCAGCCTGCTCTCGCTGCCGATCTTCGCCGGGCTGTTATGGGCCTTCCGTCGCCTGGCGCCGACCCGGCTGCGCACCGCGGGCGCCGCGCTGGGGCTGACGGCGGGGGCGGCTTCCGCCACACTCTACGCGCTCCACTGCAACGAAGTGACCGCGACCTTCGTCGTCACCTGGTACACGCTGGGGATCATGGTTTCGGGGCTGATTGGCGCGCTGGTGGGGCCAAGGCTGCTGCGCTGGTAGCGCCGCGCCAATATCCAGGAATAAAAAAGCGGCAGGCCAGTGTAACGCTGACCGCACGGGGGACGAAATGGCAAGCAGAAGGCGCGCTCGCCTTCGCTAATTTCAGGAGCTTCACCGATGCGTTCGCTTCTCGCCCTCACTTCCGCTCTCGCGATTGCTGCCTGCTCGGGCGCGACCGCCAACCCCGTCGCCGAACAGGCGAAGGGCAAGACCCAAGTCGCGCAAGCCGGCGATCCGGCGCACCCGGTGGTGGTCGAGCTCTATCAGAGCCAGGGCTGCTCGAGTTGTCCGCCGGCGGACAAGGTCGTCAACCGCCTCGCCGATCGCAACGATGTGATCCCGCTGTCGTTCGCGGTCACTTATTGGGACGATCTCGGCTGGAAGGACACGTTCGCCAATCCCAGCTACACCGCGCGCCAGTGGGATTATGCCCACAGCGCCGGCCGTCCGGTGGTCGCGACGCCCCAAGTGATCGTGAATGGCCATGACGCGGTGCTCGGCAGCCGCGAGGGCGAGCTGAACGCGGCGATCGCGCGCAATGTTCGCAAGGATGGCCCGGCGATCAAGGCCGAAGGCGGCAAGGTCGAGATCGGCGCCGGCAACGCGGCCAAGGCGACCGTGTGGGTGGTGCGCTATGATCCCCGCACGCTCGACGTCGCCGTGCGTGGCGGTGAGAACGAAGGCGTCACCATCCCCCACCGCAATATCGTCAAGCAGCTGGTCAATGTCGGCACCTGGACCGGCAAGGCGCAAAGCTTCGCCCTGCCCGCCGCGCCCGCCGGGCTGAAGACGGCGGTGCTGGTGCAGAACGGCAAGGGTGGCCCGATCCTCTCGGCCGCCAAGATCTAACCGGAACTTGCGCCCCCGTTTCACCCCTTTTCGGGGGCGCAAGACGCTCCGGTCCCTTTTCCGGCAAAGTCTCCGGACACTTGCCCGGCCATGAGCCGGGGTGACGCGGAAGCAGGGAGGCTGTCCCCCCGCGACGCGCGCTGATACACTCCGCCCATGCTGCTCCACATCGTCGCGCGCGGGCGGATCGGGCGGTCGGCCGAGGCCGAGCTGGTCACGCGCTATCTCCAGCGTATCGCCTGGCCCACGCGCGTCACCGAATTGCCCGACATGGGCGGCCGCGCGCCGCCGCTCGCGCCGGGCACCAAGCGCGTGCTGCTTGACGAGACCGGGGCAATGCTCGGCTCCAAGGCGTTCGCCGAGCAGCTGGGGCATTGGCGCGACGAGGGCGTGCGCGAGGCGCGGTTCCTGATCGGCGCGGCGGACGGCTTCAGCGATGCCGAGCGCGGCGAGGCCGATCTGCTGCTATCGTTCGGGCGGCTTACCTGGCCGCATCTGCTCGCGCGGGCGATGCTCGCGGAGCAACTTTATCGGGCGACGAGCATCCTTGCCAACCACCCCTATCACCGCGAAGGATAGGCGCGTGCGACGCCTGCTGCTGATCGGTGCCGGCCTTTCTTTGGGCGCGGCCGCGCCCGAGGAGGCCGCGCGCCGGCTCGATGCCGCCAAGCGCCAGTCGGCTGCCGCCCAGCTGCGCGCCGACACGCTGGCCGAAGCCGCCGCCGCCGAGCGCGACGCCGCGCGCAAGGCGGCGCAGGAGGAAGCCGCGCTCGCCGCGCAGGTCGAGCAGGCCCGCGCC
>LWDJ01000010.1 GCA_002083435.1 Proteobacteria bacterium SG_bin6 | reverse complement strand
CTGGGTGCGGGGGCCGTCCACCCCATCACGTCAGGTCGTGTTGACATCAGGAACCCTTAATTGGACCTGTTCTGATTGAAGGCTGCCTTTTGATGAGCAGCCATTTCGCGCGGAGACCTTCCGGACCGACGATGGGCGTTGGTTGGAGGCTTGCTGCATCTTGAGCGAGGTCTTTGGGCGCGACCCCCGGCGGGTGATCGCCGGCTTCTCGAAGGGTCGCTGCATCTTCTGCGGGCAGGCTGCCCCTGGCGCGATAAAAATGAGCGGTATTGCAAGTGACGGTCGCTTACGTCCGCTTCCGGTGCAGGGCTAGCAAGATGTGTCGGATGCGCTGCTGACGCCGCGGTTTTTCATTGCGCTCTACTGCCGCCAGCGTCAGCGCTCCTTATCATCGTGCGCCCTACCTCGCTGCTGCCGCTAACCCTGTCTGGCGCTGTCGTTCCCCCCGTAGCGACGCCCGATCACGCCAGCCAGCGCGCGGGCAGGCGGCCGCCCGAGCGAACGCGCCAATTTCGCGACAAGCGCGAAGGCGGTGCGACAGTCAAGCCACCCGATTGAGCGTATTGGAAAGCATCGCTTTGGGCCCGCACCGAGCCCTGATGCCGATCGAACGGACGGCCTCGAAATTGCGGAGGAGCTCTATGAACCTGTTCACGGGTGAGTATCAACCCAACGCTACCACGTGCTGCGGCGGCCACGCCCCGACCCCCAATGTGCAAGGCAACTGGCTCACCAGACGCCGCGTTGGCTGGCGCCAGCCGCGCATCCCCGACCTGTCGAATAACCTGGAATCGCGGATCGTCGATATCGCGGCGCATGTTGGGGCGCAGTGGCGCGACCGGGATATCTTTTGGTGCATCCACATCGAGCCGATCAGCCTGTTTCCCCGCTGCGTCGAAGCGCTGGCGATGGCCGCGTACGTCTCGATCTGCGAGGCCTTCGCCCGAGGGTTTGATGGGGAGCAGCAGCCCAGCATTGCGGTGGGCTTTGGCCACCAATCGGGCGAATGCCGATTCGTCGTGATCGACAATGCGAATGTGCGCGATCAGCAACGACTGCCACCGCTGCTGCTTCCGTACGCCGCTGCACTGGGGGCCGTGGCGAGCAGAAAGCTTCGCGACAAGCGCACGTGCACGCGCCTCGAATTTCTGATGGGTTCTCACCAGGCCGATCGCGGCGCCTGGTCCGGGGAAGCCTCGCCGGATAATCTCGGGTGATGAGTTCGACGCGTCTGCACAGCCATCCCCGGTCGACTGGCGCTCGCCCAACGGCGCATAGGCCGCTTCTCGATCGAATGCGCCGCGTGCGTACTGCGGTGTTCGTCCTTGCCGGGCTATTGTTCGTCTGCGCGGGCTATCGCGCGGTCGCGGCAAGCCGTCCGCGGACCGATGCCGGATCGGTCGCCACGGCGACCCAGATTGGCGGCCCCGCCGTCAGTCGCCCATCTCGCGCCGCCAGCGGCCGGGGGTGCAGCCATGGTGACGGCGGAACGCGCTGCCAAATGCCGACTGGCTCTGATAGCCCACTCTAAGAGCCACTTCGGTCAGCCCCATGTTCGGATGATCCCGCATCAGCTCGATGGCGCGGTTCATCCGTAAGGCGGTTAGCCAGGAATAGGGTGGGACGCCGACCGCCTGCTTGAACGCGCGGGCGAAATGGAAGCTGGACAGCTTCACCAACGCCGCGACGTCGGCGAGCGGCACGTCGTCCTCGATCCGCTGGGCCATGTAATCCTGGGCGCGCTTGAGTTGCCACTGAGCCAGTCCACCGCGCGGTAGCGGCGCAGAGCGATCGACGCGCGGTCCGTCCGCCTCGCGGTCGAGAAAGCCGCGCGCCATCGCGCGCGTCGCCAGGTCGGTGCGGTTCTCGCACCCGAACTTTTCGATCAGTCGCGTCGTGCATCCCTCGACGTCCGCGAGGCTGAGGCCGCATGCCGCCGCGATGTCCTCATTCTCCCGACCACGCGACACTTCGCCCAAAACGGTCTGCTCGATCGGCGTCAGCCAGACCCGCGGGCCGCTGCGTGCCAATCGTTCGGCGATGTCGCGTGACACATAGCGATTGCCTCGCCGTACCTCGTTCAGCGCGGTGATGATTTCAGCGGCGGCAAATTCCTTGAGCACGTAACCGCGCGCGCCGGCCTCGGTCGCGCGGTACACTTCCTCGTCGCCGGCATATGAGGATAGGACGACGACCCCGAGCCGTGGATTGGCGCGCGTCAACTCGGCCGTCAGCCTGATTCCGTCAGTGCTGCCCAGCCGCACGTCCATCACAACGATGTCGGGATCGAGCGCGGCGACGGCAGCGCGCGCCGATGGCTCATCTTCCGCCTCCCCCACCACCTGCAATTGTGGGTCGGTACCGACCAGGGCACGCAGCCCCGCGCGGACGACGGGATGGTCGTCGACGCACAGCACGCGCGCTGGTGCCGTGCTCATATCGGTACCGTCAGGATTAGCTGGGTGCCGTGCCCGGGGACACTGTTGACCCTCAGCATGCCGCCTAGCCCGTCCACCCGTTCACGCACGCCGACAAGTCCCCAATGTGAGCCCGGGTTCGTCCCTGCGGCTTCGGGAACGAAGCCTGATCCATCATCAACGATGCTGACATCCAATCTGTTGCCATGCGCGGCGATCGTCACGTCTATCCGGCCGGGATTGCCGTGCCTCAGCGCATTGTTCACGCCTTCCTGGATGATCCGCAGCAGATGCTCCGCCTTGGCCGCGTCGATCCGGGATGGCGCGCGGGGCGCCTCGACATGGATGATGTTGCGCTGGGCGGCATGGGCTTGGTCTAGCCACGCCAAGACCGCGCCGATCAGGTCACCGCGATCGATCGCGTCGTTCCGCATCCGCCAGACTGCGTTTCGTGCCGACACCATCGCCCGGCTGACCTGCGAGGTAATGTCCTCGAGTGTTCCGGCCAGCGCCGAACCTTCGCGTTCCGCTTGGTATGCCGCCGCCCCCAGCGCGAGTTGGGTACCCGCCATGTCCTGCAACAGCGTGTCGTGCAGGTCGCGAGCGATGCGCGCGCGCTCTTCAAGCCGTTGCTCGCGCCTCAGCCGGGCCTGGCGGGTACGGGTCCACCACAGCGCACCCAGCGCGATCGCCGCCAGCGCCACGAAGGCGGCAATCGTCAACAACCGCTGCTGCTGATCGCGCAACAGTAGATTGGCGTTGCGCGCTTCGAGCAGGTCGATGCTCAGGTCCTTTCCCTGGCGCTCCATCTCCAGCGCGCCGACCGCCAGCGCGACCTTTTGACGATTGTTCAAAATCTGCCGATCGAGTTCGACCAGGCCCGCCGCCTCCCGAGCGGTATCGGCGGGGCGGTTCTCGATCCTCGCCAGATCGTGCCTGAGCTTGGCGACATCGCGTTCGAACGTCAGGTCCGCGACTTTTCCTTCTGCGCTCCCGGCACGCACCGCCATCATCCGCGCGATATAGCCGCGCGCAGCGGCCGGCTGGCCAGTGGCGATCGCCAGACGCGCGCTCGCATTGAGGCAGCGGACCCGCGCAGGGTCGAGGTTGGCGGCGTTCGCCAGCGCCATGCAGGACCGAAGCGCGCGGCGCGCTTCCTCGAACCGGCTGAGCGCCGTAAGCGCCTCGGCACGGTCTGCCTCCAACTCGCTTCCATAGATCGCATCGTCGTCCGGCAGCAGCGATCGGGCACGATCGAGCTCGGCAATCGCGGCGGCGGGCTTGCCAAGCTGCAACTGGAATCCGGCGCGCTGGACGTAACTGGCCGGCGGCACGGGCTTGTCAGCGCGTGCATAAAGCTGCTCGGCTTCGCGGTTTAGCTTTAGAGCGCTCTCGGGGTCGCCTAGCTCCGCCATCGCCTGCGACAGGTTGGACAGTGCATTGCCATGAAAGACGTAATGCCGTGCCCGCGCCGCAAGCTTTGCGCCCCGCCGATACGCGTCGATCGCCCGGGCGTAATCGTGCGATTGCAACCACGTCGTCCCGATGTTGATTTGCGAACCCGCCATGTGGACAAGATCACCCTGCGCCGCCGACACGCCATAGGCGCCTTCGAATGCGCGGCGGGCTCGATCGTTGTCGCCCTGAACGGCATAGCTGATCGCGATGACGCGGAGCGCCGCGGCTTTCGACTGGAGCGGCACGTCAGCCCTGCCGGTGCTATACGGCGTCGCCTGCGCGCGCGCGCCGGCCGGATCGGCGTTCAACTGCGCCTGAAGGCGTGCCTCGTCAAACGGAGGCAATCGCGGCTCACCCGCCGCGTACGTACCGGCCGGGAGCGCAAGGATCGTGGCGAAAATGACGGTCGCCGCAAAGCGCGCGCACCAGCCAATCAAGCGAGAATACTCTGTCATGTCCTCCCCGGCACGACGCCGAAGCTTCGACAAGCTTCGTCTCATCCTACCAGTTGTCCTTGCCACCGTTAAGCGCGGCTTGTTCATAAATTGCCGCGTTTTTGGGGTGGGGCACAGCAGAGGTTAGCGACCCGCGAAGGCTCGGAGGCCGTGCATCGGGATGGATGGCTTGGTCGCGAAAAATCTCGCATAAGTCATTATCTTACGATGATAATACCAATTGAATCTCGGGGGCGATCGCCTCCCCCGCGGCTGGACTCTTTCAATCTTCTCAAGGACTTGAGAGGTGTTTGCGGCGGGGCCGCTTTCGACACCCCATTACATCAAAAAGTGCGCAGATTGTGGAATCGGCTAAACAAGATGGTCTTGCCGCGGTGCGGCGGTAGCGCGCCGTGAGGGTCCGGTAATCGGGGTATGGACAGGCGTATCGCGCAACGTGACGGCTTTGTGATCCATCAACGACATCGCGCCATGGGCATGTGAAAAACCCTGACGCCGCTCCCGCGCGCATCCTTCGCACGTAACATTGCCGGCCTGGCTTGCGTAATCCTGTTGAAACGCCCCCGCCGTCATCCCTAGATGCGGGGCAACCAACGGATAGAGGCCATGGCGACCCATCATACTCATATGCTCATCATCGGTTCCGGCCCTGCCGGGCTCTCCGCCGCCATTTATGGCGCGCGCGCCGGCATGAAGCCGATCCTGGTGCAGGGCATTCAGCCCGGCGGCCAGCTGATGACGACCACTGATGTGGAGAATTATCCGGGCTTTCGCAACGTGATCCAGGGCCCGTGGCTGATGGAGGAGATGCAGGCACAGGCCGAGCATGTCGGCACGCGGTTGATGTACGACACGATCGTCGAGGTGGACTTTGCGCAGCGGCCTTTCCGCCTGATTGGCGATAGCGGCGACGTTTATTCGGGTGACGTGCTGATCGTCGCGACCGGCGCCCAGGCCAAATGGCTGGGGCTCGATAGCGAGGAACTGCTACGCGGCAAGGGCGTGTCGGCGTGCGCGACTTGCGACGGTTTTTTCTATCGGGGCAAGAAGGTGGCGGTAATCGGCGGCGGTAATACGGCGGTCGAGGAGGCTCTCTACCTCACCAATCATAGCGATGACGTGACGCTGATCCATCGGCGCGACAGCCTGCGCGCGGAGAAGATCCTGCAGGAACGTCTGTTCGCCAACCCCAAGATCAAGGTGCTGTGGAACAGGGAAGTTCTGCGCTTTGTCGGCGGCGGCACGCCCGAGGGTCTCGTTGGGCTGGAGCTGCGCGACACGGCAACCGGGGCGGAGTCGGCGATCGACGTCGACGGCGGCTTCGTCGCGATCGGCCACCACCCGGCAACCGAGCTATTCCGAGGGCATCTGACGCTCGATACAGACGGCTATATCGAGGTAGAAAAGGGCTCCACGCGCACCAGTGTCCCCGGCGTGTTCGCTTGTGGCGACGTTATGGACAAGACGTACCGCCAGGCGATTACCGCCGCCGGGACCGGGTGCATGGCAGCTCTTGATGCCGAGCGCTTCCTCGCCGAAGCCGAGTTCGAGGCCAAGCTGGCGGTGGCGGCGGAGTAGGTCGCCCTCGCAAGTGAGAAGATTGCTGAGCGCAGCTGCACCGAGCGGGGGCTAGTTTTGGCTCAACCCCGCCAGCACCCACGCCTGAAGCGCTGCCTTGTCTTGGGGACGGGCGAAGCTGTGCGAGGCGGTCGCGACGCAGGTCACGCTTCCAGTCCACGTCGCGCGGCGAGCGGCGTCGGCAAAGGCGATCGCGGTGCCGTCACCTTCTGCGAGCAGCACGCGGGCGTCTGGGTGGTCCGCGAGCGCTGAAAACAATGCGGTTTCCAGGGCCGTCAAAGGCTCATGTCGTGCTGCAACAACAGCGCCTATACCTTTGATAAGCTTTTTAAAGTTTACACCTCCGCGCAGCAGGCGCAGCCAACGCGCCGGGTCACGCAGGTGCTCGGCATAGCGCGCGCGGATCGCGGCGGGCGGGGGGAGGGGGCCGGCCTGCGCGATTGTCCAGGGGTTGGCGAGCAGCAGGCGCGCGAAGCGATGTGGGGCGTGGAGCAGCAGGGCACTCGCCGCGTCGCAATTGCCAAATCCAACCAGACGCTTAACCTGCGGGGCCGCAGCGCTAAAAGCATCGAGCGCGGCGAGCAGATCGTCGCGGGCGTTCTCATAGCCACTGTTTATCCCACTCGAATCGCCCACCCCGCGCCGATCGAAGCGGAACACCGGGAAGCCCGCCGCTGCCACCTCTGCCGCGAGTGACGCCATGCCGCGATGGGCGCCGGCGCGCACTTCGTTCCCGCCGGAGACGATCAGTAAGCCGGTGCTACCTGCGGCATGATCGAGGCTGCCAAGCAACGTCTCACCCGCGCAAGCGAAGGCGATCAGCCGCCGCATGTTGCGATCCATTCGGCGATATCGTCCGCAACCAATTCTACGAAGGAGCCATCATTCCCAGGCTCGGTTCGTCGCCAAAGTGGAGTGCCCGCAAGGTGGCGATCGGCTGGGGCGGGATCACTCTGCAGCCGAACAATGCGGCCAGGCGCGACATCGGTCTCAGAAAGCTCCGCGAGTTGCATCTCGCTCAGCGCGTTGCCGGCAATCGTCGCACCATCGCCTTGCGCGCGCAACCGCTGGAGCTCTCGCACCAAATCGATGCCTGGCTGAGGCGTCAGCCGCCAACGTGCCGCGACCACAACCTCGGCGTCTAGCAGCGCGGCGCTGCGGATCGACGCGACGAACGGCTGCCCCAGCTTCGCCGCCGCCGCCGCCGCCGCAGTGCGCAGATCAGCCAATCGCAGTGCTTCCGTCGGCACCAAACTCTCGCCCTGACCTGGGAGCTCGGGCAAGGCGCCGGCGATCCCCCGCCCGGCCAAGGCGCGCAGCACGCCGACGCCGAACGCTCGTGTGCGATTATGCTCCTCGAATAGCGGCAGCAGCAGCATTACGACCGGCGCCCGCGCAGGCCCAAAGCGCAGCATCGCCTCGCGCCCGCCGGCCCAGTCATAAGCGTCGATCAACCAACCACCTTGGCGCGGGCGAAAGCGGTGAGCGCGCCGAAATTTTCGAGCATTTCTGCCCCGACCTCGTCATCGTCGATCAGGATGCCGAGCCTGTCCTCGAGCTCGGTCAGCACCCCGGCGACCGCGATCGAATCGAATTCGGGGAGCGCGCCGAACAGGCCGGTGTCGGTGGAAAACGTCGCCGCGCGATCGCGGGCGATGCCGAGCACGTCGCTCAGCACCGCGCGGACCACATCGTCGACCTGGGTTTCGTGGATGGGCATCATGGTGCGCGTGCGTACCGCCTTGGCGGGGCGCTGCCAAGGCGCGGGAACGCCGGAGCCCGGCGCCCGTTGAGCGCGGCGAGGAGCGCCGCCATGACAGACCATGCCAATCCCAAGACCGAACCCTTTTCAAATGCTGAAAAAGATCCCGCCGATTGGACCACCGGCGACCAGCCGATGACGGGGGCACAAGCGAGTTATTTGAAGACGTTAAGCGAGGAAGCGGGCGAGGATTTCGACGCCAATCTTACCAAAGCGGAGGCCTCGCGCCGGATCGACGCGCTGCAGGCCAAGACCGGGCGCGGCGCCGAAAAGCGCGTTTAGCGCCCCGCCCGGGCAGTCCCGCGCCCTTCACATGCAGCCCCGCGCCGCTATCAAGGCGGCATGGTACAGCCCGATCCCGTGCCGCGCCCGCTCGATCACCTCTGCGCGCGTGTCGCATCCGAGGCGATCGCCTTGGAGGACCGCGGCGGCACGCTGACCTATGCCGGGTTGGAGCGCGCGGTTGGCGAACTCGCGGCATGGCTGTTGGCGCAAGCCCTGACACCCGGCGACCGGATCGCGAGCTGGCTCCCGAAAACCCGCACCGCCTGCCTGATGCCGCTCGCCGCCGCGCGCGCCGGGCTGGTGCATGTGCCGATCAACCCGCTGCTCAAGCGCGCCCAGGTTTCCCACATCCTGGCGGATAGCGGCGCGCGGCTGCTCATCACCCAGCCCGCGCGAGCCGCCACGTTGGAGACGGGCGATCGCGCCGAGGCGCGGGTGGTGCTGGAGGACGAGACCGGCGGCGCCGACCCGCTCCCTCCCAGCGCCGCCGATCCGCATAGCCTCGCCGCGATCCTCTATACCAGCGGCTCGACCGGGCGGCCCAAGGGGGTGATGCTGAGCCACGCCAATCTCTGGCTCGGCGCGATCAGCGTGGCGCATTATCTGCAGCTGACGCCGGCCGACCGGGTGCTCGCGGTGCTGCCGTTCAGCTTCGATTATGGGCAGAACCAGTTGTTCTCCACCTGGGCGGCCGGAGGCCGGGTGATCCCGCTCGACTATCTCACCGCGCGCGATGTGGTGAAGGCGGTCGATCGGCATGACGCCACCACCCTCGCCGGGGTGCCGCCGCTTTGGGTGCAACTGCTCGAGACCGAGTGGCCGCCCGAGATCGCGGTCAAGCTGAAGCGGCTGACCAATTCGGGCGGCGCGCTGGGCGAGCGGCTGGTGCGCGGGCTGCGCACGCGCTTTCCGGGCGCGGACCTTTACGCGATGTATGGCCTGACCGAGGCGTTCCGCTCGACCTATCTCGATCCCGCGTTGGTCGACGCGCACCCGGAGGCGATCGGGCGGGCGATTCCCTTCGCCGAGGTGATGGTGGTCCGCCCCGATGGCAGCCGCGCCGCGCCCGGCGAGGCGGGCGAATTGGTCCATGCCGGTCCGCTCGTCGCGCAAGGCTATTGGCGCGACCCCGGGCGCACCGCCGAGCGCTTCCGCCCCGCGCCGGGTTTCGCCGAGCATCAGGGCGTGGCGGTGTGGTCGGGCGATACCGTGGTCGCGGGGGTGGACGGCCTGCTCCGCTTCGTCGGGCGCGAGGACGAGATGATCAAGAGCGCGGGCAACCGCATCAGCCCGAGCGAGATCGAGGAAGCCGTGGTCGCTGGCGGCGAGGCGGCCGAAGCGGTCGCGATCGGTGTGCCCGATGAGCGACTGGGGCAGGCGATCCTGGTCGTGCTGCGCGGCGACCCAGCACGCGAGGCCGAGCTTCGCGCGCGATTGAAGGGGTTGCTCCCCAATTTCATGCAGCCCGCGCGGTTCGAGTGGCGCGCCGGGCTGCCGCGCAACGCCAATGGCAAGCTCGATCGCGCGGCGCTGAAGCGGGAAGTGACGCCATGAAACCCACCGGCCCGCTCCCGGGCGAGTTCGCGGCGCAACAGGGCATGCTGACCATCGCCGGCGAACCGTTCGATCATTGGATCGCGCTCGCCGGGACGACGCCGTTGTTCGTCTATGATGCCGGCATCGTCGCCGCGCGGATCGCGGCCTTGCGCGCGGCGATGCCGGCGGGGCTGGGCGTGCATTATGCCGTGAAGGCGAACCCGTGCCCGCCTTTGGTGCGCGCGATCGCACCTTTGGTCGATGGGCTCGACATCGCCTCGGCGGGCGAACTCGCGCTGGTGCGCGCGCAGGCGCCGGGCCAGCCGGTGAGCTTCGCCGGACCCGGCAAGCGCGACATCGAACTCGAAGCGGCGATCGGCGGGGGGGTGACGATCAATCTGGAAAGCGAGGGCGAGGCCCACCGCGCGCTCGCCATCGCCGAGCGCCTGGGGGTGCGGCCAAGGCTCGCGGTGCGGGTGAACCCCGATTTCGAGCTGCGCGGCAGCGGGATGAAAATGGGCGGGCGACCCTCGCCGTTCGGCATCGACGCGGCCCGCGTGCCCGCGCTGGTCCGGCGGCTGATCGCGGCGGGCGCCGAGTGGCGCGGCTTCCACATTTTCGGGGGATCGCAGGCGCTCGATGCCGGCGCGATCATCGAGGCGCAAGCGCAGACCATGGCGCTCGCGGCGCGGCTGGCGCGCGAGAGTGGCGCCACGCCGCCGCTGGTCAATCTCGGCGGCGGCTTCGGGATTCCGTATTTTCCGGGCGACGCGCCGCTCGATGTCGCGGTGATCGGCGCGGCGCTGGGGGACGCGCTGCACCGGCGCGACGCGGTGCTCGCCGACACCCGCTTCGCGATCGAGCTTGGCCGCTGGCTGGTGGGCGAATGCGGCGTCTATCTGACGCGGATCGTCGATCGCAAGGAAAGCGGCGGGCAGGTCTTCCTCGTCACCGATGGCGGGCTGCACCATCAGCTCGCGGCGAGCGGCAATTTCGGCACGGTGGTGCGGCGCAATTACCCGATCGCCGTCGCCCATCGCCTGGGTGCCGTGGCCGATGAGACGGTGAATGTGGTCGGCTGCCTCTGCACCCCGCTCGATCGGCTGGGCGATCAGGTCGCGCTGCCCGAGGCCCGGATCGGCGACGTGATCGCGCTGTTCCTGGCAGGTGCCTATGGCCGCTCGGCGAGCCCCAACGCCTTCCTGGGCCATGCAAATCCGCCCGAATTCGTGGCCGGCGCGGCCAACGTTCCTAACGCTATCTTCACCTCTTAAGCGCATAGCCCATGCCGAAAGCTGCCCGTCCGGCACGCGCGAGCGTGTCCGGCGACCGCTGGAGGTTGAGAAAATGCGTCTGCCGATCGTCCTTGTCACGCTGCCGCTGCTGGTGCCGGCCTCGTGCACCACCGGCGCCCGTCCCGAACTGCCCCCGGCGAGCTATGTCGCGACCCAGGAAGTGCCGGGCGAGGAATATGTGATCGGCCCGCTCGATCAGCTCAACATCTTCGTGTGGCGCAATCCGGAGCTGAGCGCGAAGGTGCAGGTGCGCCCCGATGGCCGCATCACCACCCCGCTGATCAACGACATGCCCGCCGTCGGCAAGACCCCGGCGATGCTGGCCGACGACATGAAGCTGGCGCTGGGCGAATATATCAAGGATCCGATCGTCTCTGTAATTGTCGAGAATTTCGCCGGCACCTTCAGCCAGCAGGTCCGCATCGTCGGCGCGACCGAGAAGCCGGCGGCGATTCCCTATCGCGCGAACATGACCGTGCTCGACGCGATGATCGCGGTCGGTGGGCTCAACCAATATGCCGCCGGCAATCGCGCCCGGCTGATCCGTTATGACCGGGGCAGCGGCAAGCAGCGCGAATATGCGCTGCGCCTGTCGAACCTGCTCAAGAACGGCGATTCGCGCGCCAATGTCCGCCTGCAGCCGGGGGACGTGATCATCATCCCCGAAAGCATGTTCTAAGGGGGCGCGGGGGGTGAACGGCCTTTACGACGAACTGCGGATCGCGCTCCACGGTATCTGGGCCCGGCGCTGGCTGGCGCTCGCGGTGGCGTGGGGGGTGTGCGTGCTCGGCTGGTTCGTCGTCGCGCAGATCCCGGCGAGCTATGCCGCCAAGGCGCGCGTCTCGGTGATCGTCCAGTCGATCCTGCCCGGCAAGATCGGCATCACCCCCGATGAACAGGCCAAGGGCATCGACCGGGTGCGTCAGACGCTGACCTCGGCGGTCAATCTGGCGAAGGTGGTGCGCGGCACCGATCTCGCCAACACGGTCGCGACCGAGCATGACGTGCAGGACCGTGTCGCGGGCCTGCAGAACGCGATCAAGGTCGTCGCGCAGCAGGACAATCTGTTCGAGATCACCGCCAGCGCGAACAGCCCCAAGCTCGCCAAGCAGATCGTCCAGAAGACGATCGACATCTTCATCGAGGAAAATCTCCAGGGCGACCGCGACGAGACGAGCAGCACGCTCGCTTTCCTCGATGGTCAGCTGGGGCAGCGCCAGCAGCAGTTGCAGGCGCTGGAGACGAAGAAGGCCGATTTCCAGAACCGCTATCTGGCGAGCCTGCCGGGCACCGGCTCGCTCACCGACCGGCTGGCGAGCGCGCGCAGCCAGCTGGCGCAGGTGGAAAGCGATCTGGCGGCGGCGCAATCGAGTCTGGCCATGATCAACGGCCAGCTCGCGGGCGCGGGCGCCACGACCGGGGGCGGCGCGCCCGGGGTCGCGGGGCCGGCGCGGGCGCGGGTGAACGCGATCCAGGGCCAGCTCGCCGAGGCGCGGGCGCGCGGCTGGACCGATGAGCATCCCGATGTGAAGGCGCTCAACGCCCAGCTCGCGCTGGCGCTGGCGGCGGCGCGCAACGAGCCGCTCCAGCCCGGCACGGCGGCGCAGGCGAACCCGGTGTTCGCCGCGCTCAAGCCCGCCCAGGCCGAAAAGCAGGCGCAGGTCGCCGCGCTCGGCGCGCGCAAGGCGCAGCTGCAGAACGATCTGAACCAGCTCCAGGCCAAGCTGTCGGGCGATCCCGATGTCGCCGCCGAACAGGGCCAGATCGAGCGCGATTATCAGGTGCTGAAGGACCAGTACGACAAGATGCTCGCCGACCGCGAGGAGATCAAGCTGCGCGGGCAGGTGCAGAACCAGCAGGGCGCGATCAAGTTCACCGTGGTCGATCCGCCGAGCGCGCCGCGCACCCCCAGCGCGCCCAACCGGCCGATGCTGCTGACGGCGGTACTGATCGCCGGGCTGATCGTCGGCATCGGCGCGGCGTTCGCGGCGGGGCAGCTCAAGACGACCTTCCCGACCCCGCGCCGGCTCGAAAAGGCGACGGGGATGCCGGTGATCGGCGCGCTGAGCGAAGTGGTGACCGAGGCGCAGCGCGCGCTGCGCCGCCAGCGGCTGCTCTATTTCGCCGGCGGCGGGGCGGGGCTGGTGGTCGCCTATGTCGCGCTGATCGGGGTCGAGTTCATTCAACGGGGGATGGCGGCATGAGCCGGGGATCGCTGCTCGAACGCGCCGCGACGGTCTATGACTTTGGCGAGGCGTTCCGCGCCCGTGAAGCCATGCCGCCGGTGGCGGCGCCCGCCGTGGCGCCGGCGCCGGCGACCGAGCCCGCCCCGGTGCGCTTCGTGCCGCCGGTCGAGGCGCCGGTGCGCGTACCGATCGACCGTGCGGTGATCGAGGCGGCGGGGCTGATCGTGCCCGGCGGCGCGGTGACGCCGCTCGCCGAGGAGATGCGGCTCGTCAAGCGGCAATTGCTGCTCAACGCCCGCGCGCTGGCGGGCAAGGTCGGCGATCGCTCACGCCTCGTGCTCGTCACCTCGCCGCATCAGGACGAGGGCAAGACCTTCTGCGCGATGAACCTCGCGCTGTCGCTCGCCGCCGAGCGCGAGGGCGCGGTGCTGCTGATCGACGCCGATGTCGCCAAGCCCGATGTGCTCGGCCGGTTGGGGCTGAAGGAAGGGCCGGGGCTGCTCGACGCGCTGGCCGATCCCCGGCTCGCGATCGAGGGGCTGATCGTCCCGACCGATCTCGGCACGCTGTCGGTGCTGGGCGCCGGCGCGCGCAGCAACGCCGATACCGAGTTGCTAGCGAGCGCGCGGCTGGGCGAACTGCTCGACGCGCTGCTCGCCGCCGATCCGCAGCGGCTGATCATTCTCGATTCGCCGCCCGCGCTCGCCGCGAGCGCGGCGGCGGCGCTCGCGCTGCAAGTGGGGCAGGTGGTGCTCGTCGCCCGCGCCGATCGCACGGGGGAGACCGATCTGCGCGAGGCGGTGGCGCTGCTCGACGGCTGCCCCTCGATCAGCCTGCTGCTCAACGCCGTCACCTTCACCGCCGGGCCGCGCCGCTTCGGCTATTATGGAATGGAGGACGCCTGATGCGCCCCGCGCTCCTGACGTTCGGCATCCTGCTCGCGGCGAGCCCCGCCGTGGCGCAGAACAGCCGCCAGATCACGCCGTACATCGAAGCCGGCCAGGTCGTGACCACCGATTTCGACGACACGCTCACCTACACCACCGTCGCCGCCGGGATCGACGCCAATGTCCAGACGCGGCGGGTGCAGGTGCAGGCGAGCTATCGCTACGAACGGCGCATTCCCTATGACGGGCGGCTGGAGGATGTCGACATCCATACCGGCCTCGCCCGCGCGGCGGTGCAGGTCGCGCGGCCGCTGACGATCGAGGCCGGCGCGCTCGCCACGCGGACCCGCAGCGATATTCGCGGGGCCGCGCCGGGGGTGTTGACGGGCAATGTCGCCAATATCGGCCAGCTCTACGCCGTCTATGCCGGCCCGACCTTTGCGACGACGGCGGGGCCGCTCAGCGTGTCGGCGCAGTACCGCTTCGGCTATACCAAGTTCCAGGGGCCGAGCATCGCCAGCCCGCTCCCCGGCCAGCCGCCGCTCGACGTGTTCGACGATTCGACCAGTCATCTGGCGGTGGGCAGCGTCAGCCTGCCGGCGAATGTCTATCTGCCGGTGGGCGTCACCGTGTCGGGCGCCTGGGCGCGCGACGACGCGGGGCAGCTGCGCCAGCGTTATGACGGCAAATATGGCCGTGGCGACGTGGTGTGGCCGGTGCTCCCCACGCTCGCGCTGACGGCGGGCGCGGGCTATGAGAATATCCAGGTCAGCCAGCGCGACATCCTGCTCGACGCGACCGGCCAGCCGGTGCGCGACGGGCGCGGGCGCTTCCAGATCGACCCCGCCGGGCTGCGCCGCGTCGCTTATGACTTCAACGGCGTCTATTATGACGGTGGCTTCATCTGGCGGCCCAGCCCGCGCACCCAGCTCGAGGTCCATGCCGGCGAGCGTTACGGCAGCTTCACCGCGATCGGCCAGTTCACTTACCAGCCGAGCAAGAATGTCGCGGTGCGGGTGTCAGGCTATGACGGTATCCAGACTTTCGGCCGCCAGGTGCAGGGCGGGCTCGCCGCCGCGCCGACCGCGTTCAATACCCAGACCAACCCGTTCGGGCAGGATTTCAACGGCTGCGTCTTCGGGCCGCAGGGCGGGGCGGCGGGCAATTGCCTGAACGGCGCGCTGCAATCGGCGCAGACCAGCGCCTACCGCGCGCGCGGGATCGACGCGGTGGTCTCGGTCAATCGCGGGCGCTGGGCCTATGGGCTGGGGTTTGGCTATGCCAATCGCCGCTATGTCGCGCCCAATGGCGGCACCGGCGTCGTGGTGGCGGGGCTGCAGGACGAGAGCGTCTATCTGCAGGCCTATCTCCAGCGCCAGCTCGACGCGAAGACGACGATCGACGCCAATGTCTTCGCCAATTATTTCCGCAGCGGCATCTTCGGTGCGCCCCGGGTATATGGCGTGGGGGCGACGACCGCGCTCACCCGGCGCTTCGGGCGACTGGGGGCGGTCGCGGCGCTGGGCATCTATAACAGCGGCCAGGACGGGTTCGGCGACGTAACCTCGCTTCAGGCGCTGCTGGGCGCGCGCTATAGTTTCTAAAGAGCCGGGCAGACCGGCCGGAGGGCAGATGTACGACGAGCATTATGGATTGAGTGGCCGGCCCTTCCAGCTGACCCCCGATCCGCGCTTCTGGTTCGAATCGGCCACGCACCGCAAGGCGATGGCCTATCTGGGCTATGGCCTGAGCCAGGGCGAAGGCTTCATCGTCGTGACCGGCGACATTGGTGCCGGCAAGACGACGCTTGTCGGCCATCTGATGGCGACGATCGACCGCGAACGGCTGCACGCGATCAAGATCGTCTCGACCCAGATCGAGGCCGACGATCTGCTCCGCCTGGTCGCGACGGGGCTGGAGATCGACACCGCTGGCCTGCCCAAGGCGCAATTGCTGGAACGCATCGAGCGCGCGCTGCATGCCGTCGCCCGGAGCGGCCGGCGCACGCTGCTGATCGTCGACGAGGCGCAGGCGCTGCCCGTCGCCAGCCTGGAAGAGCTGCGGATGCTCTCCAACTTCCAGGCCGGCGGCCATGCGCTGCTGCAGATCTTCCTGCTCGGCCAGCCCGAATTCCGCGAGCGGCTGTACGGCAATGACCGGCTGGAGCAGCTGCGCCAGCGCGTGATCGCGACGCATCATCTGGAGCCGATGGCGCCGGATGAGATCGAACCCTATATGCGCCACCGGCTGAAGCTGGTGGGGTGGAGCGATCGCCCGCGCTTCACGGCCGATGCCTTCGCCGCGCTCTATGCCGGATCGGGCGGGGTGCCGCGCCGGCTGAACCAGCTCGCCGGCCGGGTGATGCTCTATGGCGCGATCGAGGGGCTGGCGGTGATCGACGGCGCCGCGGTGGAAACGGTGATCGCCGATCTTGCCGGCGATGCGGCGGCGGTGCCCGTTCAGCCCGCGCCGGCTCCCGCGCCCGCGCCGGTTGCGCCTTCTGAACCCGCGCCGGCGTCGCTTGGCGAGCCCGACTGGTTCGAGCCGGCCGCGCCGATGCCGGCCAAGGCCGATTGGTTCGAAATCGATCCGACCCCGCTGCCGCAACCGCCAAGCCGTACCGCGCCGGCGGTCGAGCCCGAGGCGGTGGTCGCGCCCAAGGCGGTGGTCGAGCCCGCGCCGATCGAACCCCCGCCGCCGGAGCCGGCGCCGGTGCCCGCGCCGGTCGCACCGCCGAGCCTTGGCGATCCCGATTGGTTCGATGCCCCGGCGCCATTGCCGCTGCGCCGGGCGCCGGAGCCGGTGGCCGATGCCGAACCGACCCCGCTCGTCCCGGCGCCGACGCCCGAACCCGAGCCCGAGTCCGAGCCGCGGATCGACCCGACGCTCGCCGCGCGCATCGCCGCGCTCGAGGCGCGGACCGACGAGCAGGACGCGGCGCTGCGCCGCATCCTGACGCTGCTGATCGACTGGATCGAGGGTGACAGCCAGCGCCCCGACATCTCGTCCTTGCGGGGCTGAGCCATGCTGCACGCGCCGATCCGCCCGGTGCTGAACGCCATGTCGATCGATGTCGAGGACTGGTTCCAGGTCGGCGCGTTCGAAAAGGTGATCGACCGCGCCGATTGGGACAGCTTCGCCCCCCGGGTCGAGGCCAATACCCAGCGGGTGCTCGATCTGTTCGGGGAGGCCGGCATCCACGCCACCTTCTTCACCCTCGGCTGGGTGGCCGAGCGCTTCCCCGCGCTGATGCGCCGGATCGTCGCCGAGGGGCACGAGCTGGCGAGCCATGGCTATGGCCATGCCCGGGTCCACAGCTTCACCCCCGATCAGTTCCGCGCCGACATCGCTCGAGCGCGCAAGGTGCTTGAGGATGCCGGCGGAGTCGCGATCACCGCCTATCGCGCGCCCAATTTCTCGATCGACGCGCGCACCCCCTGGGCGCACCCGATCCTGGCCGAAGAGGGCTATGCCTATTCGTCGAGCGTCGCCCCGCTCGCGCATGATCATTATGGCTGGGCGACCGCGCCGCGCCGCGCCTATCGTCCGCTGCCCGACAGCCCGCTGATCGAACTGCCGATGACGGTGATGCGTGTCGCCGGGCGCGAGTTGACCTCGGGCGGGGGGTTCTTCCGGCTGCTGCCCAATGCGATCATGGACCGCGCGGTGCGCGCCGCCAACGCCGCCGGCCAGCCGATGCTGTTCTATTTCCATCCCTGGGAAGTCGATCCCGGCCAGCCGCGCGTCGCCAATGCGCCGCTCAAGTCGAAGCTGCGCCATTATCCCCGGCTCGGCGCGATGGCGGGCAAGCTCCGGCGGCTGCTCGCGGCGCATCCCTGGGGGCGGACCGACGCGGTGGTCGCTCAGGCGGCGGCCGCGCTGGCATGACGCTGCCGCTGCTCCGCCCGCCGCTCGCGCTGCGCGCGGCCGATCTCGCTGATCCGGGCGAGGCGCGGCGGATCGATGCTTTCGTGCGCGCGCATCCTGACGCGACGCCCTTTCATCTCCCGGCGTGGAACCGGGCGGTCGCGCGGGGTTGCGGCCAATATGCGCATTGCCTGGTCGCCGAGCGCGCCAATGGCAGCCTGGCGGCGATACTCCCGTTGACGGAGGTGCGATCGCCGTTGTTCGGCGCGGCGATGGTCTCGGCGGGGTTCGCGGTCGATGGCGGGATTTTGGCGGAGGAACCGGCGGCGGTACCGCTGCTCGCCGACGCCGCGTGGCGGCTCGCCGAGCGCCATGCCTGCGCGAGCGTGGAACTGCGCGGCGGCGCCCTGCCCGAGGGCGGCGAATGGCATCAGGAAAGCGGCAGCCATCTCGGCTTCGCCCGCCCGCTCGCCGCCGATGACGAGGCCGAGCTGCTGGCGATCCCGCGCAAGCACCGCGCCGAGGTGCGCAAGGGCCTCGCGAACGCGCTTGAAGTGCATGTCGGGCGTGAGGATGCGCTTGCCGACCATTACGCGGTCTATGCCGAAATGGTCCGCAACCTCGGCACCCCTGTGTTCCCCGCGCGCCTGTTCCGCGAAGTGCTGGCGGCGTGCGACGCCGACATCCTGACGATCACCCATCGCGGCCAGCCGGTGGCGAGCGTGCTGAGCCTGTATTTCAACGGCACCGTCTATCCCTATTGGGGCGGCGGCACGGCGGCGGCGCGGGCGCTGCGGGCCAATGAACGGCTCTATTTCGAGCTGATGGGCCATGCCCGGCGGCGGGGCTGCACCCGCTTCGATTTCGGGCGATCGAAGGTCGGCTCCGGGCCGGCGGCCTATAAGAAGAATTGGGGGTTCGAGGGCGTGCCCTTGCGCTACGCCAAGCGCCACGCGCCCGGCCAGGCGCCGCGCGACGTGAACCCGATGAGCCCGCGCTACCAGGCGCGGATCGCGGCGTGGCGCCGGCTGCCGCTCTGGCTCACCCGGCTGATCGGGCCGCCTATCGCGCGGGGGCTCGGCTGATGGGCGAGATCCTGTTCCTCGCCCATCGTCATCCTTTTCCGCCCAACCGGGGCGACAAGATCCGCGGCTATCACATTCTCCGCCACCTCGCCCGGCGCCACCGCGTCCACCTGATCGCGTTCGCCGATGATCGCCGCGATCTGGAACAGGCGGACGGCCTCGACGATGTGGTGGCGAGCGCCCAAATCTTCTGGCGGGGCAAGCCGCGCTGGCGGGCGGCGGCGGAGGCGCTGGCGCTGGGCCGGCCGGTGTCGCTCACCGCGTTCCACCAGCGCGATGTGGCGCAGGCGGTGCGCACGCTGCTTGCGGACCGGCCGATCGAGTTGATCTACGTCTTTTCCGGCCAGATGGCGCAATATCTGCCGCCAGCGCCGGCCCCGCGCGTGATCATGGATTTCGTCGACATGGATTCGGCGAAGTTCGATGCCTATGGCGCGGGTCAGGGCCCGCAGGCGGCGATGATGCGGCGCGAGGGGCGGCTGCTGTTTGCCTTCGAGCGCGATATCGCCGCCCGTGCCGAGGCCAGCCTGTTCGTGAGCGACGCCGAAGCCGCGTTGTTCCGCGCGCGGGCGGGGGTGGGCGGCGTCCACGCGGTCGAAAACGGCATCGACACCGATTTCTTCGATCCCGCCGCCATCTTTCCCACGGTCGATGGGCAAGGTCCGCTCGTCGTCTTCACCGGACAAATGGACTACCGCCCCAATATCGAGGCGGTGAGCTGGTTCGCCAGAGACGTCATGCCGCTGTTGCGCCACCGCCACCCCGATCTGCGCTTCGCGATCGTCGGCCGCGCGCCGACCGAGGCGGTGCGCGCGCTGGGGCAGTCGCCGGGCGTGGTGGTGACAGGGGAGGTGGCGGACGTGCGCGGCTGGCTCGCCGCCGCCCAGGTCGCGGTCGCGCCGCTGAAGCTTGCGCGCGGGGTGCAGAACAAGGTGCTGGAGGCGATGGCGATGGCGCGGCCGGTGGTCGCCTCGCCCGCCGCCGCCGAGGGGATCGACCATAACGGCGCGCTGCGAGTGGCCGACTCGCCCGCGGAGACGAGCGCGGCGATCGGCGCGCTGCTCGACAATCCGGGCGAGGCGGCCGCGCTGGGCAGCGCCGCCCGCGCGCGGGTGATCGCGCGCTATGGCTGGAACGCGCGGCTCGCCCCGCTCGACGCGTTGATCGACCCGCCGCGCCCCCAACAGCAGCACGCGGCGTGACGGTCGCGCTCGATCATCGCCGGTTGCGCGGCGGGCAGGGGGCCTGGCCGCGCCACGGCGCGGCGCTCGCCGCGACCGCTTTCGCGCTGCTGCTGCTGTTCGCGCGCGATACCGCCGATCTCGCGCGGCTCTATTGGACGAGCACGACCTTCGGCCACTGCCTGTTCATCGCGCCGGTGATCGGCTGGCTGGTGTGGCTGCGCCGCGCCGAACTCGCCGAGCTGACGCCGATGGCCTGGACGCCGGGGCTCGCGCTGGTGGCGCTCGGCGGGCTGGCGTGGCTGACGGGGGCGGCCGCCGGCGTCGCGCTCGCGCGGCATCTGGGGCTGGTGCTGATGCTGCAGGGGGCGGTGGTGACGTTGCTCGGCCCCGCGATCGCGCGCGGGCTGCTGTTTCCCTTGCTCTACGCCTTCTTCCTGGTGCCGTTCGGCGAGGGGCTGGAGCCGCCGCTGCAGGCGGTGACGGTCGCGATGACGCTGCCCTTGCTCCATCTGGTGGGGGTGCCGGCGCAGGTGGACGGGGTGCTGATCACCATCCCGAACGGCTATTTCGAAGTGGCCGAGGCGTGTTCGGGCGCCAAGTTCGTGCTGGCGATGGTTGCCTTCGCGGTGCTGGTCGCCAATGTCTGCTATCTGCGCTGGTCGCGGCGGCTGGCGTTCCTGGTGGTATCGCTGGTGGTGCCGGTGATCGCCAACGGCCTGCGCGCGTTCGGCACCATCTATGCGGCGCACCTCACCTCGGTGGAGGCGGCGACGGGGTTCGACCATATCGTTTATGGCTGGGTGTTTTTCGGGCTGGTGATGGCGGCGGTGCTAGCGATCGGCTGGCGCTGGTTCGATCGCGACCCCGATGGCGCGTGGATCGACCGCGCCGCCCTGCCCCGCATCGGCTGGGGCGGGACGACACCCTGGCTCGCCGCCGCGCTCGCGCTGTTGATCGCGGCGAGCTTCGCCAGCTGGGCGCAGGCGATCGCGGCGCGGCGCGACGTGCTGCCGGTGCGAGTCGCGCTTCCCGCCGTGCCCGGCTGGCAGCGCGTGGCGATGAGCCGCACCGCCCCCTGGTCGCCCCATTATCCGGGCGCCGACCATTATCTGATCGGCCGCTACAGCGACGGGCGCGGGCATGACGTCGATCTCGCCATCGCCGTCTATGCGGCGCAGGCCGAGGGCGCCGAGCTGATCGGCTTCGGCATCGGCCCGCTCGCCGAGAATGATCGCTGGGTGAAGGTGGCGAGCGAGGCGCCGATCGCGGGCGGCGCGACGATCCGCATCACCGCGCCCGGCCCGGTCGAGCGACTGGTCGCGAGCTGGTACCGCGTCGGCGGCACGCTCACCGCCAGTCCCGCGCGGGTGAAGCTCGCGACGCTCAAGGCGCGGCTGCTCGGCGGGCGGCAGGCGGCGGTCGCGCTGCATGTGTCGGCGCAAGGGCCGCGCGCGCGCGATGGCATGGCGGCGTTCGCCGGCGCGCTCGGGCGGCTTGACGCCGTCGCCGATCGACTGACAGAAGCGCGCTGATGTGCGGCATAGCCGGGGTGTTCCACCCCGATTTCCCCAAGCCTGTCGATCCCGCGCGGCTGCGCGCGATGGCCGATGCCCAGGCGCATCGCGGGCCTGACGGATCGGGGGTGTGGACCGCCCCGGGCATCGGCCTGGCGCATCGCCGGCTCTCGATCATCGATCTGGGCGGTGGCGCGCAGCCGATGCTGAGCGACGACGGTGCGCTGGCGGTGACGTTCAACGGCGAAATCTATAACTTCCAGGAGGTTCGCGCCGAACTGGCGGCGAAGGGGGCGGTGTTCCGCACCAACAGCGATACCGAGGTGCTGCTCCACGGCTGGGCGGCCTGGGGGCCGGCGATGCTCGATCGGCTCAACGGCATGTTCGCCTTCGCGCTCTATGACGACCGCGCGAAGAGCCTGTTCCTGGCGCGCGATCGCTTCGGGGTGAAGCCGCTCCATTATGCCACCCTGAGCGACGGATCGCTGATCTTCGCGTCGGAGCTGAAGGGGCTGCTCGCCCATCCGCTGCTGCGCCGCGCGCCCGAGCTTTCCGCGATCGAGGATTTTCTGGCGTTCGGCTATGTGCCGGACGACACCTGCCTCGTCGCCGGCGTCAAGAAGCTGCCCGCCGGCCATTTCCTGCTGATCGAACGCGGCAGGCCCATCCCGGCGCCGCGGCAATGGTGGGATCTCGATTTCAGCCGCCGCACCCGCGCCAAGCCCGCCGCGATCGAGGAGCAACTGCTCGAACACATGCGCGCGGCGGTGCGGCTGCGAATGATCGCCGATGTGCCGCTCGGCGCGTTCCTGTCGGGCGGGGTGGATAGCTCGGGCGTGGTCGCGCTGATGGCGGAGGCGTCGCGCCGCGCGGTGAAGACCTGCACGATCGGCTTCGACCTGCCCGACCATGACGAGCGCAGCTACGCGACGCGCATCGCCGAACGCTTCGCGACCGAGCATCGCACCCGCCTGGTCAGCCCCGATGATTTCGCGCTGGTCGATACGCTGGTCGCGGCGTTCGATGAGCCCTTCGCCGATGCCTCGGCGCTCGCCACCTACCGCGTGTGCGAGCTGGCGCGCGAGCAGGTGACGGTCGCGCTCTCGGGCGACGGCGCCGACGAGGCGTTTGCCGGCTATCGCCGCTACCGCTTCCATGCCGCCGAGGAGCGGGTGCGGGGGCTGCTGCCGCTGGGGCTGCGCGCGCCCGTGTTCGGCCGGCTGGGGGCGCTTTACCCCAAGGCCGACTGGGCGCCGCGCCCGCTGCGCGCCAAGACGACCTTGCTCGGCCTCGCCGCCGAAGCGGGGGAGGCCTATGCCCTGGCGGTGGGGGTCACCCGGCCCGAGCTGCGCGCGCAATTGTGGCGCGAGGGCGCGCGGCGCCAGCTGGGCGGCTACCGCGCCGAGGGGCGCTACGTGCAGGCGATGCGAAACGCCCCCGCCGACGAGCCGCTCGACGCGGCGCAATATGCCGACATCAAGCACTGGTTGCCCGGCGACATCCTGACCAAGATCGACCGGACGAGCATGGCGGTGAGCCTGGAAGCGCGCGAGCCATTGCTCGATTATCGGCTGGTCGAGTTCGCGGCCACGCTCCCGGCGTCGCTGCGGCTGCGGGGCGGGCAGGGCAAATGGGTGATGAAGCACGCGCTGGAGCGTTATCTGCCGCGCGACATTCTCTACCGCCCGAAAATGGGCTTCGTGACGCCGGTGAGCGCCTGGTTCCGGGGCACGCTCGCCGATGAAGCGGCGTTGCTCGCGCGCTCGCCGGTGCTCGGCAACTGGTTCGAGCCGACCGTGCTCGAACGCCTGGCGCAAGACCACCGCGCCGGCCGTGCCGATCATGGCCGGACACTGTGGCAATTGCTGATGCTGGACAAGAGCGTACGGCGCCTGTTCGGTTGAACGCCGCACGATGAGCAGCAGGCCGGTACGCCTAGTTCCCCGGCCCGATCAGCGGATGCACATGGAGCAACCCCAGCCCCGCATGGATCGCGAGCGCGAACAGGCACAGGCTCGCCAGCACGAAGATCGAAAAGCGCACGATCACCCGGTTGAAGGTCGCCTGCACCAGGCTGTGCGCCACCCGCAGCGCGACATAGGCCCAGGCGAGGCTGAGGTTGAAGCCATAGCCCAGCCCGATCAGCGCGAGCACGACGCAGGTCGCGTAGAACAAGGTCGGCTGTTCGTGCAGGTGATTGTAATTGTCCGAAATCCAGGTCGCCCGCCGCTCGCCGCCGGTAATCATGTCATCACGCAGCGACGCGCCGGTGCTGCCGACGAGCGTGCGCCCGTCGATCCGCGCGCGCAGCATCGCCGGGATGCGTGTCGCGTACATCCACACCCACATCACCAGCGTCCAGCAGATCAGCGCTACCATCGGCGCCAGAATTGGGCTGTTCATGCTTGATCCCCCTAAAGCCTGTGGGCAGCATGGCGTCGCCCGCACGGGCAGGCAATGGGAGAGGGACTGATGTGGTTGATGCTCGCCAGCGCCGCGCTCGGCTGTCCGGGGCCGGTTGACCGGGTGGAGGTCGCGCGCGGCAATAGCGACCCGCCGGCGACACTGGTGCCCGACACGATCAGCGGCGATCGGCAGGTCTGGCGCCACTTGCGCGCGACCCGGCGGGATGACGCGGTGACGCTTACCTGCGTCACGCGCCGCGGGCAGCAGCTGGTGCGGCTGCCGCTGCGGGTCGAGCGCTGCGAGTGGCGCGGCAAGCGGGTGCGCTGCCAATAACGGCGCGGCTATTCCAGGCTCGCCAGCAACCGTTTCTGCTCGGGCGGCACCAGCTCCTCCAGCACCGCCCAGAAGCCGCCGACCGCGCCTTGGCCCGCCGCCGCATAAGCCGAGGCGAGCCGGGCGCGGATCAGCTCGAACAGTTCGGTCTCGAGCGCGCGGCCCGGCTCGGTCAGGCGCAGCCGCCGCTCGCGCCGATCGCGCGGCCCCGGCCGGCTCTCGACCAGCCCGCGCGCGACGAGCTCGTTCAGCACCCGCCCGAACGATTGCTTGGTCACCCCCAGCAGCCCGAGGAGGTGCGTGACGGTCGCGTCGGGCGCGCGCGCGATGAAATAGAGCGCGCGGGCATGGGCGCGCCCCAGGCCAAGCTCGGCGAGCCGCGCGTCGCCCGCGCGCAGCAGCGCGGCGTGGCCGAAAGCCAGCAGTTCGATCCCGCGCCGCAGCTCGGCCTCGCGCAGGAACAGGGCGGATGCGGCGGTGTGCGGCATGTTGCCGAGCATGGCGGCTTTGCCTAAGGGGTCAAGCGATTGTCGGCTGCTCGGGGTGTGAAATGCTTGATCCGCTCGCTCTTCCCTCCGGCTTCGCGAAGGTGCCGCACCCCGCGCCGACCGCGCCCGGCGTCCGCGCGGCGCTGCTCGAAAATCCCGGTTTCGGGCGCGTCTTCACCGATCACATGGTGACGATCCGCTATAGCGAGGCGGCGGGCTGGCACGATGCCCAGCTCTGCCCGCGCGCGCCGCTGACGGTCGATCCGGCGACCGCGGTGCTGCATTACGCGCAGGAAATCTTCGAAGGCATGAAGGCATATCGTGTGCCCGATGGAGGCGCCGCGCTGTTCCGCCCCGATGCCAATGCCCGCCGCCTGAACGCCTCGGCCGAGCGCATGGCGATGGTGCCGCTGCCCGAGCAGCTGTTCCTCGATGCGGTGACCCTGCTCACCCGCGCCGAGCGCGACTGGATTCCGCCCCAGGCCGATGGCGCGCTCTATCTGCGCCCGTTCATCATCGCGAGCGAGGTCTTCCTGGGGGTGAAACCCGCGACCGAATATATCTTCGCGGTGATCGCCTCCTCGGTCGGCGCCTATTTCAAGGGCGACGCGCCGGCGGTCTCGCTGTGGGTGTCGACCGACTATACCCGCGCCGCGCCGGGCGGGACGGGCGCTGCCAAATGCGGGGGCAATTACGCCGCCAGCCTGATCGCCCAGGCCGAGGCGACGCGGCGCGGACATGACCAGGTGCTGTTCCTCGACGCGGTCGAGCGCCGCTGGATCGAGGAACTGGGCGGCATGAACATCTTCTTCGTGTTCGAGGACGGCAGCCTGCTCACCCCGCCCTTGGGGGGGACGATCCTGCCCGGCATCACCCGCGATTCGCTGATTACCCTGGCGCGCGACCGGGGGCTGGCGGTGCGCGAGGAACGCTACGGAATCGATCAGGCCCAGGCCGACGCCGCGAGCGGTCGGCTGATCGAGGCGTTCGCTTGCGGCACCGCGGCGGTGGTGACCGCGATCGGCAAGATGACGCTTGGCGACACCAGCTTCACCATCGGCACCGGCGCGCCGGGCCAGACGACCCAGGCGCTGCGCCAGGCGCTGGTCGATCTGCAATTCGGTCGGGCGCCCGACCCTTATGGCTGGCACGTTCGGATCGCGTGACGAAACCCCTTTTCAGCGCGCGTTTCGCCGCCTAAAGACCCGCGCTCTGCTGGGGCGTCGCCAAGCGGTAAGGCAACGGTTTTTGGTACCGTCATGCGGAGGTTCGAATCCTCCCGCCCCAGCCAAATCTCTGAAATATCCGAGCCTTACGCGCAGTTGTGCCGATGGTTTGTTTTGAAATGCGCTCACCGCGCATTTCGCGGTACCGGCCAGCACCGGGTGAACAGCGCCCCGCGCTGTTCAGGCCATGCCGGGGGCATGGCCGACCCGATGCTCCCCCACCCGGCCACCCATAGAATACTGCCGTTGGGTGGCCGGGTGGGGGAGCGGGCTGGTACCGCCGCGAAAAAGGCGCGGCGCGCCTTTTTCAAACTGACTCTCAGCGCTCGGTAAGCCGGGGCATCAGCTCGACGAAGTTGCAGGGCCGGTGTCGGCTGTCGAGCTGATCGCGCAGGATGCCGTCCCACCCGTCCTTCACCGCCCCGGTCGAGCCCGGCAGCGCGAAGATATAGGTGCCGCGGGCAACGCAGGCGCAGGCGCGCGATTGCACGGTCGAGGTGCCGATCGTCCGGAAGCTCAGCCAGCGGAACAGCTCGCCGAAGCCGGGGATCATCTTGTCGGCGACGCGCTCGATCGCCTCGGGGGTCACGTCGCGGCCGGTGACGCCGGTGCCGCCGGTGGTGATGACGCAATCGATCTGAGCGTCATCGATCCAGTTATGCAGCCGCGCGACGATGCGATCGACCTCGTCCTTCTCGATCGCGCGATCGGCGAGGATGTGCCCTGCTTCGGTCAGCCGCGCGACGAGCGTGTCGCCTGAACGGTCCTCGGCCGGCCCGCGCGTGTCCGACACGGTGAGCACCGCGATCCGTACCGGCAGGAATTGCCGACTTTCATCAATGGGCACTGGCGGTCTCGACCGCGCGACCGGCACGCGCGCGCTTGACGGCGCTCGCCCCCGGCAGGCCGGGGAAGCGTGGCCACAGCCCTTGCGCGAGCGCGGCACGGCTCGGCGACTTGGTCTTGCCGCCCTCGCGCTCATAGATCCAATAGTTGCGCAGCACCGTCACGACATAGCCGCGCGTCTCCCAGTACGGGATGCTCTCGATATAGAGCAGCGGGTCGCCGCCATCCTTCACCTGCGCGTTCCACGCTTCGACCGGGGAGGGGCCGGCGTTGTAGGCGGCGATCACCTTGGGCAGCAGCCCCTCGGTGCAGGGCTGGTCGCGCAGCAGTTCGAGATAGCTTTGGCCGATCTCGATATTGGTCTGCGGGCGAGTGAGCGCGGCGCGATCGACCTTCATGCCCTTTGCCCGGGCGATGTCGGCGGCGGCGGCGGGGCGCAGCTGCATCAGGCCGTAAGCGCCTGCCGGACTGACGACGCTGGTGCGGAAGCTCGATTCCTGGAGGGTGTGGGCGAACACCAACGCCTTGTCGACGCGCCAGCCGCCATCGGGGGTCCAGCTTGGCGCCGGGTAGCGCGCCTCGAGCGTCGGCTGCGCGCCGGCGGGGGCGTTGTGCGCGAGCCAATATTGCGTCGCCGGCCGATCGAGCGCACCGGCGAGGCGAGTCAGCGGCTGATATTCGGTCGGGTCGCTCAGCTTGGCCTGGTGGCGCAGCACGGTATCGGCCAGGTCTTCCTCGCCGATTTCGAGCAGGGCGGCGGCGACGCGGATATTGGGCCGGCGTTCGAGCGCCTGCCAGTCGGTCGCGACGCGCTGTTCGCGCGCCCGCTCGGCCGGCACCGCGAGGCCAAGCGCCTGGCGCGCGAGCAGGCCGTAGAAGGTTTCGTCATATTGCGCGGCGGAGCGCAATTTGGGCTCGATCCGCTCCGGGTGGCCCGCCGCCTGCTCGGCCCGCGCCCCCCAATAAAGGCCGGCGGCGCGCAGCTCGATGTCGCTCGCGCGGGTCGAGACGCGGCCGAACGCCTCGGCGGCGCCGGCCCAATCCTGCGTCCGCCACGCGGCGAGGCCGGTGGTCCAATCGCCTTGCACCGCCCAGTCGCCGGTGCCCGCCGCCGCTTTCGCCGCCATCGCGCGGGCGTTGGCGTCGTCGCCCGACAGGTAATAGATCCAGGCGACCTTCTGTTGCCATTCGGTGAGCGCCTCGGGGGTGAGGCCCTCGGTCGCCTCGAGCAGCGCCTGCGCTTCGGAGCCGCGATCCTCCTTGACGAAGGGCTGCATCTTCAGCGCGAGATCGGCCGCCACCTGATCACTCGTCAGGCTTTTGGCGCGGCGGCGGATCGGCGCGCCCTTCTGCCAGGCGAGCGCGCGGACATAGGGCAGCTCGGGCAGTTCCTGCGCGCCGCGCGCCTTGGCGAGCCGCGCAAGGGTTTCGGCCTCGGGGAGTTCGGGCGCCTCGGCGAGCAATTTGGTGAGATCGTCGAGCGACGCCTTCGGCGAACCCTTGCCGCTGAGAATCTCGGCGAGCGCGATTGAATGGAGCGGACCCGGCTTCATGCTGGCGAGCGCGAGCCGCGCGTCGAGCCAGTTGCCGGCGCGGATCGCGGCGAACACCGTGCGATAGCCGGCGCGCTGCTCGTCATCGAGCTGCGCGGGGATGCCGTCGGGCTTGGCGGCGAGGGTCTGGACCGCGGGCGGGGGGGCTTCGGGCGCCGCCGCGAGCGCGGGGGCGGCGGTGCCCGCCATCAAGAATATCGCCCAAAGCTTCACGCCAGCCCCCTCATCAGCAATTGCAAGTCCCGCCACGCTTCCGCCTTGGCGGCGGGACGTTCGAGCAGGAAGCGCGGCGGATAAGAGGCGACCGCGCCCGCCTGATCTTGTCCGACCTTATGGTTAAGTGGCTGTAAAGACCCACGCATTGGCGTGACATCCGCCCCAAGCAACGCACGGCTCGCCGCATTGCCGAGCAGCAGCAGCCGTTCGGGCGCCGCCAGCTGCACATGATGCCGCGCCAGCGCCGCCAGCCGCGCGGTGCTTTCGGCGGGCACCCGGCCGCCGAGCGGGCGGCACCAGCCGAGCGCGGCGAGATAGATCCTCGCGCGATCGAAGCCGATCGCCGCCAGCATCGCGTCGAACAATTTCCCCGCCGGGCCGCCGAGCAGTGCCTCGGGCGCGTCGCGCTCGGGGCAGTCCACGAGCACCATCAGCCGCGCCGCCGGATCGCCCTCGGGCGCGATCAACGGGCCGGACCAGGACGCCTCGGGCGCGACATCGCTCGTCCGCCACACCAGGAAGGCCTCGAGTGTTTCGGGCAGTTTCGCGTCGAGCGGCGGCGGGGTGGGGGCGATATGTGGCGCGACGCGCGGTGCGGCGGCGGGTGCCGGTCGCTCCGGCGTTCGGCGTTCGGGCGCCAAGCCTTCGGGCAGGGGCGCCAGCCAATCGCGCGGGGCCTCGTCCACCAGCACATCGACGCCGGCGTCACGCCACCAATTCAGCGCGCTTTTGGCCAATTCCCAATCTAATCGCTGGTCCGCCCCCATGGACCGCCTTAGACGAAGCCTTGACGGCGCGGTCAAGAATTGGGCACGCGGCCATGGACCAATAGTGGCGCCGCCGCGACGAGCGGGCGGCGCGGGGAGTAGGTGATGAGCGAACGCGAGTCGATGCCGTATGACGTGGTAATCGTGGGCGGCGGTCCGGCGGGCCTTTCGGCGGCGATCCGGCTGAAGCAGGTGGCCGCCGAAACCGGCATCGAGCTTGCGGTGTGCGTGCTGGAAAAGGGCTCCGAGATTGGCGCGCACATCCTCTCGGGCGCGGTGATCGATCCGCGCTCGCTCGACGAGCTGCTGCCGGAATGGCGCACCAGCGGCTGCCCGCTGGCGGAAACGCCGGTCACCGAGAATCATCACTGGTGGCTCACCAAGCGTGGCAAGCGCGAGATTCCGCATTTCCTGATGCCGGGCTTCCTGCAGAACAAGGGCACGTACACGGGCAGCCTGGGCAATCTCTGCCGCTGGCTCGCCGAGCAGGCCGAAGCGCTGGGGGTGGAGATTTTCCCCGGCTTCGCCGCCGCCGAGGTGCTGTTCAACGAGGATGGATCGGTGAAGGGCGTGGCGACTGGCGACATGGGCGTCGCCCGCGACGGCACGCACAAGCCCGATTACCAGCCGGGGCTCGAACTCCACGCCAAGTACACCTTCTTCGCCGAAGGGGTGCGCGGGCATCTCTCCAAGCAGTTGCAGCGCCAATTCTCCTTGCGGGAGAATTGCGACCCGCAGGTCTATGGCATCGGCATCAAGGAATTGTGGGATATCGACCCGGCCAAGCATGTGCCGGGCCGCGTCATCCACAGCTCGGGCTGGCCGCTGAGCGAGACCACCGGTTCGAACGGCGGCGGCTTCCTGTATCACCAGGCCAACGGGCAGGTCGCGCTGGGGTTCGTCACCTGGCTTGGCTACACCAATCCGCACCTGTCGCCCTTCCACGAGATGCAGCGCTGGAAGACGCACCCGGCGATCGCCGAGATCCTGAAGGGCGGGAAGCGCGTTTCCTATGGCGCGCGCGCGATCAGCGACGGCGGCTGGCAATCCGTGCCCAAGCTGGCCTTCCCCGGCGGGGTGCTGATCGGCTGTTCGGCCGGCTTCCTGAACGTGCCGCGGATCAAGGGCACGCATACGGCGATGAAATCGGGGATGCTCGCCGCCGAGGCCGCGGTGGCGGCGATCGCCAGCCAGCGCCAGCATGACGAGCTGCGCGCCTATCCCGAGGCGTACCGCACGAGCTGGATCGAGAAGGAATTGCGCATCGTCCGCAACGTCGTGCCGCTGATGAAGCGCTTCGGCGATTTCTGGGGCGCGGGGCTCGCGCTCGCGACAATGTGGCTCGAAAATCTGGGCATCCGGGTGCCGTTCACGCTGCACCACCATCCCGATCATGAAGGGCTGTGGCGCAAGGATCTGGTGAAGCCGCCCGTCTATCCCAAGCCCGATGGCGTGTTGAGCTTCGATCGCCTCTCCTCGGTGTTCCTGTCGAACACCAACCATGAGGAGGATCAGCCGGTTCACCTGACGCTGCACGACCCGAGCGTGCCGGTGCGCGTCAACCTGCCGCAATATGACGAGCCGGCGCAGCGTTACTGCCCGGCGGGCGTTTACGAGGTGGTGGGCGCGGAAGCGGGCGAACCGCGCTTCGTGATCAACGCGCAGAACTGCGTCCATTGCAAGACGTGCGACATCAAGGATCCCAGCCAGAACATCAACTGGGTGGTGCCGGAGGGCGGCGGTGGCCCCAATTATCCGAACATGTAGCCTCGCCCTGGCGCTGCTCGCGACGCCCGCCGTCGCGGCGACGCCGGCGGACCTGAGCGCCTATGTCCGCGCGCGTGCGGCCGATGCCGGCGGCGCGTCTGCCGTCGCGGCGGCGGGCTATGGCGAGGCGCTGGCGGCGGCGCCCGATGACGCGGTGGTCGCGATCCGCGCCTATCGCGCGG
>LWDJ01000009.1 GCA_002083435.1 Proteobacteria bacterium SG_bin6 | reverse complement strand
TGGGTGCGGGGGCCGTCCACCCCATCACGTCACGGCAGGTCGTCAAAGGGGTGCCTCGCGATAACCTGCCAAGTATAGCGCGCCGTCTAGAGGATCACCGAGGGGCGAACAGAGCCGGTCGACGGTGCGTGCGCGTAGCCAGGAGCGCATCCGGCGGGCGAGGCCACCCGCCAGTGCGCAGCGCGGCGCGCCGCGATCGAAGATCGTCTCGATGAAGCGCTCGATATGCTGCGCCGCGTCCTCGACGATCGAGCGGGCGATCTCATCATTCGCCTCGGCATAGTCCATCACCAGCGGGGCGAAGCTCGCATAATCGCGTGGGCTGGCCTGATCCATCCAGGCGACGGCGCGCGCGGTTTCGTGTCCGAACCGGGCCGTTACCGCGCTGCTGAGCGGTGTAGGCTTGGTCCGCCCGTCGAGCGCGCGCAGCGCATGGCGCATCGCGCTCAGCCCCAGCGCGGCGCCACTGCCCTCGTCGGAAATCGGAAAGCCATAACCGCCGATCGCGAAATTGCGCCCTTCATGCTGAATCTGGGCGATGGACCCGGTGCCGATGATCAGGATCGCGCCATCCGCGCCGCGATGTGCGCCCAGATTGGCGATCACCGCGTCGGTTTCATATCGGACACTGGCGAAGCCGAAATCGAGTTCGGCGAGTTGATCGATGATGCCGGGGCGGGAAATACCCGCGATGCCCATTCCCGCGCGTGTCCCGGCGAGGGCTGTCGCGTCGAGCCCCGCCGCGCGCACAGCTTGGTCGATCGCCTCGCCAAGGGTGGCGCGCAGGGTCGCCATGCCAACCCGCGCGTTGGCGGGGCCGGTAGTACCTGTTCCCACGATCTTGCCTTGCGCGTCGATCAGGCGGCTGCGGCAATGGCTGCCCCCGGCATCGATCCCCAGGAAATAAGCCATGCGCGCCTCCCAATGGCTGGACTATAACTGGTAAGCTTGTGGTATGTCGAGCATCGGCTAGGCGCGGATCAGCCAGCCGCGGCGCTCGAGCAGGCGGGTGAGCATGGTGGCGATGCCGCCCAACGCCAGCGCCGCCAGCAAGGCGGCGAGCGCCGGCGGCACCGGCAAGCGCAGAGCGGCGGCGAGCGTGTGATGCCACAGCGTGTCGCCCCCGATCGTGCGCAGCAACAGCGCGATCAGCAGCATATGAACGACAAACAGCGTCAACGCGACGCGGCCGAGCCAGGCGAATAGCGCCAGCGCCCGAGGTGGCATCAGCTGCCCCGCGGCGAGCACCAGCAGGGTGATCCCTCCGGTCAGCAGCGCGAAACCGGGCGTCCAGAGCGGCTTGCCGAGCGGCGCGAGCGCGGCGGCGGGGATGTGCAGCGCGATCAACGCGAGGCCGGCCAGTGCCAGGCGCAAGGCACGGCTGCCCTGGCGGCTCCACCGATAGACGGACAGGCCGATCAAGGCGCTGCCGGTCGCCGAAAGCGTCGAGAGCACCCCTTCCGGATCCCAGCCCGGGCGATGGAGCCGCCCGGGCAGCTGGCGGTCGAGCCAGCCGGCAAGGCCCTCTCCCGGCCCGATTCCGGTCGCGCCCAACGGGTCCGGCGTGAACAGCAAGGACTGGTGAGCGACGAGCAACACCGCCGCCGCCACCGCCGGCGCAAGCGCGCCCGAGCTTTGCCGGCAGATCATGAATGCGACCAGATAGACGATTCCGATGCGTTGCAGCACGCCTGGCAAGCGCAACGCGTGCGGATCAAGACTCGGCCGCAGCAACCAGCCCAGCGCCACCCCGATGGCGATCAGCACCACCGCCCGCCGCACCGCCGGCCCGATCGACGCGCCCCGGCGGCAGGTTATGGCCAGCGTGCAGCCGACGATTACCAGGAACATCGGAAACACCAGATCGGCGAAATGCACCCCCGTCCACCCGGCATGGACGAGCTGGCGATAGGCGATCTCCTCATGCGGCTGGAGGTTGACCAGGATCATGCCGGCCACCGCGAATCCGCGCGCCGCATCAAGCGCGACGTCGCGCCCGCTGCCCGCCGCCCGGTGCCGCGCGATCAATGCCCGTCCGGCCCGTTGAGCTCGGAGACGAAATCATAGCGGTCGCCACGATAGGCCGAGCGCGTGAATTCCACCGCGCGGCCATTGGCAAGGCGGGTAAGGCGTTCGATCCGCAGGATTTCGGCCTTTTCTTCGATGCACAATATCGCCGCCTCGGTTGGCGTCGCGAGCGAAGCGCGAATCTTCTGCCGGCCCGAAACCGGCCGCGCGCCATTTTCCTGGAGCGCGGCGTAAAGCGAATCCCCCAGGCGATCCAAATCGGGCAGGAACTCCGCGGGCACGACCGCATGTTCGATCGCCAGCGGCTCCCCGCCCGACAGGCGGACGCGGCCCAGCCGCACGACCTGCGCGGAGGGCACGATGCCGAGCGCCCCCGCCTCCTCTTCGGTCGGGTTGGCATAGGCCTTGATCATCCAGATCACGCCCGGTTGCTCGCCGCGCCGGCGGGCATCGTCGCTGAACCCGCTCAGCGCCGAATTGGGCGCCTCGATCCGGCGCACGAAGGTGCCCGAGCCTTGCTTGCGGAACAGCAACCCTTCCTCGATCAGCTGTTCGATGCCCTTGCGCACGGTAACGCGCGACATGCCGGTCATCTCGCTCAGATCGCGTTCCGATGGGAGCGCGCTGCCGGGATGAATTTCGCCCCGCGCGATGTGATCGCGCAGGTTTCGGGCGAATTGCAGGTAGAGCGGGGTCGCATCGTCCTTGCTGACGCTCAGCTTGTCACGCATCGCTCGCCTCCGATCGCTCCAGCATCGCGAGCGCGCGGCCCAGATCGTCATCAGCCGCGCGCAGCAGCGCGGTGGCACGCTCGGGCGGGGCGCCAGCGGCGATGAGGATGGCGGGCGCGATCTGGCGCCCCGCCGCCTCCAGCGCTTGGGCGGCGCATGCCGCGTCCACGCCGGTCACATCGCGCACGATCCGCCGCCCGCGATCGAGCAGCTTGTCGTTGGCGACGCGCATCCGCACCATCAGCCCGCGATAAACGAGCCCCGAGCGCAGCATGATCGCGGTCGACAGCAGGTTGAGCATCGCCTTTTGCGCGGTGCCCGCTTTCATCCGGGTCGATCCGGCGACGATTTCGCTACCGGTCGCCGCCAGCAGCGCGTGATCGGCGGCGGCGAGCAGCGGGGTGTCGGGGTTGTTGGCGATGGCGATGGTGAGCGCCCCGGCCGCCCGGGCCGCCTGAACCGCCGCCAGCGTATAGGGCGTGCGCCCGCTCGCCGCGACCGCAATCAGCACGTCGCGCGTGCCAAGCCCGGCCGCTGCCACCGCGCTTTGAGCCGCCGCCGCGTCGTCCTCCGCCCCTTCCGCGCTGTGCAACAGCGCGTCGTTGCCGCCCGCGAGCATCAGCACCAGTCGTTCAGCGGGCCAGCCATAGGTCGGTCCAAGCTCGATCCCGTCCTGCACCGCGAGCCGTCCCGAGGTGCCGGCGCCGGCATAGACCAGTCGGCCATCGGGCCGCAGCCGAAGCGCCGCGGCATCGGCGGCGGCGGCGATCGCGGGCACCGCGGGCTGCACGGCGGCGATCGCGGCGAGCTGGCCTTCCAGCATCGCCTCGATCGCGGTTTCGGTCGGCCAGGCGTCGATCTCGACGAACCTTGGGTCAACGGCTTCGGTACGCATCACCAACCTTTCAGGGCTATGCCCGGGCCATCGCCGGCTGCGCGCGCGCCGCCTTGCCAGAGGGCACGGCGCACACGATCATCGCGACAAGGGTGCCGAGACAGAGCTGATAGGGAAAGGAAAGGGCCGCCAGCACGGGCGGCAAGCCGATCACGCGCGCGATCGCCGGCTGCAACAGCAGCACCGCGACAAACCCGGCAAGGAGCGCCGCGATCACCGATCCGCTCGTGCCGCGATCGGTGAACAGCGCCGTGAAATAGACGCCCAACAGCCCGGCATAAGCGAACACCATCACCTGCAGCGCGAATTCGAGTAGCGGCATATCACTCGTCTGCTGCCAATAATAAGACAGCACGGCCATCGCGAACATGGCGACGCCGACCCCGCCCATGCCGAGCCGACCGGCGATCACATAATGGCGCTCGCCCGCCCCGCCGCGTGCTTCCCGCCAGGGGCGGTAAAAGTCCTGGACCAGTACCGACGACATGGCGTTCAGTGCCGAATTGGTTGTCGCGACCGCCGCCGCCGTCACCCCCACCGTCACCAGCCCGCGCAGTCCCGGCGGCACCTCGGTTAGGATGAAGTGCATGAAGATGTTGATCTTCTGCCCCGCGAATTGCTGCGCCACCTGCGGCACCTGCCCGCCCATCAGATCGGGCCGCTGGTAGAAGACATAGAGCAGCACCCCGATCGTCACGAAGATCGTCACCACCGGCACCGTCGCCAACACCGACAGGTACAGGCCGCGCGCGCCGGTCTTCGCGTCGGGACAGGCGAGCAGTCGCTGGGTGGTATCCTGGTCGAGCCCGGCATTGCCGATGTAAAGCAGCGCTACCCCGGTCATGATCGCGAGCAAGGTGAAGGGCTTGGCGGGATCGAGCGACAGATCGATCAGCCGCAGCTTGTCGACGCCGCCGGGCGCATGGGTAAGCCCGGCGATCAGTTGGGCATCGCTCGCCGGGATCGACAGGCGCAGAAACACCAGCACGCCGATCGCCGCGCCCAGGTAGATCACGAACTGCACCAGATCGTTCCACAGCACCGATTTCAGGCCGCCGACGAAAGTGAACAGGAAGCTGACCAGCAGCAGCGCCCCCGAGGCGAAGACGATGCCCGCGGTATCGACCCGCCCGCTCACCACCATCGCCAGCGCGATCGCCGCAAGATAGACCCGCGCCCCGCCCGCCAGCACACGCCCGAGCAGGAACATGCCCCCCGCCCAGCGCGTCGCCCGCGCGCTGAAGCGCTGGGTCAGCAACTCGTAAACGGTCGTCGCTTCCAGCGCGTAGAAGCGCGGGATCAGCACCCGGGCAACGAACAACGCGCCGACGAGCCCGCCCAGATTGCTCGCGACATAGGTATAGTCGCCGCGATAGCCGTAATCCGGCCCACCCAGGAACGTCGCCGCCGATTGCGTTGCCGACAGCACCGATACCGCCGCGAGCCAGGCCGGCACCGTGCCGCCGGCCAGGAAGTAATCGCGCGATGTCTCGGTATGGCGCGGCATGAACCACCAGCCGCCGGCGATCACGACCAGCAGATAGGCCGCGATCACCATCCAGTCGGCGGCGGCGAACATCAGAAGCGCGTCGTCAGCGACAAGCCATAGGTGCGTCCCAGCACCTCATAGGTATCGGGGAAGGTGTTGAACACACCGCCCGCGACGAACGGCGGGCTCTTGTCGAACAGATTGTAGATGCCGCCGCTCATCGTCAGCCAGTTGGTGAGCTTGTACGACCCGCTCAGGTCGAAAATGTCCTGGGCGGGCAGGATGCCGGTCTGGTTCGGGGCGCTGTTGCGCACCTCGCCGATGCGCTGCCAGTTGAACTGCACCTGGCCCTTGGCGAAATCCCAGGTGACCGAGGCATCGTGACGATAATCCGGCTGCACCAGGGTCGTCGCGTCGCTCGAACAGGTCGCGCCATAGGTGCCCTTGCACTGGATGGGCGCCACCGTGGGGTTCGACTGGATCACATAGCTGGTGACGATGTTGGCCTGGTAGGAGAAGCGCAGCCCCCGGCCGGGCAGCCACGGCGCCTGGAGCGTATAGTTGGCGGCGATGTCGATGCCCTGCTGGTCGATCCGGCCGAGATTCTGGTTGTTGACGAACGCATCCTGGAAGCGCCCGTTGGCCGCGCGCGTCACCAGCCCGCACAAGGGGTTATCGGGACGCGGATCGGTGATGTAGCAGCTGGTGATCGAATTGATCGGCTGGATCACCCCGATCGCGCCGCGCAGATCTAGCTCGTAGAAATCGACCGTGATCGACAGTCGCGGCAGGAAGCGCGGCGTGAACACCACGCCGCCGGTATAGGTCATGCCAAATTCGGGCTGGATATTGGGGTTGCCGCCGAAGAAATAGCCGCCCTGCAGGTAAGCGGGATCGAACGAATTGGCCGATCCCACCGCCGGGGCATTGAAGCGGCGGCACTGATCGGCATTGCCGGTGCCGAGCACGCACGGGTCGCCACCATAGCGCGGTGTCAACCGTGGCACGGTGATCAGGCTGCTGAACGGCAGCGACGAGGTGGCGGCGGCGAACTCGCCGAAATTGGGGGTGCGGATCACCCGCTGGATCGTCCCGCGCATCCGAAGGTCGGAATTGACCGCCCAGTTCGCCTCCGCCTTCCACGTGTCGCGCGTGCCGAAGCGGTCATAGCTGGAGGTGCGATAGGCGCCGCCAATGTCGAGCTGCTTGATCAGGAATGTGTCGTGGATCACCGGGATCAGCAATTCGCCATAGAATTCACGCACGTCGAAGCTGCTGTCGAACCCGGCCTGAGTCCCTTGGCGGAAGGTGTTGCCGGTGAGCAGCGCGGTATCCTGGATGATCCGCCCGGTCTCGCGCCGATATTCGACACCGGCGGCGAAGCCGATCGGGCCGGCGGGCAGGCTGAAGAAGTCGGCGGTGGTACCGCTTAGCGTGCCGAGCACGACAAGCTGGTCGCGCTGGCGGTTGAAGCCGTTGATCGTCGTGCCGAGCGCGGCGGCGAGCCCGGGCTGGTTCGGCCCGAAGATATTCTCCCGGTTGACGACCGAGGCGAAGTTGTTCTGCCCCGCCGGGTTGGTGACCAGGCCATCGCCGGTGATCGGCGACAATTCGGTCGAGCGGCCATATTGGCCATAGACGTTCCACTTGATGTTGTCGGTCACGCCGCCGCGCAGGCCGAGCTGGAACTGGGCGGTGTTGCGTTCGGTATTGTAGGTGATCAACCCAAGCTCGGCGAGCGAGCGCACCACGCCCACTTGCGCGGCACCGTTGACGAAAGTCAGCTGGCTACGGATCTGGTCGGTCAGGAACGCATTGTTCTGCGCGATCGACACCGTCTGGTTGATCGCCGGCGGGTTCGGACCCGGTGTGCCCGATTCCTGGCTGCGGACATTGGTATACATCGCCCGGCCGTAGATCTCGATCGCGGGGGTGATCTCGTAATGCGCGATCGCCGCGAAGTTATAGCGCTCGAGCGGCACGATGATGGGATAGGTGCCGCTGATGTTCGAGGTCGCGGCCGGCGTGGTGGTGAACTGGCCGGCATCGGTGAAGCCGAAGCGGCGGCCGCTCGCGATATCGGTGAACACGCCGCCGATGCTGGGGATGGTGAGGTTGGGCGTCGTCGCCCAATCGCGGTCGGCGACGCGCACCTGCTCGCGCTTGGTATAGTCGGCGGCGATCACCAGATGGCCGCGCTTGTCGGCGAAATCGGTGCCGAACATCACCGATCCGCCATATTGCTGCCCGCCCCGCTCCGAGAAACGGCCGGTGACGGAGGCGGTCAGACCCTTGAAATCATCGTTGAGGATGAAGTTGACGACGCCCGCCACCGCATCGGCGCCGTAGACCGCCGCCGCGCCACCCGTGAGCACATCCACGCGCTTCAAGAGCGAGGCGGGGATGGCGTTGATGTCGACCGAATTGCGGAAGCTGAACGGCACCGCGCGGCTGCCGTCGATCAGGACCAGCGAGCGGCTCTGGCCGAAGTTGCGCAGGTCCAGCACCTGCGCGCCGAACGCGTCGCTTCCCTGCGACGCTTGGCGCACGCCGCCCGCGAGCTGCGGCAAGCGGATCGAGAAATCCTCGACCGTAAGTGCCGATTGCAGCTTGATGTCTTCCTGCGTGGTGGAGGCGATCGCGCTGGTCGAGGTGAGGCCGGTGCGCGGGATGCGCGAGCCGGTGACGACGACATCGGGGGCCGCCCCGTCGCCCGCGGCGCTGCCAGCCGCCTGATCGGGCGCGTTGCCCGGCGCCTGTGCCCAGGCCGGCGCCGCCGCGCAGCTCAGGAACATTGCCACCGCCTTGCCGGCCACTCCGGCGCGAAGCCCGCCCAGTTTCATCGTTCCCCTCCTCCATCGCGCAGCATTTGCGCTACCTTTATAATACCAACATGCCATTTGAGCATACCGGTTGTAAAGCCGGTTCTGTTTCGATGAGCGGAGGCGCGCCTCTCCGCCGGTTCAGATGAAGATCTTCCCGGGGTTCATCAGCGCGTGCGGGTCGATCGCTTGCTTCAGGCGTCGCATCAGCGCGACCGCGTCGGGGCCATGCTCACGCAGCAGCGCCGCGCGCTTGCCGAGCCCGATGCCGTGCTCCCCGGTGCAGGTGCCGCCGACCGAGAGCGCGAAATCGATCATCGCCTCGTTCACCGCCCGCGCCCGCGCCCAGCCCTCGGCATCATCGGGCCGCAAAACGAAGAACACATGGTAGTTGCCGTCCCCCACATGCCCCAGGATTGGCGCGAGCAGCCCCGCCGCGTCGATCGCCGCGCGCGCGTTCGCGACCGCCGGCGCGAGCTGCGAGATCGGCACGCAGATGTCGGTCGACCAGACCACCGCCCCCGCCACCATCGCCCGCGCCGCCGGCAGCGCCGCGTGGCGGGCGCGCCACAGCCGGCGCTGAGCGTTGGCGTCGGCGGCCATCTCCAGCGCCCCACCGCCAAACCCTTCGCCAAGCGCGGCCAACATCGCGCGTTGTTCGGCGACCCCGGCGGGCGAGCCGTGCAGTTCGACGAACAGCATCGGCTGTTCGGGCAGGGCGAGCCCGGCATAAGCGTTGCACGCGCGGATCGCGACGGGATCGAGCAGCTCGATCCGGGCCACTGGAATGCCCGATTGGATCGCGGCGATCACCGTCTCGACCGCGCCATCGAGCGTCGCGAACGGCCAGGCGCCGGCGAGCACGGCTTCGGGAATGCCGTGCAACCGCAGCGTCGCCTCCACCACCAGCCCCAGTGTTCCTTCGGAGCCCGTGAACAGGTGCGTTAGATCATAGCCCGCGGCCGATTTGCGCGCGCGGCTGCCGGTGCGCACCAGCGTGCCATCGGGCAATACCACTTTCAGCGCGAGCACATTCTCACGCATCGTGCCATAGCGCACCGCGTTGGTGCCCGAGGCGCGGGTCGCGATCATCCCGCCAAGGGTCGCGTTCGCGCCGGGATCGATCGGGAAGAACAATCCGCTCGCGCGCAGCTCCACATTCAGCTGCTCGCGCGTCACGCCTGGCTCGACCACGCAGAGCAGATCGGCGGACGCGATCTCGATCACGCGGTTCATCGCCGACAGATCGACGAGCACCGCCCCGGCGACCGCAGCCGCATTGCCTTCCAGCGAGGTGCCGACACCATGGGGCACGACCGGCACCCGGGCCGCGTTGGCCGCCGTCATCAGCGCCTGCACCTCGGCGGCGCTTTCAGGGCGGACCACCAGATCGGGGAGCACCGGCGCGTGATGCCCTTCCGCGGTCATGAACTGCGCGCGCTGCGCCTCCTTGGCGATCCAGCGAGGGCCGAAACGCTCGGCGAGCGCGTTGCTGAGGGTCTCGATCCCGGTCATGCCGCGTTCTCCAGCCGGGGAACCCAGCAGCGGCCGCCGCTCAGCGGCCTTGCCACGCCGGTCGTGCCCGGAAACGTAATTGGTAGTCCCTTTCGGGCACGCCGCGCCAGGAAAGCGAAGGCCTCCGCTTCGATGAAGTCGCCCCGCAGGCCAAGCGCGTCGCAGGCGACGACGCCGGGCAGGCGCGCGGCCAGCGCGGCCATCAGCACCGGATTATGTCGCCCGCCGCCGCACACGATCCAGCGCTCGGGCGGCGCCGGCAACAGCCGAGCCGCCTCGGCGACCGCATCGGCGGTGAAGGCGACGAGCGTCGCTGCGGCATCCTCGGTGGTGAGCGGCAGCACCGGATCGAGCGAAAAATCGTAACGATCGAGCGATTTCGGCAGTGGCTTCGCGAAATAGGGTGCCGCCATCAGCGCGGCGAGCGCGGCCGGGTCCACCCGCCCCGCCGCCGCGATCCGGCCTTCGGCATCATAACGGCCAGCCCCGCGCGCCTGAACAAGCAGATCGATCAGCCCGTTGGCGGGGCCGGTATCGAACGCGATCAACGCCCCATCGGGGCCGATCCAGGTGAGATTCGCGACACCGCCCAGGTTGAGAAAGGCGAGCGGCGGCGCCAGCGCGAGGTGATTGGCGAGCGCCGCGTGATAGACGGGCACCAGCGGCGCCCCCTGCCCGCCCGCGCCAAGATCGGCCTGGCGCAGATCGGCGACCACCGGAACGCCGAGCGCATCGGCGAGGGCACCGGCATCCCCCAACTGAACCGACAGGCCGCGCTCAGGGCGATGGAGCACCGTCTGGCCATGCAGCCCGATCAGTTCGATCCGGCCGGCATCGGGCCGGGCGCGCAGGGCGCGTGCCGCGTCGAGATGCGCGGTGGTGACGACCCGCGCCGCCTCGGCGAGGTTAGGCAGCGGCGCGCCGGCGCGACCTGCGGCCACCGCCGCCTCGGTCGCGGCGATCAGGCAGGCGCGCTCTTGGTCGGTGTACGGGCGCAGCAGCGCGGGGCCGAAGCCCTGGATGGTTTCGCCGTCGGTCTCGATGATCGCGGCGTCCACCCCGTCGAGCGAGGTGCCGCTCATCAGCCCCATCACGCGGTGTGCGCCACTGTCCCTGGGTGCTTGTGCCATCGCCCGATCCTCCCGCCGTGATTGTGCCGTGGCCGCTCATTCCTGGCAACCAATATAATACCATTGGCAAAGTGAAGGATATTGGTATGCATGGTCAGAACGGTGGGAGAAGCGCGGCGTGCCCGGCGAAACCAAAATGGCGGGGGAGGCCGCGGCCGCTGCCGCGCGCTCCGGTGCGCAAATAAGCCGCAATGAGGCGCTCATGCGCCAACTCGGGGCAGTCTTGCGCGCTCTAAATGCGCCTTTTGCCGCCACGATCGCGCGTGGCAGTTCCGACCAGGCGGCGGCGTTCGCGAAGATGCTGTTCGAAACGCGGGTCGCCACCCCCACGCTCAGCCACGCGCCGTCGATCGGCGCGCTCTACCATGCAAGCTCCCCGCGCCTGCGCGGGGTGCCGCTGTTCGCCATCTCGCAATCGGGCCGCAGCCCCGATCTGCTGCGCGCGGCGGAGGATGCCCAGCGCCAGGGCGCGATCCTGATCGCGCTGGTGAACGACACCGACTCGCCGCTCGCCGCGCGCGCCGACGTCGTCGTGCCGCTCCATGCCGGCGTCGAGGCCAGCGTCGCCGCGACCAAGAGCTTCATCGCGACGCTCGTCGCCCTCACCCATCTGTGCGCGGCCTGGGCGGAGGATACGGCGCTGCTCGCGGCGCTCGAACGGATCGAACCGCTGCTTGCCGCGGCCGCAAGCCATGAATGGCACGCCGCGCTACCGATCCTCGCCCCCGCGACGCGGTTGCTGGTGCTGGGGCGCGGCTTCACCTTGCCGATCGCGGGGGAGGCGGCGCTCAAGTTCAAGGAAGTGGCGGGCATCCATGCCGAGGCGTTCAGCCTTGCCGAAGTCGCGCATGGGCCGATGACGCTGATCACGGCGGGCGACCCGGTACTGATCTTCGCGCCGGGCGATGCCGCGCGCGCCGGGCTCGAGGCGCGGCTGGCCGACTTCGGGGCCCGGGGGGCGCAAACGATCCTGATCGATAGCGACCCGTCGCCACCGGCGGCGACGGTGACGCTCCCTGGCCTCGGCGCACCCGATCCGGCACTCGCCGCGATCGCGATGATCCAGCGCTTTTACCCGCTCGCCAACGCGCTCGCCCTTGCGCGCGGGCGCGATCCCGATCACCCTCCCTATCTCGCCAAGGTGACCAAGACGCTATGACCGCGACCGCCCTGATCGGGGCCACGCTGTTGCTGCCATCAGGCCCTGCCCGGGGCCAGGCGGTGGTGATCGAGCATGGGCGGATCGCCGCCGTCACCGCCGCCGACGCGCTGCCGCCCGAGGCGATGGTCGAGGATCTGGCGGGGGGCTGGCTGCTCCCCGGCTTCATCGACACGCAAGTGAATGGCGGCGGCGACCGGCTGTTCAACGATGCGCCCAGCGTCGAGACGATCCGCGCGATCGCCGCCGCGCATCGCCGCTTCGGCACCACCGGGCTGCTGCCGACGCTCATCAGCGACGATGTGGGGGTGATCGAGGCGGCGATCACCGCGGTGGAGGCGGCGATCGCGGCGGGCGTGCCGGGCGTGCTCGGCATCCATATCGAAGGGCCGCACCTCAATCCCGCCAAGCGCGGCATCCATGACGCGACCAAGTTCACCGCGCTTGATCCAGCGATGATCGCGCGGCTGTGCGCGCCTTCGCGGGGGGTGCGCCTGGTGACGCTGGCACCCGAACTCGCGCCGCCGGGGGCGATCCGGACGCTCAGCGATCACGGCGTGATCGTGGCGGCCGGGCACAGCATGGCGAGCTATGCCGAAACCCGCGCCGCGCTCGATCAGGGGCTGGCGGGCTTCACCCATTTGTTCAACGCGATGACCCAGCTCGGCAGTCGCGAGCCCGGCATGGTGGGCGCGGCGCTGGAGGATCGGCGCAGCCGCTTCGGGCTGATTGTCGATGGCTGGCACGTCCATCCCGCGAGCCTGCGGGTGGCGCTCGCGGCGCGGGGGATCGACGGCGCGATGCTGGTGACCGACGCGATGCCCGTGGTCGGCGGCGCGCGACCGTCCTTCTCGCTGGGCGGGCGCGAGATCACCACGGTCGATGGCGCCTGCCGCGACGCGCAGGGCACGCTCGCCGGGTCGGCGCTCAGCATGGCGCAGGCGGTACGCAACGCGGTCGGCCTGCTCGGCTGCACCCTTACGGAGGGGAGCCGGATGGCGAGCGCCAATCCCGCCGCGTTCCTTGGCCTCGATCGGCACACGGGCGCGATCGCGGTCGGCTACCAGGCCGATCTCGTGCAGCTCGATCAGGACTTGCGCGTCCGCCGCAGCTGGATCGCGGGCGATGCGAGCAACACGGGCGACGGCGCGTGACCCCCGATCTCGGGATGATCGAGGGTCGCTTCGGACCGGTCTGGCGCTGGCCGGCGCGCACCCAGGTGATGACGACGCTCGCCGGCACCGGCTATCGTTTCTACCATTATGGCCCCAAGGCCGATCGGCACTTGCGACGCAGCTGGCGCGAGCCGCACCCGCCGGAGCAAGGCGCCGCGCTCGCCCGCTTCGGCGCCGAGTGCCGCGCGGCGGGGATGCGTTTCGGGATCGCGCTGACCCCCAAGGGCGCGACCCACCCGTTCGACGCCGCCGCGCGCGCCGACCTCGCCCGGCGCCTGGCCGATTTCGACGCGATCGGGATCGATGATCTCGCCATCCTGTTCGACGATCTGCGCGGCGATCTGCCCGAACTCGCGGAACAGCAAGCCGCGCTCGTCGACTTCTGCACCCAGCACAGCCGCGCCACGCGCTTCTATTTCTGCCCGACCTATTATTCGAGCGATCCGGTGCTCGACCGGGTATTCGGCGCGCGCCCGCCGGCCTATCTTGAAACGCTGGGGCGGCGGCTCGATCCCGCGATCCGCGTTTACTGGACGGGCGAGGAAGTCTGCGCGCGCGAGATCACGCCCGGGCATTTGCGCCGCGTCGCCGAACAGCTTGGCCGCCCGCCCTGCCTGTGGGACAATTATCCGGTGAATGACGGGGCGCGCATGTCGCGCTTCCTGCATCTGCGCGCGTTCACCGGACGGCCGGCGAGCCTCGCGCCGCTGCTGAGCGGCCATGCGATCAATCCCGCGCTGCAGCCGCTGCTCGGCTGTCTGCCCGCGCTCACCTTGCCGCTGAGCTATGCCCGGGGCGACGATTATCGTTATGGCGAGGCGCTGGCGGCTGCCGCGCGCACCCTGTTCGGCGCGCCGTTGGCCGACATGATCATCGACGATCTGCTGCTGCTGAACGACACCGGCCACGACCGGCTGGGCGCGCACGCCGCCCGGCTCCGCGCGCGCTATGCCGCGCTCGACCATCCCGCCGCCGCCGAGATCGTGCGCTGGCTCGACGGCGCCGACATCATGGCCGAAGGCGCGGTGGAGACCGAGGCATAGCCGCGCACCGCGCCGGCGGAACGAGGCGTCGGCCGAGCGCCCTGCGTGGCGGATCATCGGCGCGTGGGCGCGAGCGTCGCCATCAGCACCGCGACGGCCACCAGCACCGCGCCAGCCGCATCCGCCAAATCCGGGCGATACCCATTGGCCACCACGTCGATCACCGCCCCCACCACCGGCTGGATCAACAGGCCGGCCCCAACCGCGACCGGTGAGAGCCGCCCCACCGTCAGCACGAGCAGACCCTGCCCGATCACCTGCGCCACCGCGGCGGACGCGATCAGGGGACCCCAGTCGCGGGCGATCAGCGCTTCGCCCGACAGCACCGTGAAGACGAACAGCGGTGGCGCGCTCGCCACCGTCATCCAGACGAACGCCGGCAGCGGCGCGACGCGTCCCGCGAGCCGTGCCGTGACGACGAAGAACGCGGTATAGACAATGCCCGCCACCAGGCAGAGCAGATCACCCAGCGAGCGGGCCGCGTCCAGCTGCACCGAACGGCCGAGCAGCAGGGCCGCGCCCAGGCACGCCAGGACCAGCGCGGCGATCTGTGCCCGGCCCGGCCGCACCCGCTCGGCCAGCATGGCGTAAAGCGGAAAGAACAGCACCGCGCAGTTGCCGAGCAGGACGGCATTGGTCACGGTCGTTCGCACGATCCCCGCGCAATAGATGGCAAGCGATGCGGCAAACACCTGTCCCGCGATCAGCAACGGCGCGATCGCGCCGCGCGGCAGCCGTTGCTCGCGCGGTAACAGCAGCAGCGCCGGCAGCAGCAACGGGCTCGCGATCGCCACCCGCCAGAATGCGCTCGCCAACGGCCCCGTTTCGGCGAGCTGGATGAACCAAGGGCCGAGCGCGAGCGCGACATTGGCGCCGACCACAGCGACGATCCACGGCACGCCCTGGCGACGATTTGCGCCGGCCGCGCCGTTCAGAGGAACAGCTCGGCCATCGCGTCGCAGATCGCCGCCGCGTCGATCCGGTGCAGCGCATATTGGTCGGGCAGGTCGCCGGTCTGGCCGAAGCGTTCGACGCCGAGCGGGCTGACGCGCTGCCCCCGCACCGCGCCGAGCCACGACAGCGTCGCCGGATGCCCGTCGAGCACCGTCACCAGCCCGGCGGTGGGGCTGAGCGCGCCGAGCAACTGGCCGACATGCGCCGCCGCGCCGCGTTCGCCGCGCCAGCGCGCCGCGCGCTGCGCGGTCCAGCCGGCATGAAGCAGATCGGGCGAGGTGACGGCGAGCAAGCCAAGACCGGGCAGATCGTCGCGCAGTGCCTCCCACGCGGCGATCGCCTCGGGAGCGACCGCGCCGGTGAACACGATCGCGGCCTCGGCGCCCGGCGCGGGTTGCCGCAGCCAATAGCCGCCTTTCAACACCCCGTCTTGCCAGCGATCATCGCCGCGCGATGGCTGCGGGATGACGCGGGTGGTAAGCCGCAAATAGGTCGAGCCGCCGTCCGGCGCCTGCATCCGGCGGAAGGCCTGCTCCAGCAGCAGCGCCAGTTCATCCGCGAAGGCGGGCTCGTAATAGGTGACGCCGGGCTGGCCGATCCCGATCAGCGGCGTCGAAATCGACTGGTGCGCCCCGCCTTCTGGCCCCAGCGTGACGCCAGAAGGCGTCGCGACCAGCAGGAACCGCGCGTCCATATACGCGGCATAGTTCAGCGCATCGAGGCCGCGGGCGATGAACGGGTCGTACACCGTCCCCACCGGCAGCAGGCGGGTGCCGAACAGCGGCGCGGCCAGGCCGGCGGCGGCGAGCATCAGGAACAGGTTATGCTCGGCGATGCCCAGCTCGATATGCTGGCCCGCCCCGCCCGCCTGCCATTTCTGGGCGGAGGGGATGCGCGCCGCCGCGAACACGTCCGCCACTTCCTTGCGCCGGAACAGCCCGCGCCGGTTGACCCAGGCGCCCAAATTGGTCGACACGGTGACGTCGGGCGAGGTCGTCACGATCCGGTCCGCCAGGGGATGATCGGATCGGGCAAGCTCGAACAGCATCTTTCCGAACGCCGCCTGGGTCGATTGCTCGCGGTCGGTTGGCGAGTCGATGCGAGGGACGGGAACGCCTTCGTCCACCAAATCGCCACGCGGCCGCGCGATGGGGGCCGCTTGCACCAGCGCCTCGGCCGCGCGGCGGGCATTGTCGCCCAGGCCCGCCCAAGGCGCCCACTCCTCACCCTGCCCGATCCCCAGCCGCTGGCGGAGACCGTCGATTTGCGCGGGGCTCATCAGCCCGGCATGGTTGTCCTTATGCCCGGCAAGCGGCAGGCCATAGCCCTTGATCGTGTAGGCGATGAACAGCGTCGGGCGCTCGTCGCGGGCGCCGTCGAACGCGTCCGCCAGCGTTTCGGGGCAATGGCCGCCCAAATTGGTCATCAGTTCGGCCAGCGCGTCATCGCTGTAAGCGCCGAGCAGCGCCGATACGCTGGGCCGGGCGCCGATATCGGCCTCTAGCCGCGCGCGCCACGCCGCCCCGCCCTGATAGGTGAGCGCAGCGTAATCGGCATTGGGGCAGGTATCGATCCACTCGCGCAGCGAACCGCCGCCGGGCTGGGCGAAGGCGGCGCGCTGGCGGGCGCCATGCTTCAGCGTGACGACACGCCAGCCGCAGGTCTCGAAGATATCGTCGAAGCGCCGGAACATCCGGTCGGCGGTGGTCGCGTCCAGGCTCTGCCGGTTGTAATCGACGATCCACCAGCAGTTGCGAACTTCGTGTTTATAGGCCTCGATAAGGCACTCATAGATATTGCCCTCGTCGAGTTCGGCGTCGCCCATCAGCGCGATCATCCGCCCCGCATCCGCTTCCGCCAGACGACCGTGCGCGATCAGATAATCCTGGACGAGGCTGGCAAAGGCGGTGACCGCGACCCCAAGGCCGACCGAGCCGGTCGAGAAGTCGATCGGGATCGCGTCCTTGGTGCGGCTGGGATAGCTTTGCGCCCCGCCCAGCGCGCGAAACCGTTCGAGCTGATCGCGCGACTGGTTGCCCGCCAGATAATGCGCGGCGTGGAGCAGCGGCCCGGCATGGGGTTTCACCGCGACCCGGTCCTGCGGCCGCAACGCGTGGAAATAGAGCACTGCCATGATCGTCGACATCGACGCGCACGACGCCTGATGGCCGCCAACCTTCAGCCCGTCGCGGCTCTCGCGCAGATGATTGGCGTTGTGGATCGTCCAGGCGCTCAGCCAGCGCAGGCGCTCATCCAGCAGCGACAGGGTATCGGCGTGGGACAAGCTTTGCGTCGCGGTATCGGTCACGCGCCTACTCCTGGTGGCGACGCGGGGTCGCGCGGATATGGGCCGTCGCGCTGCCAACCCCCTGCCGACCGAACACCGTGACGGAAGCAACAGGAGAGTCGCGCATGGCTATTGCACGGCTCCCCAAGCCCAAGTGGCTGAAAACTGCAACCACCGCCGCAGCCGGCGACGGGGATGGTGCGATCAGGGCGATAGCGGCGCGGTGCCCATGGTGGCATTCACGACGCCTTGGTCCGCGACGCGGCAACGCCGCCGGCGGCACCCCCGGCGCTGCTAAACGCCTGGCCCCTTCAGCGGCTGATACCCATCGGAATAGATCCAATCGGTGTTGCGCGCGGGCTGATGGCACCCCTGGCAGTCCGCCTTGTAATCGGTGGAGGCCGTCTTGGTCGGGCTCGCCGCGTCGAACCACGCCCAGCCCCAGCCGTCGCCCCATAATTTGTTGCCGGCGGCGTGGCGGTTCGTACTGTCCTTCACCATCACGAACCAGCCCTTCAACTTGGCCGGGCGGCTGACCGTACCCGTCGTCATCGGCGCGGTGCTGGCTTCATAGACTTCCTTCACCAGCGTCGTGCCATCGGCGAACCTCCCGGCACGGCGATGCTCCCCGATCGCGCCCGGGGAGGCATAAACGATATGCATTTCCTTGGCGCCCACCCCGGGATCATTGGCGGGAGCCCAGGTGCCCAGATATTGATAAGCGTCGCGATACGCCTTGGGCACGTGGAGCGTGCCGTTCGAATCGGCGCCAAGGTCCGCGCCGGAGGCTGCGACGGGAGCGCCGACGGCCGCGGGATTTTCCGCCCCGCCCAGGCCGCGATCGACTTTGCCGCACCCGGCCAGGGCGATCACGACGCCCAGACCGACCCCTCGCCACGCCGCCTTGGGCCAATGCCGAGCGACGCGCGACCCTTGCTCCCCCGCCATCAGCGATCGAGCCGGGGGTAGAATTGGGTCCACACCATGTCCTTCTTGGCCCCTGCGGTATGACAGGCGGCGCATTCCTCGTTCGAGCGCAGTGTCGCGGTCGGCGCCTTGGGCTCGCCATGCCTGAAGTTGTAATAGCCCCAGCCGCCGGTCGCGGCATAACGCTTGGTGTCTTTCACGGAGACGTCGGCGCCATTCAGCTTGCCGGGAAAATAACCGCGACCCGAGGCTTGCGTCGTCGATCCATCCGCCGCCGCGCCGTCGGTCTGCGTCAGTTGCAGCTCCTTGAACAGGATCGTGCCTTCGGGAAAAGTGCCGGTACGCCGGTAGATGTCGTACGAGCCGGGCTCGATGTAAACGTTGTGAAATTCGGGGAACCCCGCCTTGCCGTCGTTCAGCGCATTGGGCGTCAGCGGCGAGCCCACATAGACCCAGCGCTCGAAATTCTTGGGCAGGATCAGCTCGCCCTTCGCGGTGTATTCAGGAAGATAGCGCCCGGAGCCGGGCGCGGCGGCGGCCCGTCCAGACGCTTCGCCGCGCGCCGACAGGGCGAGGTCGGCGACACCCGCGACGATGATCGCGCCAGCAAAGGAGGCGCTCAGCAGGATGCGACTCATAACCCTTCCTTTTCGTTTTGTTGCAAAAACTGCATATTAGAGTTGCCGACTTGGTTCTTGTCGAAATGGTGCAACAAGCATCGGCATCGGGCCGGCCGCGCGAAAATGGCGGCATTTTCGTGCTTATCACTTTGTTTCTCTGGCAAATTACTCATGGCTATCCCTGGCCGGCAATGGATGCCTGCCGCACCTCGCGTGCCCTAACCGCCCGAAACCGCATGGATGCGGCTGATAATTCTACAAGACGCCCTCGAGATCGCCGGCGGCCCAGGGCAGCGCTCTTTCGCCAGGCTTGAGGTCGCCACGGTGTTCGCAGCCGACCATGAACATCATGGCGTCGGGCCGGCCGCGCTACATGGGCAAATGGTCCCCTTGCCCCGCCACCGCAGCGAAACCGGCTGACTCGCGACAAGCCACGATACCGCGATCAGCTGAGTTCGGCGAACAGATCGACTCGGTTGCCATCGGGATCGGTGAGCATCGCGTAACGCTGTCCCCAAGGCGAATCCCACGGCGCCTGCCGCCCCTGATACCCCACCGCGACCACGGACGCGTACACCGCATCGACCTCAGCCGCGCTGTCGCAACGGCAGGCAAAGGTAACGCGCTGACCCACCGGTTGCACCCATTCGGGATAAACCTGGCGCATCATCGCCTCGGTCAGGAACCCCAGTGTCGCGCCACCAGTGGTATCGATTTGCACCTGCGGCGCCTCCCCTGCCCCATCAGGTACGGCCAGCCCCAAAGCGCTATAAAAGCCGAGCGCACGCGCCATGTCGGCGACGACGATATCGATGCTATGCGGAACGACGGCCGTGGTAGTTCTCCAAAAGTTGAGTCGGGGTTTAGCGATACGGTAGCGTCTCATATGTCAGGGTCAAGAGTTATGGGACGCCCGCGTAGCGAAACATCGCGTCAGGCGATCCTCAATGCGGCGTTCGCGCTGCTCGCCGACCGCGGTTATGCGGGCTTCGCGATCGAAGCAGTCGCAGCCGCCGCCGGGGTCGGGAAAACGACCGTCTATCGCTGGTGGGAAAGCAAGGCGGCGCTCGCGGTCGACGCTTTTTCCATGCGACCGAGGCCGAACTGCGCTTTCCCGAGACGGGTCGGGCCGAGAGCGACTTTCGCGCGCAGATCGGCGAGCTCGCCACGCTCCTGCGGGGTGCGCGCGGCCAGGCATTCGCGGCGATGCTCGGCGGCGCGCGCACCGATCCGGAGCTTGCCCGCGCGCTCGGCGAGCGCTGGCTCGAGCCGCGCCACCAATGGGGCATCGCGCGGATGACGGCGGCCGCCGCAGCGGGCGAGCTACTACCCGAAACCGACATCGCCGCTGCGCTCGCGCTGCTCTATGGGCCGCTTTACACCCCTTTGCTGTTCGGCGGTCCGATACCGGATACGGCGGCGGTAACATCTTATCTCAACCTTGCCTGCCGGGCCATTTTCCGGGCCTAGCGCTGCCCCGCTCAGCCACCCGACGCCGCTGCATCGGGGTCACGGCCCTGGCGGCGGTCGATCGATCGCATCACTGGCGTCACCGTCAGCCCGTGAAGCAGGATCGAGAGCAGCGCGACCAGCCCGACGATTGCCCATAGCCGCGCGCCCTCTGCCAAGGGCAGGTGGTTCAATCCATAGGCCAGATAGTAGAATGACCCGACGCCGCGGATGCCGAAAAAGGCGAGCGTCAGCTTCTCGGTCCAATCGGCGCGTAAGCCCGTCATCGCGATCAGTCCGCTGGCCGGGCGCACGAACAGGATGATCGCCAGCGCCGCCACCCAATCCACCAGCGTGAGCGGCGCGAGCAACCCCGAAACCAACGCGCCGCCGAACAGCAGCAGCACCAGCATCATCGCCAGCCGTTCGATCTGTTCAGCGACATTATGCAGTTGGTGGTTGAAATCATGGTCGCGATGCGCGTGGCGCAGCGTAAGGGCGGCGACGAACACGGCGAGAAATCCATAGCCCTCGATCATCTCGGTCACGGCATAGGTGATCAGCGTCACCGCGAGCGCGATCAGCCCATCACCCGTCTGGGCGAGCTTGGTTTCAGCGGGCATGTGAAAGGTGAGCCAACCGAACGCCCAACCGATGACCCCGCCCGCGGCGATGCCCGCCACCCCTTCCCACAGCACGTGATGGAGCAGCCACGGCCCAAACCACGCCGCGCCCGGCTGCGCCACCCCAAGCGCCAGCGCGAGGTTGACGAAAGGAAAGGCGAGACCATCGTTCAACCCCGCCTCCGACGTCAGGCCGAAGCGAACTTCATCCTCCTCGCCGGTCTTGGGTGGGCCTACCTGCACATCGGCGGCGAGCACAGGATCGGTCGGGGCGAGCGCCGCGCCGAGCAGCAGCGCGGCGACCAGGCCGAGCCCCAGCCCCGCCCAGCCGATCAAGGCGATGCCGGCGATACTCAGCGGCATGGTGATCGCGAGCAAGCGCCAGGTAACCCCCCAATGCCGCCAGTTGAACGGCCGGTCGATCTTCAGTCCCGCGCCCATCAACGCGATGATGACGACGAACTCCGTCAGCCGCTCGGTGATGAGCGGATAGGCAAGCGGCATCGGGCGCAGCGGCGTGGCAGGGCTCGCGAACAAGACGCCGCCAATCGCGATGCAGATGATCGGCACCGACAGCGGCAGGCGGCGCAGCGCGAGCGGCAGCCAGGCGACCAGCGCGACCAGCAGGCCGGCGCCGGTAAGCCACAATAAATAGGGAGCAGGCATCGGATACCAACCGCCGCCGCGCCGATCCGTTCACCACCCTTTTGCGCCGCGCGAGCGCTTGACTTGAGCCGGCTTTCCGCTATGTGCCGCGCCCTGACTTCGCCCCCGGGCGAAGCCGCCGTCCGAGACGACAGGTGCGGGCTTCCCGCTTAATTTCCTGTCTAGACGGGGAATGGAACTCACCGTCCGCCGGGCCTTTGGTCCCGCGCTCGGTTTGCCGTGGCCGTGCCACTCCCATGCCCCTTTGACGGACAGACGCCGGTGCCGGCGGGTCCGCCCGCCTGCGCCGGTTCATCCGGTTCCGCCTCGGTTCGCCGGGACGGAGCTTGTTTACGTGGAGAATGGCATGGATCGTGCTCAAAAGGCCGAACTCGTTGCCGAGCTGAACCAGACTTTTGCCGAGGTCGGCGTGGTGGTCGTCACCCGCAATCTCGGCATGACCGTGGCGCAATCGACGGCGCTGCGGAACAAGATGCGGGAAGCCGGCGCGAGCTATAAGGTCTCGAAGAACAAGCTTGCCAAGATCGCGCTGGGTGGCACCGATTATCTCTCGCTGGGCGACATGCTCACCGGGCCGGTCGGCCTCGCCACTTCGGTCGACCCCGTTGCCGCGGCGAAGGTCGCGGTGGATTTCGCCAAGACGACCGACAAATTCGTGATCGTCGGCGGCGCGATGGGGGCGACCGTCCTGAACGAAGACGGCGTGAAGGCGCTGGCGACGATGCCGTCGCTGGACGAACTCCGCGCCAAGATCGTCGGCCTGCTGCAGGCGCCTGCCGCCAAGCTCGCCTCGATCACGCAGGCGCCGGCCGCGCAGCTCGCGCGCGTCTTCAACGCCTATGCGGAAAAGGACAAGGAAGCGGCCTGATCTTCAGGCGTTTTATCGACAGCAATTTGATTTCATTGGAGATTTGACATGGCAGACCTGAATGCGCTGGTTGACCAGCTGAGCCAGCTGACCGTCCTCGAGGCGGCCGAACTTTCGAAGCTGCTCGAAGAGAAGTGGGGCGTTTCGGCCGCGGCCCCGGTCGCGGTGGCGGCGGTGGCCGGCGGCGCCGGCGGCGCGGCGGCGCCGGCGGTCGAAGAGAAGACCGAGTTCGACGTTATCCTCACCGGCGACGGTGGCAAGAAGATCAACGTCATCAAGGAAGTCCGCGCGATCACCTCGCTCGGCCTGACCGAAGCCAAGGCGCTCGTCGAAGGCGCGCCGAAGGCCGTGAAGGAAGGCGTTTCGAAGGACGAGGCCGAGAAGATCAAGGCCCAGCTCGAAGCCGCCGGCGCGACCGTCGAGATCAAGTAAGCCTTTTCGGCTTACTGATTGGGGAAGGGCCGCTCCGTTTGGGGCGGCCTTTTCTTTTTGGGCACGCACAGGGCGCGGAGGCGGGCTGATCGTTACTCCCCCACCCGCTCCTCGATCAGGGCTTCGTCGCCGTAGCGGGCGAGCGCTTCCACCGGCGCCGCTTCCTCGATCTCGCGCGCGCCGGTATCGACGTTCAGGTCGCGGAACTTGCGCGCGGTCACCAGCGCGCGGCTTTCGAAGCTCGACACGAACGTGTTGTAATTATTCACCGCGCTCGTCAGCCCCGCGCCCACCTTGCGCAGATCGCCGGCGGCCTTCGCCAGCCGTTCGTACAATTCCTTGCCGAGCCGCCCGATCTCGGCGGCGTCGCGCGCGAGCTTTTCCTGGCGCCAGATTGAGGCGATCGTCTTGGCGATCGCCACCAAATTGGTCGGGGTCGCGATGAGCACCCGGCGTTCAAAAGCATCGTCCCACAATTTCGCGTCCTGCTCCAGCGCGGCCGAGACAAAATGCTCGCCGGGGACGAACATCACCACGAAATCGAGCGTTTCCTTGAACTGTGCCTGATAGGCCTTGTCGCCGAGCGCCTTCATATGCGCGCGGATCGCCGCCGCGTGCGCCGCCAGCCCCGCCGCGCGGCCGGCTTCGTCCTCCGCCTCGAACGCGTCCTGATAGGCGTTGAGCGAGACCTTCGCATCGACGATCAGCGTGCGTCCACCGGGGATGCGAATGATGACATCGGGGCGCAGCCGGCCGTCCTCGGTGCCGACGCTTACCTCGGTCTCGAAGTCGCAATGCTCGGCCAAACCACAGCTTTCGAGCACGTTGCGCAGCTGCTGCTCGCCCCAGCGACCGCGTGCCTTCGGGGCGTTGCGCAAGGCGTTGACCAGCCGCGCCGCTTCGCTGCTCACCTTTTCCTGGCCCTGGCGCAGTTCGGCGAGCTGGCCCTTCAGCTGATCGAACGCGCTCGCCCGCTCGGCATCGACCGCTTTCACCGAGGCTTCGTAGAGCGACAGCCGCTCGCCGACTGGCTGGAGCACCGCGTTCAGGTTGCGCCGCGCCAGCTCCTCGGACTCGCGGAACCGCTCATCGGCGCGCTGGAGGAATTTCTGCTGCGCGTCGTTCAGCAGCTTGCCGGCGACATCGCTGAACTGGTGCGCCATCGCTTCCTTGGCGTCGCGGAATTCAGCCAGCCGTGCCTCGAACGCTTCGGCTTGGGCGGTTAGCTTGGCAAGCTGGGTGCGCGCCGCCTCGCGCTCGTCGCGCACCGCGTCGAGCGTCTCCTGCGTTTCGGCGAGCGCCACCGCGCGCTCCTCGGCGAGCGCGGCGGCGGCCTCGGCGCGTGCCTCGGCGCCCGCCAGATCGCGGATCGCGGCGCGGAACTCCTCGGTCCGTGCATCGCGCTCGGCGGCGAGATTGGCGATATCGCGCCCGCGCAGCAGCCACCCGGCGGCAAGCCCCAGCAACACCCCCAACAGCGCCAGACCGATCGCGATTGCGTCCACTTTGCTTGCCCCTGAACAGAACGAAGCGGGAATCTACGCGCCGCATCGCGGAAGGGCAACCACGGGGTTTGCACGGGCGAACGCAAAAGCCCCCCGGCTGAACCAGCCGAGGGGCCATTGTGACATATGGACGCGACGATCAGATCGAGGTCGTCAGGTCGGTCAGCCATTGCGGCGAGTTGGTGACGATCACGCCTTCGACGATGTGGTCGCCCCCGGTCAGGATGAGCACGCCGACCACCGCCAGCAAGGTGCCCAGCACGCGCTTGCCGCCCTGCCCGGCGCTCAGCAGCTTGCCGCGCATCCGGGTGAAGACGGTGCGGGTCGCGAAGGCGAGGCCCACCAGCACGGTCGCGATACCAAGCCCGAAAAACGCCATCACCAGCGCGACCCCCGCAAGGTTCTGCCCCTGCGCCGCGAGCACCGTCGCCGCCCCCAGGGTCGGGCCGACACACGGGCTCCACACCAGCCCAAGCAACGCGCCGATGCCGAACTGGCCGGCGAGACCGAACCGCTCGAGCCCCGCCTGCCGCCGCGACGCCCAATCGGCGAGCGGCGCGGCGGCGTTCTGCAGCATGTACTGGATGCGCGGCAGCAGCAGCGCGACGCCGGCGAGCAGCAGCAGCACCGCCCCGGCATAGCGCACCCAATCGCCGTCAAAGCCCGAAGCCGCGCCCACCGTCGCCAGCGCGAAGCCGACACCGGTGAACGACACCACCAGCCCCGTCGCCAGCGCGAGCGGGCCATATCTATGGCTCTGCGCCGAGCTGCCGAGCACGATCGGCACCAGCGGCAACACGCACGGGCTGAGGATGGTGAGCGCGCCGGCCGCATAGGCCAGCAGCGGGTTCAGGCTTTCGGCGGCCATGGCTTAGTTGACCGCGGCGGCGAGCAGATTGTTGATCGCGGTCTTGTCGGTCTGGAATTCCAGCCGGCTGACTTCCTTCTTGCCCTTATAGGCGATCAGCGTGCCCTGCTTGTGGACGCCGAGCGCGCGCCACGCATCCTTCTGGGTGTCGTAATCGATCTCGAAAATCGTCAGCTTGTCGAACTTGCTCGCGGCGATCGCGCTCTGGATCGTGCCATGCTGTGAGGCGCAGACCGGGCACCAGGGCGCCTTCACGTCGACGAGGATAGCCTTGCCCGCACCCTGCGCGGCGGCGAATTCGGCGGGGGTGAACTTCTTCACCTCGGCGGCCTGGGCGGGAACGGCAAAGGCGACAAGCGCGACGGCGGCCACCGGGAAAATCGAGCGGATCATTGGGGAAGGCTCCTAGTTTCGCGCGCCGCCGTTGTAGCGGCGCTCCCGTCCACATTCGCGGGCAACCCGCGAAAGGTTACATCCTTGCTTCTCGCTCAGTCCTGGGAACATGGCGCCAGCTCGCCGACGAGCCGGTCGGTACCCACCCCGTTGCGAAGTCGGCAGCTTGGCCGCTGAGGTAGCGCGCGGCGGTCGCGATACGGCACCATCGTCTGGCAACGCTCCGCCTCGGCGATATCGTTGGTGGTCACGACGATGCCATGGCCTTCGGCCGCGAGCCGCTCGATCCAGCTCCACAAATCGTCGCGCAGGGCGGCGTCGAAACCCGTGGTCGGCTCATCGAGCAGGAGCAGCGCCGGCCGGTGGAGGATGGTTGCCACGAACTGGACGCGGCGCGCCCAATCGCCGGAAAGTTCGCCGCAGCGTTTGTCCAATATAGACCGTAATGCATAGCGCTCCACCGCCGCCGCGATGGCACGATGCGCGGCAGCCATGCCATGTTCCTCAGCGCTTTGGCTGAGAACTTCGAGCACGGTGAGGTCGGGCGACAGCCCTAGCCGGTTGCCCATATACCCGATGCGTGACCGCCGCAGCGCGCTTGTGGAACCCACATCTTCACCCAACACCTGGCCACAGCCGGCGTCGGGCCGCAACAGCCCCGCGATCATGCGCAGGGTCGTCGTCTTGCCGCTGCCCGGCGCGCCCAACAGGCCAAGAATCCCGCCCGGATCAAGGGTTAGCGAAACGCATTCCACGACTTGCAGTTCGCCAAATGACTTGGCGAGTTCCTTGACATCGATCAGTCGCTCCCCGTGCATTTCAAACGGTGGCCTTCAATCGATCAGCATCAGCCGTGCTTGGTTTTTTAAACATCGGTCGCAATCCTCGCGTCCATGCGCAAAGGGTGCGACGGACCTGCCTGTTTCGCCGCGTTCAGCGACGCGGTTACGCTGCATTCCTCCTGCCAAGCATATATTCACAGGGTCGGTGGCTCGCCAAGATCAGTCTTGGCGGGGACGCACAATAAGCGCAAGGCGAGACAATTGCGTGGGCTATCCAATGCCCTTTCGGACAGTTCGACAGCAAGATCTTGCAAAACTGCCAAGAAAACGCAAGTCACCGAGCGTTTGCTCTCGCACCATCGCTTCCGGACGCGCGCGTCGCGGTCAACGCCGCGCGTTGCTCGCCTTATCGGTGAGCGAGGTGAACAGCAGGCCAAGGCAGAAACTGCTCATCGCGCCGACCACCAGCATCAGGTACGCAGTATCGCCTGTCATCTTCTTTCTCCAATCCAGCAGCGGATTGATCATCGCCTGCGCCGCCGCACGAGAATTTGACCGCGATCAAACCCATCTTGCGAGCATTACGAATGGCAGCCAAGACGCCACCGGCCTAGCCTTGGCACATCACCTCGAACGGAGCTGGCAATGCGAAACATCTTATTGCTGGTGCATGACGACGCCGGGCAGGAAGCGCGGCTTCAGGTGGCACTCGATCTGGGGCGCGCTTTCGACGCGCATCTGAACTGCCTCGACGTGTCGATTGTCCCCATGATGGTCGACGATTATGTCGGGCTCGGCGGTCAGGCGATGCTGCTCGCCGAGGAACGCGCCGCCGAGGCCGCCAACGCGGCACGGCTAAAAGAGCGGCTCGCGATCGAAGGCGTGAACTACAGCTGGCAAGAAGCGGCCGGCGATCCAGCCTTGTGCCTGAAGGAGGCCTCCCGGCTGAACGATGTCGTGGTGCTCAACCGGGCGCTCGACAGCGCTGCCTATCCAAATATGGGCGAACTTGCCGGCGCGGTGCTGAACGAGGGGCTGCTCCCGGTGTTCGCGGTGCCGGAGCAGGCGCGCGGCATCAAAGTGGAAGGTGACGCGCTGATCGCGTGGGACGGCTCCCGCGAGGCTGAGAGCGCGCTCAAGGCGGCGCTGCCGCTGCTTGCCCAAGCTCGCAGCGTGACATTGCTGCACATCGGCGCGGCGATGATCGCGGTGCCCCCGGAACAGGCTGCGATCTACCTCGCGCGGCGGGGCATTCGGGTCGAGGTGCGCCACGAACCTGGCGATTCCCGGCGGGTGGGCGTCCAGCTACTCGCCGAGGCGGCGGCGCAGTGCGACTATCTGGTGATGGGCGGCTTCGCGCATCCGCGCTGGTTTGAAAGCGTGTTTGGCGGCGTCACCGCAAGCGCGCTCGCCGCGAGCCCCGTGCCGGTGCTGCTCGCGCGCGGGCGGTAACCGCCCCCGGCCTGCGAAGCCGCGCAGGCTAACCGTGTCATAAAGGACGATTAATCACCGCCGGGACTTGGCGTGATGGCACCCATCGCGCTAAACTACCCACAATGGGCGGGGAGATGATCGACCCAGGGCTCGAGCCCGAGCGTATTGCCGACGAACTCGCGCGGTTCGTCGCCGCGATGAGCGACCGTGCGCTGATCCTGCTCGCACCCGACGGTCGCATCGCCAGCTGGAACCGGGGCGCCGAGCTGCTCACCGGCTGGTCGCCCGCCGAGGTGATCGGCGAACCCGTAGACCTACTCTACACGCCCGGCGAGCGTGACCATGGACAGCCGGCGGAGGACCGCGTCACCGCCCGGCTCGCACCACTGCGCAGCGAAGCGTGGCGGCTCCGCAAGGACGGCTCCGAATTCTTTGCGGACACCACGCTCGCCGCGCTCACCGGCCGTGGCGGCATGGTGCGCGGCTATGGACTGTCGCTGCACGACATCACCCCGCGCAAGGCGGCGCAACAGGCGCTGGTGCAGAGCGAGCTTCACTATCGCTCGATCCTGGCGACCGTGCCCGACGCGATGGTGGTGATCGACGAGCGCGGCAAGATCCTGTCGTTCAGCGCCGCCGCCGAACGCCTGTTCGGCTATCGGGAGGCCGAACTGCTCGGCGACAATGTCAGCCGGCTGATGCCCGACGCCGACCGCCATCGACACGACGGCTATATGCGCCGCTATACCGACACCGCCGAGCCGCGGATCATCGGCATCGGCCGTGTCGTGCTCGGCCAGAAGCGCGACGGCAGCCACTTCCCGATGGAGCTGGCGGTGGGCGAAGCGCATAGCGAGGGGCACCGCGTCTTCACCGGCTTCATCCGCGATCTGACCGAGCGGCAACGCGCCGAACTGCGCCTGAAGGAGCTGCAATCGGAACTGATCCACGTCTCCCGCGTCAGCGCGATGGGGACGATGGCCTCGACACTTGCGCACGAGCTCAACCAGCCGCTCACGGCCGTCGCCAACTATTTGGAGGCCGGGCGGGACCTGGTGACGCGAGACGACGCCGGCAGCCGCGCGATCGCCGCCGAGGCGATGTCCGAGGCCGCGCACGAGGCGCTGCGAGCCGGCAGCATCGTCCGCCGCCTGCGCGATTTCGTCCAGCGCGGCGAGCTCGAACAGCGGCCCGAGGCGCTCGCGCAACTGGTTGAAGAAGCCAGTCGGCTGGCGCTGATGGGCGGGCGCGAGCGCGGGGTACGCGGCTTCATCGAGCTCGATCCCAAAGCGCCGATGGTGGTGGTCGACCGCGTTCAGGTACAGCAGGTGCTCGTTAACCTATTGCGCAACGCGGTCGAGGCGATGGCCGACAGCCCGGTGCGGGACGTGACGATCAGCAGCCGCGCCGATGGCGAAATGGTGCGCGTTTCGGTGACTGACACCGGCAGCGGCATCGATCCGATCGTCGCGCCACGGCTGTTCGCCGCCTTCTCCAGCAGCAAGGACACGGGCATGGGCCTTGGCCTGTCGATCTGCCGCACGATCATCGAGGCGCATGGCGGACGGATCTGGGCCGATACCGGCCCGGGCGACCGTGGCACCGCGTTTCACTTCACTTTGCCCCAAGCGCATGGCGAGGACGAACATGACTGAGCAACGCGTTTATGTGGTCGATGACGAGGAAGCCGTGCGGCGCTCAATCGGCTTTCTCCTACGCACCTCGGGCTACCAGGCGTCGCTGTTCGCCTCGGGCACCGAGTTTCTGCGCGAAGCCCGGGGGCTGGAACCCGGCTGCGTCCTGCTCGACGTGCGAATGCCGGAGATCGACGGGCTGGAGGTGCATCGCGAGATGGCGGCGCGCGGTATCACCTTGCCGGTGATCGTGCTCACCGGACACGGCGACATCACCACCGCCGTGCAGGCGATGAAGGCGGGCGCGGTCGATTTCCTGGAAAAACCGTTCGAGAAGGCAGCCTTGCTGGCTGCGCTGGAGGCGGGCTTCGCGCTGGTCGATCAGGCGGGCGAAGGGGCCGATGCCGCGCGCGCGGCGGGCGTTCGGCTAGCGGCGCTAACCGCGCGCGAACGAGACGTGCTGGCCGGCCTTGCCAAAGGCCTGCCCAACAAAACTATCGCTTATGATCTTGGGATTTCGCCACGTACGGTCGAGGTCCACCGCGCCAACCTGATGACCAAGCTCGAGGTTCGCAGCCTTTCAGAGGCTTTACGCATCGCTTTCGCGGCGGGTATGGGCTGAGGTGACTTGAGCTAGCCTTTGACTTGACTTGATTTTTTATTCACGTCGCCTTGATGCAATCATCACCCTGCCGGTTTTCTTGCCGACATCCGGCGGGCTGCGGAAGACTACGTAGCGACGATGGCCGCCGCCTCTGTCATTTTCATGCACGGCTGAGGCGAGGCAAGGTGGATGGGACAAGCTTTGGGTTCCGATGGCGCCGCGTTGCAGTTGATGCTGATCGAGGACGACGAGGAGGTTCGCCGCTCGTTCCAGCTTTTGTTGCAGGGCCATGGCTATGAGGTCCGTGCATTCGCCGGCGCGCGATCCGCGATGGCCGGAGACCACAGCCCGTTCGACGTCATGATCTGCGACTATCGCTTGCCCGATGGCGATGGCCTGTCGGTGCTGCGGGCGATGCGCGAGGGCGGCTGGCAGGGGCGCGCGATCCCGATGACGGGTTTCCCCGACGCGCGGTTGCGCGACGAGGCGCGCGCCTGCGGGTTCGAGGCGGTGCTGGAAAAACCACTGCGCGCGCGCGACCTGGTCTCCGCGCTGGGATAGGAGGGAGAGCATGCCCGGTACCGCCACGCTGCCATCGCGCTGCACCGACTGTTCGGGGCGGGCAAGCGCGATCTGCGCGCAGCTCCATCCCGATGCTCTGAATGATTTCGCGGGGCTCGGTCGGGTACGCCAATTGCAGCCGGGCGCGACCCTGAGCTGGGAGGGAGAGCGCGTCACCTCGGTCGGTACGGTGCGGACAGGGCTACTCAAGCTCAGCGCGTCGCTCGCCGATGGCCGCGAGCTGATCCTGGGCGTCGCCGGCCCGGGGGACATCGTCGGGAATCCGCTCGGTGCGCCGGCGACCCACAGCGTCACCGCGCTCGGCGAGGCAAGCCTGTGCCTGGTGCCGCGCGACGCGTTCACCGCCTTCATGGCACGCGAGGGCAAAGCGGCGCAGGCGCTGCTCGAACGGCTGTTCGGCGAGCTAGACAATGCCCGGCGCTGGCTGCTGCTAATCGGCCGCAAGAATGCCGCCGAACGGGTCGCGAGCCTGTTGCTCGACCTGGCCGACCGCGCGGGCGTAGCCGAGGGCACGGCGATCGCCCTGCCGCTTTCGCGCCAGCAAATGGCGGGACTGCTGGGGCTGACCATCGAAACGGTGAGCCGCCGCCTCCATCGCTTCGCCGATGACGGCGTGATCGCACTCCCCGACCTACGCCATTTCGTGCTGCACCACCGCATGGCGCTCGCCGCGCTCGCGGGGGAACCGGTCGATTAGGCTGCTCGCCATACACGCCAGGCCGTAATTGGCCTGTCACCCCTCCTCGGCGAACAAATCGCCGGAACCGCCCGCCGTGCCGTTCGTCCTTAGGCCATGCAGGCTCCCGATCACCCGCGTTCGACCGCCGCGTTGTTCGGCCATCCACTGCATCCGATGCTGGTCCCCTTCCCCATCGTCTGCTTCGTCGGCGCGCTGCTGACCGACATCGCCTATGCGCAGACCACCTTCATCATGTGGTCGAACTTCTCCGCCTGGCTGATCACGGCGGGGCTCGCCACCGGCGCGCTTGCTGGCCTGCTGGGGCTTGCCGACTATGTCGGCAGCCGGTCGGTGCGTCGTCGGCGGGCCGCGCCTTGGCATATGGGCATCAATATCGTCGTGATGCTGCTCGAGCTGATAAACATTTTGGTTCATAGCCGCGACGGTTGGACCTCGGTGGTGCCCGAGGGGTTGGCGCTGTCGGCGATCTCGGTCGCGCTGCTGCTGGTGAGCGGGTGGCTCGGCCAGCATCTCGTCTATCGCCACGGCGTGGGCGTGGCACGGTGAAGCAGCGCGCGCTTCTGCTGTCGCTGCTGCTCGCCGGCTGTGGCGAGGGCGATCGAGCCGACCAGATCGGCCCCAACCCCACCATCCCCGCGCCGCGCCAGCCGCTGCTCGCCTCGATCAACATCGCCAGGATCGTCGGCTGGCGCGAGGGCGAAACGCCCAAGGCGCCAGCGGGCTTCCGCGTGCAGGCGCTGGCACGCGGGCTGTCGCACCCGCGCTTCGTCTATGTGCTGCCCAATGGCGATGTCCTCGCCGTGGAATCGCGGGCGCCCGAGCCCGGCGAGCCGGTCGACCGGCCCAAGGAACCGATCCGCGGCTGGCTTGAAGGACTTGCCTCCGGCGCCGATCCCTCGCCTGGCGCCGAGCCGAGCAACCGCATCACCCTGATCCGCGACGCGAATGGCGATGGCGTAGCGGAAGGGCGCACGGTATTCCTCGACCATCTCAACTCGCCGTTCGGTGTGGTGCTGGTGGAAGGCGATTTATACGTCGCCAACACCGATGGCGTCGTCCGTTACCCCTATGTGACCGGGGAAACCCGGATCACCGCGCCTGGCACCCCGGTCGCGCCGCTGCCTGGCGGTCCCTACAACCACCATTGGACCAAGAGCCTCACCGCCAGCCCTGATGGCGCGAAGCTCTATGCGACGGTCGGCTCGAACAGCAATGTCGGCGAGAACGGTATCGAGGCAGAACATGGTCGCGCCGCGGTGTGGGAAATCGACCGCGCGACCGGCGCCGCGCGAGTCTTCGCGGGCGGCCTGCGCAACCCTAATTCGCCGCGTTTCTACCCGGGGAGCAACACTTTGTGGGTGGTCGCCAACGAGCGCGATGAAATCGGCCCCGATGCCTCGCCCGATTACCTCACCAGCATTCGCCCCGGTGGCTTTTACGGCTGGCCCTATAGCTATTGGGGCCGGCATGTGGACGTGCGGGTGCAGCCGCAGCGGCCCGATCTGGTGAAGAGCGCGATCGCGCCCGATTACGCGCTTGGCAGCCATGTCGCGGCGCTCGGCCTTGATTTCTATACCGCCGGCGCCTTCCCCCCGCCCTATCGCGGCGGTGCGTTCATTGGCGAGCATGGCAGCTGGAACCGCAGCCGGCCGAGCGGGTACAAGGTCGTGTTCGTCCCCTTCGCCAATGGCCGGCCAAGCGGCAAGGCGCAGGATTTCCTGACCGGCTTCATCGACGGCGGCCAGGCGCATGGCCGGCCGGTGGGGGTTGCGGTCGATCGCGGCGGCGCGCTGCTCGTCGCGGACGATGTCGGCAATACGGTGTGGCGGGTGAGCTGGGGCGGTTGACCCGGCTCTTGCCGCAGCGCAGCATAGCGGGCGTGAACGACTCCGCCCCCATCGCGCAGAACCCCGATATCCGCTTCCTGGGGAGGTTGCTGGGCGACGTGATCCGCCATTATGGCGGCGACGCGCTCTACGCGCGCACCGAGGCGATCCGTAGCGCCTCGGTCGAGCGGCATCGCGGCAGTGACCGACCGCTGGGCGCGGGGCTCGAAGCGCTCAGCCTTGATGAAACGCTCGCCTTCGTGCGCGGCTTCATGCTGTTCTCGATGCTCGCCAATCTGGCCGAGGATCGCCAGGGCGTCGCCGCCGAGCCCGGCGCGGACGTGCCCCAGGCACTCGCCCGGCTGCACGCTGCCGGCGTGGACGATACCGCGATCACGCAATTGCTCGATGGCGCCCTGATCGCCCCGGTGCTCACCGCGCACCCGACCGAGGTGCGGCGCAAAAGCATGATCGATCACCGCAACCGCATTTCCGAACTGATGCAGTTGCGCGACCGGGGCCTTGCCGAAACGCCGGAGGGCGATCCGATCGAGGCGGCAATCGCGCGCCAGATCGCGCTGCTCTGGCAAACCCGCCCGCTGCGGCGCGAGCGACTGTTCGTGGCGGATGAGGTGGATACGGTGCGCGCCTATGTCGCCGACGTGTTCCTGCCCACGTTGCCCGCGCTCTATGCCCGCTGGGAGCGCGCGCTGGGCAAGCGGCCGCCCGCGTTCCTGAAGCTCGGCAGCTGGGTGGGAGGCGACCGCGACGGCAACCCCTATGTCACCGCCGAGACGTTGCACATGGCGCTCGCGCGCGGGGCGGAGACGGTGCTTGGCCATTATCTGGAAGGCGTTCACGCGCTGGGTGCCGAGCTGTCGGTCTCGACCGAGCTCGCCCCAGTCACGCCTGAACTCGCGGCGCTCGCCGGGGCAAGCGGCGACGATGCGGCGGCGCGGGCGGACGAGCCCTATCGCCGCGCGCTTTCGGGCATCTATGCACGGTTGGCCGCGACCTATGCCGAGCTGGTCGGCCGCGCGCCGCCGCGCCCATCGCTCATCGCCGCCGTCCGCTACCCCGATTGCGACGCATTGCGCGCGGATCTGAAAGCGCTCGCCAAGTCGCTGGGGGCAGACGGCGGGGTTCTTGCCGGGGGCGGCGCGCTGGGGCGACTAATCCGCGCGGTCGAACTGTTCGGCTTCCACGGCGCGACGCTCGATCTGCGCCAAAACAGCGCGGTGCATGAGCGCGTCGTTGGCGAATTGCTCCGCGCAGCCGGGATCAAGGCCGATTACGGGGCGCTTGACGAGGCCGCGCGGGTCGCGCTGCTTCGCCGCGAACTGGCGAGCCCGCGCCTGCTCGCGACCCCGCTAGCCGCCTATTCCGCGGAAACCGAGAGCGAGCTCGCAATCCTTCGGGCCGCCGCCGCCGCCCATGCCCGCTACGGCCGGCGGGCGATCACCAGCTACATCGTCTCGATGGCGAAATCGGTGTCGGATCTGCTTGAGGTGCAGCTGCTGCTCAAAGAAGCGGGGCTCTATCGCCCGGGCGAGCCGCCCGCGATCATGGCGGTGCCGCTATTCGAGACGATCGACGACCTCACCGCCGCGCCCGCAATCATGCGCGACTGGCTCGCGCTGGGCGAGACCGCCGAGTGGGCACAGGCGCGCGGTCGTCAGGAGGTGATGCTCGGCTATTCGGATTCGAACAAGGATGGCGGTTATCTGACCTCGGTCTGGTCGCTGCACCGCGCCAGCGAGGCGCTGCGCGACGTGTTCGCGGCGGCCAGCGTGCCGATGCAGCTGTTCCATGGCCGCGGCGGCGCCGTGGGGCGCGGCGGCGGATCATCGTTCGCGGCGGTCCTCGGCCAGCCGCCGGGCACGGTGCAGGGGCGCATCCGCATCACCGAACAGGGCGAGGTGATCGCCGGGAAATATGGCACCCGCGAAAGCGCGGCGACCAATTTGGAGGCGATCGCCGCCGCTACCCTGCTCGCCTCGCTCGACCCCGCCGCGCCCGCGCCGGCGGAGGCGGCGCGTTTCGGAGCGGCGATGGATGCGCTTTCAGCGCGCGCGTTCGATGCTTATCGCACGCTGGTTTATGCGGACCCCGGCTTCCGTGCCTTCTTCCGCCAGGTAACGCCGATCGCTGAGATCGCGACCTTGAAGATCGGTTCGCGCCCGGCGAGCCGGACCAAATCCGACGCGATCGAGGATTTGCGCGCCATCCCCTGGGTGTTCAGCTGGGCGCAGGCGCGGGTGATGCTACCCGGCTGGTACGGCGTCGGCACCGCGCTTGCCGAGAGCGACCACGGGCAGCTCGCCGAAATGGCGCGGGCTTGGCCGTTCCTCCGCGCGACGCTCGGCAATCTGGAAATGGTGCTGGCCAAGTCGGACATGGCGATCGCCGCGCGCTATGTTGCGCTTGCCGAAGATCAGGCGGCGGCGCAGGCGATCTTCGGCCGGATTCGCGACGAGTGGCAACGCACGCGCGACGCGCTGTTGCGGATCACCGGCCAGGCGGGGCTGCTCGAACATAGCCCGGCGCTAGCCCAGTCGATCCGACTGCGCCTGCCCTATATCGAGCCGCTCAACCTGCTCCAGATCGAGCTGCTGAAACGCCACCGCGGCGGCGAAGACGATCCGCGCATCGCCGAGGGCATCCAGCTGTCGATCAACGCCATCGCGACCGCGCTGCGCAACAGTGGCTAGTTTGTTGTAGCGCCCGTCATGCAACTCAGTTATGTAGCAATCGCTACACTTCCGGGAGTCGCGTTATGAACAGCTTTGCCGCCCCTGCCAGCCCCGCCCGCTCAACCCCCAGCCTGATCTTCATCGGCCTAGTGCTGTGGGCACTCGGCGTGCTGGTCCTGCGCCTGGCCGTTGGCGGCGGCTGGCTGGACAATCCCCTGTCACTCGCGGGATTCTATGCGCTCACCGTGGTCGGCACCTGGCCGCTGATCCCGCTTATCACCCGCCTCGCCGGGCTGCCACGCACCGCGACCGTGGAAGCGACCGCGCTGGTCTGCGGCACCGCGGTGACGATCGACGGGCTGGTGATCGGCTTCGCGCCGTGGATTTACGCAAGCGACATCGCAGATGCGAAGGCGGTCGCTGGCACGCTGCTCTGGGCGATCGGGGTCGCGCTGATACTGGGGTTCGTGCGCCGCCCCGCCGCCTGAATCACACCATCGCCCGGGCGACCACGTCGTCCAGCCCGATGGCGTTGAGCACCGCCGCGCCCTCGATCTGCTGGAACAGCCGCGCGGCGACGGTGCCGCGCTCGGGCTCCGCCAAGGCCAGTCGATCCACGATCCAGGCGAGGAACTGGCGCCTGATCGCGCTCGCCGCGGTGCGACAGCCCTGATCGCCGCGCGCCGAGAGCGCCGCCATTTCAAGCCATACGGCCATGTAGGGCTGGAGCGACGGCGCGGCGAGCAAGCCGGGCAGCACCGCGATCAGCGCCTCGGGCGCGCGGGGCTCGGGCGGCGCGAGACCATCGAGGATCGGCGTGAACCGCTCGGCGATGCGCGCCAGCACCCCCTCGATCAATGCCGCCTTATCCGCGAAATAATAGAGCAACATCCGATCGCTGGTGCCCGCTGCTTTGGCGAGCGGGCGCAGGCTCGCCCCCGCCAGCCCCTCGGCCAGGACATGATCGGCGAGCCGATCGAGGAGCTGCGAGCGCTTGGCATCGGCATTCATCGTATCATTCTACCCATCGAGCGCTCCGTGATGCAACCATCTGCGACTACAGGGGAAGCGCCAGCAAACTGCCGCTAACGTCCTGAAACAGCGCCGGTTCGGTGCCGGTCATCCACACCTGCCCGCGCCCCTCCAGCCGCTCGAACAGCGCGGCGCGGCGGCGGGGGTCGAGATGGGCGGCGACCTCGTCGAGGAGGAGCACCGGCGGCGCCCCGCGGCGCTCGGCGACCAGTTCGGCATGGGCGAGGACGATGCCGAGCAGCAGCGCCTTCTGCTCGCCCGTGGAGCACAGCGCCGCGGCCTGCCCTTTGCCCAGATGTGTGACGGAAAGATCGGCGCGGTGCGGTCCATCGAGCGCGCGCCCCGCCGCCGCGTCGCGCCGCCGCCCTGCCGCCAGCCGGGCCGCCAAATCGCCCGCGCCATCCCCTGCCAGGCCAATCCCGGCCCGCGCGAAGACGCCCTCGGGCACCGCCGCGACCCGCTCGGACAGCGCCGCGACCAGCTCGCGCCGTCCCGCGTCGAGTGCCGCGCCATGCTCGGCCATTTGCGCCTCGAGCGCGGCGAGCCATGCCGGATCGGGCCGTCCGCCCGCCGCCAGATCCGCCAGCAGCCGGTTGCGCGCGCGCATCGCCGCTTCGTAGCGGGTCGCGTGCGTCGCATGGGCGGGGAACAGCGCGAGCGTCAGCCGATCGAGGAAGCGGCGGCGGTCGCCCGCGGCCTCCACGAACAGCCGGTCCATCGCCGGGGTCAGCCACAACACCGTCAGCCAATCGGCGAGCGCGGTCGCCGCCGCCGCCGCGCCCTGGATCCGCACCAGCCGCCGCTCGGGGGCCGCCGGCTGGGTGCCGGTCGCCAGCTCGACCCCGTCGCCCAAGGTCGCCGCGACGCCAAAGCCCCCCGCCCCGCCCTGCCGCGCGACCTCGCCCAGCCGCACGCCGCGCAAGCCCCGGCCGGGCGCGAGCAGCGACACCGCCTCCAGCACATTGGTCTTGCCGTCGCCATTCTCGCCCGTCAGCACGACAAAGCCCGGCGCGGGCGCCAGGCTCAGCGCTGGATGGTTGCGGAAATCGGTCAAAATCAGGCGACGCAGCACGGCCCCGCTGTAGCGTATCGGCGGCGCCTGTCTCGCTTCTTTCGCATTTCGCCGCCACAAGGCGGTACGGGGTGCCGCGCGGGGGGGGAGCTTGAGGAGAACGCCATGCGCCTGCCGCTGATCAAACCATCCGAGCTGACCGACGCGCAAAAGCCGCTTTATGAGGATATGAAGGCCGGCATCGCGACCAACTTCAACGATTTCAAGACGATCGACGCGAACGGATCGCTGTGCGGGCCATGGAATCCGTGGCTGCACGAGCCGGTTTACGGCAAGGCGGTGTGGGAGCTGACCAAGGCGATGTCGATCGGCGCCAGCCTGCCCGATCCCGCGCGCCAGATCGCGATCCTGGTCACCGGCGCGCATTTCGACGCGGCCTATGAGCTCTACGCGCACATCGCCGTCGCCGAGCGCGAGGGGATGAGCGCCGCGCGCCTGTCCGAACTCTGCGCCGGGGTAAAACCGCGCGACCTCTCGCCCGAGGAAGCGGTCGCCTATGACGTCGCCTTCGCGCTGGTGAACGGCGGCGTGCTGCCCGACCCCTGCTACGCCCTCGCGGTGACAACCTTCGGCCAGCACGGCGCGAACGAGCTGATCTATCTGGTCGGGCTCT
>LWDJ01000008.1 GCA_002083435.1 Proteobacteria bacterium SG_bin6 | reverse complement strand
TGAGTAATCCGAGACACGAATAGCTTGGATGAAGCTACCGGAACTAACCGGTAAGGCTAAATACGTGTAGAGATCGATAGTGAACTAGTACCGTGAGGGAAAGGTGAAAAGAACCCCGATAAGGGGAGTGAAATAGATCTGAAACCATACATCTACAAAGAGTCGAAGAGGTCCTAGACCTCGACGGCGTGCCTATTGAAGAATGAGCCTGCGAGTGTATGCATGTGGCGCATGACTAAGGGGTCAACCCCCGGAGTCGTAGGGAAACCGAGCGTTAAAAGCGCGATAGTCGTATGCATATGACCCGAAGCGAGGTGAGCTTGCCATGAGCAGGGTGAACGTGGACGAAAGTCCACGGGAGGCCCGAACCCGTTGGTCGTTTAACGCCTTGGGATGACTTGTGGTAAGGAGTGAAAAGCTAATCGAACTTCGTGATAGCTGGTTCTCTCCGAAACAGCTTTTGGGCTGGCGTCTCGTATTAACCCTCGGGGGTAGAGCACTGGAAGAGGTGAACAGGGAGCAATCTCGTCACTTCTATCAAACTCCGAATACCGAGTAGTACGACGAGGCAGTTAGACCATGGGGGCGAAGCTCCATTGGTCGAGAAGGGAAGAGCCTAGATCTCAAGTTAAGGTCCCTAAATCTATGCTAAGTGCATCTTAAGGAGGTGGAAATTCTATGACAGTGAGGAGGTTGGCTTAGAAGCAGCCACCCTTCAAAGAAAGCGTAACAGCTCACTCATCGAGAATTTCTGCGCCGAAGATAATCGGGGCTAAGCATAGTACCGACACTGAGGACTCGTGACCGCTCCGGCGGACACGATTGGTAGGAGAGCGTTCCAATCCGCGATGAAGGTAAAGGGGTGACCCATACTGGAGCGTTTGGAAGTGAGAATGCAGGCACAAGTAACCGCAATGCGGGTGAGAACCCCGCACGTCGAAAGATCAAGGTTTCCGCGGCACTGTCGATCAACCGCGGGTTAGTCGGGCCTAAGGGGATGGCGAAAGCCGCACCCGATGGACACATGGTTACTATTCCATGACTCGACATGATGGCGAAGGAGCAACGGAGTGTAGTACACACTGCGCATTACTGGATTTGCGTCCAGGTCGTGAGGAGGTAGGCTAGGAAAATCCGGCCTACGCATTCTCCAAGCGACACGGCAATTTTCTGGGCAACCAGAGGAGAGAGTGTGGAGCACGCTTCCGAGAAAAACTTCTACGCTTAACATCATGTCATCCGTACCGCAAACCAACACAGGTGATCAGGGCGAGTAGCCCAAGACGAACGAGTGAGAGGTCCTCAAGGAACTCGGCAAAAAAGCGGCCGTAACTTCGGGATAAGGCCTGCCCCGCCTTCAAGGCGGGGCCGCAGCGAAAGTTTCTCTGGCAACTGTTTACCAAAAACACAGCTCCCTGCGAACTCGCAAGAGGATGTATAGGGGGTGACGCCTGACCAATGCCAGAAGGTCAAATGTGGGGGGTATGCGCCGCAAGGTGCATGCTGATCTACATAAGCCCTGGTGAATGTCGGCGATAACTATAATCGTCCTAAGGTAGCGTAATTCCTTGTCTGGTAGGTGAACTGCCAGTGCTCTCGGTGACGAGGGTAACAAATCCGGCTCATAACGGTGGAGCCCTCATTCGAAATGAATGAGGGTAATACCGTGGGAAGTCGTCCTAAGTGTAATTATGAAGGATTGACCCCGTATCGACTGTAGTCCCCACTAGTTAGTGGTGACTACGATGGAGGTGCTGTACCCTATAGGTATGAGACACCTCCATAACACGCCGGCTCTGAAAAACAGAAGCGTTGCAGAGTATATTTCTGGTTTTGCAGACGGTGAAGGATGCTTTTCAGTATCATTCACCAAACGCCCACGATTCCTCGTTGGGTGGGAGACAAAACCAAGTTTTTCGGTGAGTCAAAATCGTAATCGCGCACAACAGCTCTTCATTATGCAAAAGTATTTTGGATGCGGCTTTATGCGCGACGGAATAGTCGACAACACTATCAAATATGAAGTGCGTCGACTCGATGACTTACTTGAAAAAGTAATTCCTCACTTTGAACGGTACCCACTGCTTTCAAGCAAGCAACGTGACGTCAAAGCATTGAAAGAGGTGTGTCTCATTATGAAAAAGAATGAACACATCACTACTCAAGGATTACGGAAGATACTTCCTATCGCATTCAGTATGAATGGAAGCGGTAAACGGAAGTATTCACAGAAAGACATTCTGTCGTTTATGAAAATTCAGATGAAGGTATAGTCAGTGCCCTTGGTAACAAGGGAAGCGTCTGTGGAGGTTTGCACGCTCCACACTAAAGACACATGAAGTTCAGACGTGCACGAATGGCGTAATGACTGGAGAACTGTCTCGAGGACTTGCTCGGTGAAAATACAATACCGGTGAAGATGCCGGTTACCCGTGGTTAGACGAAAAGACCCCAGAAGCTTTACTGTAGCTTCATATTGGGGCTGCGGAGTGTATGCGTAGCATAGGTGGGAGAGGTTGAAGTATTCCTTTCGGGGAATATGGACTCGAAATATGAAATACCACTCTTACACTCGGCAGTTCCTAACCTTCTGATAACACAGAGGAGACAGTGTGTGGTGGGCAGTTTTAGTGGGGCGCTATCCTCCTAAAAAGTAGCGGAGGAGCCTACAAAGGTTAGCTAGGCGCGAATGGAAACCGTGCCGGTTGTGTAATGGCATAAGCTAGCTTGACTGCAAGACGTGAATGTCGAGCAGATGCGAAAGCAGAGCATAGTGAACCGCTGGTCCGCATTAGATGCGGCCAAAGATCATCTGACAAAAGTTACTCTGGGGATAACAGGCTAGTACCGCCCAAGCGTCCATAGCGACGGCGGTGTTCGGCACCTCGATGTCGACTCACCACATCCTGGGGCTGGAGAAGGTCCCAAGGGTTTGGCTGTTCGCCAATTAAAGTGGTACGTGAGCTGGGTTCAGAACGTCGCGAGACAGTTTGGTCCCTATCTGCCGTGGGCGTCGAAATTTGAGAGGAGTTGACCCTAGTACGAGAGGACCGGGTTGAACATACCTCTGGTGTACCTGTCGTCGTGCCAACGGCGCAGCAGGGTAGCTATGTATGGACGGGATAACCGCTGAAAGCATCTAAGCGGGAAGCCTCCCTCGAGATAAGATTTCATAGAGCGGTCAGAGACCATGACCTTGATAGATCGGATGTGGAAGCGCGGTAACGCGTGGAGCTAACCGATACTAATTGCTCTATTCGCGCTTGAGTGTCCCACCATCAATGACAATGTTGGTACGACACTCTCGCAAGGTTGAGTGCACGATCTTAAAGAAACACGGCACCCGCTTCATTGCCTGGTGGCTATAGCGCCAGTGAACCACCCGATCCCATCCCGAACTCGGCCGTGAAACCTGACTGCGCCGATGGTACTGTTGCCTAAGCACCGGAAGAGTAGGTCGTCGCCAGGCATTGAAGCTGGTGCTGTGTTAAAACCCATTCACAATGCACAGCCCGCCTTGGGCCCGTTTTCTTGACGCGGGGTGGAGCAGCCCGGTAGCTCGTCAGGCTCATAACCTGAAGGCCGCAGGTTCAAATCCTGCCCCCGCAACCAGCGTTGTCAGTCCACCGGCTTTGCCCTCGGCATGGCCGGTGGTTGCCGTTTGGAGGATGGCCGCAAGGCGTCCGGTGAGGGTCAAGTCTAGGCCTGGTCCTTCGGGGCGCGGCATCGCACGCACATTCTCTATCATCGCTCGGATCGCCGCCCTGGCCTCGCCAGTTGCGTCGTCGATCATGGCGCCCTCCAGATCGGCCAGCTGGCGTCGGAAGACTTCGACGATTCCCGGATGCACCGCGATCTCGGCTTCCGCCTGATCCTCCGCGAGCTGGGCGGCGAGCCTGTCGCGCTCCCCTATCGCCTCGAGCAATCTAGGCTTCAGATCAGCCAGCGCCCCTAGTCCATCAGCGATCGCATCGAGCAGCCGCTCCACCTTCTCGGCGGCGCGCGCGCGATTGCGCTCCAATCGTCCCTGCTCACGCAGCCTGGCGCGGCGATCGCGCTCCAGCTCGGCGCGCAGCTCGGCGAGCCACGCTTCGACGATCTCCGGCGCGAGCATCCGCTCGGCCAGTGCGCCGAGCACGCGGCGATCCAGCTCGGCCGTAGAGATCACGCGGTTATTCGCGCACCCCTTGCCGGCGCGGTGGTTGCCGCAGCCCCAATGCCGGACGTTGGTCACGATGTAACTGTCGCCGCACACCCCGCACGTCACCAGCCCCGAAAGCAACCGCTTGGGCCGACGCTGCTGGGCGAGGGGCACTGCCTGCAGCTCGGCGAACCGCGCCTGCACCGCCGCGAAGTCGGCCGCGTCGACGATGCGCAGCTCGGGCGCGGCGTCCTCGGTCCATTCCTCGCGCGGGTTGAGGCGCGCCACGCGCCGGCGGCTTTCCCGGTGCTTGTCGAACCGTTGGCGGTTATAGACGATTCGCCCGTCATAGAGCGCGTTGGGCGGGATGCCGGTGCCGCGGCGGACATCGCCGTTGATCGTGCTAGCGCCCCATTTCCGGCCGTCAGGTGCCGGCACGGCTTCGGCGTTCAGCGCTTGCGCGATCTGGCGCGCGCTGCACCCGTTCAGGAACTCGGCGAAGATCCGGCGCACCCCCGCCGCCCAACGGGAGCTGTGATCCTACTCATGATCCAGCACCGTCCGAACCGCTCGCTCGCGGACCTCGGGCGCATATCTGTTGGTAGTCTTGCTCATATCGGCCCCTTCCTCTCAGGAGTTGGGGCCTCCGGCAAACCCGGGGTGGTTCAATTGAAACCGCTGCTTGATCCCGAGCGGTTCGCGCTGGCCTATGCCGGCGCCGCGCATGCCAAGCTCACCAGCGGCAAGGTGGCGGGCACGCTGGTGCTCGATATCGGCTGAAGGCTTTCCAGCGGGGGGCGGCGTGGCTAAGCGTTGGCGATGCCCGCCGCCCCCGTTCGCCTCGCGCTTTTCGATTGTGACGGTACGCTCGTCGACAGCCAGCATCACATTTGCTCGGCCATGGAGCGAGCCTTTGGCGATGTCGGCCTTGCGCCGCCGCCGCGGGCGATTGTCCGCCGCCAGGTGGGGCTGAGCCTCGCGGAGGTGATCCGATCGCTGTTGCCCGATGCCGGTGGCACGCTGCACGAGGCGCTGGTGGCACGATATCGCGCGGCGTTCTTTGAGCTGCGCAGTGCCGGCACGATCGGTGCCGAGCCGCTTTATCCGGGCATCGCCGAGCTGCTCGAGACACTCTCGGCGCAGGGTTGGCGGCTGGGGGTGGCGACAGGGAAATCGGATCGTGGGCTCGCGCATATCCTCGCGCATCACGGCATTGCCGGCCATTTCGTGACGCTGCAAACCGCCGATCGCCACCCGAGCAAGCCGCATCCGGCGATGATCGAGGCGGCGCTCGCCGAAGTGGGGGTCGCCGCCGGGGACGCGGTGATGATCGGCGACACCAGCTTCGACATGGCGATGGCGGTGAGCGCGGGGGTGCGCGCGATCGGCGTCGGGTGGGGCTATCACCCAAATGATGAGCTGGTCGCCGCTGGCGCGGTGGCGGTGGCCGAGGATGTCGGCGAGCTTTCGGCGATGCTGGCATGAGCGATCCGGCGCGTGGGCGCTTCCTGCTGATCTCGCTCGTCCAGATCGGCGCGCTGGTGGGTGCGTGCCTGGGGCTGGTCCTCGCGGCGCGGGCGGAGGAGACGCTGGGCAAGGTGGTGGGTATCGCGCTGGTGATCGCCGCCCTGTGGGTGCTGGGGGTGGTGCCGCGTGCGCTCGCGCGGCGCTGGCGGAGCGAGCAATGAAGCGTTTTTGGCGCGAGGTCCATGTCGTGGAAGGCGGCATCCGGCTCGACGACAAGCCGGTGCGCACCCCAGGACGGGCGGCGCTGATGCTGCCGACCCCCGCGCTCGCCGAGGCGGTGGCGGACGAATGGCGCGGCGTGGGCGAGACGCTCGACCCGCGCGCGATGCCGCTGACCGGGCTCGCCAATGCGGCGATCGACCGGGTCGCGCGCGACCCAGCCGCGTTCGCCGCGGGCTTGGCGGTCTATGGCGAGAGTGATCTGCTCTATTACCGCGCCGATGGCCCCGCTGAACTCGTCGCGCGCCAGGCGGCCGCGTGGGATCCGCTGCTCGATTGGGCGCGGCGGGCATTCGGCGTCGAATTCGTCGTGACTTCGGGCGTGATGCACCGTGCGCAGCCAGCGGAGACGGTGGCCCGGCTCGGCGCGGCGATCGCCGCTTACCCGCCCTTCGCCCTCGCCGCGCTCTCCCCGATCGGGACGATCACCGGTACGTTGGTGGGCGCCCTCGCGCTCGCGGACGGGGCGGCGGGGGCGGAGCAGCTTTGGCTCGCCGCCACGATCGACGAGGAATGGCAGGCCGAGCAATGGGGCGATGACGATCTCGCGCTCCAGGCCAAGGCGGCGCGGCGGCGCGATTATGAGGCGGCGGTTCGGTTCCTCGCTCTGGCCGGCTAGCGCCTAGGCGTGCTCGCCACGCTTCATCAGGCCACGGACGAAGCCGATCAGCCCGGTCTGGCGTGAGCGCTTCAACCGCTCGGCGGCGAGAATGTTCTTCACCTGCGCGTAGCAGGCCTGCACATCGTCGTTGACCAGCACATAGTCATAGCCGTCCCAATGGCTGATCTCGGCGGCGGCGCGCTGCATCCGCGCGTCGATCACCTCGGCCGAATCGGTCGCGCGCTTTTCCAGCCGATCGCGCAGCTCCTCCATCGAGGGCGGCAGGATGAACACGCGCACCACGTCGCCGCCAGCGATCTGGAACAATTGCTGCGCGCCCTGCCAGTCGATGTCGAACAGCACGTCCTTGCCCTGGCTCAGCATCGCTTCCACCTGCGCGCGCGGCGTGCCATAACGATGGCCGAAAACATGCGCCCATTCGAGAAATTCGTTCGCCGCGACCATCGCGCGGAAACGATCGAGCGAGACGAAATGATAATCGACCCCGTCTTCCTCGCCCGGCCGGATCGCGCGGGTGGTGGCGGACACCGACATGGCGAGGTTGGGCTCTTCCTCGAGCATCTTGCGCGCGATGGTGGATTTGCCCGCGCCCGAAGGCGAGGAGAGCACGAACAGCACGCCGCGCCGTTTGAAACCATGAGGGTCGAGATCAGCCATGCGCGCTAGTGGCGCGGGGGGCGGGTGCTCGTCAAGGCGCGCGGCGACCAGTTCGGTGTGCGACGATCGCGCGAGGGAGCGCCGTTCCCCGCGCTCCAAAAAACGAAAGCCGCCCCGGCACCGCCAGAGCGACCTCGTCGATCGTGGCGCCGACGCGCCTCAGCCTATTTGATCGCCGCGAGCCCCTCGCCGATCTTTTTCAGCGTTTCGTCACTCAGCTGGCCGTTCGAGAGCGGCTGGATCTGGTTGAAGCTCATCACCTTGATCTGCTCGTAAAAAGGATTCTGGGTGATGTCCGTCTGCAGCACCTGATCGAGCACCGCCTTGGCTTTAGGATTCGCCACCAGCGCTTCGAGCGGGGTGTCGAGCGTGAGCGACGCGGCGGGCGTGGTTGCCGTAGTGCCGCCGGCCGCAGCATTGGCCGACGGCGTCACCGCGCCCGCCTGTTGCGCCGCCGCCGGGACGGCCAGAATTGCGATAGTTGCAGCGGTGACAAACAGCTTCATGCGCAGCCTCAATCCATACCGACGACTTGAGTCGACGGCAGGAAGCTTGACCAATGTTGTTAACAAGCAACAGCGATTAAGTGTCGCAGTGTGTAACGGTTGCGCCGAGCCGAGTTAATTCGGGCGCGCGATCCCGGCGATGGCGCGATCAACCAGTGCCTTGTCGGCTTCGGCGCCATACCGCGCGCCGATCAGATCCGCAGCCGCGCGGGTTGCCGCCTGCGCTGCCTGGGCGCGGACTTCGGCGAGCGCGCCGCGTTCGGCGGCGGCGATCTTGTCCTCGGCCATCTTGCTGCGGCGGGCGATCAGCTCGGCGGCGTCGCCTTCGGCCTTGGCGAGCATCGCCTTGGCGTCGGCCTCGGCCTGCGCGACGATCGCAGCGGCGTCGCCGGCGCTTGCCTGGGTGCGGGCGCGCGCGTCGTTCAGCAGCGCCTCGGCCTCGGCGCGGATCGCCCTGGCCTCGTCGAGTTGGCGGCGCGTTTCGGCGATGCGCCCGTCAAGCGCCTCCACGATCTTCTGCGGCGCCTTGCCGACGAAAATCGCGAGCAGCAGGAAAATGGTGAGCCCGACATAGACCCAGCCTTCGGAGTCGAGCCCGAGCAAAGTTGCCTTGGCGTGGCCGCCTTCGACCGCGACGGTGAGCGCATAAAGCATCGTGCGTCTCCCTCAGGCCGCGAGCGCCGCGCGGGTCGCGGCTTCGGCCTCGGCCGGGGCGGGGCGGGCGCCGGTCAGCTTTTCGACGATCGCCGCCGCGGCTTCGGCGGCGACGCCTTCGATCTCGGCGAGCGCCCGAGCGCGCGCCGCGTCCAGCTCGGCCTGGGCGGCGGTCGCCTTGGCCTCGATCGCCGCACCCGCCTCGGCGAGCCGGCCTTCGAGCGCCTTGGCCGCATCGCCGCGCGCCGTGCCGAGCATCGCGCGCGCCCGATCCTGGGCGGCGGCGACGCCGCTATCATAATCGGCCTTCAGCCTGTCGGCCTCGGCCTTGGCGCTTTCGGCGGTGACAAGATCGCCCTTCACCTGATCCTCGCGCGCGTTCATCACCTTGCCAAGCTTGGGCAAGGTGAGCTGGACAACGCCGAAATAGAGGATCGCGAAAAAGATCGCGAGCCAGATCAGCTGCGGCCAGAAGACGTTCGCAAAGTCAAATTGAGGCATGATCCCGCCACTTCACCGAATGCGAAAGGAAAGCCTTACGAGAAGGCGAGCGCGAGCGCGACGACCGCCGCGATCAGGCCGAGCGCTTCGGTCACCGCGAAGCCGAAGATCAGGCGGCCGCCCATCTTGGCATCGGCTTCCGGGTTGCGCAGCGCGCCGTTCAGATATTGGCCGAAGATCGAGCCCACGCCGATCGCGGCGAGGCCCGCGCCCATCGCGGCGAGGCCGGCACCGATCTTAGCAGCAGTTGCGACGTCCATGAGAAAACCCTTTCCGTTGGCAAAGTTTAGTGAAGGTTGATTGCGTCATTGAGGTAGATCGACGCGAGCAGCGCGAAAACATAGGCCTGCACCACCGCGATCAGCACCTCGAGCGCCGACAGCGCGATGTTGACGCCCAGCGGCAGCAGCCCGAACACGAACGGCAGCGCGCCGAACGATCCAAGCGCGACGACGAAAGTGCCGAACACCTGGAGCAGCACGTGCCCCGCGGTCATGTTGGCGAACAACCGGATCGCGAGGGTGAAGGGGCGCGACAGGAACGAGAGGAACTCGATCACGAACACGAAGGCGCCGAGCGCGACATTGGTGCCGTGCGGCCAGAACAGCGAGAAGAAGTGCAGCCCATGGCGCAGGAAGCCGACCACGACCACCGTGACGAATACGATCATGGCCAGACCGAAGGTGACGGCGACATGGCTGGTCGGGGTGAACGCGCCAACCCAGGGAATCAATCCGAGCAGGTTACAAGCGAGCACGAACAGGAAGATCGAGAAGATCAGCGGGGCGTAGGCGCGCCCTTCCGGCCCGACATTGGTATCGAGCATGTTTCTTACGAAATCATAGATATATTCGACCGCTGCCTGCCAGCGGCTGGGGACCAGCTGCGGCCGGGCGGTGCCGACGAACAGGAAGATCGAGACGGCGGCCAGCGCGACCAGCATCCACAGCGACGAGTTGGTGAACGACGCGTCGAAGCCCCCGATGTTGATCGGGTGAAGCTTGTTGACCGTGAACTGATGCATTGGGCTGGCCAAGGCTTACCTCTTATCCTCGCTGGTGTCGGCGTCGAACTGCGCCGAGGTTTGCATCGCCCGGCGGGTGCCGGCGGCGAAGCCGAGCAGCAGCAACACCACCATCGCCCAGGGGCGCGTGCCGAGCCCGGCATAGGTATCGATCGCCCAGCCGAGCGCCGCCGAAACCAGCACCGCGCCGACGAATTCGATCCCGATCGCCCAGCCGCGCCCTTCGGCGCGGGCGGCGTTGTTGGTCACGCCGATACCGGCCTCGGTCTTGGCGCGCGCAATACGGGCGTCAAGCTCGTCAGGTCGGTTCTGGCGATCGTCAGCCAACGCGCGCATTCTCTTCCTGGTATAAAAACGCCGCCCGGCAGATGCCTGGGCGGGCGCCTCGTCATGCGACGTTTGTGTGACTACCCCCGTCGCGGCGCCCGTTTAGAAAGGGTGACAGAGCGAGTCAACCGGGGTGGGTTGGAGCACGGTTTGGGGCTGGCGTTGCCAGGGCGGCGCGCTGCTTCGACCCACCCCCGGCCCCTCCCTTCCAGGGAGGGGGGAGGGCCGGTCATTCCTCTATGAGCCCCTCCCTGGAAGAGTTTCGGGTCGGTCATGCCCCCGGCATGACCTAAGCAGTCCGGGGGACTGCTTACCCGAAACTGGGTTCGGGTGGGTGGATCAACCGGGAACCACCCGCTGCTACAAACAGCGTGGATCGCGCTCCGGCGGGGCGGCGGTGCGCGTCTTCCACTCGCCACCGGGCGTGCGGTATTTCTCGCCCGGCGCGGTCTTGGCGATCAGGTTGCAGCCCGAGACGAAGGCGAATTGCTCGACCGTCGAGCCGTCCTTGGCGCTCTCGGCATAGGCCGCCTTGCGCTGCAGGTTGATGTCGGCGACCATCCGGCGCAGCGCGTCGCTGGGCGCGCCGACGATCCCCAGATAACCATCGGGCTGCTCGCCCACCTGCCCCGCGGCGCGCGCGGCGGCATAGGCCGGGTCGCGCTGAGCGAGCGCGGGGGTGGCGGCGGCGAGGCCGGCGATCGTCAGGAAGGCGATTATCTTGCGCATCTAAAAAATTCCCGGTTTCTGCTGGATCAGTTCCTTGGCCTGGCCATCAAGCCGATACACCACTTGCTGAGTGATGTTGATGTTGAGGTTGATCACGATCGGCTTATCGGGCGCGGCCACGTTCACGCAGCCACCCGTAACCCCGCTGATCATCAAACCCAGCACCATCACCCGCTTTTTCACTTCGGTTCTCCTTGTGGCACGGTGCCGCTTGCGGGCGGCTGAACGGGGGCGCCCGGCTGGACTTCGATCAGCTGGTTGAGATTGCGCTCGACCAACCGGCTGGGATCGTACAGATCCGCCACGCTGCCGAGCAACTGCCGAAACGGCGCCTGGACGCGAACGTTGAACAGGATCGGCAGGCGTTGCAGCCGGCGGATCAGGAAATTGCTCTTGGCGCCCTTGCCCTGGCGCACCCCGGCGAAGCGGATCTCGGTGATCATCTCGCCTTCGAGGGGGCCGTTCATCGTCACTTCCAGCTCGCGATAGGCAAGCGACTTGAGCGACTGGAACGCAAGATTGCCCCAGAAACCCAGGTCGCGCTGCGAGAGTTCGCCGACATAGGCGATCGTCCCGCCGCCGGGACGCATCTTCAAATGGCCGTCGATGATCCTACCCCCTTGTGCATCGAACAGCATCGGCAGCGTGCCGGCGACCACCCCGGTCGCGTTCAGATTCTTGAAGTCGAAGCTTTGCAGGAACTGGGCAGCGTCGACGCCTTCGACATGGAAGGTCAGCCGGCGTTCGGCGCGCTCGGCGAAATCGAGCGTGGTCGGATCGAGCACCAGCGCGCCACCCGCGAACGGCCAGTGCCCGCCCTCGATGCGCACCCGCGCGCCCTCCAGCGTCTGATAGCGCACCTCGCCGCCGGTCACCGGCACGCCGGGGTTCACGCTTGCGATGGTGACGTGCTGCCCGGGGGCGCTTTCCAGCTTCAGCAGATCGGTGAAGTGGATCTCGCCGCTCAAGCCCTGGACCGGGCCGAACGCGGCGGCGAGGCTCGCGCCCTGGGTGCGGAAAGTGCCGGCGCTGGTGACCTTGTCGCCGTGCCAGCTCAGTTGCCCCTCGCCGCGCACCGTGCCGTTCACCGCCGAGATTACGCCATAGGTGAGGGGAGTGAGCGCGTCAGGCTGGAGCGTGGGGCCGAAGGCCACGCCGGGCACCGACAGTTCGGCATGGCCGCTCGCCTTGCCGAGATCGTGGGTGAGCGTCACGTCGGCGATGCGCACGCCGGCGCCTGGGGTTTGCAGCGTGCCGCTCGCGGTGACGCGATTATCCGCCAGACTGAGTGTCACCCCGCGCGCATCGAGTTGGCAGAAGCGCGGGCGATCGGTGGTGTCGGCGGTGAAATGGCCGGTTTCGGGGCACAAGGCGGCGCTCGCCCGATCGGAGACGCGCAGGCCGCCTTGCGCGCGGAGTACGGCATCGGCGAAGCGCCAGTCGCCGTTGCTCTGGTCGAGCCGGAGCGGCACGGTGCCGATCTGCGCGCCACCGCCCGTGAAATCTCCGTGCGCGCCGTCCTTGTCGAGCGTGCCGGCGAGCGTCTGGAAGGCGAGCAGGGTCGCGCCCTCGCCCGCGCCGAAGCGAGCGTTCGCGCCGGAGAGCGCGAAGGCGCGTGTCGCGAGATCGAGCCGGGCGTTGTCGGCGGCGAGCGCGAGCGGGGTGTCGCCGATCGTCCCACCGAGCGCCGGCGCCGCGATCCGCGCCGCGCCGCGCAGCCGTCCGCCGGTCACCTCCACCAGCCCCGGCCCCTCGGCGCACAAGGTGAGGCGCGGCGCGACGAGCGTCATCCGCGCCACCGCCAGGCGATCGGCGACCAGCGGGGTGCAGCCGGGGTTGAGCAGCAGCGTTCCTCCACGCCAGCGCGCCACGAGCGGGGCGACCAGCCCTTCGACCCGGCCATCGGCGATCGGGCCGGACAGCGTCGCGCGGCTGGTGAGGCGGGTGCCGCCCCGCCCAGTGGTGAAATCGAGACCGTCCAGCGCCAGCCGCGCGTCCCCGCTCGCGTAGGGCCGGACATATCCCGTACCGCGCAAAGCCGCTCCGGGGACGCTCTGGCGCAGCTTCAGCGCCGCCTCGGGCAGTCCCCCGCCCGATAAAGCCAGGAGCCCGTCGAGCCGCCACCCGGCGCGCGAGATCAGGATGCCCTGCCCGCCGCTGAGCGTCGCCCGCGCCCCGCTCGCGCTGGTCAGCCGGCCATGCGCGAGGCCGAGATCGAAGCCTCGCGCGTCGCTCACCAGGCTCACATCGCTCGCCACGTCGAAGCGCCGCGCCGCCGCGTCCGCCGCCGAAACCGCGCGCGCGATGAGCGGGCCAACCGGGGTGCCCGCCGCCGCCGTGCGCTGCTGGCCAAGCGCCGCGCGCCAGGCGGGGGCGAGCGTCGCGCCTTGTGCGCTCACCCGCCCGTCGAACCCCGCCCCATCGCGGCCCACGTGATAATCACCGGTCAGCTGCACCGATGCCGCGTTTGCCTGGGGCGCGGCGAGCGCGTCGCCGCGCAGATCGAGCTGGCCGTGGGTGCGCGCGAGCCCGCCGTCGAAATCGATCCGCCCGCTCACCGCGCGCAGCTTCGCGGCGGGGTGGGCGAGCGCGTCGAGGCTCACCAGGCTCGTCCCCTGCCAGCGATCGAGCCGTTGATCGAGCTGCACGGTCGTCTCCGCAACCACCCCTCGCGCCGCCGCCCCGCCGCAGGCGAGCGACCCGGCGCGCACCGGCCCCTGCAAGCTCGGCCGCGCCTGGGCGATGCTGAGCGCGAGCGTGCCCGCCAGCCGCTCGGCGCGGCACGCCCCGTTACCAAGCTGGTCGGCGATCAGCGCCAGGCGCCCGGTGAAGCCATCGGCGAGCCCGCCGCGTCCGCTCAGCCGCAGCCCGATGACCCCGGCGGGTGTCTCCAGCCGCATCCGCGCGTCGTTCAGCGTCACGTCGAGCGCGGGCAGCGCGAACGGCTTGCCGGTGGGCGGCGGCAGCAGCCGGTCGATCGCGCCGAGCGACAATTTGCCCTCGACCAGCCGCCCGCACAGCCGCACATGCCCGGCGCGCGCGCCGGTCAGCCGGACCCCGTCGAGCCCCAGATCGGTCGCGAGCTCCACCCAATCCGCCACCAGATCGGGATGGCGCGGATCGCCGATGACGAGATTTTCGAGTCGGGTGCCATGCACCCCCAGCTGCGCGATCCGGTAGCGCGCGGGCACACCACGTTCGGCCAGGCTATCGTCGATGAAGCGCGTGGCGATCGGGGTGCGCGCGCTCCACACGCCCACCGCGAGCAAGGCGAGCGCCAGCGCGCCGCCGGTCGCCGCTTGCGCCAGCCCCCCACGCGACCGGGCGATGGCCGGCGGCGCTTGCTCGTGATCCGCCACACAGACTCCGCGTTATCCCCGTTGCCGGGGTTCCCCCTAGTAACCGCGCGCACGGCAATTGCCACCCCGCGCGACCCGCCTTAATCCTTGAGACACGATGAATGTTCCCGCCGATCATGCCGGCCACCGCGCGCGGCTGCGCCAGCGGCTGCTGGGCGCGGGCGGCGAGGCGCTCGCCGATTACGAACTTCTCGAATATCTGCTCGCGCTCGCCATCCCCCGGCGCGACACCAAGCCGCTTGCCAAACGGCTGCTGAGCGAGTTCGGTGGCCTGGGCGCGGTGATGGCGGCGAGCCCCGAGGCGCTGGCGACCATGGAGGGGCTGGGCGAAACCTCGATCGCGGCGATCAAGATCGTCCAGGCAACCGCCTTGCGGATGCTGCGGGTGGAGGCGCAGGCCGCGCCCGTGCTTGGCAATTGGCAGGCGCTGCTCGATTATCTGCAGGCCGACATGGCGCACCACAGCATCGAGCGGGTGCGGGTGCTCCACCTCAACACCCGTAACATCCTGATCCGCGACGAGCTGGTAAGCGTGTGAATCGGCGTGCAATGTTGACCCCGTTTGGGGGGTGATCGGCGTGCAACTTTGACCCCCTGAACCGGTGCGGTTCACGACCGGCGCTTTTGCGCGAGGTTGTCTGGGGAGATGCTGGTCGTGGAGACGGTGGCGCGGATCCGGCGCGAGTTCTTCGTCAAGGGCAAGTCGATCAAGGAGATCGTGCGGGACCTTGGCGTGTCGCGGAACACGGTAAGGAAGGTGCTACGGTCAGGGGAGACGGCGTTCGCGTACGAGCGCAGCGTGCAGCCGTTGCCGAAGCTGGGGCCGTGGGCGGCGGACCTGGAGCGGTTGCTCGAGGCGAACGACCGCAAGGCGCGGCGCGAGCGGCTGACGATGATCCGCGTCTTCGAGGAGTTGCAGGGTCTCGGCTATCGGGGCGGCTACGATGCGGTGCGTCGGTACGCGTCGGCCTGGCACCGCGATCGATCGGCGGCGACGGCGACGGCGTACGTGCCGCTGAGCTTCGCGCCGGGCGAGGCGTACCGGTTCGACTGGAGCCATGAGGTGGTGCTGATCGCCGGCGTCACGACCACGGTGAAGGTTGCGCATATGCGGCTTTGCCACAGCCGGATGTTCTACGTGCGTGCCTATCCGCGTGAGAGCCAGGAGATGGTGTTCGACGCGCACGACCGAGCGTTCGCGTTCCTGGGCGGTGCCTGTCAGCGCGGCATCTACGACAACATGAAGACCGCGGTGGACGCGATCTTCGTCGGCCGCGAGCGGCGCTACAACCGGCGGTTCGAGCAGATGTGCGGGCATTACCTGGTCGAGCCGGTGGCGTGCACGCCGGCGTCGGGGTGGGAGAAGGGGCAGGTCGAGAACCAGGTCGGGCTGGTGCGCGAGCGGTTCTTCACGCCGCGCCTGCGGTTCAAGAGCTACGAGGAGCTGAACGCCTGGCTGGAGGACCGCTGCGTCGCGTACGCGCGGCAGGCGGTGCATCCCGAGCTGAAGGACCGCACCGTCTGGGAGGTGTTCGAGGCGGCTGATCGCCCGGCGCTGATCGCCTATCGCGGGCCGTTCGACGGCTTCCACGCCTTGCCGGCCGCGGTCTCCAAGACCCTGCTGGTCCGGTTCGATTACAACAAATACTCGGTGCATGCGAAGGCGGCAGGGCGCCCGGTCGAGATCCATGCCTATGCCGAGCGTATCGTCATCCGCCAGAACGGCGAGATCGTCGGCGAGCACGCCCGCCGGTTCGGCCGTGATCAGGTGATCTACGATCCCTGGCATTACCTGCCGGTGCTGGCGCGCAAGCCGGGCGCGCTGAGGAACGGGGCGCCGTTCAAGGACTGGGCGCTTCCGCCCGCGATCGAGCGGGTCCGGCGACGGCTGGCGACCCATCCCGACGGCGATCGGCAGGTGGTCGGCATCCTGACCGCGATCACCAGCGACGGCGTGGACGCGGTGGAGGCGGCGTGCGCCGAGGCGCTCGCGGGCGGGACGATCAGCCGCGACGTCGTGCTCAACATCCTGACCCGTCGCCGCGAGCCGCCCGCGCCGCTCGCCATCGCCACGCCCGAGGGGCTGCAGCTCACCCACGAACCGGTCGCCGACTGCGCCCGGTACGACCGCCTGAGGAGACCATATGGAACGCCACACGATCCTGGAGATGATGGGAACGCTCAAGCTCGCCGGCATGCGGCATGCCTATGACGAGGTGATCGCCGACGCAGTGAAGCGGCAGCACTCGTCGCAGCGGGTGGTGGGCGACCTGCTCAACGCGGAGATCGACGAGAAGCAGGCGCGCTCGATCCGCTACCAGATGACGATCGCCAAGCTGCCGCTGGCCAAGGAGATCGCCACGTTCGACTTCGCCGACACGCCGATCAACGAGGGGCTGGTGAAGGAACTTGCTACCGGCGTGTTCCTCGCCAGCCAGCGCAACGCGGTGCTGGTTGGCGGCACCGGCACCGGCAAGACCCACCTCGCCATCGCGATCGGCCGCGCCTGCGTGCGCACCGGCGCCAGGGTCCGGTTCTACAACACGGTCGACCTGGTGAACCGGCTCGAGGCCGAGGCGCGTGCCGGCAAGCCCGGTCGCATCGCCGACCACCTCTCCCGGCTCGACCTCGTGATCCTCGACGAGCTGGGCTACCTGCCGTTCGCGCTCTCGGGTGGCCAGCTGCTGTTCCACCTGGTCAGCAAGCTCTACGAGCAAACCTCGATCGTGGTCACCACCAACCTCGCGTTCGGCGAATGGCCAAGCGTGTTCGGCGACGCCAAGATGACCACCGCGCTGCTCGACCGGCTTACCCACCACTGCGACATCGTCGAGACCGGCAACGTGAGTTGGCGGTTCAAAAGCCGCGAAGCCGCCTGACCGGTCCACCGGAACGCGACAACGGCCTGGGTGTGTGACGGCTCCGGGCTACGCCCTCCACCGTCACACACCCAGGCCGGCCCTCGTCATCACACCAGCTCGATCACGCGCACAGCGGGGTCAATGTTGGACGCCGATCGGGGGTCAACTTCCTGCGCCGGTTGACAGGTAAGCGAGGGGTCGATCGACGAGGCGGCGGTGCATGTGCGCGAAGTACTGAAG
>LWDJ01000007.1 GCA_002083435.1 Proteobacteria bacterium SG_bin6 | reverse complement strand
CCATGGCGGCGGCACACCTCCGCTGTCGCCATCCCGGCTTCCTGCTCCTTCAACATCGCGATGATCTGCTCTTCGCTGAATCTGCTGCGCTTCATTCTCGTCCGACTCCTTCGAGGCGGACTCTACTTAAAATCGGTCACATTTCAGGGCAGCAGGTCAGCGGGGTTGCCCGCTTGCCGCCAGCGCGTGTAAAGTTTGGTGACAATCTCGGGAGCCAGCCGGCCAGCCTCGCGTCGGTCCCCGGTGCCGGTCGAGCGGATCACCTCCTTCTTACCGACGGCCGTTCTCCACTCACGCGGCACTTGGACACGCACCTCCCAATGGGCGAGCTCGCGGCCGCCGCGCGTTCGCTTGATGATCGAGAAGCCGTCGCCGCGCGCCATTTTTGACCCTTACCGTGACACCTAGTGGGACACAGCGCGTGACACCGAAGGGAAAGAAGTGCAAGAAAAACCGGGGGATAGAGGATTTCTGCGGGATGCAGCGGCTGCAATCGACCGTTGCATTCTCTTCCTGTCTCCCCGACCAAATCCTTGTCCGCGCGCGGTGCGCTGCCTCAGGCCCGGCGCGGCATCTTGAAGGGCAGCATCCACTGCACCGCTGACGCGCAGAAGCGCGGCATCGACAGGCTCTCATGCACCGCGCAAGCATCTTCGCCATACAGCCGGGTTCGCAGCTGTGAGCGGGCATAGAAAGGGGCGTCCACCCAGGTGCGCTCTACCTGCGGCCACGCGTCGGCATCGGCGCGGGTGAGGCGTTCAAGCCGCCAGAAGCTGCGCGGGAGCGTTCGACGCGGGGGCAGGGGCATGTCCTCCCACCGGCCCTGACGGTCCATCCGTAGCGCGAGCTCGAACGGCTCGCCGCCGGCGCGCGTGCCTTCGTACAGTACCGCGACATCGCGCCGCAGATGCGCGCGCGACCAGTGCCATTCGCGGAAGCCCGCCTCGAGCGGTTCCTCGCCGAAATTCGAGTCGAGATAGCCATTGCCCCGCCAGCTAAGCGTGGGATGCGCGAGCGCCACCTGCACCCGCGCGCGCGGCGCGATCGGGTGCCAGCGATGCCGACCGGCGGGATCGAGGTGAAAGCCGGTTTCGCCGACCCATTCGGGGCGCACGCACACCACGCCCTGGATCGGAAGCGGCACCGGGGCGCTTGTCTCGTCGATATGGATGACGAGCGCGTCCCCATCCCAGCACAGGCTGCTCGGGCCGATGCTGAGATGGCGCGCATCGCGCCGCAGCGCGCCCGCGCCGCGCTCGGTCATCGCCCAGCTATTGGCATACGGGCCGGTGAGGACGACGTTGAGCGCGCAATGATCCTCTGGCGCAGTGCGGCCGCTCGCCTTGTAATAAGGTGAGAAGACGCTGCCGATGAAGGCGATGATGGTCAGCCCGAAGCGGCCGTCGTCGCTCGTCGCGTCGAGATACCACCAGGCATAGCCGCCGGGTGGAACCGCGCCGTCGAAGCGCGGTCCGCAAGCAGGGTAGCGCAGGCTAGCCGGCCGCTCAGCGCCGCCATCGGCACGCCCGGCCCCGGATGGGTCCCGCCTCCCGCGAGATAGAGCCCCGGGATAGGCGTGCGTGCCCCCGGGCGGCGGAAGGCTGCCGCCGATCCGTGCGAGGCCCGTCCATAAAGGGCCCCACCCGTCGAGGGGAAGAGTGCCTCGAATCCCTCCGGCGTGGTGAGCACGGTCGACTCGGGCGGCAAGTCCAGACTCAGCCCCGACCGTGCGAGGCAGGCGATCATTCGCGCTTGGCATTGCTCGATCTCCCATGGGCTGAGCGCGCGGGCATCCCCGCGTGCCGGGGCATTGACTAGGATTTGCAGGCGCTCGGCGCCATCGGGCGCGGCACGGCCGTCGCTCGCACGGTCGGCGGCGCAGATATAGATGGTGGGATCGGCGGGAACGTGCCCAGCGCCAAGTGCGCGGAATTCTGCGGCGTAATCCCCCGAGAAGAAAACATTGTGATGGGCGAGCGGGAAGCCGGCGGCGGCACTATGCGTCGTCCACACCATCGCAGACAGTGAACGAAGGGGTGCCGGCATCGCAGGCGCTGCCCGGGTGACGCTCGCGCCGAACCGGCCAGCGGCGAGCGCAGCCGGATCGGCGTTGCACACGATCCGTCGCGCCGATAGCCGCTCGCCGCTTGCCAGCACCACCCCTGCCACGCCCTGGCGATCGACGACGATCTCGCGCACCGGTGCGTCATAGCGCAGCACCGCGCCGTGCCGCTCGGCAAGCCCCGCGAGCGCGTGGGCGAGTGCCACCATGCCGCCGTCGATCAGCCACACCCCACTCGCCTCGACATGCGCGATCAGCATCAGCGTCGCGGGCGCCTGCCAAGGATCGGCGCCGCAATAGGTGGCATAGCGCCCGAACAGCTGGCGCAGCCGCGGATCGGGAAAATAGTCCCCCAGCGCACGCCACATCGATTGGAACGGCCGGCGGGAAAACAGATCCGCGGCGTTGGCGCGGAGCATCGCCCAGGCAAGGCCGACCTGGCTGGGCTGCTCGGCCCAGATGAAGGGCTGTTCGAGCGCGGTATAGAGCCGTTCAGCCTCACGGCAGAAGCCGGCATAACCGCGCGCGGCGGCGGCACCCGCGAACGCGCCGATCGCCGCCTCGCTCTGGGCGCGATCGGCGAACAGATCGAGCCGATCGTCTCCCCAGGCGTGGCGGGCGAGGACGGTCGCGGGGTGGAGTCGAACCTCATCATCGAGCCGTGCCCCACAAGCGTGGAAAATCGCCTCGAACACCGGGCGCATCGTGAACACGGTTGGGCCGCCATCGACGTGCGCCTCGCCGCAGCGCAGTTGCCGCATCTTGCCGCCAGGCCCCGACGCCGCTTCCAGCAGCTTCACCCGCATTCCCTGCGCGGCGAGCAAGGCAGCGGCGCTCAGGCCGCCGACCCCGGCGCCGATCACGATCACATCGTCGTGCTCGCTGGCCACGCTTTGCTCCTCGACCGATTGACGCCCGGGAAGCGCGCGTCCAGTCTGGTGGACATCATGCGACTGTCCAACAGCAAAGACAATAGCATCGCGCGCTGGGTCGGCTGGCGTAACAAGCTGCTCGCCGACCCCGCCGTGCAACGCGCGATGCTGCGCGTGCCGGGCTTACGCTGGCTGGTACAGGCGAAGGCGCGGACGATGTTCGATCGCGTCGCGGGTTTCGCCTATTCGCAAATTTTGGCGGCGGCGATCGAGCTCGATCTGTTCGAGCGGTTGCGCGCCGGTCCGATGAGCGTCGAGTCGCTTGCCGCCGAGTGGGGCATGGCGCCTGCCGGCGCCGAACGGCTGTTGCGGGCGCTTGGCGCACTCGATCTCGTCGAACCATTATGGGACGGTTGGGCGCTCGCACCCGATGGCGCGGCGCTGCTGGGCAACCCCGGCATCAGCGCGATGATCGCCCATCACCGACTGCTTTATGCCGATCTCGCCGATCCGGTTGCGCTGCTGCGGCGCGGGGGAGGGGGGGGCGCTCTGCAGGGCTTCTGGCATTATGCGCGCGACGCCGGCGTGGGGCCGGAAGGCGCGGTGGGCGATTATTCAAAGCTGATGGCCGCCTCGCAGCCCTTGGTCGCGGAGCTCGTGATCCGCGCCTATCGCTTCGGGCGACACCGGGCAATGCTCGATGTTGGCGGCGGGGAAGGGGCCTTCGCCGCTTCGGTCGCGCGCGCGGTGCCTGGGCTGCGCATCGGTCTGTTCGATCTGCCCGAGGTCGGCAAGCGTGCCGCCGTCCGGCTCGCTGCGGCGGGGCTCGGCGAGCGCGTGCGGGTACATGGCGGCTCCTTCCTCGCCGACCCAATACCCACGGGCTATGACCTGATCACGCTGGTGCGCGTGTTGCACGATCATGACGACACGCCCGCGCTTACGCTGCTGCGGACGATTCGCGCCGCCTTGCCGTCCACCGGCCGGTTGGTAATCGCTGAGCCGATGGCGGCCGCGCGAGGTGCCAAGCGCATGGGGGATGCTTATTTCGGGCTCTATCTGTGGGCGATGGGGTCGGGGCGCCCCCGTCGGCCCGATGAGATTGGCGGATTGCTGAAGGCGGCGGGCTTCGCCAGCTGGCGCGAGCGCGACACCGCGCTGCCGCTCAACGCGCAGCTTATTGTTGCACGCGCCAAATGAAATCTGTCCAACTATATTGACAGTCAGGCTAGTGTCGTTAGATTGACATAACTGAAGCAGCGTTCCCGCCCGGTATTTGGCGGCGAAGGAGCGATCATGCATTCGCTAGCCGTCATTCTTGCAGGCCCTCAACGCATCGAGCTGCGGCCATTGCCACTGGCGTCGATCGCCGAAACTGATGTGCTGGTCGAAATCGCCTGGAGCGGAATCAGCACCGGCACCGAGAAGCTGCTGTGGTCTGGCGCGATGCCCCCCTTTCCCGGCATGGGCTATCCGCTCGTCCCCGGCTACGAGTCGGTCGGCCAGATCGTCGAGGCCGGCGCGCGGGTGCGCGACCGGGTGGGCGAGTGGGTATTCGTCCCAGGCGCCAATTGCTTCGAGGGTGCGCATGCGCTTTTCGGCGGTTCGGCCGAACGAGTGGTGCTGCCCTCGCCCCGCGCGTTGCGGATCGATCCCACGATTGGGGAGCGGGGCGTGCTGCTCGCGCTCGCCGCCACCGCGCATCACGCGATCGCCGGTGGCACGGCGCCCGAGCTGATCGTCGGCCACGGCATTCTCGGCCGGCTGATCGCAAGGCTGACGATCGCGCTCGGTGCGCCGCCGCCGATGGTCTGGGAAACCAATCCGCAGCGCCGCGCGGGCGCCATGGGTTACGCGGTGATCGCGCCCGAGCTCGATGGCCGGCACGATTATCGCACGATTTGCGATGCGAGCGGCGCGGGCTCACATCTCGATAGCTGGATCGCCCGCCTCGCGCGCGGCGGCGAGATCGTGCTCGCGGGCTTCTATGACAAACTCGGCTTCGCTTATCCGGGCGCCTTCATGCGCGAGGCGCGACTGCGAATCGCCGCTGAGTTCACCCCCGAGGATAGCCGCGCCGTGATCGCGCTGGTCGAGGCGGGAGCGCTCAGCCTCGATGGCCTCGTCAGTCACGTTCGCCCCGTTGCCGAGGCGCCGCAGGCCTATGCCGCCGCTTTTGAAGACCCGAGTTGCGTGAAAATGGTGCTTGATTGGAGGGCCGCCAAATGATGCTCGATGTAGGAGCCTTGCGTCACGAGGCTGGCCAGGAGCCTGATCCGGTGCCGACCGGCCCGGTGACCAAGGAAACGCAGATCATCGCGATCTACGGCAAGGGCGGCTCGGGCAAGTCGTTCGCGCTGGCCAACCTCAGCTACATGATGGCGCAGCAGGGCAAGCGCGTGCTGCTGATCGGTTGCGACCCCAAGAGCGACACGACCAGCCTGCTCTTTGGTGGCAAGGCGACACCGACGATCATCGAAACCAGCTCCAAGAAGAAGCTCGCCGGCGAGGAGCTGCAGATCGAGGATGTCTGCTTCCAGCGCGACGGGGTGTTCGCGATGGAGTTGGGCGGGCCGGAGGTTGGCCGCGGCTGCGGCGGGCGCGGCATCATCCACGGCTTCGAGACGCTGGAGAAATTGGGCTTCCATGAATGGGGGTTCGATTACGTCCTGCTCGATTTCCTGGGCGACGTGGTTTGTGGCGGCTTCGGCCTGCCAATCGCGCGCGACATGTGCCAGAAAGTGATCGTCGTCGGCTCGAACGATCTCCAATCGCTTTATGTTGCCAACAATGTCTGCAAGGCGGTGGAATATTTCCGCAAGCTGGGCGGCAATGTCGGCGTCGCGGGCATCCTGATCAACAAGGATGACGGTACCGGCGAGGCACACGCCTTCGCCGAGGCCGCTGGCATTCCGGTGCTCGCCGCGATCCCGGCGCATGAGGATATCCGCCGCAAATCGGCCAACTACCAGATCATCGGCAAGCCCGGCGGCGAGTGGGCGCCGCTGTTCGAGCAGCTCGCGATCAATGTCGCCGCCGCGCCCCCGGTGCGCCCGACGCCGCTGGAAGGCGACGCTTTGCTCGGCCTGTTCAAGCCCGAGGATACCGGCGGCAATGTCACGCTGATCCCCGCGAGCCAGGCCGACATGCGCGGCGCCGATTATGTTCCGAAGCCTAGCCTCGAGGTGATCTATGACACCGTCTGAGGCCAAATCCCAACCAGGGAAAGAAGGTGCCCCCCGCAGCGCCGATCGCCTGACGCTCGCCCCATCCGCAGAGGGTGGTTGCGCTTCCAAGGACACTTTGCGTGCCGCCGCGATCGACGCCGGCAAGGCGGGCGTGCTCGATCGCTATGCGGCGGATTATCCGCAAGGGCCGCACGATCAGCCGCAATCGATGTGCCCGGCGTTCGGCTCACTGCGCGTGGGCCTGAGGATGCGGCGCACCGCGAGCATCCTCTCGGGCTCCGCGTGCTGCGTCTATGGGCTGACCTTCACGAGCCATTTCTACGGCGCGCGACGCACGGTCGGCTATGTGCCCTTCAATTCGGAGACGCTCGTCACCGGCAAGCTGTTCGAGGACATCAAGGAGGCGGTCGAGCAGACCGCCGACCCCGCGCTGTACGACGCGATCGTGGTGACGAACCTGTGCGTTCCCACCGCCTCGGGCGTGCCGCTGCAGCTGCTGCCCAAGGCGATCAATGGCGTGCGGATCATCGGCATCGACGTGCCGGGCTTCGGGGTGCCGACCCACGCCGAGGCGAAGGATGTGCTGGCAGGCGCCATGCTCGCTTATGCGGCGAACGAGGCCGAGGCCGGCCCGGTCGCCGCGCCCAAGGAACGATCGGACCGGCCGACGGTGACTCTCCTGGGGGAGATGTTCCCGGCCGACCCACCGGGTATCGGCTTGATGCTGGAACCCCTGGGTCTCGCGGCCGGCCCGGTCGTCCCGACGCGCGAGTGGCGTGAGTTGTACGCGGCGCTCGATGGCGGCGTCGTCGCGGCGATCCATCCCTTCTACACCGCGTGCATCCGCGTGTTCGACGGGGCGGGGCGGCGCGTGGTCGGCTCGGCGCCGGTCGGGCGCGATGGAACGGCTGCATGGCTCGATGCGATTGGCGCCGCTTATGGCGTGGCCCAGGCCAAGGTCGATGCCGCGAAGAACCGCTTTCTGCCCGCGATCGCCGGTGCGCTCGCCACGCGACCGGTCTCGGGGCGGATCACCGTCTCGGGCTATGAGGGCAGCGAACTGCTCGTCGCGCGGCTGCTGATCGAAAGCGGCGCCGAAGTGCCCTATGTCGGCACCGCCTGCCCGCGCACACCGTGGAGCGAAGCCGATCGCGAATGGCTCGAGGCGCATGGCGCGCGGGTGCAGTATCGCGCGAGCCTGGAGCAGGATATCGCCGCGGTCGAGGAATTCGGCCCCGATCTCGCCATCGGCACCACGCCCGTGGTGCAGCACGCCAAGAGCAAGGGCATCCCCGCACTCTACTTCACCAACCTCATCTCGGCGCGCCCGTTGATGGGGCCGGCGGGGGCGGGGAGCCTGGCGTTCGTGGTGAACGCGGCGATCGCGAACCAGGCGCGCTTCGATGCGATGCGCGATTTCTTCGAGGGCGTTGGCCGCGCCGACACAGCCGGGCTGTGGCAGGGCACGCCGGTGCTCCATCCCGAATATAAGGCCAAGTTCGCCGCCAAGCGGATCGCCGCGGCCAAGGCGCAGGAGGCGGTCGGTGTTTAACGCGATCGCCCTTGCGACCCATGGGGAGCGCGGCCCATGCTGATCCTCGATCACGATCGCGCCGGCGGCTATTGGGGCGCGGTTTACGCCTTCACCGCCATCAAGGGCCTGCAGGTGATCATCGACGGCCCGGTGGGGTGTGAGAATCTGCCCGTCACCTCGGTGCTGCATTACACCGACGCCTTGCCGCCGCATGAGCTGCCGATCACCGTCACCGGCCTGTCCGAACAAGAGCTGGGCCGCGACGGCACCGAGGGTGCGATGCGCCGCGCTTGGAAGAGCCTCGACCCCGATCTGCCCGCCGTGGTGGTGACCGGCTCGATCGCCGAGATGATCGGCGGCGGGGTGACGCCAGAGGGGACCAACATCCAGCGCTTCCTGCCGCGCACGATCGACGAGGATCAGTGGCAGTCCGCCGACCGTGCGCTCAGCTGGCTGTGGACCCAGTTCGGCCCCAAGGCCGTGCCGCCGGTACGCCGCAAGCCCGGCGCCAAGCCGCGCGTCAACATCATCGGCGCGATCTATGGCAGCTTCAACCAACCGAGTGACCTCGCTGAAATCCGTCGCCTGATCGAAGGCATCGGCGCCGAGGTGAACCTGGTGTTCCCAATGGGCGCGCATCTCGCCGACATCCGCCAGCTGGCCGACGCCGAGGTGAATGTGTGCCTGTACCGCGAATTCGGGCGGGCTTTGTGCGAGGTGCTGGAGCGGCCCTATCTGCAAGCGCCGATCGGGCTCAACTCGACCACGGCTTTCCTGCGCAAGCTCGGCGACCTGCTCGGCCTCGATCCCGAACCCTTCATCGAGCGCGAGAAGCACACCACGATTAAGCCGCTATGGGATTTGTGGCGCTCGGTGACGCAGGATTTCTTCGGCACCGCGAGCTTTGGTATCGTCGCGACCGAAACCTACGCGCGGGGAGTGCGGGGATTTCTGGAGGACGATCTTGGCCTGCCGTGCCACTTCGCCTTCCAGCGCTCGGCGGGGGTGAAGCCCGATAACGCCGCGGTACGCGCCACGATCAAGGCCAATCCGCCGCTGGTGCTGTTCGGTTCGTATAACGAACGCATGTACCTGGCGGAGGCGGGCGGTCGCGGGATCTACATCCCCGCGAGCTTCCCGGGCGCGATCATCCGCCGCCACACCGGCACGCCGTTCATGGGCTATGCCGGCGCCACTTATCTGGTGCAGGAGGTGTGCAACGCGCTGTTCGACGCGCTGTTCAACATCCTGCCGCTCGCCACCCAGCTCGACGCGGTCGAGGCGACGCCGGCGCGCGAAGCGCCGATCGCGTGGGACGATGCCGCCAAGGCCGCGCTCGACGCCCGGATCGAGGCCGAGCCGGTGCTGGTCCGCATCTCGGCCGCCAAACGTCTGCGCGACGCTGCCGAGGCCGCCGCGCGCCGTGCCGGAGAGAGCCGCGTCTCGTCGCAGCGGCTCGACGCGCTGCTCGCAGAGGCGGTGCCATGAGCCGCCGCACGCCATTCGCCGCTTCGCGCGGCACCACCATCCTCCGGGGCGCTTCCCCCGGCGGATCCGTCGGGGGACGCGAGCCGCGCGCCCCAACTCGCCGGCACGACTCAGAAGGAAGGAGCGTTTATGACTGACGATCGCATGGGGCCGGGGACCTATATGACCCCGGACGAGGCCAAGGAGTTTCATAAACTCTTTGTCACCTCGACCGCGTTTTTCGTGTTCGTTGCGTGCGTTGCCCATTTCCTGGTGTGGGAATGGCGCCCCTGGTTCCCGGGCACCGCGCCGTACAAGGCCGGCCTGACCGCGACCGCGCCGCTCCACGTCACTGGCAAAGCCTGAGGAGGAACGATCATGTGGAGAATGTGGGTCACTTTTGATGGCCGCCGCATCCTGACGGTGCTGGCGATCTTCCTGTTTTCGCTTGCGATTCTCATCCACTTCATCTTGCTAAGCACCAATCGCTACAACTGGCTCGATGGGCCGCACACCGAAGCGGCGGTCGCCGCGCCGGCGGCTGCTGCTCCGCCCGCGCAGTAAGGCAAGACCGGCTGAGTATCGTGTCGCGGGCGTAGCGCGGCAACGCGGGCGAGGGTGGTGGCGCGGGTGCTTCGCGCGCCTGGCGGCCACCCCTTCGCCCCACCGTCCATCGCGTGAGGCCACAACCTCCTGCCGCCCCTCGGGCGTGCGGGCGAGGGAGCTTGATCCATGGCACTGTTGAGTTATGAACGGAAGTACCGAGTAAGGGGCGGCACGCTCGTCGGCGGCGATCTGTTCGATTACTGGATCGGGCCCTTCTATGTCGGTTTCTTCGGCATCACCACGATCCTGTTCGCCGGCATCGGCACCGCGCTGATCCTGTACGGCGCGAGCCAAGGCCCGACGTGGAACCCCTGGCTGATCTCGATCGCACCGCCCGATCTGAAATATGGTCTGGGGCTCGCGCCGCTGCTGCATGGCGGGCTATGGCAGATCATCACGATCTGCGCGATCGGCGCCTTTTGTTCCTGGGCGCTGCGTGAAGTGGAAATCTGCCGCAAATTGGGCATGGGCTACCATGTGCCGATCGCTTTCAGCTTCGCGATCCTGGCCTATGTCACCCTGGTCGTCTTCCGTCCCTTCCTGATGGGCGCGTGGCACTGGGGCTTCCCCTACGGCATCTGGAGCCATTTGGATTGGGTATCGAACACCGGCTACCAATATCTGCACTTTCACTACAACCCGGCGCATATGCTGGCGGTGAGCTTCTTCTTCACCACCACTTTCGCCCTTGCGCTGCACGGCGCGCTGGTGCTGTCGGCGGTCAACCCACTGCCCGGCGACGAGGTGAAGTCGCCCGAATATGAAGACGCGTTCTTCCGCGATACCATCGGCTATTCAATCGGCACGCTCGGCATTCACCGGCTGGGGCTGTTGCTGGCGCTGAACGCCGGTTTCTGGAGCGCGGTGTGCATCATCATCTCCGGCCCCGTGTGGACACGCGGTTGGCCCGAATGGTGGACCTGGTGGCTCAACCTGCCGATCTGGCATTGAGCGGGGAGGGACCGATGGCGACCTATCAAAACATCTTCACCCAAGTGCAGATCCGCGGGCCGGCCGAATATGGCCCGCCGGCCCAGGACGGCAGCGATCCGCGGATCGGCAAGCCCTTCTACAATCACTGGATCGGCAAGCTCGGCAACGCGCAGATCGGCCCAATCTTCCTCGGTTATCTCGGCTCGATCGCGCTCGTCTTCGGCACGCTCGCCTTCGTGATCATCGGGCTGAACATGTGGGCGAGCGTCAGCTGGAACCCGATCCAATTCGTCCGCCAGCTCTTCTGGCTCGCGCTGGAACCGCCGCCGCCGCAATATGGCTTGCGCGTGTTGCCGCCGCTGCAGGAAGGCGGCTGGTGGCTGATCGCCGGCTTCTTCCTGACGACCTCGATCATCCTGTGGTGGGTACGCACTTATCTCCGCGCCCGGGCGCTGAAGATGGGCACGCACGTCGCCTGGGCGTTCGCGAGCGCGATCTGGCTGTACCTGGTGCTGGGCTTCATTCGCCCGATCCTGATGGGCAGCTGGTCGGAGGCGGTGCCTTTCGGCATCTTCCCCCACCTTGATTGGACCGCGGCTTTCTCGATCCGCTACGGGAATTTGTTCTACAATCCCTTCCACGCCCTATCGATCGTGTTCCTTTATGGCTCGACGCTGCTCTTCGCGATGCACGGCGCGACCATCCTGGCGGTCGGCCGCTATGGCGGTGAGCGCGAGATCGAGCAGATCGTCGATCGCGGCACCGCGACCGAACGCGCCGCCTTGTTCTGGCGCTGGACGATGGGCTTCAACGCGACGATGGAATCGATCCACCGTTGGGCGTGGTGGTTCGCGGTGCTGACGACGCTGACTGGCGGGATCGGCATCCTCATCACCGGTACGCTGGTCGACAACTGGTTCCTCTGGGCCCAGCAACACGGCTATGCTCCGGTCTATCCAAGTACGGGCGTGATCGATCCAGCCACTTTGCCGGGAGCCCCGAAATGAGCGCTGCTCGCTATCTTGTCCCGCTCTCCGTCGGCGCGCTGTCGCTGGCCTTGAGCGGGTGCGAATTCGGCCCCAAACTGGTCTCGCAGAATGGCTATCGCGGCACCGGGCTCGATCAGGTGACGACGGTCAAGCGCCGCGCACCGCAGCCCGTGCCGCCGCCGCCCTATGAGCTGCCGCCGGCCGATGGCCAGCGGGCGAACGAAGTCTATCAGAATGTGAAAGTGCTCGGGAACATCTCGGCCGAGCGCTTCAACTATCTGATGCTGGCGATCAACACTTGGGTCGCGCCGCAGGAAGGCGCCGATCCCAACAATGTCGGCTGTAACTACTGCCACAACCCCAATAATCTCGCCTCCGACGAAAAATACACCAAGATCGTCGCGCGGCGCATGATCCAAATGACGCAGGCGATCAATTCCAAGTGGTCCGCCCACGTCAAGCAGACTGGCGTCACCTGCTATACCTGCCACCGTGGCAATGCCGTGCCGCGCTATGTCTGGTCGATGGCTGACGCGGCGGGCGCCCAGCCGGCGAGCACGCGGTTGATGGGTTATAAGCACGGCCAGGACACGCCGGCGGCGACGCCCGCATATGGCTCGCTGCCTTATGATCCCTTCACCCCCTATCTGCGCGGCGCGAGCAACATTCGCGTTCAGGGGCGCCAGCCGCTGCCCAATGATACATCACACGCCTCGATCGCGCGGACCGAGCTGACCTATGGCCTGATGATGCACATGTCGTCGGCGCTCGGCGTCAACTGCACCTTCTGCCATAACAGCCGGTCTTGGTCCGATTGGTCACAGAGCACGCCCCAGCGTGTTACGGCATGGTACGGCATCCGCATGGCGCGCGACGTGAACAACGAGTATATCAGTTCACTGAGCAGCGTCTTCCCGGCCTATCGCAAGGGGCCGCATGGCGACGTCTACAAGGCCAATTGCCAAACCTGCCACCAGGGGCTCAACAAGCCGCTCGGCGGCGTGAGCATGTTGAAGGACTATCCGGATCTTGGCCCTCCGGCCGCCGCGCCGGTAATTGCGCAAGCCACGCCCGAGGCGCCGCCGCTCAAGACGGTGGGGGAGGCCGCGCAAGGTCAACCCGCCGGCACCGCCGCGACCCACGCGACGCGGTGAGGTGAAGCCGCCAACGCCGGCCGTTCATTCGGGCGCGTCGCGATGAGCGACGCGCCCACTGTTTTCGAGCCGCCTGCCCGGCTGACGCTCGCGCTGCGCAGTCATCCGTTACGCGCCTCGCTCTCAGCCGAGATGCACGTCCGCCGGCTGCCGCGTTTCGCCTCGCCGGCGCGCGCGGTGCAGATCGTAACCCTACTCGGCGAAACGGGCGAGGCGAGTTGGCGGCACGTTTGCGAACTGGCCGCGCGCGGCGGACTGACCATCGCCCAGCGTGCCAAATATGCCGTCGTCCCACTCGACGACATGACCCTGGTGTGGGAACGACACACCGAATTCGCGAGCTACACCCTGCTGCGCGAAGGCAGCTTCGACGTGCCCTTCGATCCCGGCATTTTCGACCCGGTCGGCGCCGAGGTGCTCGCTGGCATTCCGGGCGAAGTGATCCGCGCGACCCAAATCGCGATTGCGCCACGCGACACGTCGCGCCCCGCACAGGCGGTGCTCGATCGCTGGTTCGATCCCGGCGCGCTGGTGGTGTGTGACGTCGCCGGCGGTAAGGCGCGGCTGCTGTCGGACTTCAAGCTACACGCCGATGGCTATGGCCGGCTGCTGATCCTCGATCAGGGGCTGGAGGGCGACGAGCCCTCGCAGCTTGTTACCCGCGTCCAGGAACTCGGCAATTACCGCAATATGGCGCTGCTTGGCCTGCCGCTCGCGCAGGCGACGACGCCCGAAGTCACCAAGCTCGAACACCGGCTGGCGGTGCTCACGCATGACGTGTCTGAACGGCGCAGCGAGGATGATGCGCTGCTCGACGAACTGACCTTCCTTTCCGCCGAACTCGCCCGACTGGCGGCGGCGACGCGCTACCGGATGAGCGCCACCAAGGCTTATGCGCAATTGTCGCTCGAACGCCTTCACGCGCTCGACGTCGCCCCAGTGCCCGGCCATCAGACGCTGAGCGACTTCACCGAGCGCCGCCTGACACCGGCGGTTCGCACCTGTGACAGCTTCTCCAACCGGATCGAGGATCTGCAGCGGCGGGCCGGCTGGACAAGTTCGCTGCTGCGCACCCGTATCGACATCGCGCTCGCCAAACAGAACCGCGATCTGCTGGGCTCGATGGACCGCCGCACCAAGCTGCAATTGCGCTTGCAGCAGACGGTTGAAGGGCTGTCGGTGGTGGCGATCAGCTATTACGCGGTCGCGCTGCTCGCCTACCCGATCAAGGCTCTGCCGGGCATCAATCACGAGCTGGCGATCGCGCTGTCGGTACCGGCGGTATTGCTGACAGTTGCCGCCCTGGTGGGGCGAATGCGGCGGCACCTGAGCGAATAGCGCTGCCCCGCTTATGCTGACTGCCGGCGAGCTTCGTGCTGGCGAGGGTGCCCGAAATTTGCTAGTCTTTTGCGCGCGATCCGGCGTGGGTACCGCGTTTCTTTGCGATTGCGCCACCGTTTAATCCTATCAATTGTCAAGGACAGGCAGGGATTTAGCCGGTAACCAATGGCTGATGTCGACCATGCGCAAGAGCAAGGAGTGAGACCCTTGCAAAACTATCGCCAGGCAAGCGCCCCGGCGTCGCGTGGCATGGCGGAGGCACCGCTGGTTTTCCTGCGCGAAGGCGGCGCGATGGGCGCGTTGATCCGGGCGCATGATTGGGCGGCGACCCCGCTCGGGCGGCCCGAGCAATGGCCGCAAAGCCTCCGTACGGCGGTGCGGCTGATGCTCAGCACCAACCACCCAATGTTCATCTTCTGGGGTGAGCACAGCATCTGCCTATACAATGATGGGTACAGCGCCTCCCTGGGGCCGGAGAAGCATCCGGCGATTCTCGGTCGGCCCGGCGTCGTGGCCTGGCCCGAAATCTGGCAATTGATCGGTCCGCAGATCGAGCTGGTGATGGCTGGCCGCGGCGCTACCTGGCACCGCGATCATCTGGTGCCGATCGTGCGACACGGCGCGCTCGACGAAGCCTTTTGGACCTACAGCTACAGCCCAATCGACGATGAAACCGCCCAAAACGGTGTCGGCGGGGTGATGGTGATCTGCACCGAGACCACCGATCGCGTACTCGCCGATCGCCGCCACCAATTTCTGGCCGGACTGTCGGACAGACTGCGTGCCCTGCTCGAGCCCGCGCAGGTTTTGGCGGCGGCCGCCGAGGCGTTGGGAACCCATCTGGACGCGAGCAGCGTCGGCTATGCCGAGGTCGACGCGACCGGCCTTACCGCGACGGTTGAGCGCGACTGGGTGGGGCTGGGCGGCGCGGCGGTGGTGGGCACGCACCGCCTGGACGATTTCGGCTCCGCCTTGATGCAGGAATTGCGGCGCGGCAACCAGGTCACGGTGAGCGACGTCGCGCGCGATGCTCGCCTGCCGCCCGCGACGCTTCCCGCTTATGCGGCACTCGGCGTCGGCGCGATGATCCTCGCACCGCTCGTTCATGAAGAGCGGCTGCGCGGTATCCTGTTCGTCCACCATGCGCGCCCCCGCCACTGGCGCCCCAGCGACGAACAGCTTGTGGTCGAAGTCGCCGCGCGCACCGCCGCCGCTCTCGCCAGCGCGCGCGCGCACCGTGCTCAGGTCGAGAATGAGCGAATGCTCCGCGCGATCGGTGACAGTTCCGGCCAGCTGATCTTCGCCAAGGACCGCGCGGGCCGGCTGCTTTATGCCAACGCCGCCACGCTCGCGGTGATCGGCCAGCCGATCGAGACGGTGCTCGGGCGCACCGATCTCGAATGGCATGGCGGCGACGAGGCGCGCGAGATCGTGGAGAATGATCGCCGGGTGCTGACCACCGGCGAATCGCTGCGCGTCGAGGAACGCTTCACCACCCCCGACGGCACCGAGCGCCTGTACGAGGGGGTCAAAGCGCCGATGCGCGACGAAAGCGGCACGATCGTCGGTGTCGTCGGCGTGGCGAGCGACGTGACCGAACGCAACCGCCAGCAGCGCCATTTGCGGTTGATGGTTGATGAGCTCAACCACCGGGTGAAGAACACGCTCGCGATCGTCCAGAGCATCGCCCATCAGACCTTCCGCCACCTCGATCTGCCCACCGAGGCTCGGCGCGCCTTCGAGGAGCGACTCGCGGCGCTCGCCAACGCGCACTCGTTGCTCACTCGCGAGAGCTGGGAATCGGCCGAGCTGGCCGATGTCGCGGCCGAAGCCTGCGCCGCCTATATGGGGCACGATGGGCGAGTGACGATCGAAGGACCGAGCCTGCGCATCACGCCTAAAACCGCGGTGACGATCGCGATGGCGCTGCACGAGCTATCAACCAACGCCGCCAAATATGGTGCTTTGTCGAATGAAAACGGCCGGGTGCGCCTCAGCTGGACGCTCGCCGGGCGGAGTGGCCCCAGGCTCCATCTGCGCTGGGAGGAACGCGGCGGGCCGGCGGTCGCGCGACCGACCCGGCGGGGGTTTGGCTCGCGCATGATCGAACAGGCGCTCGCCGCCGAGCTTCAGGGCGAGGTCCGCATGGCCTTCCTCCCCCAAGGCCTGGTGTGCGAGATCGACGCGCCTATCCCTGAAAAACCGGTGCGCTAACGTCTCGCGATCGTACCCGTCCCGCGCAAAGGGGGTAGGAGCGCAGCGCAGCTTTTGGCAAGCAAAGCATTTCTAGCCGTGCCATTCCGGCCGGTACCCGCTTAGCAGCCTGGCCCATGCACGATCTCGCGATCTTCTACGAACATCCCGCCTGGTTCACCCCGCTCTTCGCCGCGCTCGATGCGCGCGGGGTGGATTATGTCCGCATCGGGATCGACGGCCACCGTTTCGATCCCGCGGGGTCGCTGCCGCCGGGGCGGGTGGTGCTCAGCCGGCTCGCCATGTCAAGCTTCCTGCGTTCGCCCGATCACGCCATTTATTACAGCCACGCCCTGTTCGCCCATTGGCGGGCCAAGGGCGCGCGGGTGATCAACGGTGCCGATGCGCTCGCGGTCGATTCGAACAAGGCGCGGCAATTGGCATTGATGGCGGCGCTGGGGCTGGCGGTGCCGGCGACGCGCGTCGTTCACCGCCCGATCGATACCGTGCCCGCCGCAGCGGAGCTGCGTTTCCCGATCGTCGTGAAGGCAAATGTCGGCGGATCGGGCGCGGGGATCATGCGCTATGAGACGCCCGAGGAACTTGCCGCGGCGGTCGCCGAGAATTTCCTGCCCAAGAGCATCGACGGCGTGCTGCTGGTGCAGGAATATGTCCCCGCTGAGCATGGCCGGATCACCCGGATCGAAACACTCGCCGGCAAATATCTCTACGCGCTGGATATTTCCGGCGGTGGCGGGTTCGATCTTTGCCCGGCGGATGCCTGTCTCGCTGACGGCAAGCCGATCGAGATGGCGCAGGCCGATCCCGCGCCCGAGCTGATCGACGCGGCCGAGCGCATCGCCCGCGCGGCGGGGCTCGACGTTGGCGGCATCGAGGTGATGATCGACGCGCGCGACGGTTCCGCGCGCTTCTACGACATCAACGCGCTGTCGAACTTCGTGGCGCGTCCGCTCGACGTGCTGGGCTGGGACCCGCATGAGAATCTGGTCGACTATCTGGTCGGCGAAATCGCGAAGGTGAAGTGATGCGTTTTGGCTATTGGATGCCGGTGTTCGGCGGTTGGCTGCGGAACGTGCCCGATGAAGGAATGGACGCGAGCTGGGCCTATGCCAAGCGGCTGGCACAGCGGTCCGAGAAGATCGGCTATTCGCTATCGCTGATCGCCGAACTCAACATGAACGACATCAAGGGGCCGGGCGCGCCGACGCTTGATGCCTGGTCGACGGCGGCGGCGCTGGCGGCGGTGACCGAGGAACTGGAGCTGATGGTCGCCGTCCGCCCCAATTTCCACCATCCGGCGCTGTTCGCCAAGGCGGCGGCGAATATCGACCAGATCGCCGGCGGCCGGCTCGCGCTCAACGTCGTGTCGAGCTGGTGGGCGGACGAAGCCAAGCGCTATGGCCTGCAATTCGATCAGCATGACGACCGCTACGCCCGCACCGGCGAGTGGCTGAAAATGGTCGAAGGGCTATGGAGCGAAGCGGAATTCGACTTCCAGGGCCGCTATTATTCGGCCGAGCGCGCGATCTGCAGCCCCAAGCCGGTCAAGCACCCGACCATCTATGCCGGTGGCGAAAGCGAGGCGGCGAAGACGATGATCGCCAACCAGTGCGATGCCTATGTGATGCATGGCGATCCCGCCGAGGCGATCCGCCCGAAGATCGCCAACATGGCCGAACGGCGCGAGGCCGCCGGCAAGCCGCCGATGCAATATGGCATGGCGGCATATGCGATCGTCCGCGATAGCGAGGCCGAGGCCAAGCGCGAACTCGCCCGCATCACCGAGGTGAAGGAGCTGCCGGCGGGCTATGACAATTTCGATCAGTGGCTGTCGGGCACGCAGCTCGAACGCGAGATGAAGATCCAGGAATATGCGGTGTCTAACCGCGGCCTGCGCCCGAATCTCGTCGGCACGCCCGAGCAATTGCGCGAGCGGATCGAGGAATATGAGGATGCCGGGCTCGACCTGATGCTGCTTCAGATGAGCCCGCAAGAGGAAGAGATGGAGCGTTTCGCGGCGCAAGTCATCAAGGGACCGGTCACTGCCTGATTTTTCAGGCCACGCGGCCGCTATTGGCGCGTCGCCCGACGGAAGCGGCCGGGGCTGACACCGACCATCCGCGTGAAGCTCGTCGTGAAATGCTTCTGGCTCGCGAACCCACAGGCCATCGCGACCGCCTCGATCGGCAGACCGCCTGTCGCGAGCAATTCGCGCGCGCGAGCGATGCGGCGTTCGATCACGTAGCGATGCGGCGTCATCCCGGTTGATTGCTTGAACACGCGGCAGAAATGAAAGGGTGAGAGTCGCGCGACACTGGCAAGCGCGTCGAGCCCTAGTTCGTCACCCAGATGCGCGTCGATGAACTCGAACAGCAACCGCAGGCGCCATTTGGGGAGCGTAATCCGCGCGGCCTCGCGTGCGAAGACGCCGGGATCGATTCGCGCTAGCGCCACCGCGATGGCTTGCGAGATGCTGTCGATCATCAGGCGCTTGCCGACTCCACCGGTAACGATTTCGCGTTCCAGCATGGGGATCAGCGTCAGCAGCGTCTCGTCCGAGCTATAGAGCACCGGGGCAGTCGCCCTTTGTTCAATGCCCGCCAGATGCGCATTCAATAAATGGCGGGGGAACATGAAGTTGGTGGATCGCGCGGCGGTGCCAAAGGTCATGCTGGCATCGCAGCCATGCGGGACGAAGGTGACCCGCGTTGCACGATTGGGAGCTAGCGAAAAGGTCGATCCCGCGACCTTCCCGTGCGCCGGCACCCCCGCGCCGACCGACATGAATAGCAAGTCCGCATCGTCCAGTCGAAGTTCGGTCGTGGTGATCTCACCTTCGCCATAGGTCAGCGTGCGATAGAGCATGATGCCCGTCGCCGCGTCGGCATGTGCCTCCAGCCGCGGCGCCAAGGCATAGCCCACCGCGTCAACAGGCGCATACCCTGTGCGGCTGTGATAACGACCTTGCATCGCCGGCGCCTCCTTGCCCATCGGACGGATACGCGAACACCATGAGCCACGAGGCCCATGGCGATCATGACGTATAAACGTAGCGGTCGCAACAGGCGCAAATTGGCGACCGTTCCGGGGTCGATCCAGAGCAGCGGGGCTTGGGCCCTGGACCCTAGGGCAGGCCCGCCCGCAGCTCGTCGATCCACACCCTTGCGCTCGCGTCGCTCGGCGCGCGCCAGTCGCCGCGGGGGGATAGGGCGCCCGCGCTCGACACTTTCGGCCCGTTGGGGATCGCCGAGCGCTTGAACTGGCTGATCTCGAAGAAGCGGAACAGGAAGCGCTCGAGATGGCCTTTGATCTCGGCGAGATCATAGGCGGTGCGCGCCGCAGCCGGGAAATCGCGCGGCCAGCGCCCCGCCTCGGCGTCGCGCCAGGCATGCCAGGCCAGGAACGCGATTTTCGACGGCGCCAGGCCATATCGCACGACGTGGTGCAGAAAGAAGTCGTTCAGCGCATAGGGCCCGATGCGCGCCTCGGTCGATTGCAACGCGCCGCCCGCGCCCGCCGGCACCAATTCGGGGCTGATCTCGGTGCCGAGGATCGCCTCGAGCACATGATCGGTCTCGGCGTCGAACTGGTCGGTCGCGATCGTCCAGCGAATGAGATGCTGGATCAGCGTCTTAGGAACTCCGGCGTTCACCGCATAATGGCTCATCTGGTCGCCGACGCCGTACGTACACCAGCCGAGCGCGAGTTCGGACAGATCGCCGGTGCCAACGACCAGCCCGTCGTGGCGGTTAGCCAGGCGGAACAGATAATCGGTGCGCAGCCCCGCCTGCACATTCTCGAACGTCACGTCATACACCGGCTCGCCATTCGCGGCGGGGTGGCGCAGATCGTGGAGCATCTGCTGCGCGGCGGGGCGGATGTCGATCTCGTCACCCGCGACCCGCATCGCGCGCATCAGCGCCCAGGCATTGGCCTTGGTGCCCTCGCTCGTCGCGAAGCCGGGAAGGGTATAGGCCAGGATATGCTCGCGCGGGCGTCCCAGCCGGTCCATCGCCTTGGCGCAGACGATCAGCGCATGGGTTGAATCGAGCCCGCCCGAAACCCCGATCACCAGCCGCTCCGCGCGCGCCGCCTCGACGCGCTTCACCAGACCCTCGACCTGGATGTTGAACGCTTCGTAGCAATCCGCGTCGAGCTTTTCGGGGGTGTTGGGCACGAAGGGGAAACGGCGCTGGAGGCGGCGCAGGCCCTGATCGGCGAAATCGGGCCTGGCCTCGAACTCGACCCGGCGGAAGCGATATTCGGGATCGCCTGCGAGCCGCGCGGCATCATTGAAGGTGCCGTTGCGCAGCCGCTCCTGCCGCAGCCGCCCGCAATCGACATCGGCCACGACATAATCGAGCTCGCAGCGGAAGCGCGCGCTTTCGGCGAGCAGCTCGCCCGCCTCGTAGATGAAGCTCTGTCCGTCCCAGGCGAGATCGGTGGTACTCTCGCCCGGCCCGCTCGCGGCGAAGGCATAGGCACAGATCGCGCGGGCACTTTGCGCCGCCGCCAGCAGCGCCCGCTCGCGCGCCTTGCCGATCACGATGTTCGAGGCGGAGAGGTTGCAGCACACCAGCGCCCCGGCCAGCGCGCCCTCGGTGGAAGGCGGCGTGGGGGCCCAATAATCCTCGCAAATCTCGGCGTGGAAGATGAAGTGCGGCAGATCGGTCGCGGCGAAGATCAGATCGGGGCCGAACGGCACTTCCTGGCCCGCATAGGTGATGTTCAGGCCATCGAGGCCCGCGCCGCTCGCGAACCAGCGCTTTTCATAGAATTCACGGTAATTGGGCAGGAACACCTTGGGGACGACCCCCAAGATGCGCCCGCGCGCGATCGCGACCGCGCAATTGTAAAGCCGCCCCTGGCGCTCGATCGCCGCGCCGACAAGCAGGGTAGGGCGGCACTTCGCGGTCGCCGCCGCGAGCCGCGCGACCGCCGCCTCGCTCGCGCGCAGCACCGCCTGTTGCAGGTGGAGATCGTCGATCGCGTAGCTGGTGATGCTGAGTTCGGGGAAGACGATCAGGTCCACCCCCTCGCCATGCGCCGCCTGGACGATCGCGATATGCGCTGCGGCGTTGGCGTCGGGATCGGCGACGCTCGCGCGCGGCGTGGCGGCGGCGACGCGGAGCAGTTCGTGGCGGTGGATGGAGAAGAAGGGATGCGGGCGCGGCTTGAGCATGGGTTGCGGTGTAGGGGGAAATGGCGGGCGGGGCTAGGCTGACCCCGCCCCACCAATCCTCTACTTCAACGTCGCGCTTTCCAGCTTCAGCTTGTCCGCCGGGATTACCTCGAGCTGCGGATAGTCCTTGCGCAGCGCGTCGACGAACTGCTTGGCGTCGCCCACCACGATGATGCTCGCCTCCTTAGGGTCGAGCAGCTGCGCCGCCGTCGATCGCACCGCCGCCGGATCGACGCCGGCGATCGCGGGGGTGTAGCGCTTCAGCTCGTCGAGCGGCACCGCGTCGATCACATAGCTGCTGACCAGCCCGGCCAGCCCCTCGACCGTCTCGGTCGAGCGGCCGAAGCCGCCGATCAGCACTTCCTTGCGCGTCTGGAGCTCGGCCGCGGGCACCGCCTCGGCGCCGAGCCGCGCCATCTCGGCGCGGATCAGCGCCACGACCTCGGGCGCCGAGGGGTTCTTGGTCTGGGTGCGCGCCGAGATCGGGCCAGCCATCCGCCGCGCGGCGAGCGTCGAGCCCGCGCCATAGGAAAGCCCGCGCTTGATCCGGATTTCCTGGTTGAGCCGCGACGAGAAACCAACCCCGAGCACCGCATTGGCGAGCGCGCCGGCATAATAGCGATCGTCAGCGCGCCGGATACCGCGCCGGGCGACGACGACCCCGGCCTGGCCGGCGCCGGGCAGATCGACCACGATCACCCGGGGCGCCGGGATCGGTCCGCCCACCGCCTCGGGCTCGGGCGCGGGGCCGGGCGCGCGCCAGCCGCCGAACTGCTGCTCGGCGAGCGCGCGCGCGGCGGCGGGGGTGATGTCGCCGGCGATGATCAACGTCGCCTGATCGGGGCGCCAGCGCGCGGCATAGGCCGCCTGCACCTGTGCCCGGTCGATCGCCTTGAGCGAGGCAGGCGTGCCGTTCGCGACCCCGCCATAGGCGCTGAGCCCGAACACCGCGCGATTGGCGACATAGCCGGCGAGCTGCGCGGGATCCTTCAGCGACACCTGGATCGCGTCGATCGCCTGGGCGCGGGCGCGATCAAGCTCTTGCGGCGCGAACACCGGATGCTGCGCGACATCGGCGAGGATCGGCAGCGCCCTTGCGAGCTGATCCGATTTCACGGTGAGCGTCACGCTCGCGCCGTCCCAATCGGCGTCGCTGTCGATCGCGCCGCCCAGCGCCTCGATCTCGCGCGCGATCTGGGTGGCGGAGCGGGTGGTGGTGCCCTTGGTGAGCAGCGTCGCGGTGAGATCGGCGAGGCCGTCGCGCCCCTCTGGATCGCTCGCCGCGCCGCCGGGCACGGTCAGCACCGCCGCCGCCAGCGGCAGTTCATGCTTTTCCACCACAATCAGCCGCAGGCCATTGGAAAGCCTAGACTCCACCGGCTGCGGCACGGCCGCCACCACGGGCGCGGCGGGCGGCGGCGGTTGCAGCCGCTGAGCCTCGGGCGCGGGCGTCACCACCGCGATATCGGCCGGCGGCACGAGCGACGCGACCTCAACGCTTGCCGGCACCGCGATGCTGTCACCCTTTGGGCTTTGCGCGGTCTTGGGCAGATAGCGGATCGTCGCCGACTGATTCTCGCCCAGATAGGCGCGCGCGACGCGCTGGACATCGGCGGCGGTCACTGCGGCGATCTCGGCGAGTCGGCGGTCGGCGGCACGCGGATCGCCGTCGATGATCACGGCTTCGGCGATCGCCGAGGCCTTGCCGTCGGCGGTTTCGCGGCGCTTGATCGCCTCGGTCAGGATCTGGTTCTTGGCCTCGGCAAGTTCGGCGGCCGAGACGGGCGCGGTGCGAAGCCGGGCGATCTCGCGCTTCAAGCTCGTCTCCGCCGCCGCCGCGCTCTTGCCGCCCGCGACGATCGCGTAAGCGGCGAGCGTGCCGGTTGCCTCGCGACTGCTGATGAAGGTGCCCGCCTGCGCCGCGACCTGCTCGCGATAGACAAGCGCCTCGTACAGCCGCGAGCTGTTGCCCGCCGAGAGCACCGCATCGAGCACCGCGAGCGCGGCGCTGTCCTTATTGCGATCGGGCGGGATCTGATAGCTCACCGCCACGGCGGGCAGCGGCACATTCGCTTCATAGACGGTGCGCACCACCGGCTGGGTGCGCGGCGGCTCCTGCACCGTCACGCGCGGGATCGGGCTACCGGGCTTCTTGATCGGCGCGAAATATTTGTCGACCCAGGCGTCGAGCTGCGCCGGATCGAAATTGCCCGCGACGACGAGCACGGCATTGTCCGGCCGATAATAGGTCGCGTGGAAGGCGCGGACATCGTCGATCGAAGCTGCCTGCAGGTCCTCCAGGCTGCCGATACCCGGGCGGGCATAGGGGTGGCGGGTGTAGCTGACCTCCGGCAGATAGAGGTACAGCAGCTTGCCATAGGGCTGGGCGAGCACGCGCTGGCGCAGCTCCTCCTTCACCACGTCGCGCTCTGCAGCGAAGGTGCCGGGCTCGACCACCAGGCTCGCCATCCGGTCGGCCTCGGCGAACAGCAGCCGCTCGAGGTGATTGGCCGGCACCGTCTCGAAATAATTGGTATAGTCGTCGTCGGTCGAGGCGTTGTTATAGCCACCGACATCCTCGGTCAGGCGGTCGAACTGCTCGGGCACCAGGTTGCGGGTCGCTTTGAACATCAGATGTTCGAACATGTGCGCGAAGCCCGAGCGCCCCTTGGGATCGTCCTTGCTGCCGACATTGTACCAGACATGCACCGCGACCGTCGCGACGGAAGGATCGCGCACCGCATAGACGCGCAGGCCGTTGGCGAGGGTGCGCTCGGTGAAGGCGAGCGGCTTGACCGGCAGCGCGGCGGGCTTGGCGGCGGCGGGGCGGGGGGCTGGCTGGCGCGGCGCGGCGAGGGCGGGGAACGCGAAGGGGAGGGCAGCGCCGAGCAGCAGGGCGGCACGAAGGATCATGAAACTCTCCGGCGGGATTGAACGTCGGCGAAACTGGCCGCGTGTATTGCGGCTGTCAATCACTTGGCGGCGGCGCGATCGCCGCGCTCAGCCTCCACCGCTTTTCTTGCCGCGCCCCGAATTGGCGTAAAGCAGCGCCGCCGCGATCGCCGCCGAGCCGACCCCCACGCCAATCGCGAGCGACAGCGTGCTCCAGCTTTTGGAGGGCTCGGCCGGTGCGGCATCGGCGGCCCCTTCGGCGGCGCGCTTGGCGTGATGAGCGGCGGCCTCGATCTCGTTCATTCCCTGGGGCGCGTCGGTCATGGCTTGTCCTCTCGATAATAATCGCGGCAAAAATCGCGCGCGAAGTCGCTCAAGCCCCACTTGGCGATCGCGTCACGCAGGTCCGCCATCAGCGCTTGATAAAAGAACAGGTTATGCTCTGTCATCAACATTGCGCCCAATATCTCGCCGGCGCGCACCAGATGGTGAAGATAGGCGCGGCTCCACTGGGCGCAGACCGGGCAGGCGCACGCCGGGTCGAGCGGCCCCCGGTCCTCGGCGAAACGGGCATTGCGGATGTTGATCGGCCCACGCCGCGTGAAGGCCTGGCCGGTGCGGCCCGAACGGGACGGGAGCACGCAATCGAACATGTCGATCCCGCGCTCCACCGCGCCGACGATGTCGTCGGGCTTGCCGACTCCCATCAGGTAGCGCGGGGCGTCCGCCGGCAATTGCCCTGGTGCGAAATCGAGGCAGCCGAACATCGCCGCCTGGCCTTCGCCCACCGCGAGCCCGCCGACCGCATAGCCATCGAAACCGATCTCGATCAGCGCGTCCGCCGACTCGCGCCGCATCGTCTCGTCAAGCGCGCCCTGCTGGATGCCGAAGATCGCCGCGCGGCCGGCATGGCCTTCGTCGGAGTCGAACGCCGCGCGGCTGCGCCTGGCCCAGCGCATCGATCGGCGCATCGCCTCATATTGCACCTCGCGCGTGGCGGTGGTGGGGACAAGCTCGTCGAAACACATGTTGATGTCCGAGCCGAGCAGCCGCTGGATTTCCATCGAGCGCTCGGGCGACATCGCGTGGCGGGCGCCATCGAGATGGCTCTTGAAGGTGACGCCATCCTCGCTGCGGGTGGTGAGTTCGGCGAGACTCATCACCTGATAGCCGCCGCTGTCGGTCAGGATCGGCCGCTCCCACCCCATGAAGCCATGTAGGCCGCCAAGCCGCGCGATCCGCTCCGCAGTGGGGCGCAGCATCAAATGATAGGTGTTGCCCAGGATGATGTCGGCGCCACCCGCGCGCACGTCCTGCGGCTTCATCGCCTTCACGGTGGCGGCGGTGCCGACCGGCATGAAAGCGGGCGTGCGGATTTCGCCGCGCTGCATTCGCAGCGTCCCGGCGCGCGCGGCGCCGTCCCGGGCCTGGATGGTAAAGGCAAAACGCGTCATCCGCGGGGCGTTAGGCGCATCGGGCGGGGCTGGGCAAGGACGAGTCGCTTGATCGGCGCTCCGCTTTCGCCCATATGCCGCGCGGGAGTCGGGCGGACGGTGCCGTCGCCAACCTGGTCAGGTCCGGAAGGAAGCAGCCACAACGATTTTTGCCCCGGGTCGTTCCGGCTCCCACCTGCGTGTTAGCCCAGCCACATGTCGGTCCAGCGGGCACGCCGCCGCGTGTTGTGTCGCGGTGCGGAGGTGGTACAGTCCGCCCGATGGGGGAGGCTCCTAAAGGCTATCGGCGAGAGCGCGACTGGGTGGCGTTGACGTTGCTGCTCGGACTGGCCGTCACGGTCTTGATGTCTCTGTTGGCCGCGACCATCGGTGCCGCGATCTGGCCTGTCCCCATTATCGGCCTGCCCGCGCTGGTCTTGCTCCCATTTCCCACGTTCGCGCTCTATCTGGGCGCGACTGTCGGCGTGTATCTCGCCATCGTCGGTACGCTTCGCTTGCGCGGCCGCGAACAGCCGTGGGATCGCTGGGCGGTCCTTGTGGTCGGGTTTGTGGCACCGATCGTCGCCGGGATCTTGTACCCTCTCGGGGCTAACTGGCATGCGGGCATCGCCAATATCGACGCGGCCGCCGGCTGGTCGCCGCTGCGGCTTGCGCGGCACCAGACCATCGTGCTGGTCACGATCGAGAAAGACCCAGACCTGGAGCATCGATGCGACGCCTTCTGCCTCTCGCTGCTCGCAACCGGTAAGGCCACAGAGGTGATCGTGGCGCGCTCGGCCAGCCAGATTGATCGGGGAGCGGTGCTCAGCGGCATGGGATATCGCCTGGCAGCCAACTGGCAGCGCTGTTTGCGCGACCTGCCCGACTATCTCTCTGTCGTGCGCCAATACCCCGAAGACCGGCTTCGTCAGATGATCGATTTTGGACTTGATCCCTATTTCGATGGGCGCCTGCCGGACTGTCTCGCCAAACGCCCGGTCGGCGTTCGCGCGGGCACCGAGCCAACGCTGGCGATCTGGCGAGGCGACGCCAGCGCCGCCCATATGGATGCGGACCGTATCGGCTGGCGTCGGCCACATGCCGAGCAACGGATATTGGTGCCTGGTGGCAGTGACCGCAATCGCCGGCTGTTGCGCTACGGCATTCGCTATGCCGTGCCGGCTATGATCTGGCCCTATGGCGGCAATGCAGGGTCAGGCGGCACTTTTTCACCTAAGTTGGCGAGGGTGACAGTCAGCACCGAAAGCGCGTCCGCCCGTGTCGGTCCAACCTGGTGGGACATGGTCGAGGACGGCGAGGCGCTCGCGGCGAGCGCAATTGCCGTGCTGGATCCGCTGGTGACCGACCGCCAGTGCCTGCCGCCACCGGTCCCGGCATATTGCGAAGGAAACGACGCTGCGGCAGCAGAGAGCTTCGACAATCGCGCCGCCGGCCCTTAGATAAGCGGTGATGTCCGACTCTTCCGACCTGCCCGGCTTTGACCTAGGCGCGCCGCCGCAACCGGCCAAGCCCGAAGCGTACCGTGTGCTCGCGCGCAAATACCGGCCGCAGAGCTTCGCCGCGCTCATCGGCCAGGACGCGATGGTGCAAACGCTCGGCAACGCGATCCGGCGCGGGCGGCTGGCGCATGCCTTCCTGCTCACCGGGGTGCGCGGGGTAGGCAAAACCTCGACCGCGCGGCTGATCGCCAAGGCGCTCAACTGCATCGGCCCGGACGGGCAGGGCGGCCCGACGATCGATCCCTGCGGCCAGTGCGAGCCGTGCCGCGCGATCGCCGAGGGGCGCCATATCGACGTGATCGAGATGGACGCCGCCAGCCATACCGGGGTGGACGATGTCCGCGAAATCATCGAGGCGTCGCGCTACGCGGCGGTCTCGGCGCGGTTCAAGATCTACATTGTCGACGAAGTCCATATGCTGTCCAAGAGCGCTTTCAACGCGCTGCTTAAGACGCTGGAAGAGCCGCCGGCGCACGTCAAATTCCTGTTCGCGACCACCGAGGTGAACAAGGTGCCGGTGACGGTGCTCTCGCGGTGCCAGCGGTTCGATCTGCGGCGCATTTCCGCGGAGAAGCTGGCCGCGCATTTCGCCGAGGTCTGCCGTCTGGAAGGCGTCGAGGCCGAGGATGAGGCACTCGCGCTGATCGCCCGCGCGGCGGAAGGGAGCGCGCGCGACGGGCTCTCAATCCTCGATCAGGCGATCGCTCATGCCGGGATCGAAGGCGGCGGCGTCGCGGCGGCGGCGGTGCGCGAGATGCTGGGCCTGTCCGATCGTGGCGCGACGCGTGACCTGTTCAGCCTGCTGCTGGCGGGCGATGCGCGCGAGAGCCTGGCGGCGCTGCGGCGGCAATATGATCTCGGCGTCGATCCGCTTGCGGTGCTGCGCGCGCTGCTGGAAGCGAGCCATGCCGTCACGCTTGCCAAGCTCGGCACGCCGGCTGACGCCGCGCAATCAGCCGAGGAGAGCGCGGCGCTGGCCGGTTGGGCGGCGCGACTAAGCTTTCCCGCGCTCCACCGGCTGTGGCAATTGCTGCTCAAGGGGCATGAGGAAGTCGGCCGTGCGGCGCTGCCGATCGAGGCGGCGGAAATGGCGCTCCTGCGCGTGATCCATGCCTCGGCGCTCCCCGATCCGGGCGAGCTGGTGAAGCAATTGAGCGGGCAGAGGGCTCCTGTAGCCGAGATCCCCGCCGTCCCCGCGTCGCCTGCCCCCGCGCCGCCGTCGCCGCAGGCCGGGCTGCCAGAAAGCTTCGAAGAGTTGATCGCGCTGCTCGACGCGCGCGGCAAGATGACGCTTGCCGGCACGCTGCGCGTCGTCGCGCGTTTGGTGCATTATGCGCCGGGCGAGCTGGTGCTGAGCGCGGCCAAGCCGCTCCCCGCGACGCTCACCCGCGATCTGGCCGAGGCGCTGCGGGCGATTACCGGCGCGGCCTGGACGGTCGAGACGCGCGACGAGCCCGGCGCGCCGACGCTGCAAGAAGCCGAGGCCGCGCGCATCGCGGCCGAACGGGCGTGGCTAACACAGCAACCGGTGGTCGCCGCCACGCTCGCCGCCTTTCCCCAGGCTGAGCTGGCGGGGTGGGAAATCAGCAGGAGCTAGACGATGAAGGGTATCGAGGAAGCGCTGGAAATGGCGCAGCGCGTCCAGGCCGAGTTGCAGCGCGCCCAGGCCAATCTGGACACGATCGAGGTGGAAGGCGCGGCGGGTGGCGGGCTGGTGAAGGTCCGCGCCACGGCCAAGGGGCGGATCACCGGGGTGGAGATCGATTCCTCGCTGCTTCAGCCGAGCGAGAAGCAGATGGTGGAAGATCTGGTGGCGGCCGCGATCAATGATGCGCGCACCAAGGCCGATGCAGCCTCCAACGAGGAAATGGCGAAGATGACGAGCGGTTTGCCGCTGCCGCCGGGATTCAAGTTGCCCTTCTAAGGCTTTCGCGCGGAGGGGGCTTCGAAGATCGTGAGACCCGGCGCCTCGGCGAGGACCGACCAGCCGCGACCGGCAACCAACGGCCCGTGCTGGGGGTCGACATAAGCGAGCAACACGCGCCGGCTTGCCTGAGCCGCTTTGGCCTCTTCGAGCCGAACCAGGCATCCATTCAGAATTTCCGAGCCAAAGCTATTGTATAAATAACAGAAAAGATCACCTCCGGGTGGCAGGAACTCGGCTGCGTTACCCTTCCAAAAAATGGGCTCCCGTTCGGCACCGCCGCGCGCGAGGAACGCCTGCGTGTTGCGTTCGGCGATGGCGATCAGCTTGGGCGAATATTCGACCCCGATCGCCGCGGCGAAGCGCGCGGCCGCGAGCAGCACCATGCGCCCCTTGCCGCAGCCATAGTCGATGAAGGTGAACTTCTCAGGCGCGACGCCCGCGGCGGCGATAACCACCTCCACCATATGCGCGCCGCTCGCCTGATAATGGTGGCTGAGGCGTTGGAGCTCGACCGGAAAATCCAGCCCGCTCATCGTCACCTGCGCGCTCGTGTCAGTACCCCAACGCGCATCGAAAGCGCGGTCCGCGCGGGCGGCGGCGCGTGCGGCGGGGCTTAACCGCTTGGCGTGGCGTGTCAGCGTCTTGCCACCGAGCCGAAGGACGTCCCCCAATGACCGCCCGGCGAGAGCACGACTAAACCGGGCGAGGGAGGCGGACATCATCAATCCTTGCGATTTGCCAACCTTCGCCGGATAGCAGCGCCTGGTTACCGAAAGGTTGCGAGCGAAACTATCGCTCCGCCGCTTTTGCCTTCGTCCATAAGGCATCCTTCGCCGCCAGATCGAGCGTGACGAAACCCTCGGTCGCCTCGATCGCGCGGAAGCGGCGTTCGAACTTGGCGTTGGCGCCGCGCAGCGCCGCTTCGGGGTCGATGCCCAGCTTGCGCGCCCAATTGACGACCGCGAACAGCAGGTCACCAATTTCTTCCTCGCGTGCAGCCGCGTCTAGGGCGGTCGCGACCTCGGCGAGTTCCTCGTCGATCTTGGCGCGGGCGCCCTCGGCATCGGGCCAATCGAAGCCCGTGCGCGCGGCGCGCTTCTGGAGTTTCTCCGCACGCATCAGCGCGGGGAGCCCGAGCGCGACGCCATCGAGCGCGCTTGCCGCGCCCTTGGCATCGCGTTCGGCGGCCTTGATCGCCTCCCATTGCTCCGGGCCGCCGCTGCCGTCGCCGAAGATATGCGGGTGGCGGCGCTCCATCTTGTCGCTGATCGACGCGATAACATCAGCCAGCGCGAAATGGCCGGCTTCCTCGGCCATGCGGGCGTGGAACACCACCTGAAGCAGCAGATCGCCAAGCTCGTCCTTCAGATCGGCCATGTCGCCACGGGCGATGGCGTCGGCGACTTCATGGGCTTCCTCGATCGTGTAAGGCGCGATCGAGGCAAAATCCTGTTCGAGATCCCAAGGGCAGCCAGAGACGGGGTCGCGCAACCGCGCCATGATGGTTACCAGCCGATCAACCATGCCGCTCCTCAAGTGCGATAATCAACATTATGTATAATTGTCTCCGCTGGCGCCGACGGGGACCAAGACCATCAGATCGCCCTCGACGCGCCAGCTTTTGAGCTGCGACAGGAAGTTCATCCCCAGCACGCCGCCCTTGAAGCTCGGCGCGACCAGCACGCGCAGCCGTTCCGCTTCGATCGGACCGAGCCGCAGCCGCTCGGTGTGGCCGATCAGCGCCGTCACCTCGCCGCCGGCGGTTTCGACTACTTCGCTGCGCACCGGATCGGTCGCGATTCCGGCGGCCTTCGCAAGGTCGGGATCGATCGCGGTCTCGGTCGCGCCGCTGTCGATCATCAGCCGGCGTTCCACGCCGTTGAGCTGGACATCGGCGTAGAAATGCCCGTCGCTCGATCGCGGAATCGAGACCGTGCCGCCACGAACCGCCACGCGCTTCAGGCCCGCCGAGACCAGCCACTCGTCCACCGTCGCCCGGTTGCGGGTGTAGCCAGTCGCGATCACCAGCCCGACCGCGAAGATGCCTACCCAGGCGAGCGCCATGCGTGCCATCTGGCCCATAGGCACCTGGCGCGCGACCAGGGCCGATACCGGCAGGATCAGCAGCAGCAAATAGAAAAGCGCGTCGGGCCCTTGGTTCATAGCGTGAACTCCAGGCCATCATAGCCGGGCTCGACGCCTTGGGGTAGCTCGGCGACGAGGCTCGCATAGTCCATCGACTGGTCCATGTGCACCAGCGCCGCGTGTTTCGGCTGGAGCTGGTCGATCCAGCCGAGCACCTGCGCAAGATGCGGGTGCGAGGGGTGCGGGCGGCGGCGCAGCGCGTCCACCACCCAAAGGTCGAGGCCCTCGTAAAGCGTCGCCATTGCGGGCGTCAGCTCATGAAAGTCAGTGGCATAGGCGGCGCTCTTGCCGTCATGTTCGAAGCGCAGGCCCGCTGAAAAGATGCCGCCATGCGGTTGATCTGCAACCCGGATCATCAGATCGCCGACCATCAAGGTATCGGGCAAGGGCTCGATCGTCGCGCTCGCGGGATAACCGTGCTGCCCCTGGAAGACATAGCCAAAACGCGCGTTGAGCGTGGCGACCGTCGCCGGACGCGCGAGGCCGCGGATCGGCGCGCCGCGCGCGTGGAACAGCTGGCGCAGATCGTCGATCCCGTGGCAGTGATCGGCATGGTCGTGGGTCCAGATCACCGCATCGACCCGATCGACGCCCGCCGCGAGCAGCTGTTCGCGCATGTCCGGCCCAGTATCGACCAGAACCAGGGTCTGCGGCGTTTCGACCAGGATCGACACCCTGGTGCGCCGGTTGCGCGGCTCGCTTGGGTCGCACGCCCCCCAATCATTGCCAATGCGCGGCACCCCCGACGACGTGCCCGAACCGAGGATGCGCAACTTCACGCGCGCGCCTTGGCGAACAGGCGGAAGAAATTGGCGCTTGTGGCCTCGGCCAGCGCTTCCACGCTCATCCCGCGCAGATTGGCGAGGAAACGCGCGGTATCGGCGACAAAGGCGGGCTCGGCGGTCTTTCCCCGGTGCGGCACCGGCGCGAGGAAGGGCGCATCGGTTTCGATCAGCAGCCGCTCGATCGGCAGCCGAGCGGCCACTTCCTGCAAGTCGCGCGCGTTCTTGAACGTGACGATACCCGAGATCGAGATGTAACAGCCCATGGCGAGCGCCGCGTCGGCGAAGGCCCCGCTCGCGGTGAAGCAGTGGATCAGGCAGGGGAAGGCCCCCTTCCCCATTTCCTCGCCGAGGATCGCGAGCGTGTGTTCTTCCGCGTCGCGCGTGTGGACGATCAGCGGCAGTCCGGTCGCGCGCGCCGCGGCGATATGCGCGCGGAAATTGCGCGCCTGCGCGGCGCGGTCGCTGTGATCATAATAATAATCAAGCCCGCTCTCGCCGATCCCGATCACGCGGGGATGCGCGGCGCGGGCGATCAATGTTTCGGCGGTGACGTGGGGGTGGGCATCGGCTTCGTGCGGGTGGATGCCGATGCTGGCCCAGATGTCGCCATGCGCCTCGGCGATCGCGACCACTTCATCCCATTCGCGCTCGCGGGTCGAGATGGTGAGCATCGTCGCCACGCCCGTCTCGCGCGCGCGGGCGAGGACGTCATGCTGCTGCTCGACCAGCCCCTTGTAATTGAGGTGGCAGTGCGAATCGATGAACATCACGCGGCCGGCGGATCGAGGCGGGGGAACAGCGCGACGGGCTGGCCCAGCCGGAAACCGCTCTCGGCGAGCGGCGAATACCAATGGCTGCCTACGCCCTCGACCGTGCGCAATTCGGGCGCGATGCCCATGGCGTCGAGCAGCTTCGCGGCGCTCGCCGGGATCACCGGGCTGATCGCGACGGCGAGTTGCGCGATGCAGATATAGAGCGTCGCCAGCACCGTCTCCATCCGCTGTGGATCGGTCTTGCGCAGCGCCCAGGGTGCCTGCTCGTCGATATAGGCATTGCAGGCGAACACCGACTGGAGCCACGCCTCGGTCGCTTGCGACAGTGCGAGTTCCTGAAAGGCGGCGGGGATGATGCCGCGCACCGCATGGTCGATCACCTCGAACAGCGCGGCATCGGCCGGGCTGTGGCCGTGGATCGCGGGAAGATAGCCATCGCAATTCTTGAAGATCTGGCTCAGCGTGCGCTGCGCGAGGTTACCGAAACTGTTCGACAGATCGGCATTGGCTCGCGCGACAATCGCTTCCTCGCTCCAAGTGCCGTCCTGCCCGAAGCTGATGTCGCGCAGCAGGAAATAGCGCAAAGCATCGACGCCAAACGCCTCCGCCAGCGCGAGCGGATCGGCGACATTGCCCGCCGATTTGGACATCTTGGCGCCGTCGCGCGCGAGCACGAAGCCGTGGCCGAACACGCGGCTAGGCAGCGGCAGCTTGGCCGACATCAGGAAAGCCGGCCAATAGACGGTGTGGAAGCGGACAATATCCTTGCCGATCAGGTGCAGATCGGCCGGCCAGAAGCGCTTCAGCGCGCTGTCCCACGCCGGATAGCCGGTGCCGGTGAGATAGTTGGTGAGCGCGTCGACCCACACATACATCACGTGCCCGGGCGATCCCGGCACCGGCACGCCCCAATCGAAGCTGGTGCGCGAGACCGACAGGTCACTCAGGCCGCCCTCGACGAAGCGCAGCACTTCGTTGCGGCGGCTTTCGGGCTGGATGAATTCGGGATGCGCGGCGTAATGATCGAGCAGCGGCTGCTGATATTTGCTCAGGCGGAAGAACCAGCTTTCCTCGGCGGTCCATTCGACCGGCGTGCCCTGGGGCGAGAATTTGCCCCCTTCCCCGTCGACCAGTTCCTTCTCGTCATAGAACGCCTCGTCGCGGACCGAATACCAGCCTTCATAGCGCGCGAGATACAGGTCGCCGGCATCCGCCATCGCCTGCCAGATCGCCTGGCTGGCCGAGTAATGATCGGCATCGGTGGTCCGGATGAAGCGATCACAACTGATGTTAAGCTGGTCCCGCATCTCTTGGAAATAGCCAGACATTTCATCGGCCAACGCGCGGACTGGCACGCCCCGGTCACGCGCGGTCTGAACCATTTTCAGGCCGTGCTCATCGGTACCGGTCTGAAAGCGCACGTCGCGCCCCATCAGCCGCTGGAAACGCGCGATCGCGTCGGCGGCGATCGCTTCATAGGCATGGCCGATATGCGGCCGGCCGTTGGGATAGTTGATCGCGGTGGTGATGTAGAAAGGCTCGGCCATGCCGTGCCCCTAATCCATCGCGCGTGCCTGGTGAAGCCCGAGCCGCGCGACGAGGCCGGCGAGTTCGAACACCGTCGCCTGAGCATCAAGCGATTGCGCGCGGGCGGTGGCGGCGAGCGCCTGCGCCATGTCGTACGCATCGAGCGCCGATTGCAGCGCGGCTCCCCGACGCTCGACGGCGAGGCCAGCGATGAAGCTCGGTGCGCGGTCCAGAAACGCCTCGTAGCGCGGCTGCTGCGCCTTCACGCCCAACGATTTGGCGAGCGCGGCGCGACGGGCATTGTTGGGATCGCCGTCGCGGGCGATCGCCGCGAGCGCGTTGTCGATCGCTGCGAGATCGAGCCCCGCATAGCGCAGCGCCCGCCCCGGCGAGCCCGCCCCCACCCGCACCAGCGCTTCAAGCTCCACCGCGCTGGCCTCGGGCAGCTGGCCGCCGAGCACGTCGCGCACCTCGGCGTCGGCTAGCGGATCGAAGCGGAGTCGGCGGCAGCGCGAGCGGATCGTGGGCAGCAATTTTCCCGGCGCATGGCTGACGAGCAGGAAGATCGTGCCGGCGGGCGGCTCCTCCAGATTCTTCAGCAGCGCATTCGAGGCGCCGGGACGCTCGAGCTCGTCGACCGCGTCGATCACGATCACGCGCCTGGACGAGAGTGCGGGCTTGGTCGCGAACAAGGGCTGAAGCTGGCGCACCTGGGCGATGGTGATCGAACGCGCCAGCTCGCCCTCGGGCTTGTCGCCGTCCTTGGGCAGGCGGACGAGTTCGCGATAATCGGGGTGTGCGCCGGCGGCGATTAGCGTGGTGGTGCGGTCGCCCTCGGGCAAATCGAGCCCCGGCGGCAGCGGCGCGCCCAGCGCCTCCGCGAGCAGGCGGCGCGCGGCGAGCCGGGCGAAAGCGCCCTTCCCCACGCCTTCCGGTCCGGTAAGCAGCCAGGCATGGTGCAAGGCGCCCGAATCCATCGCCGCGCGGAAGGCGAGCCGGGCGGCTTCGTTGCCGATCAGAGCCACGGCGTCAGTTCAGCGAGCAGCGCGGCGGTGATCGCGTCCGGCCTTTGTGCCGCGTCGATGAGCCGCACCCGATCGGGCTCGGCGGCGGCGATGCGGTGGAAGCTCTCCCGGACACTCGCGTGGAAGGCATCGCCCCGCGCGGCGAAGCGATCGGCGGCGGCGCCGTCACGCGCCTCGGCCCGCGCCCTCCCGGCGGCCACCGGCAGATCGAGCACGAAGGTGCGGTCGGGCAACAGCCCTTCCGCGCCGAAGCCGTGCAGCGCGAGGATCGCGGCATCCTCGATCCCGCCCGCGCCCTGATAGGCGCGGGTGCTGTCGATAAACCGGTCGCAGATCACCCACTCCCCGGCCGCGAGCGCCGGGAGAATGGTCTTCTCCAAATGATCGGCGCGGGCGGCGGCGAACAGCAATGCTTCCGCGCGGGGGCTCCAGCGCCCCGCATCGCCTTGCAGCAGCAGCGCGCGGATCGCCTCGGCGCCCGCGCTGCCGCCGGGCTCGCGGGTTACCAGCACCGGCAGTCCTCGCGCGCGCAACGCCTCGGCGAGCGCGCGGGCCTGAGTGGACTTGCCCGCCCCCTCGCCGCCCTCCAGCGTGATGAAGCGCGCGCGCGTCACCAACCGAAGAGCGACCCGAGCCCCGCCCAGGCGCGCCCGAAGAAGCCGGCCGCGCCGACATCCTTCGCCGCCACCAGCGGCAGCTTCTGCGCGGGCAGGCCCGGCGCCGTCACCACCAGATCGGCGATATGCTGCCCGGCTTTGATCGGCGCCTTGACCGGCCCCTGATACACGATCTTGGTCGTCAGCTCGGGGGTCGGCCCACCGGGCAAGGTCAGGTTGAGATCATTGGGCGCGACCAGCCCCACCTTGCTCGCGCTTCCGAGCTGGACTTCGGCCTCCCCCACCTGGCGGCCCTTGCTGACCAGTTTCTTGGCCTTCCACGCGCGAAAGCCCCACTCCATGAAGCGCACTGACTCCTCGATCCGCTGATTGAAGCTGGTGAGCCCGGCGATCACCATCACCAGGCGCCGGCCATTCTGCTCGGCCGAGCCGGTGAAGCCATAGCCGGCTTCCTCGGTATGCCCGGTCTTCAGCCCATCGGCGCCCGCGACGCGCCCCAGCAGCGGATCACGATTGGCCTGGGTGATCGGGTTGCCGCTCCCCAGCGTCTTGCCCCAGGTGAAATCGGGGCGCGAATAGAAGCGCTTGTAGAATTGCGGATAGTCGCGAATGGTCGCGCTGGCGAGCTTGGCGAGGTCGCGCGCGGTCACATAGGTCACCCCGCCATCGGGCCAGCCGTTCGAGGTGCCGAAATGGCTGTTGGTGAGGCCGAGCTTCTTCGCCGCCACGTTCATCTGCGCGACGAACGCCTCCTCGGTGCCCGAAGCCCCTTCGGCGAGCACGACACAGGCATCGTTCCCCGACAGCGTGATGATGCCGTAGAGCAGATTGGCGACGCTCACTTGCTCGTTCGGCGAGAGGAACATCGTCGATCCCGCCTGCGGGCCGTGCCATTTCTGCCAGGTCTCGGGCCGCACCGTGATCAGCTGGTCGAGCTTCAGGTCGCCATGCTTGATCATTTCGAAGGCGACATAGACGGTCATCATCTTCGCCATCGAGGCGGGAGGCATCCGCCGATCGGCGTCCTTGGCGAACAGCACCGCGCCGCTCGACAGATCCTCCATGTAAGCGACCGGCGCCGGGGTGCTGAACGGCGGCGCCGCAGCGGAAAGGGGTGCTGCGGCAAGCGCGGCGAGCGACACGGTGGCGGCGAACTTCTTAAACATATCGGGTCTCACAGGCTTACTCTTGAACCAAACGGGCATCGCCATAGCCGGCGGCGGCGGCGCGCGCGCGAGCCGCATCGGCGGCGGCGCGGGAAGCGAACGGCCCCAGCCGCACGCGGAACACCGGCCCCACCGCCTGCACTCCACCTCCCAGCCGCTCGGCGAGCGCCTGCGCGCGCGCCTTGCTGGAGAGCGCGGCCACTTGCACGAACAGGCCCTGCCCGGCCGGCGCGGGTGCTGGTGCCGCTTGAGCGACGGGCCGGCGCGGCGACACCGGAACGGGCTTCGCGCTCGCCGGGATTACCGGGCGCGGGGCGGTCGGCAATTGCTTGCGCAAGGCGGCAAGCAAAGCGGCGGGAGCGTCGAGCCGGGGCGAGGCGGGCTTGCCCGCGCGGAGCGCCGCCTGGTCGGCCGGGGGCGGATCGACCCGCCGCACCCGCACCGGGGCGAGCGGGTTGCTGTCGACACCCAGCAGCTTGGCCGCCCCGCGCGACAGATCGATCAGCCGCCCTGGCGCGCCCGGGCCGCGATCTGTGACCAGCACCAGGATCGTCTTGCCGGTATCGAGCGCGGTTACCTCGGCGAAGCTGCCGAGCGGCAGGCTGGCGTGCGCCGCGACCACCGCTTGCGGATCGAAGCGCTGGCCGTTCGCCATCAGCTGGCCGCTTTCCTCGCCATACCAGCTCGCATAGCCGACCGCGTCATAGCGATCCTTGCCGAATTCCTGGCTCGTGCCGCGTGGCCCCGCGCCCGCCGGCGGCTCTTGCGCCATCGCCGCGGCGCTCAACAGCACCAGCATCACACCCCCTAAAGCCCGCATCACCGCTCCACCGCGTCCGCCAATAGCCCCACCGACAGCGCATAGAAGTTGGAACAGTTATAGTCGAGGATCACGCGGTAATTGCCGGTGGTCAGATAGCCGGTCTTGCCCGGCCCATCGGGTTCGATGAGCGTCGCGAGCACCTCGTCGCCCGGCCAGGGCCGATCGAGCGGTACCAGCCCGAGCGCCCGCCACTCCCGCATCGTCAGCCAGCGGCTGTGGCGCTCGAACACCTTCGGGCAGCGCGGGGCGACGGTGCGGCCCGCGAGACCCGCCCGATCCAGACCCGCCGGCACGCTCACCGCGAAGCCCCAGGGTATGCCGCGCCGCCAGCCGGCATCGGCGAAATAATTGGCGATCGAGGCGAGCGTGTCGGCCTCGCTCGTCCAGATGTCCGCCCGGCCATCGCCATCGGCGTCGCGCGCGAGGCGGAGATAGACGCTCGGCAGGAATTGCGGATTGCCCGTCGCCCCCGCCCAGCTGCCCCTCAGCCGCTCGCGCGGCACGCCGCGGTCGATCATCTTGAGCGCGGCGATGAACTCGTCGGTGAACAGCGCGCGGCGGCGCCCGTCATAGGCAAGGCTCGCGAGCGCGCTCGGCAGATCGAACTTGCCGGTGACCGCGCCATAGCTGCTCTCATGTCCCCAGATCGCGACCATGATGCTTTCGGGCACCCCGGTCTCGCGCTCGATCGCGGTGAGGCGCGCGCGCGTCGCCTGATAGATCGCCCGCCCGCGCTCGATCCGGGGCGTGTCGACATGGCTGCGGCGATAGGGCTCGAATTTGGGTGGCCGCGCGTTGACCGGGCCGCCCGGCTGGGCGCGATCGAGCTCGATCACGCGGCGGTTGAGCGTGACGCCGGCAAACCCCGCCTCGATCGCCTGGGCGCTCACCCCGCGCGCCGCCGCCTGGGCGCGCAGGCTGGCGAGAAAGGCCTCGAAGCCCGCGTCCCCGCTCTCCTCGGCCGCCCCGCCCAGCGCGCCCCAGGCGGTGATGGTGAACAAGATGGTGGTGATACGCCCCATGGCCCAAGGCTTTGCCACAGCCCCGCGCGGGGCTGAAGCCGGAAAAGCCCGCCCCTTGCGCGAAATGCGATAAGCGCCTTAAGCGGAGCTTCAAGGACAGGTGGCCGAGTGGTTTAAGGCAGCGGTCTTGAAAACCGCCGTGGGTGCAAGCCCACCGTGGGTTCGAATCCCACCCTGTCCGCCAAGCACCGGGCCGCACGGCTCGATCCGCCAATCCAGCTTGGTTCTCGTTTGCGTCGCCACGCCGCCGCCTCCGCGCTGTGTCGCATCTCGGCTTAGGCCGACCGGTCGCCGCTGGCGAGCCAGCAAGCATTTGGCGAAGGCGCAGAAAAGCTATTCCAGCCCCAACGCCTTCAAATCCGCCGCCGCCGCCGCCAGCTCGGCGTTCGACACCAGGTTGCGGAAACGCGCGTCCAACTGTCGCACCGCCGCGTCCGCCGCCGACTCCTCGCGCAGATTCACCAGGAAGAAGTCGCTCGCGCCCTCGGTGAAGCGGCGTTGTTCGGCGCGGGCCATCTCGGTCGCCCGGGCGCGCTCCTCCTCGGCGAGCAGCGCCAGCCGCTCGGTCGCGCGCACGTCGATCGCGATGCCCTCGATCTCGGCGGCGATCTGCTCGCGCGTCGTCTGGCGGCGGCGTTCGAGGCCGTCGATCTCGGCGGAGGTCGCGGCGATCCGGCCCTTGGCGGCGCGGCGCTCGAGCGGGACGCTGAACGACAACCCGACCTTGCTCTCGAACCCGTTGCGCGAGCGCCCGCCCGAGCCGACCGGCCCCAGATCCTGCGACGCCTCCACCTTCAGATCGAGCCGGGGCTTCAGCTGGTTGCGATCAAGCTCCAGCCGGTTGGTCGCCTGGGCGATGCGCAGATCGAGCGTCTTGAGATCGGGGCGGCCCTGGAGCGCCATCCGCGCCGCGCCGGTTGGCTGCGGGATGGTGGGGAAGGCATCGGGCAGCAGTTCGGGCGCGGGGCGCTGCGGCTGGCCGTTCGCATCGCGCCAGAACAGCGACAGCGTGTTGGCGGCGTTCGCCAGCTCCTGTTCGGTCCGCGCGACGAGCGTTTCGCGACGCAAGATGTTCTGCGCCTGCTCGGTGAGGATGATGCGCGGCCGCGCCCCCAGTTCCACCTGCCGCTCCAGGCCCGCCTGGCGCGCGCGGGCAAGGTCGAGCAGCTCGCGATAGACTTTCAGCCGCAGCCCCGCGGCGACCCACAGGTTATAGGCCGCGACCGCGCGCCGCTGCACCGAAATCGCGGTGATCAGCTTCTCGGCCTCGGCCACATCGACATCGAGAGCGGCATTGCCCCGATTGAAGCGGCGATCGTCGATGAAGCGATCGCGCAGCAGCGAAAGCACCGCGCCGGCTTTGATCTCGCCGAGCACGTTGGTGAAGCGCTCGTCCTCGTAGATCGGGAAACGCCCGCCGGAGATGCGGTAGCCGCCATAATAGCTGCCGCCCCAATTCTCGATCGGGCGCTCGATCGTGCCGCCCGCAAAGCTGCCGTCATAAAAGCCCGACAGGCGCCCTTCGGCCTGCGCCTTCACCTGGGTGTCGAACGCGCCCTCGGCCTGGAGGCGCTTGCCCTCGGCCGAGCGCACCTTGGCGACGGCTTCCAGGATTTGCGGCTGGAAGCGCGCCGAGGAAGCGAGCACCTCGCCCAAGGTCAGCACCGGCCGCGTCGGCGCGGGCGCGGGGGGCGGCGCGGCGGTGGCGGGAGCCGCGGCGCGCGGCTTGGCCTGGCGCTGGGGAACGCCCTCCCCCACCGCCGCGTGCGCCGCCGACGCGAGCGTCAGCGCGGACAGAAACAGCCAGCGCCTCATTTCGCGGGTGCGGCCCCATTATCGGGCTCGGGCGGCAGCGCCTTCGCCTTGGGGTCGCCGGGGCGATCCCATTGCAGCGGGAAGTCGTTGAGCTGCCGCCAGATTTCATAGCCGACCGAGACCTGGTTCATCAGCACCCAGCCCGAAACCTTGGCGCCCAGCCGCACGAACGGCTCCTTGGGCCAGGGCTTGCGATCGGGCGCCTGCTCGATGATCACGCGGAACAGCCCGTTGGTGGAGGCCTGCGGATCGATCGAGCGCACCCGCCCGTCGAACACGCCGAGCGCGACCGACGGCCAGCCGCTCGCCTGGATCGCCGGCCAGCCCTCGAACTCCAGCCGCGCGCGGCGGCCGGGATAGATCAGCGGCACGTCGCGACCGTCGATATAAAGCTCGACCACGCGCTCCGAATTTTCCGGCGCGATCGTCGCGAGCGGATCGCCGGCCTTCACCAAGGTCGACTGGTCGCCCGCCGTCACGTTCAGGATGCGCCCGGCGCGCGGCGCCCGCACCAGCTGCACATCCTGCCGGTTGAGATTGATTTCGACCGTGGTGAGCGAGGCGCGCTCGCTCGCCAGCTTGGCTTTGTAGTCCGCCACCTTGATGAGCGCGAGTTCATAGTCGCGCCGCGCCGCCAGCCCCTCGCGGTACAAGGTGTTGGTGCGCTTCACGTCGAGCTCGGCGGTGGCGAGCGCCTGTTCGACCGAGGCGATCTCGGCGAGCGTCTGCTCGCGCTGCGCCTGCAGGCGGGGGAGCAGCTGCGGATCATTGTCGATGATCCTGGCGATCGGATCGCCCCTCTTCACCAGCTGCCCGTCGGTGACATACCATTGGTCGATCCGCCCGGGCACGAGCGCGGTGATGCTCGTCACCCGGTCGCGCGGATCGAGCGCGATCACCTTGCCGGTGCCCTGGCTGGTCTGAAGCCAGGGGACGTAGATCATGAACAGCACCGACACGACGATGCCGATCGTCAGCATGATCCCGACCGCGCGGGTAATGTGCGGCACGCGCAGCCGGTGGAGCGCGGTGAATTGCGGAAACAAGGGCTTAGCGGCCATCGCGCGCCTCCGCTTGCTCGCCCGCATAGCGTAGCGAGTCGAACTCGGGCTGGGTCGCGACCTGATGTTGCGCGGTGCGGCCGAGCCACAAATAGCCGTCGAGCTGCGGCGGATGGGTGCGATTGGTGAAATAGATCAGGCTGGTGAGCCCACCCCCAAAGCCCGCGAGCATCCGCTCAAGATCAGGGCGCGGCACCATGTCGAACAGCGGCGACAGGATCAGGATGCGCGGCCTCGCAAGCAGGGCGGCGGCGAACTTCAGGCGCATCACCTCCGGAAGCGCCAGCGGCCAGCCTGTCGAGGACAGGGTGGTATGGATGCCCTGGGGCAGGCGGCCGATCGCCTGTTCCAGCCCTACCTGGCGCAGCGCGTCCATCATCATCGCCGGCGTCGCATCGGCATCGGCGAGATCGAGATAATCGAAGATCGAGGTTTCGACGATGCTCGGCCGATCGAGCACGATCACCTCCGAACGCAGCTGGTACACATCGAGCGCGCTGATGTCCGCGCCCCCCAGCGTTACGAACCCGCGCGCGGGGCTGCGGTGGCGCTTCAGCAGCAATTGCAGGGTGCGGTTCACATCGGGCTCGGCGGCGCCGATCAGCCGCACGCCCTCAGGCACCGTGAAGTCGAACCGGCAATCGTCGATCTCGACCTGCGCCAGCCGCAATCCGCCGGGCAGCCGGTCGAGCGGTTCGCTGGAGACCGGCGCTTCCTGCGGCACTTCGTGGAACAGGTGCAGCTCCTCGCACGCCGCGACCAGTTCATAGAAACTGTCGAGATAGGGGCCAAGCTGGGCGACGCCGTAGAAGATGCTCGACAGGATCAGCTCGGCCGCGACCAGCTGGCCGATCGAAAGCTGGCCCTGGATCACCAGCCACCCGCCCAGCGCAAGCAACCCCGCACTGCCCGCCGCGTAGAGCGTTAGGAACATTACATTCTGGGTGAAACTATGGCCGAAGAAGCGGCGATCGGCCTGGATATAGCGCTCGCTCAGCGCGTCGCTGCGCGCGATCGCGTAATCGATATGGCGGCTCGATTTGTAGAAGCCATTGGAGGCGCCCACGCTCTCCAGCCAATGCGCCATGTCGTATTTGGCGTGGCTCAGCTGCACCGAAGCGCTCATCGCCGGGCGCGACCAGAGCCGCCAGACGAGCCATACCAAGCCGATGAACACCAGGTTGAACGCCAGGAAAATTGGGTGATAGAGCGAGGTGACGACCAGCCCGACCGCCGATTGCAGCAGGATCGTGAACAGCCCGATCAGCAGCGACGGCACCGCCTTCTGCACGTTCATCACGTCGAAATAGCGGTTGAACAGATCGGCGCGGCGGGCATCGCTGAAGAAGGGATCGCGCGCCTGTACCGCGCGCATCGTGATCTCCGCCACCAGCCGCGCGAAGAAGCGGCGGCGGAAGATCTCCATCAAATGGGTACGAAAAGCGCTCAGGATGTTCGACGTGATCAGCAGCGCGAACATCACCAGCGAGAGGGTGAACAGCGGCACCGGCAGCGCGGTATAGGCGATGCTGTTGATCAGCAGTTGCACCGAAATGGGGGTGACGAGCGACAACAGGCTGATCGCCACGCCATAGATCGCGGCGAGCAACAGGAAGGGGCGGTCGGGCCACAGGATAGGCCGCGCCCAGCCGACAAAGTCCCGAAAACGAACGGATTTAGGGGCTTCTGCCACTGCAGCTCCCTTTTGGCTCGTCGAAAATTGACGATCCCCAATGATCGTGCGCGTCCATCTAGTGAATGCCCGAGCGATCGGCAAGGCGAAACACCTCCGGCATCGGCCGCTTCGATAACGCGCGCTTGTGGCGAAAATTCAGCGGGCCGATGCAGCGGCCGAGGTTTCGGAAAGCTTGGTAAGGCGATCGAACTGATCGCGCGACAGTGGGTTGCCGAGCAGGCAGCCAGCGCTCAGATCCTCGGCCCAGATCACCGAGCCCAAGGTCGGCGCGATGCCCGGCAGGGTCAGCCACAGCATGGTGCCCGTGCGCAGCGGCACGAAGGTGTCCAGCGTAAGCACGTTGCGGGTGAGCCCACGGACCGCGCACACGCGGCGCATCGCGGCCGTTTCCGGGCGCGGACGTGGAAAGCGGCCTTGGGCATTGGCCAAGGCCGGCTCGACTTCCGCGGTGAACAAGGCTCCCTTCATGCATCGGGGAACCTAAATTATGTTGGGTTAAAGCGCGTTTAAGCGTGCGCGGCCCATCTACGGGGTCGCGCCGCGCCAATCACTTCTTGCCGAGCGAGAGCCCGCCGAAACGCTTGTTGAAGCGCGCGACCTGGCCGCCCGCATCGACCAGACGCTGGTTGCCACCGGTCCAGGCGGGGTGCGACTTGGGATCGATTTCGAGCAGCATGACGTCACCTTCCTTGCCCCAGGTCGAGCGGGTCTCGTAGGTGGTGCCGTCGGTCATCTGGATCTTGATCCAGTGATAATCGGGATGGGTGTCGGTCTTCACGGGAATAAACTCCTAGTGCCGCTGGTTACCGACCAGCGTGCGAGCGCGGGCCGCTAGCACAGGCGGCCGGGTGGCGCAATGGCGCGCGGGAGCCCGCCGGCTGCTGGCGCGTTGCAGCGGCAGCGATGGAGGTTTTTCGCCGATGACGACCAAATCAAAAACGACCCCGCGCCGCAACGCCACTGGCGCGAAGCCCCAGGCCGCGAACGTAAAACCCGCCCCCAAGCCCCGGCGCAAGCCCGCAAAGGCGCCAGCCAAGGCCGCGACGCAAGCGCCCCCGCCCGCGAACAATGGCTGGGGAGCGGTGGCGTTGCTGGGCGCGGCAGGAGCGGGCGTCGCCGCGATCGCCTATGCCCTCAGCGGCAAGCGCGCGAGCCCGCGCCGAAGCGACGACTGGCCCGCCCATCAGGTCGACGGTCGCAACTCGAGCGACCAGTTCGCCGCCCAGATCGCCGACGAAAACATGATCCCGGAGCGAGTGCCCGAGGCGACCGCCTAGCACGCCCCGGGACCGCCGACCCCTTACCAGCCGGTGGGCTTGCCCTTGTTTTGCTCGTCGAGCCAGGCTTTTAGCGGCGCGAAATAAGCGAGCATCGACTTGCCCGAAATCTCGCTGGTGCCCGTGAACGCCGTCAGCGCCTCCGGCCACGGCTTGGAGGCGCCCAGCGCGAGCATCGCGTTCAGCCGTTCGCCGACCTGCTTGTTGCCATAGAAGGAACAGCGGTGGAGCGGCCCCTTCCACCCCGATTGCCGGCACGCCGCCTCGTAGAATTGGAACTGCAGCAGCCGCGCCAGGAAATAGCGGGTGTAGGGCACCGCCGCCGGCACATGGTATTTCGCACCTGGATCGAAGCGCGTTTCGTCGCGCGCGACCGGCGGCACGACACCCTGGTAGCGCAGCCGCAGCTTATCCCACCCCGCCTGCATCTCGCCCGGCTTGATCGCGCCCGAGAACACGCCCCAGCGCCATTTGTCGATCAACAGGCCGAACGGCAGGAACGCCACCTTGTCCATCGCCTGCCGCAGCAGCAGCCCCAGATCCTTGTCCGGGCTCGGCACCTTGGCCGCGTCGAGCAGCCCGATCTGCACCAGATATTGCGGTGTGATCGACAGCGCGACGAAATCGCCGATCGCTTCATGGAAGCCATCATTGGCGCCATTCTTAAACAGGAAGGGCTGGCCCTTATAGGCGCGCTGATAGTAATTGTGGCCGAGTTCATGGTGGATGGTGACGAAATCGTCGCTATTCACCTTGGTGCACATCTTGATGCGCAGATCGTCCTTGTTGTCGATGTCCCAGGCGGAGGCGTGGCAGATCACCTCGCGGTCGCGCGGTTTCACGATCTGCGAGCGCTCCCAAAAGCTCGCCGGCAGCGGCGCGAAGCCGAGCGAGGAATAGAAGCCCTCGCCCGCCTTCACCATTTTCACCGCGTCGTAACCCTTGGCCTGCAGCAGCTCGCCAATGTCGAAGCCGAGATCGCCGCTGCCGGCGGGGGCGACGACGTCGTAGATATTGCCCCATTCCTGCGCCCACATATTGCCGAGCAGGTCGGCGCGGATCGGCCCGGTCTTGGGCTGCACCGCGTCGCCATATTTGGCGTTGAGCTTCCAGCGGACATAGGTGTGGAGCGCCTCGTAGAGCGGCTCCACCTCCGCCCACAGCTTGTCGGTGAGCGCGGCGAACTGCTCGGGCGACATGTCATAGCTTGAACGCCACATCGCGCCGGTGTCGGGGAAGCCAAGCTCCTGCGCACCCTCGTTGGCGAGCGCCGTCGCGCGCGCATAATCCTTGCGGATCGGCGCGCCGACATTGTCGTGCCAGCTTACCCACATTTCCTTGAGCTTGGCGGGGTCACGTTCCGTGCCCATCGCCGCTTCGATGTCGGAACCATTGATCGGCTTGCCATCGAGCGTCCCCCGGCCCTTGCCGTAGTTGGACGACATCTTGGTCACCAGCCCTGCCAGTTCCTCGGCGGCGCCCGGCGTGGTTGGCGCCGCGAGCGGCAGCCCCGTGCGGAGCAGGTCGATCTTGCGCAGTGTATCGGGCTGGAGCCCGGGCGATTGCCGCAGCTTGGCCGCGTCGAGCGCGAGCTTCACCACATAGGCGTTGAGCTGCGCGCCACTCTTGGCGGCGATGGCATCGGTATCGTCGGTGATGTAAGTGGCGTTGACCCATTGAACGCGCGCATCGTCGACCGCGAGCGTCTCAAGCTTGGCTTCGGCGTCGCGGATCGTCGCGTTGGCGTCGGTCGATTGCGCATAAGCGGGGCTGGCGAGCGCGGCGGCGAGCGCGAGTGCGCTGATGGTGCGGATCATTGGTCTCTCCCTCGGCGCGCTTGATGGCGCCGTCCGGCGCCCGGCGTCAAGCGGCGAGGAAGTCGGCGATCGCCGTGCCGAGCTCGGGCTTGGTCACCGCGCTCATATGGTTGCCCGGCACCGCCTGATAGCGCGCATGAGGAAGCGCGCCGGCGAGCGCCTCGGCCGAGCCATTATCCTGGTCGTCGCTGCCGCAGAGCACGAGCACCGGCTGCGCGATGCGGGCGAGTTCGGCGTCGCTCGTCGAGACGAAAGTGTCGAGCAGGTGGACGAGCGCCGCCGCGTCGCCCCCGGTCGTCTTCAGGAATGCCTGCGCCGCCCATTCGGGCGTGCCCCGCTCGAAGCCCGGCTCGGTGAGCACGCGGCGGAAGAAATCGATCCGCTGGCCGACCGAGCGGACGCCCTCATAGCCCATGCCGCTCACGATCGCGCGGGCGGGCGCGGCGCCCATCGCGAGCATCCGCACAGTGGCCCGCGCGCCGAGCGAATAGCCGCCCAGATCATAGTCGGTGAGACCAAGATGGCGGACCAGCGCCAAACCATCATGCGCGAGCACGTCGAGCGGATAGGCGGCGGCGTCGTGCGGCTTGGCGCTCGCCCCGTGCGCGCGCAGATCGGGCATGATCACCCGGAACCCGCGCGCGGCGATCGCGGCGGCGTGGCCATATTTCAGCCAGTTGGTCGCCGCGTCGGAGAAGAAGCCGTGGAGCAGCACCACCGGCCGCCCCGCCCCCAGCTCGTGCCAGGCAAGCTCCAGTCCGTCGAACGAGGCGAAGCGGTGGGTAGTGACCTCGGTCATGGCCTGGGCAGCGCTCAAGCCGCCTTCTGCAGATGCCGCCGGCCGAGAAGCTCGGCAATCTGCACCGCGTTCAACGCCGCGCCCTTGCGCAGATTGTCGCTCACGCACCAGAGCACGAGGCCATTCTCGACCGTCGGGTCTTCGCGGATGCGGCTGACATAGGTGGCGTATTCACCGACGCATTCGACCGGCGTGACATAGCCACCATTCTCGCGCTTATCGACCAGCATCACGCCTGGCGCCTCGCGCAGGATCGTTTGCGCCTCCTTGGCGCTGATCTCACGCTCGAATTCGATCGTGATCGCCTCCGAATGGCCGACGAACACCGGCACCCGGACGCACGTGGCGACGACCTTGATCTTCGAATCGAGGATCTTCTTGGTCTCGACCACCATTTTCCATTCTTCCTTGGTGAAGCCATCATCCAGGAAGCTGTCGATGTGTGGGATCACGTTGAACGCGATCTGCTTAGTGAATTTCTGCGGCTCGGCCTGATCGCCAACGAAGATGTTGCGGCTCTGCTCGAACAGCTCGTCCATCCCCGCCTTGCCCGCGCCCGACACCGATTGATAAGTCGAGACGACGACCCGCTTGATGCCCGCCGCGTCATGCAGCGGCTTCAGCGCGACAACCATCTGCGCGGTCGAACAGTTCGGGTTCGCGATGATGTTGCGCTTGGTATAGCCGTCGATCGCCTGCGGGTTCACCTCGGGCACGATCAGCGGCACATCGGGGTCCATGCGGTAGAGCGAGGCATTGTCGATCACCGTGCAGCCGGCGGCGGCGAAGCGCGGCGCGTGGAGCTTGGATCCCTCCGATCCGATCGCGAACAGCGCGATATCCCAGCCGGCGGGATCGAAATGCTCGATATTCTGCACCTTGAGCATCCGGCCGGTATCGCCGAATTCGATCTGGTCACCCTGGCTGCGCGCCGAGGCGAGCACCGCCAAGTCCTTGATGGGGAATTCGCGCTCCGCCAGGATGTTGAGCATCTCGCGCCCGACATTGCCCGTCGCGCCCGCGACCACGATGCGATACGCCATTGTCCGCAGTTACCTTCTGTTGCTGGTGGTTCTCCATAGGCAGGTCGATCGCAAATTGAAGTCGAAATCGTTCGACGTGATCCCTTCCCGCCAGCGCGGAATGGCCCGCCGGCGTGACTGATGATATGTGTGGCCGACGCTGCAATAGCGCGGGAGCACCGGCATGGCACGACGGTTCATCATCTCCATCGGCGCGGCGGCGTGCCTCTTCAGTCTAGCGGCGTCGCCGCCGCCGACATGCCGATCGCTCGGCAAGGTCGAGGAGCGCTCGGTCAACCTCACCAGCGACGGCTTGGTGACGTTCACCGCCGATATGGACGTGAACACCGATGGAGCACTGGAATCCTATGCCGTCGACGACCTTGGGTTCTTCGGGCCGAAATTGACCACCCGCCATGCGCTGAACACCATCTGCAACGGCGTCCGCATCCGCAAGCGCGGCAGGGGCTCGCAGGACGCCCTTGTGTTCGACCATCGCCAATGCGGGAAGCTGATCGCCGAATTCCGCCGCATCAGGGAGGCGAACTGGGCGCCGGCGGATGGCAGCTATGTGGAATTCTACGCGATCGCCCTGCAACCCGGAACGATCCGCCCGGGCAGGAGCCGTGGCACGCCCTGCGAGAAGGACGGCTTCTATGTCTCTCAAACCGCACGCGCCATGAACCCCGGCGTGTCGGTGTGCGATCCCGAGCATTGGATCGACGCCGCACGCGTCCCGGCGATCGTCGTCCCGCCCGCGTTGGTGAGGCCGCACGGGGTCGACCTGTTCGATCTGGCCCTGGTGCGCAAGGTCGGCACCACTGAGTGGTTCCCGGCCATTGTCGGCGATACCAACAACAAGTTTCTTGGCGAGGGCACGCTGCGCCTCGCACAGCAGGTGACCGGACAAGTTACGCGGCCGGCCAACTACCGCGCGGTTCTGGCCGTGAAGCCGCGCGGCGACTATGAATATCTCATCTTCCCCGGAAGCCGAACGCAGCTGACCAGCCGCAGCAACAGCATGGCGCCGCAGATCACGGAGGCCGCGACCAGGCTGCGCGATCAGTTCAATCTTTCAACCCGGGCACGCCTCTGCCAGTAAGGTCGAAGGCTTCACATTTGGGCGATCAATCCCCCTTCGGCATCCGGCGGTCGAGAAAGCCCAGGATCGTCCGCCACAGATGCTCGCTCACCCCGGGGCCGCCGACGCGGTGCGTCTGGCCGGGATAGAACATCATCTCGAACGGGCGCCCTTGCGCCTGCATCCGCGCGGCGAAGGCGGTCGAGTGATCGAGCACGACATTGTCGTCCGACATGCCGTGGATCAGCAGCAGGGGATCGCTGATCTTGCCCGCATCAAGCAGCGCGTTGCTCGCTTCATAGGGCTCGGCCTTGGGATCGCCGAGATAGCGCTCGGTATAATGGGTGTCGTACAGTTCCCACTTCGTCACCGGCGCGCCGGCGATGCCGGCGGCGAACACGCCCGGCGCCTTCTCCAGCATCTTCAACGTCATATAGCCGCCATAGGACCAGCCGAAGGTGGCGATGCGCTTGGCGTCGACGAACGGCTGTTCCTTCAGGAACCTGGCCCCCGCCAACTGATCGGCGACCTCCACCGTGCCCATCGCGCGGTAAATCTGGTCCTCGAACGCCTTGCCGCGATTGTACGAGCCGCGATTGTCGATCTGGAACCAGATATAGCCCTGGGAAACCAGATATTGCTGCAGCGCCCCGCCCCAGCCGCGCGTCACCTGCTGGCCGGTGCCGGGGCCGCCATAATGCTGGAAGAAGACGGGGTATTTCTTGCCCGGCTCAAGCTTGGGGGTGATCATCTCCCAATAGAGCGTGGTGCCGTCCTCGGCCTTAAGCGTCCCGAATTTGCGCTCCTGATGCTGGGCGAGGAAGGGGTAATAGGGATGGCCGGGCTTCAGCGCATTCTCGCTGATCCAGGCGATCCGCTTGCCGCTGGTGTCGGCCAGATAGACCTGCGGCGGCTGATTGGGGTTGGAGCGGGCGACGATCACGCGCTTGGCGGCGGCGTCCATCGTCGCGCCGTTCCACCAGCCGCGCTCGGTCAGCCGCGTGAGCGCGTTCGGCTTGGCGAGATCGAGCGCGTAAAGATGCTGCTCGAGCACATCATCCTTGTTGCCGAGCAGATAGAGCTTGCCCTGCGCTTCATCGACCCCGACCAAAGCGGTGACGACCCAATCGCCCTGTGTCAGCGCGGTCCATTTCCCATCCTTGAATCGGTAGAGCTGGCCATAGCCGCTGCGCTCCGACCGCCAGATCAGCGAGCCGTCCTTCATGAAGTGATAGGCGTCGGAGAGATTGAGCCAGCTCCTCGCGCCGCTGCGTTCGGTGAACAGCACGCGCGCCTTACCCGTTGCGGGATCGACCGCGAGCATGTCGAGCGTCTTCTGGTCGCGCGACTGGCGCTGGACATAGAGCGTCTTGCCATCGGGCGCCCAATCGACCCGGGCGAGATAGATGTCCGGGTTTTCGCCCAGATCGACCTTCACCCGCGCGCTGCCATCGGGGTTCATCACGTAAAGCTCGACCAGCGCGTTGGGCGTGCCGGCGGCGGGGTAGCGCTGATCGACCACCTTGGTCCCGTCCGCTCCGATCGCCGCGCGGGTGACGATGCCCACCGGCGTCTCGTCAAAGCGTTCGACGGCGATGCGGCGGTCATCGGGCGACCACCAATAGCCGGTGCGCCGGTCCATTTCCTCCTGCGCCACGAACTCGGCCTCGCCCCAATGGACATTGCCCTGGCCGTCCGTGGTGATCGCGCGCGGCTGCCCGCCGAGCGGCTGGACGACGAGATTCTGGTCGCGCACGAAGCTGACGAACCCGCCCTTGGGGCTGATCGCGGGATTGAGCTCGCCCTCGGGCGAGTTGGTCAGCCGATCGACCTGGCCATCAAGCCGGGCGAGGAAGAGATCGCCGTCGAGCGGCACGAGGATCGCCTTGCCGTCGGGCGTCCATTCATAGGCGACGATGCCCTTGCTGCCGCCGATTCGCGCGCGTTCGCGCTGCATCTTCTCGGCCTCGGACAGCTCGGCGCCCGAGCCGACCTTCTTCGAATCGACCAGCATCCATTCGCGCCCGGTCTTGGTGTCGAGCGCCCACAGGTCGAGCCGCTCCTTCTCGTCGGCACGGGGTTTGAGCGAGGTGAGCAGCGCGCCATCGGGCGACAGGCGTACCGCGCGCGGCGCGGGGCCGGCGAGTTCGGGGCTGGCGAAAACGCGCTGCAGGGTGAGCTTGGGGGCTTCCTCAGCCAAAGCAGCACCACTCCAAGCGAGCGCCACCGCGCTCGCCGCCCCGATCAAGCCCCGCATTGTCGCTCTCCCTGCCGCGCATTTGACGCGGTTATCGCGAGGGGATGGGCCGAGGTAAAGAGCGAAGGGCTTGAGCCGCTTCTGAAAGCCAAGCTGTCATGCCAGACTTGTTCCGGCATCCACCGCTGCGTCAGGCTTTCCGCCGGCGAGCCAGGCCACACGGTGGCCCCCGGAGCAAGTCCGGGGTGACCGATCGCGTTTCGAACACCCGACATCGCAACGAAAAAGCGGCGCGAGGATCGCTCCCCGCGCCGCCTGCAACCTCAAACCGCAGCGAAAGGCTTACTCGCCCTTGGTCTCGCGGCGCTCGGCGATGCGCGCCGACTTGCCGCGGCGGCCGCGCAGATAATAGAGCTTGGCGCGGCGCACCACGCCGCGGCGCACCACCTCGATCGAATCGATGTTCGGCGAATAGAGCGGGAAAACGCGCTCGACGCCCTCGCCGAACGAAATCTTGCGCACCGTGAAGTTGCTGCCCATGCCCTTGTTGGCGCGGGCGATGCAGACGCCTTCATAGGCCTGAACGCGGGTGCGATCGCCTTCGACCACCTTCACGCCAACGCGCAGTGTGTCGCCGGGGCGGAATTCGGGGATCTTGCGGGCGGCGGTGAGCTTCGCGATCTGCTCGGCTTCGATCTGCTGAATAATGTTCATCGTCAACGTCCCTCAGGTCGCCGCGCGCCAGAGGGCGACCCGACCCGAGCACCCTCATGGCGCTCCCAAAGGTCCGGCCGCCTTAGCCGTGTATCGCTCACCGCCATGGCCTGGCGCCAAGCGGCGATCCTCGCATGATCCCCCGATCGCAGCACTTCAGGGATCGTGCGCCCTTCCCATTCAACGGGGCGGGTATAATGCGGATATTCGAGCAGCCCCGTTTCGAAGCTCTCCTCATCCCCGCTGGAAGGCGCGCCCATTACACCCGGCAGCAGCCGAATGCAAGCGTCGAGCAGCACCAGTGCGCCCATTTCGCCGCCGGACAGGATATAGTCGCCGATCGAGACCGGCTCGATCGCGCGTGCCTCGAACAGGCGTTCGTCGAACCCCTCGAACCGGCCGCAGAGCAGCACCACGCCCGGACCCGCCGCCAGGTCGCGAACCCGTGCCTGGGTGAGCGGGCTCCCGCGTGGGGTAAGCGCGATCGCCGGGCGATCGTCCGCCACGCTGTCGAACGCGGCCGCCACGACATCGGCGCGCAGCACCATGCCGGCGCCACCCCCCGCCGGCGTGTCATCGACGCTGCGATGCTTGTCGGTCGCGAAATCGCGGATCTGGACGGTGTCGAGCGACCAGCGCCCTTCCGCGAGCGCGCGCCCGGCGAGCGACAGCCCTAGCGGCCCGGGGAACATTTCCGGGTAGAGGGTCAACACGGTGGCGGCGAAGGTCATGTCCAGTTTTCCAGCTTAAGGCCGGGGATGTCGACGAAGTCCGTCATATCGTTGGTGACGAGCGTCAGGTCGAGCGCGAGGGCATGGGCCGCGATCAGCCGACCGAACCGCGCGCGTTTGAAGGGAAGCGTACGATAAGCGCGCGCCGCCACCGCGTCGAAAGGCAGAACGGGAACCGCCGCGAACAAGCGCCTCGCACCCGCTTCACCGGCCGTATCTTGAGGCGCTATCCCCCGCATCACTTCAGCAAAGCTGATCGCCGATGCGACCAGCGCGCCGGGAGGTTCTGTCTCCAACCTCGCACGCAAGGCCTCCCCCCGCCCGTCGAGGATATAGATGCAGATGTTCGAATCGAGCAGGTAGCGCGGCTCAGTCACGCGCTAGCCGCTTTCCGTCCCAATCGAGCTCACGCTCATCGATCTCGCGGTCGGCGGCCGACAACGGTTTGATGCCGGGTACCGAACCCCAAATGCCGGTAAGATCGATCTTGTCAGCGCCCGCGGTCGGCTCGGCGACGAACCCTCCGCGGGCATCCTCCCGCACACGCATCTCGGTACCGGCGCTCAAACCGAGAGCCTTGGGCAGGCGCAGCGCGAGCGAATTGCCCGACTTGAAGATTTTCGCCCGATATTCCCGGTCCATCACCGTCTCCGTATATACTTGCGGTATATACGTCGGGATGGTGAAGGTATCAAGCTCAGCTGCCGCACCCCCCGCAGCCGCCGCCACCGCAGCCGCTGCCGCCGCTGCCGCCGCTCCCGCTGTCGGCGCTGACGCCGGCATCGCCACCGCCCTGCGCCCGCAGCGCGTGATAGGCGCCGAATTCGGACGCCGCGAGCACGCCGGTGCCGTAGAGCGCGACCGCGAGCGGCATCTCCTCGGCACGCGGCGCGCGGCGCAGCCGCTCGCGCCCGTCACGCTCGCGCCGCAGCAGGTCGAGCGCGGCGCGGCTACGGCGATCGACGCTGGCGAAGCGCACCACCAGCGCGAACACGGTGACGATCAGAAAGAAGGTGAGGATGCCCACCGGCTTGTCGCGTAGCCGCCCTATCTCCCATTTGGTCGCGCCGATCGCGAGAAGAGCCAGCCAAGGGGCGATCGCCCAGAAACGCAGTTGCAAAGCGCCTGCGCGGTGGATCAACAGTCCGGCCTCGACCAGCCGCGCCTCGACCCTCGCGGCGTGGCGGGCGAGCGTCGCGCTGACTTTGTGCCACGGCGCGGGCGTGGCGAGCAGCAGCACCGCCCGATCGGGCGCGGCGCGGCCCACAGCGGGTGCCAGGATGCGCACCTTGCCGCCCGCCTCGATCGCCACGTCGCGCGCGGCGAGCAGGCGCGCCATCACCGCGTCGACATAGCGCCCCGCCCCGCCCGCGAGATAAGCCAGACCCTCGGCATCGAGCCCCGCTGGCGCGCGCCCTTCGGCCCGCAGCCAGCGGGGGATGAGAAAGCTTGCGATCAGCGCGCCGACGAACAGCGCCGCGTACAGCATCAGGAACGGACGCCCGGTTAGGTCAAAAATGCCCATATGTCCCTCCATCGCCACCAGATCAGGCCCAAAGCGATCACCGCCAGCATGGCCACGGCGCGGACCACCCATCGCGGCACGATCAGTGCCTGACGGGGATGCACCCGGCGGGCGCGCGGATCATGGAGCAGCCGGCGGCGCGCATTGGGCCAGATGTCCGCCGGCGGCAGCGTGCCGAACGCGGCTTCATACGCCGCGAGCGTATCGGCATATTGGCTGAAGAAGCGGTGCCCCTCCGCAGCCCCGCCCGCGGTCGGGCCGTGGTGGAGCGCGCGGCCCAGCACCTGCGGGCAGAAACGCTCCCAATAATCGCGGGTGTAAGTAAGGTGCAGGTGCCACGCCTGATCGACCGCGTCGGACGGCGTCAGCTCGCGCCCGACGGTGACGGTGAGGAAGCAGAAGCGCTTATATTCCTCGATCACCCGCGCGGCGAACGCGGGTTTCCAGCCATTTTCACGCGCGAGCCGATCGACGAAGCTCAGCGCGGCGTCGGCGGGGCCGATGATATAATGCGAGAGCGCCTGCCACACAGGGTGGTCGAGAAAGGCAGACCGTGGATCGGCCGCAGGCATGTATTCCTACTAGATAAGTAGGAGTTATTTGTCAAGGGTTGTACTACCGGCTACGCGGGGGATCAGGATCACGCGTCGGCGAATGCCGCCGTCACCACCAGCCGCGCGTCATCCCACGCGATCACCGCCTCGGGTCGCATCGGCACCATGAAGCGGCCGCCGCCATCGCGCTCGATCTCGATCACGTCGCCCGCGCCGAAATTCTCCACCGCGACCACGCGGCCGACCGGGATGCCGGCATCGGTTTCCACCGCCAGCCCGATCAGATCGACGTGATAATATTCCCCCTCCCCCAGCGGCGGCAGCGCGCTGCGCGGAACGGTGAGCTGGGTGCCGCGCAGCGCCTCGGCGGCGTTGCGGTCGCTCACTTCGGCGAAGCGGGCGATCGCGCCGTTCGGTCCCTCCCGCAAGGCGACGAGCGTCAACGCGCCGCCATTGAAGACGCGATAGGCGCCAAGATCATCGGCGAAGCGCTTCAGCCGCACCTCGCCCGCAAGCCCGTGCGCGCCGATCACCGCGGCGAGCACGACCTCGCGCGCGCCCTCAGCCCTGGGGGGAGCCGGGGTCGGGTTCGGGCTCGGCATCGTCGCCCTCGGCGGGCGCTTCGGTCGAGACGCCGGTCGGGTTGATCTCGGTCTGGCCGGGCGCGTCACGCTCGGCTTCCAAAGGCGGCGGGGCCTGTTTGGGATCGGCTGGCATCATGCGCTCCTTGGCCGTTGCCCGATGAACGCATGATGCCGCGCAATCGCCTCACGCCTCGGCGGCTTCCTCGGCCGGGGCGTTCGCCGCTTCCTGCGCGGCGGCGAGCTTGGCCGCGCGCTCCTCGGCGCGCTCCTTGGCCTTTTCGCCGGGCTCCGCCTTTTTGGGGTTGTTGCGCGCGGTGCGCTCGCGCAGGCCGGCGGCATCGAGGAAGCGCGCGACGCGATCGGTCGGCTGCGCGCCCATCTTGAGCCAGTGCGCGGCGCGCTCGGCCTCGAGCTTCACGCGCTCGGGGCTGTCCTTCGCCAGCAGCGGGTTGAAGCTGCCGATCTTCTCGATGAAGCGGCCGTCACGCGGCGCGCGCGCGTCGGCGACGACGATGCGGTAATAGGGGCGCTTCTTCGAGCCACCACGCGACAGACGAATGCTGAGTGCCATTGATCTTCCTTTTCAACAATCTGGAGTTATTTCTTCTTGGTCTTCATGAAATTCTGAAAGCCCGGCGGCATCTTAGGCATCCCAGGCAGGCCGGGCACGCCATCGGCCTGGCCCATCATCTCGCCCAGGTCCGGGCCGCCGAGCGCGTTGCCCAGCCCGCCCATGCCGCCCTTGCCGAGCATCGCCATCATCCCCTTGATGCCGCCCATCTTCTTCAGGCGCTTCATCGCGGTGGCCATGTCCTGGTGCATCTTCAGCAGCTTATTCACCTCTTGCACGGTGGTGCCGCTGCCCTTGGCGACGCGGATCTTGCGCTTGGCGTTGAGCAGTTCGGGCTTGGCGCGCTCCTTGGGCGTCATCGAACCGATCATGGCTTCCATCCGCACCAGGATGCGCTCGTCCATCGCGCCGGCGGCCATCGCGGCTTGCGCCTTCTTCATCCCCGGGATCATGCCGGCGAGCGCGCCCAGACCGCCCATCTTGCGCATCTGCTGGAGCTGACCCTTCAGGTCGTTCATGTCGAACTCGCCCTTGGCGAGCCGCTTCGCCATGCGCTCGGCATCTTCCTGCTCGATCGCTTCGGCGGCCTTTTCGACCAGGCTGACGACATCGCCCATGCCCAGGATGCGCCCGGCGACGCGGCCGGGATGGAAGGCTTCGAGCCCGTCCATCTTCTCGCCGGTGCCGGCGAACTTGATCGGCTTGCCGGTGACCGCGCGCATCGACAGCGCCGCGCCGCCGCGCGCGTCGCCGTCCATCCGGGTGAGCACCACGCCGGTGAGCGGCACCTGCGAACTGAAATTCTGCGCGACGTTCACCGCGTCCTGCCCGGTAAGCGCGTCGACCACGAGCAGGATTTCATTGGGCCGGGCGATCTCGGCGATCGCCTTCATCTCGTCCATCAGCGCCTGGTCGACGTGGAGCCGCCCGGCGGTGTCGAGCATCAGCACGTCATAGCCCTGCAGCTTCGCCGCCTGCACCGCGCGCCGCGCGATATCGACCGGGGGCTGACCCGGGACGATCGGCAGCGTCGCCACCTCGACCTGCTTGCCCAAAGTCGCCAGCTGCTCCTGCGCGGCGGGGCGGTTGACGTCCAAGGACGCCATCAGCACCTTCTTGCGCTCGCGCCCCGCCAGCCGCTTGGCGAGCTTGGCGGTGGTCGTCGTCTTGCCCGAGCCCTGGAGGCCGACGAGCATCACGATCGCCGGCGGGGTAACGTCGATCTCGAGCCCGACCTCGCCGCCGCCCAGCATCTCGGCGAGCGCGTCGTTGACGATCTTGACGACCTGCTGCCCCGGCGTGACCGAGCGCAGCACCTGCTGGCCAACCGCCTGCTCGGTCACCTTGTCGACGAAATCACGCGCGACCGGCAGCGCGACATCGGCTTCGAGCAGGGCGATCCGCACCTCGCGCATCGCCGCGCGCACGTCCGCCTCGGTCAGCGCGCCGCGCCCCCGAAGCCGATCGAACACGCCGCCAAGGCGATCGCTGAGACTTTCGAACATAATCACTCCTGCCGAGCCGGCCCCGCGCCAAACGCAAGAAACGCCGGCGGACGAAACCTCGTCGGCCAGCGTGTGCGCGCCATTTGGGCGCGCGTCCAGCGTTTCGCATGGAAACGGTCAGGCGGCGGCGCTTAATCCAGAATGTGCCGCTTGGCAATGGGCCGCCTTTAACCCGCCATTGACCGCCCCTATGGCAAGAATGGCGCAGCATGACCACGCCGCCCCTTCGGATCGCCCGCCCGCTTGGCCAGTTGACGACCGGCATCACCCTGCTGGCGATCCTGGTGTTCGTGGCGACGGCCAGCGCGGTGCTCTCGCTCGCTTTCGCCCGCAGCCAGCAAGGCGCGTCGCTCGATCGCGGGCTGACCATCGCGTTGCTGCTCAACATCGCCTTGATCCTGCTCGGCTGGCGGCGGCAGCGCGCGCTGGTCGAGGAATTGAAGGCAGCGCAGACGCGCGCGCTGGTTTCGGGCCACGACGCGCTCACCGGCCTGCTGGCGCGCCGCGCGTTCGGCGAGGCGGGCGCCGCCGCGATCGCCCAGGCGCGCGGCCGCAACCGGCTGGCGGCGCTGGTGCTGATCGACGTCGATCGCGTCAAACGGGTGAACGATCTGCACGGCCATGCGGTGGGCGATGCGCTGGTGAAGGCGATCGCGGGCGAAGTGGTCGAGGCATCGCCGCATGGCGCGCCGGTCGCGCGGCTGTCGGGCACCGAATTCGCGTGCCTGTTGCCGGTCGAGCCAAGTTATCCCGAAACCGTCGATCGCTTCGCCGAGCGGCTCGCCGCGCGGCTCGCCGAGCCATTCCAGGTCGATGGCCGGCCGCTCCAGGTGGAGGCGGTAATCGGCATCGCCCGCAGCGACGCCGCGGGCTGGCAGGTCGATTCGCTCGTCCGCGCGGCGAGCATCGCGCTGGCGGCCGCGAAGAGCGCGGAATCGGCCCCGATCATCTGGTTCGAGGCGGCGATGGCGCGCGAGCTGGAAGCGCGCAACGCGGTCGAGCGGGCGCTACGCGTCGCGATTCCCCGGCACGAGATCGTGCCCTATTTCGAGCCGCAAGTGGATCTCGCGACCGGCGCGCTCACTGGCTTCGAGGCGCTCGCGCGCTGGGAACGGCCCAACCAGCCACCGCTGACGCCCGATCGCTTCATCCCGATCGCCGAGGAAAGCGGTTTGATCGACCAGCTTTCGCTGGCGCTGATGCTCCAGGCCTTCGCCCAGGCACGCGATTGGGACGCGGAGTTGAGCGTGGCGGTGAACCTGTCGCCGGCGCAGTTGAAGGACGCATGGCTAGCCCAGAAGATCGTGAAGCTGCTCACCGAAACCGGCTTCCCCGCCCACCGGCTGGAGCTGGAGATCACCGAGGCGGCGCTGATCGACAACCTGCCGCTCGCCCAGTCCACCCTCACCAGCCTCAAGGACCAGGGGGTGAAGCTGGTGCTCGATGATTTCGGCACGGGCTACTCGTCGCTCTCGCACCTGCGCGCGCTGCCGCTCGATCGGCTGAAGATCGATTGCGCCTATGTCGGCACGCTCAACGACAGCAGCGACAGCGCCTCGGTGGTGAACGCCATCCTGCGGCTCGCCGAAAGCCTCAACCTGCCGGTGATCGCGGAAGGGGTGCGCGATGGCGCCATCGCCGAACGGCTGAAGGCGATGGGCTGCCAGCGCGCGCAGGGCTATCTCTATGGTCAGCCGATGGCCCCCGCCGCCGCGCGGACGATGCTAGCGGAGCGCCGCCTGCTGCGCGGCGCGCTGCCGTCCGCGCCCCGCGCCGCCGCCGGCTGACGTCGCCGGTCGACGCCTCCGGCTGACATGGACTTCGCGCGCCCGGCACCCTAGAGGAGCCGGGCGATGTCCGCCCCCGCCCCCCACATCATCACGCTTGGCTGCCGGCTGAACCTCGCCGAGAGCGAGAGTTTGCGCGCCCTGTCGAAAACGGGGCCGGGCGCGGGCGAGCGGGTGATCGTCAACAGCTGCGCCGTTACCCAGAGCGCGGTCGCCGAAACCCGCGCGGCGATCCGCAAGGCTCGGCGCGCGCATCCCGCGGCCGAACTGATCGTCACCGGCTGCGCCGCGCAGATCGACCCGGCGGGCTTCGCGGCGATGCCCGAGGTAGACCGGGTGATCGGCAATGGCGAGAAGCTTAGCCCCGCCGCCTGGGCCGCGCCCGATCGGGTGCAGGTGGCCGACATCTTCAGCGTCCGCGAGACCGCGCCGCATCTGGCGGGGAGCTTCGCAGGCCATGTCCGCGCCTTCGTCGAGGTGCAGAATGGCTGCGATCACCGCTGCACCTTCTGCGTGATCCCCTATGGCCGCGGCAACAGCCGCTCGGCGCCCGCCGGGGCGGTGGTCGAGCGCGTCGCCGGGCTGGTCGAGGCCGGCCACCGCGAGGTGGTGCTGACCGGCGTGGACCTGACGAGCTATGGCCCCGATCTTCCCGGCACGCCGAGCCTGGGCGCGCTGGTCGAGCGCATCCTGCGCCACGTCCCCCGGCTCGAACGGCTGCGCCTGTCGTCGCTCGATTCGATCGAGATCGACGACCGGCTGTTCGATCTCATCACCGGCGAGGCGCGGGTGATGCCGCACCTCCATCTGTCGCTCCAGGCGGGCGACGATCTGATCCTGAAGCGGATGAAGCGCCGCCACGCCCGCGCCGACGCCTTGCGGGTGATCGAGCGGGTGAAGGCGCGGCGCGACGTCGCGATCGGCGCCGATCTGATCGCGGGCTTTCCCACCGAAACCGAGGCCATGTTCGAGAACACGCTGAACCTGATCGCCGAGGGCGAGATCGTCCACGCGCACATCTTTCCCTATTCGCCGCGCCCCGGCACCCCCGCCGCACGGATGCCGCAGGTTCCGGCGCGCACGGTAAAGTCCCGCGCTGCCCGGCTGCGCGCGGCGGCGGCTTCGCGGCGCGCGGCGTGGCTCTCGGGGCAGCACGGGACTGCCCCGGCGGTGCTCATCGAGCGCCCCGGCGACCGCGGCCATGCCCCGAACCATGCCGAAGTCCGCTTGGCAACACCCGCCCCGGTCGGCGCGATCGTCCCGGTCCGCATCACCGGCGACGACGGTGTCCGCCTGCTGGGAGAGGCCGAATGAGCTGGCACGACAAGCTGCTCGGCGGCTTCCGCCGCACTTCCGACCGGCTGCTCGGCAACCTGGCGAGCTTCGGCACCGCCAAGCTCGACGAAGCGACGCTCGACGAGATCGAGGAAGCGCTGATCGCCTCCGATCTCGGCCCCGCGACCGCCGCCCGCATTCGGGCGCGCCTGGCCGAGGGCAGCTTCGAACGCAACCTGGAGGAACTCGGCATCCGCCTGATTGTGGCCGAGGAGATCGAGCGCACCCTCGCCCCGGTGGCGCGCGCCCTGGAAATCAGCGCCTTTCCGCGCCCGCATGTCGTGCTGGTGATCGGCGTCAACGGCTCCGGCAAGACCACGACCATCGCCAAGCTCGCGCATCTGTTCACCGAACAGGATTATGCGGTGATGCTGGCCGCCGGCGACACCTTCCGCGCGGCCGCGATCGGGCAGCTCGCCACCTGGGCCGATCGCGTCGGCGTGCCGATCGTGCGCGGACCCGAAGGCGGCGACGCGGCGGGGGTGGTGTTCGAGGCGGTGAAACAGGCGACTGCCGTTGGCACCGACGCCCTGATCGTCGACACCGCCGGGCGCCTCCAGAACAAGCGCGAGCTGATGGACGAGCTGGCCAAGATCCGCCGTGTGCTAGGCCGGCTCAACCCTGCGAGTCCGCACGACGTGGTGCTGGTGCTCGACGCGACCACCGGGCAGAACGCCCTGTCGCAGATCGAGATTTTCCGCGAGGTGGCGGGCGTTACCGGCCTCGTCATGACCAAGCTCGACGGCACCGCGCGCGGGGGCGTGCTGGTCGCGGCGGCCGAGCAGTTCGGCCTGCCGATCCATGCGATTGGCGTTGGCGAAGGCATGGCGGACCTGCGCCCGTTCGACGCGCGCGAAGTGGCGCGGATCATCGCGGGGATCGATCGGCCGGTCTAATCGGCGCTATCGCCATGCCGGACTTATGAGGGCCGGCGTCGAACTATGTTAATGGGAGCAGCCGTTGAACGGCGAGAATAACGAAGCGAAAAAGAACCCCTGGATCAACGTCGCGCTCGATTACGGGCCGCTGGCCTTGTTCTTCTTGGCGTACAATCTCGCGCCTGGCATCGCGCTGTTCAAGCTGCTGGTCGCGACCGGGGTGTTCATGGTCGCGATGATCGCGGCAATGATTACCGCCGTCGCGCTCTACAAGCGCATCCCGCCGATGATGGCGCTTACCGGGGTGCTGGTGGTCGTGTTCGGCGGGTTGACGCTCTATTTCCGCGATGCGCGCTTCATCCAGATGAAGCCGACGATCATCTACGGTATCCTCGCCGCGTTGCTCGCCTTCGGGCTCGCCACCGGACGGCCGTTGCTGCAACAGGTGCTGGGGCAAAGCTTTCCGGGCTTGTCGCCAATCGGGTGGCGCAAGCTGACGGTGAACTGGATGGTTTTCTTCGTCGCGCTCGCGATCGCTAACGAAGTCGTCCGCCTCAATTTCTCGGAAACCGCCTGGGTCTATTTCAAGACCTGGGGGGTGATCCCCCTCACTTTCCTGTTCGCGCTCGCCAACCTGCCAATGCTCACGAAACATGGCCTGGAGCTGGACGATAAGCCGAAGGGCTGATCTGAACGAAAGCCCCTCCCTCAAAGGGAGGGGTTTGGGGTGGGTGCTCGCCGGGCGGGCAACGCGCCAATATCTCCCCCACCCCAACCCCTCCCCCAGAGGGGGAGGGGCTCGTCGGCTCTCCCGCTTATGCCAGGGCCGCCTCATAGCGGCGACCGGCTTCTTCCCAGTTCACCACGTTCCACCATGCCTTCAGATAGCCGGCACGGTCGTTGCGATAGGTCAGGTAATAGGCGTGTTCCCACACGTCGTTGCCCAGGATCGGCGTGCCCTTGAGCGCCACATCATCCATCAGCGGATTATCCTGGTTCGGCGTCGAGCCGACGCTGAGCGTGCCGTTCGCGTCCGCGACGACCCACGCCCAGCCCGAGCCGAACTGGCCCGCGCCGCGGTTGTTGAACTCGTCCTTCAGCTTGTCGAGCCCGCCATAAGTGGCGATCGCCTCGGCCAGCTTGCCGCTCGGCGCACCGCCTTTCGGGCCCATGATCTTCCAGAAGAAATCATGGTTCCAAAAGCCACCGCCATTGTTGCGCACGAGCGCCGGCAGTGACGAAATCTGGCCAAGAATTTCCTCGATGCTCTTGCCCGCCAGCCCAGCATTGGCGGCAACGCCTTCGTTCAGCTTGTCGGTATAGGCCTTGTGATGCTTGTCATGATGGAAGCGCATCGTCTCGCCATCGATCGTGGGGGCGAGCGCTTCGTAATCATAGGGCAGCGGCGGGAGTTCGAATGCCATGAGGTTCCTCCTTCTGATACAGCACTTGGGGCCGCCCAAGCGTCGCGTCCCACTTGGGCGCCCGGCCTGAGTCGCGCAACCCTAGCCGCCGGGCAGCATGTCGTGCCGGCGCAGCGCGTGGCGGAGCTGGTCATAGCTGAGCCCCAGTGCCTCGGCGGTCGCGCGCTGGTTGAAGCGGTGCTGGCTGAGCGCCTTGGCTAGTATCTGTTGTTCGAACCGCGCAACCTGGCTCTTGAAGTCCATGGGGGCGTCGGGATCGCACGGCGGCGGCGCGTCGGCGATCACCAATGGCTCGGAAGGTGCGAGCGTTACTGCCGGCGCGCTCGCCGCTCCCTGCATCGGCGTGGGGCGATAGGGCGATAGGAAGGGATCGAAGATGATCTCATCCACCGCGCCGCCCTGCTCCCAGCGATAGACGGCGCGCTCGACGACGTTGCGCAGCTCACGAACATTGCCCGGCCATTTGTGCTGAAGCAGCGCCTCGGTCGCGCGTTCAGTGAAGCCAGGCCAATCCTCCCAGCCCATTTCGCTCGCCATGCGGCGCCCGAAATGCTCGGCCAGCATCATCACGTCACCCGCGCGGGCGCGCAAGGGCGGCAAGGTCACCACCTCGAACGACAGGCGATCGAGCAGATCGGCCCGAAACTCATGGCGTTCCACCTTATCCGGCAGATGCTCGTTGGTCGCCGCCACGATTCGAACATCGACGCGCACCGGCCGCGACGACCCGATCCGCGTCACCTCGCCATATTCCACCGCGCGCAGCAGCCGTTCCTGCGCCGCCATTGACAGCGTGCCTAGCTCGTCCAGGAACAGGGTACCGCCATCGGCTTCCTCGAACCGGCCCGGTCGCGCCTTGGTCGCGCCGGTGAAGGCGCCCGCATCGTGGCCGAACAGCTCCGCCTCGATCAGCGTTTCGGGTAGCGCCGCGCAGTTCATCACGATGAGCGGCGCGTCCCAGCGCGGAGAGAGGCGGTGGAGGCGCTCGGCGACCAGCTCCTTGCCGGTGCCGCGCTCGCCGATCACCAGCACCGGGCGATCGAGCGCCGCGGCGCGACTAGCATGCTTCAGCACGTCCAGAAACGCACTCGACTGGCCGATTACCTGAGTCTGGCGGTCCACCCTCAATCCCTTTTCCCAAAGTTTGGCGCAAAACCCCAATTCTTGGCAAGCAAAAATCATCAACCCGCCGGGCTGGTTCACGGTAAATCACGGAAAATAGGCGAGAATTATGTTTGGCACGGCGTGTGCAGAGCAGTTGGCATCTGCCACCGGGCAGCTTCAGAATTATACGGGAGACGAAAGATGACCCTGACCAAATCCTTCCGCCACGCGACTGCCGCGCTGTTCGCCGCGGCGCTGAGCGCGGTGTTCCTGCTGAGCGCCGTCGGCCCCGCCGAGTTCGGCATCGCCCCCGCCGCTACTGCTTCCACGTTCGTCGCCTAGGCCCCGGCGACGCACCCTGCCGGGGCGGCGCGCCCCTCGCCGCCCCGGCCCTTTCAAGTTTTTCATGGAGTGACCAATGGGTATTTTTTCCCGCACCCGCGACATCATCGCCGCCAACGTCACCGATCTGCTCGACCGGGCCGAAGACCCTCGCAAGATGATCCGCATGATCATCGTCGAGATGGAGGAAACGCTGATCGAGGTTCGCGCCTCGGCCGCGCGCACCATCGCCGACCAGAAGGAAATGCGCCGCCACATCGCCAAGCTCGAACAGCTCCAGGCGAACTGGACCGAAAAGGCCGAGCTGGCGCTGTCGAAGGGCCGCGATGATCTGGCGAAGGCCGCGCTGGTCGAAAAGCAGAAGTCGGCCGATATGTGCGAGCAGCTTCACAGCGAGATCGCCCTGCTGGACGAAACGCTGAAAGCGGCCGAGGACGACATCACCAAGCTGCAGACCAAGCTGCGCGAGGCCCGCACCCGCGAGAATTCGATCGCCGCGCGGCTGGAATCGGCGCAGAACCGCTACCGGATGCGTGACCTTTATGCCGGGGTGAAGATGCAGGATGCGTTCAGCCGGTTCGAAACGCTCGAGCGGCGGGTCGACATGGCCGAGGGCCGCGCCGATGCCGCCGGGCTCGGCGCCGCGCCCAAGACGCTGGAGGAAGAAATCGCCGAACTCCGCGCGACCGACAAGGTCGAGGCCGAACTCGCCGCGCTGAAGGCGCGGATGGGCAAGGACGGCTGAGGTGCCCGAAGTCCTCATCCCGCTGGGCGTCGTCGGTATCCTGTTCGTCGCGCTGCCTTGGATGATCCTGCACTATGTCACCAAGTGGCGGCAGGCGCCCAAGATCACCGACGAGGACGAGAAGCTGCTCGATGAGCTCTACATGATGGCGCGCCGGCTGGACGATCGGCTGGCGACCGTCGAGCGGATCATCGCGGCCGATCACCCCGATTGGCGCCCCAACATGCCGCTCGCCGAGCGGCCCGACTATGACCTTTCGAAAAGGAACTGACCGATGAGCGTCAGCCGTACGAAATTCTACCTCGACAAGCAGAACGCGAAGGTGATGGGCGTCTGCGCCGGGATCGCGGACTATACGGGCATTGACCCGCTGCTGATCCGCATCGGTACCGTCGTGCTCACCTGCGCCTTTGGCTGGCCGTTGCTGGTGTATCTGGTGATCGGTTGGGCGGCGGACAAAAAGCCAGCGGGGCTGTATGAAGGGCCAGACGATGCCAAATTCTGGCAGGGCGTGCGCAGCAACCCGCGCCGCTCGACCGCCGAGGTCCGCTCGAAATTCCGCGACATCGATCGCCGCCTGGCGGACATCGAACTGCTCTACACCAGCCGCAACAAGCGCCTGTCGGACGAAATCGACAGCCTGCGCTGATCAACAACCGCCCCTTAGGGGAGTGAGATGAAATGAGTTCAGGGCAAATCTTCGTCCTCGCGATCATCGGCATGTCGACGCTGAGCTGGGTGATCACGAGCTGGATCCGGGCCAAGCATGGCTACCCGATCGAGAATGAATGGTCGGGTACAGTGACCAAGGAGGAGGCCTCCAGCGATCGCAAGATCGAGCTGCTGTCGAGCGAAAACGAGAAGCTGACCGGCCAGATCGCGCGCCTGGAAGAGCGGATCGCGGTGCTCGAACGGATCGCCACCGATCCCGCCGAGCGGGTCGCCCGCCAGATCGACGCGCTGCGCTGACACCCAAGCTCTAGCGAACAGGAATTCGATCATGCACGCTGAATTCGGCGAAATGGTAATGCGGATCGCCCCGCTCGTGATCATCGTGATCGGCTTGAGCGTTGGCGGATGGGTTTACACCACCTGGCTTCGAGTGAAGCACGGCTATCCGCTCGATGGGCAATGGGGCCAAGCGCTCTACCCCAAGCATAACGACGAGATCATCGAACGCGTGCGCCTGCTGAGCCAGGAAAACGCTCAGCTGCGCGCCGAGCTCGGCTCATTGAAGGACCGGCTTGTCAATGTCGAGCGGATCGTGACCGACGGCGCGCACAGCCTGGAACGCGAGATCGAGGCGCTGCGCGGCCGCGCCAACTGAAGGGAATGGACCGATGATCAACCCCGTCCTCATTCCGATCCTCGGCATCTGCTGCGGCCTGATGGCGATCTTCGGCGGTGTCGTGGTGCGGCCCTGGCTGCGCTTCCAGCAGCGCAAGCTTGAGGTCGAGGCTCAACTCGCCCGCGAACGCGCCTCGATCGACTCGGCGCGGCAGGAACGGCTCGAAGCGCGCGTCGCGGTGCTCGAGCGGATCGTCACCGATCGCGGCATGGGCCTCGCCGACGAAATCGAACGGCTGCGCGACAAGCCGCTGAACTAACCCCCAAGGCCAAGGAGGCCAGAACCATGCAATGGGCAGAGATGGTGGTCGCGATCGTCCTGATCGTCACCATCGGCAGAATTTTGCGCGCACGCTACGAAGGCCGCGGCCTCACCCCGCCCCCTCAGGAGAATGGCGACTTCGTCCGCCAGCACGAGGAAATACGCGCACTCAAGGAACGCATCGCGGTGCTCGAAAAGCTCGCGACCGACGACAACAGCAACGCCGCGCGGCTCGACCGCGAGATCGAGCGGCTGCGCGACCGGAGGGACTCATGACCGATCCGATGCTCTATCTAACGATCGCAAGTGCCGGGCTCGCCGCGCTCGCGATGGTCACTGTGGCGACGCTCGCCGGCTGGCGCGGCTGGCTGCAGCTGAAGCAGCTGGAGCTGGCACGACTTGGCGGCGGCGGTGAACCCGCCGTGCCTTCCGCCAGCGCCCGGATCGAGATCGCCGATCTGAAGGAGCGCATCCGCAAGCTGGAGGCGATCGCGGCGGGCGTGGATCTTTAGGAATTGCTCGCGAGACTGGGCCCGGCCTTCGCCGGGGAAGAAGGCGGATGTTTCCACAACCGTCCCCATCGATGGCGGGGCCAGCCTCCTCGGTCCGACCTGACGCCCAGGCTTGCCCCGGCGGCAAAAGCCGCTAGCGCCTTCCCGCATGACGACACTCGCCGATCTCCAAGACGAATATAGCTTCCTCGATGCCGACGATCGCTATCGCCTGCTGATCGATCTTGGCCGCGCGCTGGAGCCGATGCCGGAGGCGCTCAAGACCGAGGCGACGCTGGTGCGCGGTTGCTCCGCCTCGGTATGGGTCTATCCAACGCGGCTCGACGATGGCCGGCTCCACTTCCTCGCGGACTCGAATGCGGCAATTACCAAGGGGATCATCGCGCTGGTGCTGAAGGTGGTGCAGGATGCGGCACCCGCTGAAATCCTGGCGACCGACATCGAAGGCGCGCTGGCGCCGTTCGATCTGAAGAACCAGCTCAGCTCGAACCGGACGCAGGGCATTCCGAACATGATCGCGCTGATCCGCGATACAGCGGGGCGGTACGCCTAGCGGCTAATCCCCAGCCCTGCCGCGACTTCGTCGAGATCCGCCCCCTTGGGCACCAGCCGCCACCGCTTCGGATCGGCGGCGTTCACCACCGTCACGGCACCGCGCGGGCAGACGCCGAGGCACTTGACCTCGACCACGCCGAGCCGGCTCTTGCGGAAGCGCTTAACCCCCAGATAGGCCTTGAGCGCCTTGGCGAGGCGCTGCTTGCCCTTCTTGCCGAAACCGCCATCGAGCCGCTTGGAGCATCTGGCGCAAACCAGGATGGCGGTGTCCCACTCGGCCTTGACGAGCTTGGTCACGCCGGGCGCCATGTTTTCCGCTCTTCCGCCGCGCGCAGCACTTCATAGGCCGCCTGAACCTGCTGGAAGCGCTTGGCGGCTTCCGCGTCGTTCGGGCGGACATCGGGGTGGAGTTCCTTGGCGAGCCGGCGCCAGGCGGCACGCACCGCCTCGAAATCGGCATCGGGTTCGAGCTCGAGCGCTTCGAGCGCGCGCATCTCGTCGCGCGACCGGCTGCCGTCACCCGGGCCGGCCCAGCGATTATGTTGCGAAGCGGTGAAGCCCGCCGCCTCGCGCCGCTCCCGCGCCTCGCGCGCGGCGGCTTCCTCGGCGCTCAATCCTTCGAAATAATTCCAGCCGGCATTATACTCAGCGGCGTGGCGCTCGCAGAAATACCAGCGTTCGGGGCTGTTGGGCGATTTGGGCGCGGGGCATTTGCCGGGCTCGCCACAGCCATCGCGGTCGCAAAGCCGCACCGCCTGCGCCTCGCGCGCGCTGCCATAGCCCCGCCAACGCGGAAAACCCCAGTCATTGGTCCGTGTCGGGCGCGCCATAGCGCCTCCAAATAGGCGGCCAGGGCGGCGGCGCAACTGCCAAAAGCACGGCCTCGCTGGCATCACGGCAGTGCCGGTTTACAACCGCCGCCCGCACCGCCAAGCTTGACGATGATGCAACCAACCCGCCCCTTCGGCCCGCTCGATCTGGCTGTCGTCGTCATGATGAATTTGTTCTGGGGGCTCAACATTATCGCGGTGAAGCAATCGGTGGTGCTGGTCGCGCCGCTCACCGCCGCGTTCCTCCGTCAGGCGATCGTGCTCGCGGTGTGTGCCGGGTCGCTGCGGCGTGTGCCCGGGAGCATGGCGGCGATCAGCGCGCTGGGGCTGCTGCTGGGGGTCGCGTTCTACATCGTCATCAATCTCTCCCTCGCGCTCGCAACCGATTTGGGCGCGCTGGCGATCGCCGGGCAATTGGGCGTACCGTTCGCGCTGATCCTGGCGGTGCTGTTCCAGGGGGAGCGCATTCATTGGCCGCGGCTGACCGGCATCGCGCTCGCGCTGGGCGGGGTGGCAGTGCTGGTATTCGATCCCGCCGCCGCGCGCGAGGGGCCGGCGCTCGCGCTCACCGCGCTGTCGAGCCTCATCTGGGCGATTGGTTCGCTGATCCAGCGTCGACTGCGCGGGGTGTCCGTGCTGACGCTCTACGGCTGGATCGCGCTGTGGGGCACGATCGGCCTCGGCGCCGCCGCGATCACCTTCGAACCGGGCGCGGTCGCCGCGCTGCCGGCGCTGCCGCTCTCGACACTGGGCTGGATCGCTTTCTCGGCGGTCGGCTCGACACTGGGGGGGCACGGGGCGCTTGCCTGGCTGCTGCAGCGCCATCCGGTGACGACGGTTACCCCGTTCACGCTCGCGGCGCCGGTGATTTCGATCTTTACGGCGGCGTGGTATTTCGGCACCCCTGTTACCATGATCATGCTGCTTGGGGGCACGCTGGCAATGGCGGGGGTGGCGATCGTCACCATGCGGACGGCGGCGCGGAGCGCATGACCCCGCTCGACATGCCGCCGGTTATCGAGGCACCCTCCCCGAACTTCAACGAGCGCAGCGGGCCGATCACGATGATCGTGCTCCATTATACCGGCATGGAAACCGCCGAGGGCGCGATCGCCCGACTGCGCGATCCGGCGGCAAAAGTTTCGTCCCATTATGTCGTCGCCGAGGATGGCGTGGTGTTGCGCCTGGTCGATGAGGACAAGCGCGCCTGGCACGCGGGCAAATCGCACTGGCGAGACTGGGATGACGTCAACGCGGTGTCGATCGGCATCGAGATCGTCAATCCCGGCCATGAGTTCGGCTACCGGCCTTTCCCCGATGCCCAGATCGACGCGGTGATCCGCCTCGTCGCCTCGATCAAGGAGCGCTACGCCATCACGCGGGGTAATATCGTCGGCCATTCGGATGTGGCGCCCGCGCGCAAGCGAGACCCCGGCGAGTTGTTTCCCTGGGGAATGCTCGCCCGACTGCGCCTCGCGCTGCCGCGCCCGACCAAGAATCTGATGGACCCCCATTGGACCGAGAGCGGCTTCCTGCTCGCGCTCGAACGCTTCGGCTATGACGTGAGCGATCCGATGGCGGCGATCATGGCCTTCCAGCGCCGCTTCCGCCCCGAGCTGATCGATGGTGAGATTGATGCCGAATGCCGTATGATCCTGCTCGCGCTGCTGTTGCCAAAGCCGCAGGGGGACGATTAAGGCGGATACCGCCAGAGGGTCGGGCGGCCGCGGCGTTTCGGCGTCGAGGAAAGTCCGGGCTCCACGGAGAAACGGTGCCGGGTAACGCCCGGCGGGGGCGACCCCAGGGACAGTGCCACAGAGAGCAGACCGCCGCTCGTATCACGGGCGGTAAGGGTGAAAGGGTGCGGTAAGAGCGCACCGCGCGGCCGGCAACGGGCGCGGCATGGCAAACCCCACCGGGAGCAAGACCGAATAGGGGCGGCACGGCCCAGCATTGCTGCGCGCCAGGGCTTCTCCGGCCCGCTGCCCGGGTTGGTTGCTGGAGCCGGCGCGCGAGCGCCGGCCGAGAGGAATGGTCGCCCAGCCCTTCACGGGGCGGACAGAACCCGGCTTACAGACCCTCTGGCAAAGCTTCAGGCGGCGGCCGAAGCGCGCGCCCCGCTCGCGGGCTCATATAGCCCCTTGTACCGCGCCGAATGGACAAAGGCGTCGCTATGACCGATCACTGTCTCCCCCGCGCCCAGCACGAGCAACCCGCCCGGGCGCAGCACCTTGGCGACACGATCCAGTACCGTGCGCCGCAATGCGGGCGACAGGTATAGCATTACATTGCGGCAAAGCACGATGTCGAACCGGCCCGGCGGGGCCGGGTCGCTGACCAGGTTATGGCGGCGGAAGGTGATCCGGTTGACGAGTTCGGGACGGGCGATCCAGTCGGGGCCAATCGCCTCGAACCAGTCGATCATCCGGCGCACCGACAGGCCGCGCTGAATCTCGAACTGCGAATAACGGCCTGCGCGCGCCCGGCCGAGAATGGCTTCGGACACGTCCGTCGCAACGATTTCCGCCTCGATCGGGGCGCCATTGCGCGCCTGCTCGGCAAGCAGCATCGCCAGCGAGAGCGGCTCCTGCCCGCTTGAACAGGCAGCGGACCAAATGCGCGGACGACGGCCTTCCGCTCGGTACTCAGTCATCGCCGCGAGCAGCGCTTCGAACACCGGAGCGTCGCGGAAGAACGAGGTTTCCTGGTTGAGCAGTGCATCCACGATCTGCTCGGCGACAAGCCCGCTGGGATCGCGGAGCAATTCGTCGACCAGCGCTTCAAGGGTCGGCAACCCGCGCGTGCGCAGCAGCGGCTTCAGCGCGGTTTCAATCCGCCAGCTGCGATTGGCGGAGATCTGTTGGCCGGTTCGCTGCTCGAGCAATGCCGCCACCACGACCATCGCGCTGGTGGTGGGCGGGGGGACGCGCCGATCAACGATCATTGCGGGCGCTTGCCGGCGGCGATCAGCCGGCCGATCTCATCGGGGGGCAGCACCGCTTGCGCGAACCCCCCTTGTGCCACGGCGCCCGGCATTCCCCACACCACCGAACTTGCCTTGTCCTGCACCACCAGCGCGCCGCCGGCGTGGGAGAGCTGCGCCGCTCCCAGGGCGCCATCGCGGCCCATGCCAGAAAGCACCACCCCCAGCGCCCGCGCGCCGAACGTCTCCGCGACCGAGGCGAACATCGGATCGACCGAGGGGAGGCATCCGCTCGCCACGCGCTCATTGGTCAGGCGCACAACGACCGCGTCGCCAAAGCGCGCGCAACGCAGATGCGCGTCACCGGGCGCGACGATGATGCGCCCCGGCTTGATTCGCAGATGGTCCTGCGCCACCTCGCACGGCCGCCCGGCCAGTACCGCGATCTGCGCCGCGAAATAGGGCATGAACGAGGGCGGCAGATGCTGGGTGATCAGCATCGGCGCCTGGAAGGCGGGCGGCACCGCGCGCAGCATCTGGCTCAGTGCATGGATGCCGCCGGTCGACGCACCGATCGCCACAATATCAAAATCGCTCACCGCGCCGACGGTAGCGGCGGGCAGCGACCGATTGGCGCCAGCGTCATCGCCGTCGAACAAACGCGCGATCTTTTCCGTCAACATGTCGCCGAACTTGCCGACGAGATTGCCGAGCCCCGGCTTCACCAACGTGTCGGCCGCGCCCAGGGTCAACGCCTGGATGGTCGCCGCGGCACCCTCGGCGCAGCTGGATGAAACGACGATCACGCGCGCGCCGCGCCCGCCGGCGAGCAGATCGGGCAACGCGGTCAGGCCGTCAACGCCCGGCATCTCGATGTCGAGCAGGATCACGTCGACCGTTTCACGCTGCAGAAAATCGAGCGCGGCATGCGCGTCGGCGACCGCGCCAGCCACGGCGAAGCGCGAGTTCGACTCGATCATCTTGCCGATCACCGCGCGCGCGACGACCGAGTCGTCGACGATCAGGATACGCGCGGGTGGCGTCTGTGTGGTGAAGGCGGCAAGCTTTTGTGGCCTGGCGGGCATGGCGGAAACCCCCTTGCAGCGATCAGGCGACGCCGACGATCTGCAGCTTGGATTCGAGCGTTTCGCGGTCGAAAGGCTTCATCACATATTCGTCCGCCCCGGCCTCGATCGCCGCGCGGATATAGGCGACGCCGTTTTCCGTCGTGCAAAACACGATTTTGGGCCGGCGCGGCAATTCGCTGTCCTTCAATGCCTTCAGGAAATCCATGCCGCTCATCACCGGCATGTTCCAATCGAGCAACACGACATCGGGCACGCTTGCCAAGCAATGATCGAGTGCCTCGCGCCCGTCGCCCGCCTCGCTCACCTGGAAATCCATCGTCTCGAGAATGTGCCGCGCGACCTTGCGGATCACCTTCGAATCATCAACCACCAGGCAAGTCTTCATCTCGGGCACCTTTTTCGGTTCATTTCCTCGGTCGCAGAAAAGTCTGACCTTAACGTTAAGCAGCCGTCGCCAACCCCGGGATCAGGGCACGCAGATCGATCGCCAGCATCGGATCGCCCTCGCGCACGATCAGCCCCGCGGCGGCGCGCGCCCCGCCGCCTTCGATCGTCAGCCCGTCCGAGAAGGGCAGCAGGTCGAACATCGCGACGTCCTCCAGCTGATCGACGGGCAGGGCGTAATGATGGCCGTCGACATGCGTGATAACCGCACGCCTGGCGGGCTGATCGGACGGCGGCAGATCAAGCGCGATGCAAGTGTTGATCACCGTGACCACCCGGCTGCGGAGCGCGGCGAGGCCATGGACAACCGCCCCCGCCCCCGGCACCGGCGTGATTTCGGGCACATCGACGACCGACTCCACCTGATCGGAATCGATCGCCACCGCGCGGCCAGCGATACGCGCGATCAGGAACAATTTGCTTGTCATGCTGCTTCCCCGGTCCGCGCCGCGACCGCCGCGAGCAGCGCCGCGCGGTCGTATCGATAGATGCTATCCGCGTGGCCCACGGACGCGACCTGGCTTCGCAGGCGCACGACGGGGGCACGCGCGGCGATCTCCTCGCCCTCCATCGCCAGCACCACGGCGGGCACTTCACCCTCGGCTGCGGCGCTGGCCACACGGTAACCCGACGCTTCCAGCACGGGGCGCAGGAAATTCTCCATCCAGCGCGCCTCACCGCCCGCGAACAGGCAGAGCGGCGGAACCTTGGGGCGCCCTGCATCGACAACGGTACCAAACAGCCAGTGGACGTCGAGCAGTTCGATGGGCTCGCCGTCGACCATCACGATCCCCGAGATCGGCCCGGAAACGCCCGCCGGCACCACCGCGTCGGTCAATCCGATGATGTCGAGCGCCTCGGCAATGGGATAGCCGATCTCGGCGACGCCATCGGCCATCCGCAGCACGCTGATCGCGCCGCGCTGGGCGATGAGATCGAGCGCCCCATCCCCCGCAAGCGTCGCGAGCGGTACGACGGTGCCGTCGATCGCGAGCCGCAGCTTGCCCGCGCTGAACCGAATTGCCTCCGGGTTCGCCGGCTCGACACGGTCGACCACGTCCAGCGACACGGCGCGGCGCTGCCCGTCCAGATCGGTGAACAGCAGCGCCGTCCGTCCGGTATCGTCGCAGACCTGGAGAGGGGCGTCCTCCTCGACCAGCGTATCCCGATCGAAGCGCAGCCCTGCCTTCTGTGCCAGCCCCGAACAATCGAGCAGCAGCATCGGGCGTCCGGTGTCGGGCAATGTCTGCCCGGCGTAAAGCCCCGTCGTCATCACCGCCGGCGGCGCGGGCTTGATCACCAATTCCTCGGTATCGTGCACCTCGTCGACAGCTAGTGCGTAACTGCCGCCGCCGATCGCCACGATGGCGAGCATCACTGGCGCATCGGTCGCATCGGCCAACCCAAGCACCCCGTCGAGCGCGATCATCGGCAGCCGCCGGTCACGCACGGTGGCGACGGGCGTGTCGCCCAGCATATCGATACGGATCGCGTCGCCGCGCACGCGCACGATTTCTTCGACCGCCTGGCGCGGCAGGGCGAAGCGTTGCCCTTTGGCGCCGACGACAATCGTCGAGATGATCGACAAGGTCAGCGGTACGTGGATCGCGATGGCCAAGCCCTTGCCGGGCGTGGAGCTAAGCTCGATCCTGCCGCCGATTTGCTCGATATTGGCGCGCACCACGTCCATGCCGACCCCGCGCCCGGAGATGCTGGTCGCCTTGTCCTTGGAGCTGAGTCCGGGCTCGAACACCAGAGCGAGCTTGGCGCGTTCAGGCAGCGCGCGCAGTTCCGCCTCGCTGCGCCCGCTAGGCTTCGCATATTTGGCGATCAGCCGCTCGGTATCGATACCGCCGCCATCGTCGATGATTTCGATAATAATCTGGTTGCCCGATTGCCGGGCGGAGACGACGAGCCGGCCATGCTCGCGCTTGCCCGCGGCACGGCGTATTTCAGGGCTTTCGATGCCGTGGTCGATCGCGTTGCGGATGATGTGGACCAGCGGATCGCGCATCATCTCGATCATCTCGCGGTCCAGTTCGACATCGGCGCCTTCGATCGAGAGCAACACGCTCTTGCCGACTTCGGCGGCGGTATCGCGCACCATCCGCGGCAGCGCGGAGAAGAGCGCGTCGATCTTCTGCATTCGCGTGCGCGTCACCGTGTCGCGCATCTCGGCGACAGTGTGGGACAGGCGTTCGAGCGCCGCCTCGATCACCGGCTCGACGCCTTGGTCACGCAGCCGGCGGGCAAGCTCGTTCCGTGCAAGAACCATCTCGGACATGCCGCTCATCATCCGGTCGAGCAGTTCGACGCTGAGCCGAACTGAGCGGTTCGCGGCGCGCGGCGCGGAGACGGCCCCTTCCTCGCCCTGGTGCGCGGACGCCAGCGTCGCCTGCGGTTGCGCCTTCGCCCCGGCGCCGCCCGGCGCGAGCGCGGCGATGAGCAGATCCTCGCCGCTATCGTCCAACGCCGAGCCCGCGTCGATCGCCTCGATGATCTCGCCGATACGATCGACGATCGCGAGCACGGCGTTGACAAGATGAGTATCAGGCACGCGCTCGCCGGCGCGCACCGCCGCCAGCGCATCCTCCGCGGCATGGCTGAGGCGGCTGAGGCGCGGCAGATCAAGAAAGCCGCAGCTCCCCTTGACGGTGTGAACGAAGCGGAAAATAGCGTCGAGCCGCTGCCGATCGCTCGGCGCGGCCTCCCACATCACGATCTCGCCCGAGAGCGCTTCGAGCGTCTCGCGCGTTTCCGCGATGAATTCCTGCAGCAGATCGTCCATGAGCCCCCGCGCGTTAACGCGCTCGTTTCATGGCCGATCAGCGGTTAAGGAGCAGTTTACCGCACGTTGAAAGCAACCCCGAACAGCAGCACCGGCGCATCGGGTGGCGAAACCTGCAATTGCCCGCCATTCTCGGCGACGAGCGATCGCACCAGGAAGGCAGCGGCGGCGCGCGGGGTGATTAGGCTTTCATCGGCGTCCGTCAGCGCGTTGCGCAATTCGGGGTCGAGCACGATGCGGGGTCCATCGCCGCGCACGACGATCTCGATCGTTTCGCCCTGCAGCTCGGCGCCGATGTCGAGTTGGCCGCCGCGCACCAGCGCGTCACCGGCGATCAGCGCCAGGTTGAGCATCACCTTGATCGCCGGCTTCGGCAACACCCCCGCCTCGACCAGCCAGCCGATCTTTACGCGGTGATTATCTCCGAACAGCCCCTCGATCGCCGCACGTGCCTCCCGCGCGTCGATCGTCTCGCCAAAACCGCCGGCGGCGCCGAACGCCAGGCGGAAGAATTTAAGCTTGTTCGCGCTCGCCCGTGCGCTCTCGCTGAGCAGATCGAGGCAGCGCTGGCGCATTTCGGGGTCGTTCTCGTCCGCCAGCAGCTCCAGCCCGTTGTTGAGCGCGCCGACGGGACTCAACAAATCATGGCACAGCCGCGAACAAAGCAGGCTGGCGAACTCGACCGCGCTGACTGGCATGGTAACTGGAGCCCCAATTTCTAGACAAAGCCCCTCATGGCGAAGGCGGTGGCGCATCGCAAGGCGCGTCGATCGCCAGCGGCACCGGATCGAAGCGCCCGTGCCACGATCCGTCGGGGGTGGCGCGCCAAAGCCTCGCCTCGCCAGCCGTCAGGATAAGCCACAGCGCGCCATCGGGCACTGCCGCATCGGCATCGGTCGCGCTCGGCTCGGCGCGGCCGCTGGGGTGCGAGTGATAATGGCCAATGATCGCCAGTCCGCCTTCCCGCGCGCGGCGATGCGCGGCGATCAGCGCGGCGGGATCGAGCTCGAACGCGCGGTCCGGCGTAGGCGCCACATTGGGGCACGCCTCGGCGGCCACGATCGTGTCGGGTCGGCCATATAAAAGGCCGCAAACCTCGGCCGCCGGGCTCGCCGCCGACGCCGCCCGCAACGCGTCGAGCAGGACGCTTGAAATGGAAACGCGCGCGACCATATCGCATTGCACAATGGACCGGGGGGTTGAGGTTGTGCAAGTGCAGGTCGCGGCTTCCGGGCTGCGGCTCGATCGTGCCCTCGCCGATGCCGTGCCCCAAGTCTCCCGCGAGCGAATGAAGGCGCTGATCTCATCGGGTCAGGTGTCCGACGCCGCCGGGGTGCTCCACCGTGATCCGGCGCGCAAGACCGAGGCTGGCCAGGCGTTCGCCATCGCCCTGCCCCGCCCCGCGCCCGCGCATAACGAGGCGCAGGCCATCCCTCTGATGATCGCCTATGAGGACGAGCATCTGATCGTGGTCGACAAGCCGGCCGGGCTCGTCGTCCACCCGGCGGCGGGCAATCTCGACGGCACCTTGGTCAACGCCTTGCTGCATCATTGCGGCGGCAGCCTCTCGGGCATTGGCGGCGTCGCGCGGCCGGGGATCGTCCACCGCATCGACAAGGACACGTCGGGGCTGATGGTCGCCGCCAAGCACGATCGCGCGCATGAGGGGCTGGCGCGACAATTCGCCGCGCATTCGATCGATCGGCGCTACAAGGCGATCGTCCAGGGGCGACCCGCGCCCCCCGCCGGCACCGTTGATGCGCCGCTTGCGCGCAGCCCCGCCAATCGCAAGAAGATCGCGATCGTGCCCGGCGGCAAGCGCGCGGTGACGCACTACCGAACCCTGTCGCCGCTGCGCCATGCCGCGCTGGTCGAATGTCGGCTAGAGACGGGGCGGACGCACCAGGTGCGGGTGCATATGGCGTCGCTCGGACACAGCTTGCTCGGTGATCCGGTTTACGGTAGAACTACTCATTCGCTGCGTGGGCCTCTGGAAACGCTCAACTTCCGTCGGCAAGCCCTGCACGCCGCTCACCTGGGGTTCATTCACCCCATTAACAGTAGCGCTTTAGCGTTCGATAGCGAACTCCCTGCAGACATGCAGGAACTGTTCAATATTCTTCGTGTCTAGAAGTAGGAGCGGCGGCCGTGCCTCAGCGCGGTCGGATTTTCGTTATCCGCTCGGGTCAAAGGGAAAGGAGTTTCGGTCATGGCTAGCGGCAGCAACGTCCCCGCGACGATCCCCGCGCTCGGTGGTGAGGCGAGCCTCAACCGCTATCTCGCCGAGATCAAGAAATTCCCGATCCTCTCGGCCGAAGAGGAATATATGCTCGCCAAGCGCTTCGAGGAGCATGGCGACACGGAGGCCGCGGCCAAGCTGGTCACCAGCCACCTGCGCCTCGTCGCCAAGATCGCGATGGGCTATCGCGGCTATGGGCTGCCGATTTCGGAGCTGATTTCCGAAGGCAATATCGGCCTGATGCAGGGCGTGAAGAAGTTTGAGGCCGATCGCGGCTTCCGCCTTGCGACCTATGCCATGTGGTGGATCCGCGCCTCGATCCAGGAGTTCATCCTGCGCTCGTGGAGCCTGGTGAAGATGGGCACCACGGCGGCGCAGAAGAAGCTGTTCTTCAACCTGCGCCGGATGAAGGCCAAGCTTGACGCGTTCGAGGATGGCGATCTGCGCCCCGAGGATTTGGCCAAGATCGCGACCGACCTTGGCGTCACCGAGGCCGAAGTCACCAGCATGAACCGGCGCATGGCCCTGGGCGGCGACACCAGCCTGAACGTGCCGATGCGCGAGGATGGCGAGGGCCAGTGGCAGGATTGGCTCGCCGACGACAGCCCGCTTCAGGACGAGCGCGTCGCCGAAGCGCAGGAAGCCGATGTGCGCCACGACATGCTCGTCTCGGCGATGAGCGCGCTCAACGATCGCGAGCGCCACATCCTCACCGAGCGCCGGCTCACCGACGACCCGAAGACCCTGGAAGAGCTGAGCCAGGTCTATGGCGTGTCGCGCGAGCGCGTCCGCCAGATCGAGGTCCGCGCGTTCGAGAAGCTGCAAAAGGCGATGCTGCGGGTCGCGGGGGAGAAGCGGCTGCTCACGATCTGAGCCAGCGCTGACGACGCGTATGGGGCCGGCGGAAAGCGCCGCTCCATTCGCGCCCGATAGCCCCTGTCGTTTCGTTTCGCGGGTGCGCTATGCTGGTGGCATGTGCAATCTCTATACGGCCCGCCGCACCGGCAGCGAAATAGCCAAGCTGTTCGGCGCCGTCACGCCCAGCTTCACGTTCGATGGCGACCGCGACTTCTACCCGAAGAGCCTCGCGCCGGTAATCGTGCAGCAATCCGGCGCGCGGCGGGTGGAGCAGATGCGCTGGGGCTTCCCACCGCCCGCCTCTGCCCGCGCACCGGTGACCAATGTGCGCAATCTGGCCAGTCCCTTTTGGCGATCGGTGCTCGCCGATCCCGCCCGCCGGTGCCTAGTGCCGGTTACCCAGTTCTGCGAGTGGGAGGGCGAAAAAGGCGCCAAGATCAAACGTTGGTTCAGCGTGCCGAGCCAGCCGATCTTCGCTTTTGCCGGGATTTGGCGCCCAACGCCGGGTGGCGCGGCTTTCGCATTTCTAACCTGCGAGCCCAATCCGCTGGTTGCCACAGTCCACCCTAAGGCGATGCCGGTTATCCTTCAGCCGGACGACTATGAACGCTGGCTTGCGGCCGAAGATGAGGGTGGTCGGGCGTTGGCCCATCCCTTTCCCTCCCAGTTAATGACCGTGATGTGAGGCGGTTGTTTGCCGTTCGACCAGAGACAAATGCAAGAACTGGTTGAAGTCGGTCGCGACATAATCGGCGAAGGCCGGGCCGCTGGTGAATCCGCGCCGGCGGTAGAGCGCGAGCGCCGCCTCGAAGGCGGGGCCATTGCCCGTCTCCAGGCTCAACCGCCGCACCCCAAGCGAACAGGCCACGCCGATGATGTGATCGAGCAACGCCGCGCCTACCCCCTGCCGCAGGAAATCGGGGTGAGTCCGCATCGATTTCACCTCGGCCCCGCCGTCACCCAGCAACTTGAGCGCGCCGATGCCCGCGATCCGATCGCCGCGCCAGGCGCTCCAAACCGCTACCCCCGGCTGCTTCAGACCGGACAGATCGAGCGCGAAGCTATGGCCCGGCGGTGATCCATCACGCATCCCGCTCAGGTGCAGCGCCAGCAACGCCCGGGTTTGTTCGCTTGAAAGATCGTCCTCGCGAATGTCGAACACGCCCCACCCTTCCGCTTGATCCGCGCCCCCGCCCCGTGGCAACCGGCCGACATGCTCGCCCGCGCCTTCAGCCTGCTCCTCAAGACCGTGCTTGGCTTCGTGCTATTGTCGATACTGTGGGTGGGGCTGTACCGGTTCGTCAATCCGCCGATCACCTTCACCATGATCGGCGATCTGCTGAGCGGCCACAGCATCACCCAGCAATGGCTGCCGCTCGCCAAGATCGACCCGAACATGGCGCGCGCGGTGATCGCGGGCGAGGACGCACGCTTCTGCCTTCACAACGGCTTCGATACCAAGGCGATCGAGGCCGCCTATCGCCGCAACCAGAAAGGCGGGCGCATCCGCGGCGGCTCGACGATCAGCCAGCAGACAGCGAAGAACGCTTTCCTGATCCAAGGGGGCGGCTATGTCCGCAAGGCGTTCGAGGCATGGTTCACGCTGCTCATCGAAAATCTATGGGGCAAGCGCCGGATCATGGAAGTCTATCTGAACGTGGCGGAAACCGGCATCGGCACCTATGGCGTGAATGCCGGCGCGCAGCGTTATTTCGGGCATGACGCCACGCGGCTGACCCCAATAGAGGCGGCGCGGATCGCGGCGGTGCTGCCGCTCCCCAAGAAGCGGCCGGCGATCGCGCCGACCGGCTTCACCCGCCGCCACGGCAACGCCATCCGCGCCAACGCCGGCTTGGTCCGCCGGGCCGCGCTGGATGCCTGCCTGCGCTAGGATTTATTTGTTCGGATCGACCGAGCGCTCGACTGCGTCGCCCGCCTTCTTGGCGGTGTCGCCTACGTCCTTGGCGGCGCTGGTGACGGCATCGGTGCGCAGCGTGTCGTTGCGGTTCTGAACGATCAGGAAATAGGCTACCACCGCCACCAGCAGCAGCACCGCGATCCCGATCAACAGCCCCGCGCCCCCGCCGCGCCGTTCGATCACCGTGGTTTGGGGCGCGTCATACTTCTCAGCCATCCCATCCTCCTGTTTTTGGGTGGAGGCTGAACGTGATCGGTGCGACGCCGGTTCCGTAGGATCAGGCCGGGTCGCGACGCATGGACCAGAAGCGCGGGCCGTCCTTGCCCACCCGCCAGTCCTGGGTGATGCGGAAGCCGAGCGCGCGATAAAAGCCGAGATTGGCCTCGGTCGCCGTCTCCAGATAAGCTGGCACACCACTCGCCTCGATCCGGTCGAGCCCGGCGCGCACTGCCCCGCGGCCAAGCCCCTTGCCCTGATGCGCCGGGTCACAGCCGGCGATGTGGAGATACCAGAAGGGTTCGCGCGGCATATGCGCGTCGATCGCGCCGGCGAGCGCCAGCGCGCGCGGGAGCGCAAGGCCGAAAGCGCCCAGCAGCCGAGGAGCGGAACGCAGGAACTCTCCGAACGGAGTCTGGGCGTGGCCCGGCGCGCGCCATAGCGTCGCAGCCTCGCAGCCGCCGCCCATCAGCCGCAGCCCGTGCGCATCATCGCTATCGAACAGCAGGCCGAACAACGCCGGCAGCTTGCGCGCGCGTACCGCAGGGTTGGGATAGAGCCACGCCATCGCCGGATCGTTCGCGAATGCCCGCGCGAGCATCGCCGAAACCGCGGTGCGATCGGGGCGAGTCGCGAGGCGGAAGGTCATGCGGCGCCAGCCTTAGGCGGCGCCGCCCGCCTTTTCCTTCTTGGCGTAAACGCGCACCGGCTCCTTGCGGCCATCGACCACGTCCTTGTCGATCATCACCTGATCGACGCCGTCCATGCTCGGCAGATCGAACATCGTGTCGAGCAGGATGCCCTCCAGGATCGAGCGCAGCCCGCGCGCGCCGGTCTTGCGGTCGATCGCGCGCTTGGCGACCGTCACCAGCGCATCGTCGGTGAAGCCGAGGTCGACGCTCTCCATGTCGAACAGCTTCTGATACTGCTTCACCAGCGCGTTCTTGGGCTCGGTGAGGATCTTCACCAGCGCCGGCACGTCGAGATCTTCCAGCGTCGCGATCACCGGCAGGCGGCCGACAAATTCGGGGATGAGGCCGAACTTCAGCAGATCCTCGGGCTCGACATTCTTGAGCACCTCGCCGGTGCGCCGTTCCTCGGGCGCGGCGACATGCGCGCCGAAGCCGATCGACTTGCCCTGCAGCCGGTCGCCGATGATCTTTTCAAGGCCGCTGAACGCGCCGCCGCAGATGAACAGGATGTTGGTCGTATCGACCTGCAGGAATTCCTGCTGCGGATGCTTGCGCCCGCCCTGGGGCGGCACGCTCGCCGTCGTGCCTTCCATCAGCTTCAAGAGCGCCTGCTGCACGCCCTCGCCCGAAACGTCGCGGGTGATCGAGGGATTCTCCGCCTTGCGGCTGATCTTGTCGATCTCGTCGATATAGACGATGCCGCGCTGCGCCCGCTCGACATTATAGTCCGAAGCCTGGAGCAGCTTAAGGATGATGTTCTCGACGTCCTCGCCGACATAGCCGGCCTCGGTCAGCGTTGTCGCGTCGGCCATCGTGAAGGGCACGTCGAGGATGCGCGCGAGCGTCTGCGCGAGCAGGGTCTTGCCGCAGCCGGTCGGCCCGATCAGCAGGATGTTCGACTTGGCGAGCTCGACATCGGCGCCCTTCTGGCCGTGATTGAGGCGCTTGTAATGGTTGTGCACCGCCACCGAGAGCACGCGCTTCGCCCGGCTCTGGCCGATCACATAATCATCGAGCACATCGCAGATTTCCTGCGGGCTCGGCACGCCCCCGTCCTTCTTGGAGACCAGGGCGGACTTGGTTTCCTCGCGGATGATGTCGTTGCACAGGTCGACGCATTCATCGCAGATGAACACGGTGGGGCCGGCGATCAGCTTGCGCACCTCGTGCTGCGATTTTCCGCAGAAGGAGCAATAAAGAGTGCTCTTGGTATCGCCACCGGTCATTTTAGGCATTCACAACATCCTTCGCGCCAACGGCGCGGCCAAGAGGCAGCTAGCATAGCCTGCCCCGCTTCAATCGGACAATCACCAAAATCCGGTTTATGCGCCAGCCCCTTCAGGCGGCCGCTGCCTCGTCCGCCGGCACCGGCCGCTTGTCGAACACCTCGTCGATCAACCCAAACGCCTTGGCTTCGTCCGCCGCCAGAAACTTGTCGCGCTCCATCGCGGTTTCAATGACATCAAGCGGCTGCCCGGTATATTTTGCGTAAAGTTCGTTCATCCGATGCCGGATGCGCAGAATTTCCTTGGCCTGGATCTCGATATCGCTCGCCTGGCCCTGCGCCCCGCCCGAGGGCTGGTGCATCATGATCCGCGAGTTGGTGAGCGCGACGCGCATCCCCGGCTCACCACTCGCCAGCAGGAAGCTGCCCATCGAGGCCGCCTGGCCGATGCACACGGTGCCCACGCGCGGGCGGATATACTGCATCGTGTCGTGGATCGCCATGCCGGCGGTCACCACCCCACCGGGCGAGTTGATGTACATGAAGATGTCGCGCTTGGGGTTCTCGCTTTCCAGGAACAGCAGCTGCGCGGTGATCAGCGAGGCCATGTGATCCTCGACCACCCCGGTCACGAACACGATCCGTTCGCGCAGCAGCCGCGAATAGATGTCGAAGCTGCGCTCGCCGCGGTTCGATTGTTCGATAACGATGGGAACCAGCGAGTCGTGAAGCGGATGCATGTGATGTCCTTGTTGTCAGCCAAGCCTATATCTGGTGCTCGCGGCGGGCGCGCAAGCCCCCGGGAGGCTCCCTTGCGCGGGCGATGGGGCGGGGCTACCTCAGGCGACGAAAACCGCCAAGAAGGAAACTCCATGTTCGATCGCGCTTTCCCGCCCTTCCGCCTCGACGACGAAGACGAGCAGGAGGAGCGCGCCGAAGGCGGCAATGGCGTGCTGATGGCCAAGTTTCTGGAAGCGCGCACGGTGCTGATCTTCGGCGGCATCGACCAGCGCCTCGCCCAGCGCGTGTCGGCGCAATTGCTGTACCTCGATCATATCAGCCATGATCCGATCAAGATCTTCGTGAACTCGCCCGGGGGCCATGTCGAGTCGGGGGACACGATCCACGATCTGATCGAGTTCATCGCCAGCCCCGTCGCGGTGATCGGCACCGGCTGGGTGGCGAGCGCGGGAACGCACATCTTTCTCGGCGCCGCCAAGGAACGGCGTTTCTGCCTGCCCAACACCCGCTTCCTGATCCACCAGCCCTCGGGCGGCGCCGGCGGTCGCGCGACCGATATCGCGATCCAGGCGAAGGAAATCGTCAAGATGCGCGAGCGTCTGGCTCGGGTGATCTCTGAGAAGACCGGCCAGCCGGTCGAGCGCGTGCGCGAGGATATCGAGCGCGACTATTGGATGACCACCGACGAGGCCAAGGAATATGGTATCCTCGGCACCGTGATCAGCAGCATTTCCGAGATCAAGTTCTAAGCGGTCCGGTCAACGCGCCCGCCGGCCCCGAGGGGCGGCGGGTGTCGTTCAGCGCGGTTAGCTTCGCCCGAAGAAGCGCTCGATCACGCTTTCGGCGAGCCGCGCGGGGCGGAGCGTCGCCGCGTCGACACAGCACCAGCTCGACCGGACTTCGGCGAGCACTTCCTCGCCGCGCTTGATGATCGTCTGGTAGAAGGCACGCGCGCCGTGGACCTTTTCCAGCAGCACGGTCGCGACGACATCGTCCTGCAGGAAAGCGGGCTTGCGATAGGTGATCTCGTGCTTCAGCGCGACCCACAAATGCTGCGCGATGGCCTCGGTCGGCGCGAGCTGGCGCCAGTGGGACAGCACCGCTTCCTGCACCCATTTCAGATAGCTGGCATTGTTCACATGCCCCATGAAATCAATGTCGTGGGGGTCGATCTCGATCCGGTAGGCATGGGGTGCGGGGGTGGACATAACTCCAGCCTAACGCGCAAGGATTAACTTGGCGACGCGGCCACCGAATTTTTTTCGCGCGTTTCGTCATCACCGCCCCGCCGGCCCTTGAGCAGCAGCGTCGCCCGGAGCCCCGGCGCGTTATCGTCGATGATCAGCCGGCCGTTGTGCGCGGCGGCGATCGCCACCACCAGGTTCAAGCCGAGGCCATGCCCGCCTTCGCCACGGCTGGGATCGAGCCGGACGAAGCGGCGGACGACCCGCGCGCGGTCCCTTTCGGGGACACCCGGGCCATTATCGGCCACCACCACCTCCACCGCGTCGGGTCCGGCGCCGCGCGCCGCCAGGAAGATATGGGTGCCGATCGGCGTATGGCGCTGGGCGTTATCGAGCAAGTTGATCAGCCCCTGGGCGATCAGTTCCCGGTCGCCGCGCACCGCCAGGTTGGGGGCGATATCGGCAGCGATCGATCGACCACCGTCGGTTACCGCCGGGACATAGGCCTCATGCAGATCCTCGACCAGCCGGCTGACATCGACCAGCGTAAACCCACGCCGCAGCGCCCCGCCCTCCACTTCCGAAATGCGCAGGATCGCGGCGAACAGCTTGAGCAGATCGTCGCTCTGCTTCAGTGCGCGCTCGAGCGCGGCGCGCTGCACCTCCGGGTCGCCCGCCGCCTCGCCGGTGCCGAGCGCAAGCTCCACCTCGCCGCGCAGCCGGGCGAGCGGCGTGCGCAGGTCGTGGGCGACATCGCTCGACACCTGGCGCAGATTTTCGAGCAGCTGCACGATGCGATCGAGCATCGCGTTGAGCGCCATGCCCAGCCGATCAAATTCGTCGCCGCGTGGGGACACGGGCACGCGCCGCTCTAAATTACCGCGCGCGATCGCCTCCGCCGTCTCACCCACCGTTTCGAGCCGCTCCCGCAAATAGCCGCCCAGCAGGATCGCCCCGACCACGCCGACGATGATCGCGATCCCCATCGCGGCAAGCGTCAACTCCAGGATGATCCGCTCGACCGCGCCCAGCGCATCGCCATCGACCCCGACCACCAGCCGGTCGCCGCGCCGCAGCGGTTCAACGAGCAGTCGGGTGGGGCCGGTCGAGAGCGTCACCCAATGAAAGCCCTTGGCGGGGAGCGGCATCATGGAGAGCGTGCCGGCACGCGGTCGGCCGTCAGGCCCGTAGAGGCCGTAGATGAAAGTGTTGGTGCCCCCGGCGCGCGCGCGCGCGCTGATGGTCGCGGCGAGTTCGGCCAGGTTGCCGCGATCATGTTCGACGATCAACTCGGCGGCTTCGAGCCGGAGCGTCTCGTCCTGCTGGTGGCCGATCTGGCGATCCGCCGCGAAATAGACCGCGACGCCCAGCGCCGCGATCGTCAAGGCGAAGATCGCGGCGTAAACAAAGGCAATACGATAGGCAGCGCTCGCGAGGAGCCTAGTCATCCGCGCGCATACGATAGCCCACGCCGCGCAGCGTCTGGATCGGATCGTTGTCGAAGCCTTCGTTGAGCTTCGAACGCAGCCGGCTCAAATGGCTCTCGACGATGCTGGTCTGGGGATCGAAGTGGAAACCCCAGACGAGTTCCAGGAACATCGTGCGAGTGACGACCTTGCCCGCATGGCGCATCAGCTGTTCGAGCAGCGAGAATTCGCGCGGCTGGAGGTGGATCTCCCGCCCTTCGCGCCGGACCTCGCGCTTGATCAGGTCCATCTCGATGCCGGCGACAGCAAGCCGGGTCTGCGAGTCGCTGATCGGCGGGCGTCGCATCAGTGCCGAGAGCCGCGCGGTAAGTTCAGGAAAAGCAAAGGGTTTGACGAGGTAATCATCGGCCCCCGCCTCCAGCCCCGAAACGCGGTCCATGATCCCGCCGAGCGCGGTGAGCATCAGCACCGGCGTTGAAATTCCCGCCGCGCGCCAGCGGCTGAGCACTTCGACGCCATCAATCCCGGGCAGCATCCGATCGAGTACAACGACATCGAAACTGTCCGTCCCGCCGGTTTTCAGCGCATCGTCGCCGGTCGCCGCGCGCGTGACTTGGTGGCCCAGATCGACCAGCCCCTGCTCCACCAGCCGGGCGGTGACTTCATCGTCTTCGGCGAGCAATATTTTCATGGGCTTTTGGTAACGCAAGCCTTGCCGAAGTCGCGATTTTTCTTCCCAATGTAGATGAACATTCGCTCCGGGCGGGCTCAGGGCACCGCTTCCTGCGGCTCCACGCCCCAAAGCCGATTGGCCTCGACATAGCCCACCCGGCCATGCACGTCGAACAGGCACCAGCCACGCGCGCACTTGCTCAGGCGGCCCACGACGCCGGGCGCGGCACGGTAGAGCAGCTTCGCGCCCGGATCGGGCGCGGCGTGGAGCGTCGCCTCGCTGCCCAGCACGATCGCGGTGCGATCGTCCGACAGCAGATTGCCCTGCATCCAGCCGGTGGTGCCGCCGGGGTCTTCGACCTTGCGCCACTCCTTATAGCTATCGAGCACCCGCACCGGCAGATCGGGGCGGACATACAGCCAGCTCGCCGGATAGTTGCGTCCTGGTCCCTTGCGCATCCGCGCCTTGGTCGCGCGGATCGACGCGAAATAGGGGTAGGCGCGCTTCTGCGCCTCGGCCCCGGGGGCCGCGACGAGCCCCGTGGCGGCAAGCACAAGCATCAGGCGACGCACGGTCCGGTCCTTTACCATCTGTCCGCAAACACCGTTGACGCAAAGCCCGCCGCTCGCCAAGCCTGAAACCTATGCCCGATTTGAGACGCCCGCTGGCCAAGGTGCCCAATCCCAGGGTGATCGTGACGCGCGATCTGGCGAATGTGACGATGGACCGGATGGCGGAGCTGTTCGACGTCTCGCTCAATCGCGCCGACATCGCCTTCACCCGCGATCAACTCGCCGAGGCGATGCGCGACTGCGACGTGCTGGTGCCGACCGTGACCGACGAGATCGACGCGGGGCTGATCGAGCAGGCCGGCGACCGGCTCGGGCTGATCGCCAATTTCGGCGCCGGCGTGAACCATATCGACCTGAGCGCCTGCCGCCGGCGCGGGATCATCGTCACCAACACCCCCGGTGTGTTGACCGAAGACACCGCCGACATGGCGATGGCGCTGATCATCGGCGTGCCGCGGCGCCTGGCCGAGGGCGAGAAGCTGGTGCGTTCGGGCCAATGGAACGGCTGGAGCCCGGGGGCGATGCTCGGCCACCGCATCGGCGGCAAGGCGCTTGGCATCATCGGCATGGGGCGCATCGGCCAGGCCGTCGCCCGGCGCGCGCGCGCTTTCGGCCTGGCGATCCATTATCACAACCGCCACCGCCTGCCCAAGGTGCTGGAGGCCGAGCTGTGCGCCGAATGGCACCCGCATCTGGACGAGATGCTGGGCACAATCGACATCCTGACGATCCACACCCCGCGCAACCCCGACAGCGAGAATTTGCTGAGCGCCGAGCGGATCGCGCTGCTGCAGCCGCATGTCTATGTCATCAACACCTCGCGCGGCGGGATCGTCGACGAGGACGCGCTGATCGACGCGCTCGAAAGCGGCCGGCTGGCGGGCGCGGGGCTCGATGTGTGGAAGCACGAGCCGGCAATCGATCCGCGCCTGCTCGCGCTCCCCAATGTGGTGATGACGCCGCATATGGGCTCCGCGACCTATGAGGGGCGGATCGCGAGCGGCGAGAAGGTGATCCGCAACATCCGCGTCTGGGCCGATGGTCACCGCCCGCCCGACATGGTGCTCGAAGGCTGGGTCTGAACCGGCGCTAGCCCCGGCTAAGCCGCCCGATCAGCTCGATATGGGTGGACCAGCAGAACTGGCCGACCGGCTGTACCCAATCCAGCCGGTAGCCGCCTTCACTCAGCACCTTAGCATCGCGTGCGAAGCTGCTGGGGTTACATGAAACATAAGCGATCACCGGCACCGTGGACCGCGCCATCGTTTCCGCCTGATCGCGGGCGCCCGCGCGCGGCGGATCGAGGACGATCGCGGCGAAGCGATCGAGCTCGGCGGGTTGCAAAGGCCGCCGGTACAGGTCGCGGTGCTCGGCGAACACCGGACGCTGCGCCCGCGCCGCCGCCGCTTTCAGCGCGAGCACCGCGTCGCGCGCCGCTTCGGCCGCATAGACACGCGCCTCGAGCGCCAGCGCGAAAGTGCCGAGCCCGGCGAATAGATCGGCGATCGCGGGTGCCGCCCCCACCGCCTCGCGCACCGCGGCCACCAGCGCCGCCTCACCCTCGGGCGTCGCCTGGAGGAACGCGGCGGGCGGCAGGGGAACAGGCACCGCACCGAGCGTGACCGTCACCGGCTGCGGTTCCCACCGTGTCTCGGGGCCGAGCCCGCTATCGAGGCTCAGCCGCGCGAGCCGCTGGATCTCGGCGAACGCAGTGAGCGCCTCGGCGGCGGCGAGTCCCTCGGCCTCGACCCCCACCAGCAACACATCCACCCCCTGGTCGGCGAGCGTCAGCCGTACCTCGACGCGGCGCTTGGGCGCGAGCCGGCCGAGCAGCCGCCGCAGCGGCGCTATCAGCGCGAACAGCTCGGGCGCGAGGATATGACATTCGGCGATATCGACCAGCTGATGGCTGCCCGCCATGCTGAACCCCAGCCGGCCGCGCTCATAATGCAGGCTCGCGCGGCGGCGCGTCCGTGGCGGCGAGAGCAGCGGCGTGCGCACGGGCGCCGCCAGCCCCTGCGCCGCGAGCGCGCTCGTCACGCGATCGGCGATGAAGCCGGCGTAGCTCGCGTCATCGAGATGCTGGAGCTGGCAGCCGCCACACTCGGGGAAATGACGGCACGGCGGCGTCGCGCGATGCGGCCCGGGCGTGAGCGTGCCGTCGGGCGCGAGCCAGTCCCCCGGCGCGGCGAGCGGCGCGAAGCGGCCATCCTCGCTCACCCCCTCGCCCCGCGCGGCGACGCGGACCATCCAGCTCATGGCCGCACCTCGCTCAGCGCGCGCGCCAGATCATCGGCGATCATGCCCGGACCGAGCAGTCGCGCGGCGGCGGCGTGGCGCCACACGCCGGCTTGCGCCGCCGCGAAGGAATCGCCGCCGCGGGCGAGCGCCGCGGCGATGGTGCCGGCGAGCACATCGCCCGTCCCCGCCGTCGCGAGCCACGGCGCGCCGGTTTCGGCCAGCACCGCGCGGCCATCGGGCGCGGCGATCACGGTGTCGGCGCCCTTCAGCACCACCACCGCCGCCGCGCGCCGGGCCGCCGCGCGGGCGCGATCGAGCTTGCTGCCGAGAGTATCGCCGAACATCGCCGTGAACTCGCCCTCATGCGGGGTGAGGATCACCGGCGCCGCGCGCTGGCTGAGCTGGTCGGGCGTGACCAGATGAAGCGCATCGCCATCGAGCAGCAAGCGATGCGGGCTGGCGAGCGCATCGGCGAGCTTGGCCCTGGCGCGATCGTCGCGCCCGAGGCCAGGGCCGACGACCAGCGCGCCGATCCGCCGATCCGCCAACACCTCCGCGTCATAGGGTCGTGCGACCAGCGCCGCCGGGCCGCCCTCGCCGCCCAGCAGCAGCGCATAGCCCGCCCCGCCGCGCAAGGCCGCCTCGCCCGCGAGCCGCGCCGCCCCCGGCATCGCTCCGGCGACGATCGCGACCAGCCCGCGCGTATATTTATGATCGGCAGGGCCAAGCGGCACGGACGGCGGCGGCGCGAGGACGTGCGCCTCGCTCGTCGCGTCGACCCCGATCGGGACCAGCCGCACCGCGCCGCACAGGTCCGCCGCCGGCTGGAGCAGATGCGCGGGCTTCAACGCGCCCAGCGCCAACGTCAGCTCGAATCGCGGCAGCGGCGACAGCAGGGCGCCGTCGTCGCTCGCCACCCCGCTCGGCAGGTCCACCGCGATCCGGTAGCGGGCCGCCGCCGCCAGTTCGGCGAGCCGCGCGGCGAGTGCCGGGTCGAGCCCGCGCGTCAGCCCCGTGCCGAACAGCGCGTCCACCAGCACCGGCGCGGGCGCCACGGTCGCGATCGACTCGACCGGCCCGCCCCACGCCGCGCGGGCGGCTTGAGCGGCGGCGGTCCGTGGCGACGCGCTCGCCGCGACGCGTACCCGCTGCCCCCGCTCGGTGAGCCAGCGCGCGGTGACATAGCCGTCGCCGCCATTATTGCCGGGGCCACACAGGATCAGCACCTCGGCGCCGCTCAGCCGCCGGACCCACGCGCCGACGCCCTCCCCCGCGCGCGCCATCAGCGTCTCGACGCTCGTGCCCGCATCGATCGCCACGCTTTCCGCCGCGCGCATCTCGGCGGCGGTGAGGATCGGCCGCCCGGCGAGCGGCGTCATGCCCCCGGCTTCACCGTCGCCGGCAGGCGGTAGCGGTCGCCGCCCAGGCGCACCTCGATCTCCTGCGGGCCGAGCACCCGCACCACCGCGCGCTCGGCGCCATCGGCCGCGACCACGCCGCGCCCATCCTTGGTGACGAGCAGGCGGTGGAACCCGCCATCGGGGTGCGACACCGTCAGCACCAGCCCGTCCGGCCCCGCGACGCGATCGAGCGTGCAGGCGCGGGCGAAGTCGTTCGATCCGGCGCGGGCGCAGACGATCCGGCCATTCTCCTCGGCGGCGCGCGCCTGTTGCGCCTCGGCGGAGGCGAGCTTGGCGGGATCGGTCTTGGCTTCGCCACAGGCGGCGAGCGGCAGGAGCAGGAGCAGGAGCAGGATACGCATGGCGGCGGCTATAGCGCGCCCACCGCTTCCGGCGCCACCGCCTGCAACACCGCGCGCAGCACCGGGGCGAGACGATCGGCCCAGGCCGAAACACCTTCATCCGTGCCGATCTCGCTGTTGCGCAGCTCGATCGACAGGCTGGCGATCCCCTGCCCCTCGCCATGGCGGTTGAGCGTCGCGTTCAGCAACCGCCCCGAATAGGGCTCGTTATCGCCCACCAGATGCCCTTGCGCCTGAAGCAAGGCGATCGCCGCCCGCGCCGCTCGGGCATCGCGATTGTAGAGGATGCCGATCGGCCAGGGGCGCGGCGTCCCGCCCGTCTCCAGCGCGGGGGTGAAGCTGTGGATCGCCGCGATCAGCCGTGGCCGCTGGCGCGCGATCTGGGCGGCGATCGCGGCGTGATAGGGCGCGTGGAAGGCGGCGATCCGCGCCCATCGGTCGGCGCCGTCGTTCCCGGGGATGGCATGGCCGTCGCTCGCCAGCGGGATGAGCCCGGGATGATCGACCTGACGGTTGAGGTCGATCACCAGCCGCGAGACTTGCGCCAGCAGCGCCGGGCTCCCCAGCCGCACCGCCAGCGCCTCGGTCAGCGCGGCGGTGCCGATGTCGTAAGCGATGTGCTTGGCGAACAGCGCGGGATCGATGCCGAGCGCCACGCCTTGCGGATCATTCGAGGCGTGGTCGCACAGCAGCAGGATCGGCCCCGTGCCAGCGATCACGCGCGGCGGCAGGGCGACGGCGAAGGACGGTGAACCTGTCACCGCCCTTCTGCCCTGGTGACGCCCGGGGGAAGGGGATCACCGGCGAACGCGCGCAATGCGGACCCGCCCAGGCAGTGGCTGAGCAACAGCCGTGCCAAGTGCGAATTGCCCTGGGGCGTGCCGATTCTCAACCGCTCATGCCCCGCGATGATACGGCGAACTGTCACGCGAGTGCCGTTTCGAGACACCACCAGCCGGGCTGTTCGGCCCGCACCCGCGCGGCGGTCGCGGCGCGGGCGGTGTCGCTTTCGAACAGCGCGAAGCAGGTCGCGCCCGATCCGGACATGCGCGCGAGCAGCACGCCCGGCCCCGCGAGCCGGGCAAGCACCGCGTCGATCACCGGCGCCAGCGCGCGTGCGGGCGGTTCGAGATCGTTGCGTCCCGCGCGCGCCACCGCGAGCAGGTCACCGCTCCCGAGCGGGCCGCGATCGACCCCGTCCCACGCCTTGAACACCGCAGCGGTCGATACCGCGACGACGGGATTGACGAGCAGCGCCGGCATGCCGCCGAGCCCCGGCAGCGGCACCAGCTTCTCGCCCTTGCCGGTGCCGATCGCGCTTTTCCCCAGCAGGCAGGCCGGCACATCGGCGCCGAGCCGTTCGGCGATCGCGAACAGTTCGGGCGTGTCCGCCGCCACGCCCCGCCAGCGGGCGAGCGCGCGCAGCGTCGCCGCCGCGTCCGCCGAGCCGCCGCCGATGCCGCTCGCGATCGGCAGCCGCTTGTCGAGCGTGATCGCGCAACCCGGCGCGCCGAACGCCGCGCGAAACGCGTCGCGCGCGCGGGTGACGAGATTGTCATCACCCTCCAGCGCCCCGCCATAGGGGCCGGTGAGCGTGAAGCTGTCGGCCTCGGCCGGCGCCAGCGTCACCACATCGCCATCGCGGCAAAAGGCGAACAGCGTCTCCAGCTCGTGATAGCCGTCCGGCCGCCGCGTGCGCACGTGCAGCGCCAGATTGAGCTTGGCGGGCGCGATTTCGGTGATCATCGCGCCGGACCTTGCTCCAGCTTCGCCGCGATTCGCGCGGCATCGTCGCTCGACGCCAATTGCGCCGCCGCGGTCCAGGCATAGCGCGCCTCGAACCGCCGGCCGAGTTGCCAATAGACATCGCCCAGATGCTCGCTGATCGTCCCGTTGCCGGGCTCGTCGATCGCCGCGCGTTCGAGCAGCGGCAGCGCCCGCGCCGCATCGCCCCCCAGATAATAGGCCCAAGCGAGCGAATCTTGGATCGACGCATCATCAGGCTTCAGCCGCGCGGCGCGTTCGAGCAGCACGCGTGCCGCGCCGACATCGCCGCCATGTTCCAGCCGGGCATAAGCGAGGTAGTTGAGCGCGATCGGCTGATCGGGCGCGAGCTGCACCGCGCGGGCGAGCAGCGGCTCGGCCTCCGTCCAGCGCCCCGCGCGATCGAGCGCGCCGCCCTGCTGCAGATAAAGCGCCCAGCTTGCCTCGGTCCCCGCGCGGGCGATCGCCTCCCCATAAGCGGCGGCCGCCTCGCCATCCTGGCCGGCGGCGGCGAGCAGGTCGCCCAAGCGCTGCGCCTCCCCGCTCCCCGCCCCCGGCGCCGCCGCCAGCCGGCGCGCGG
>LWDJ01000006.1 GCA_002083435.1 Proteobacteria bacterium SG_bin6 | reverse complement strand
CCTCATGCGGGCGGCGGCGCGCGGCGCCGGGCCGGTCGCCGGCAGCCACGGCTCCCGCCGCGCCGCGCCGAGTGCCGCCAGATCGGGGTAGCGCAACACCACGTCATTTTCCGCGTCGTCACTTCCCGGCACGGCGAGCGAGGCGCCGGTCGCGTCCAGATGGGTGGTGGGTGGCGCCGGCCAAAGCATCACGACTCGCACGGTAAACCAGCCGCCGAGCACCAGCCCCAGGAAGCGCAGCGGCCGCCCGTTCATGCCGACTCTTGCGGGAAATGGTGCGCGGTCTTGTCCCAGGCGAGGGGGTGACCACGCAGCAGGCCGACATAGGTGGTCAGTGCGCGGCGGGCTGCGAGCAACGCGATATAGTTGCCGATGATCACGCGCGGGATGGCGGCGATCCCCTCGCGCCAGCCATAGGTCACGGTCGTGAAACCTACCCGCACCGCCAGCCGCCACAGCATCATCGCACCCGTCGCGATCAACAGCGGGTCGGGGAGCAGCGCGATTTGCGGCGTGCCGGCGATCGCGTGGGCGATCGCCCCCGTCCCCCACAGCAGCAGCCCGGTATAAGCGGCGGCGAGCACGAGCACCGCGAGTGGGGCGCGACGATCGCGTAGCCGCATCCAATGGTCGCGCCAGGCAAGCGGCCGGCCCCAGCCGAGCCGATCCCAGCCGGCAAGCGCGATCCCGACCATCCAGCGCGCGCGCTGGCGCACGGCGGCGTCGATCCGATGCGGGAAATAGGCGCGCACCGCGACCGGGGTCCAGCTGCCGGGCGTTTCACGGACATGGACGAAGATCGTCGATCCACCGGCGGCGGCGATGGCGAGGCCGAGTTCGTAATCCTCGGTCAGGCTGGCGCGATCGAAGGGCCCGTCCGCCCCGCCAACTCGCGCGAGCACCTCGCGGTCGAGCGCGCAGCCGACGCCGGCGAGCGGCAGCCCGGCGCCCAGCGCCTCGCGCACCTGTAGCTGCTTTGCGTGGCTTTCGGCAAATTCGTCGGAATAGACAGCGGAGATCACCCGTCCCTGGGGATGGATGAGCGGCAATACCGGCAGCTGCACTGCTGCATGACGCCCGATCAGCCAATCGAAGATACGCAACTCGGCGGGGTGCACCAGATCCTCGGCGTCATGCAGGACAACGGCCTTTACACGACCGCAGGTTGCTTCATGCTCCAGCATTGCTTGCCAAAGCGTGTTCAAACAATCGGCTTTGGTGGTTGGGCCTTCGCGCGGACCGATGACGAGCCTGACACGCGCATCCTGCTTGACGATGGCGTTCACGGCGTCGATCGTCGCGCGGTCATTGGGATAGGCGCCGACATAGACGGTGTAATCGGGGTAATCATAGCGCGCGAGCAGCGCGGTGAGCATCGGCGCGATGACTGCGCCTTCGTCCCAGGCGGGTACGAACACCGCCATCCGCCCTGGCGTTTTGGCGAGCGCGAAATCGGCGGCCGAAAAGCGCGGCCCCGCACGCAGCTTGCGGCGCAGCGCGCGCCAGGCGAACAGCAGATCGATCAGCAGGTCGTCGATCCCGCCGATCACGAAGCCGGCGGCGGCGAACAGCAGCGCCTCGCGCGCGCAAGCGTCGAGCGCCGCCAGCAACACCATGCCTGTCCCCCCCTTTTTGGTTGATTTTGCGCGAGATCATTCTTGGGATCAAGCTGGACTTGAGTTTTGCGGGCCCATAGCCTGCCGTCAAAAGCCAAAAGGGGATGCGTGTGAGGCTTGCGATTCGGCTAGCACTGCTGGCGCTCGCATTGGGGCCGCTTGGGGCTTCGGCGGAGAATGGCCCGCAGGTGGTGCTCGCGACCCCGGGCGTCAACAACGGCGCCATCACCCGTTTCACCACGCGCTTCAACCAGCCGATGGTGCCGCTCGGCGATCCGCGCGCGGCCGCGCCATTCACGGTCGAGTGCGCGATCGCCGGCCAGGGGCGCTGGGCCGATCAGCAGACTTATGTCTATGAATTCGCAGGCTCGCTGTCCGGCGGCACGCGGTGCGGCTTCGAGCTGCGCGAGGGGTTGAAGAGCGCGAGCGGCTATGCCGTCGTCGGCCAGCGGCGCTTTACCGTCGATGCCGGTGGCCCCACCGCGCGCGCGGTGCTGCCCGCGCGCTACGACGGCGATATCGAAGAGGATCAGGTCTTCCTGGTCGCCGCCAATATGGCGCCAGACCGCGGCTCGGTGGGCGCCAACGCTTATTGTAGCGTCGATGGCATCGGCGAGAAGATCCCGGTCGATGTGCTAGGCGTCGATCTGCCCGCGCGGCTGCTCGACGAGCTGGGCACCGACCGCTATCCGGTCAGCAATTTTCTTGCGGAAGCAGGGCTTCCCACCAGCCTGCCAAAGGATGGCGCGGCGCGGGCTGCGGCGCTGAAGAGCGTCATCGCACTTAGATGCCGCCGGCCGCTACCACCCGGGCGCGACATGGCGCTCGTCTGGTCGGGCGCCATCCGCGGCGCGGGCGGGCCGGCGGCCGGCAACGATCAACGCTTCGACTATACTGTCCGCAAGCCGTTCACCGCGCGGTTCGAATGTTCGCGGGTAAACCCGCAGGCCGGGTGCTCGCCGGTCGAGCCGGCCTGGGTGCGCTTCACCGCGCCGATCCCGGCCAAGCTCGCGGCGGCGATCACGCTAAGCGCCGCCGGCAAGACGATCGCCCCGAAGCTCACCTCGAGCGACGATGCCGGGCGCGGCGACAGCCGCCAGGCGGCGACGGTGAGCGAGGTGCGCTTCGCCGCGCCGCTGCCGCAGAATAGCGAGGCGACACTGACCCTCCCCGCCGGCATCACCGACGAAAGCGGCCGGCCGCTCGCCAACACCCAGCGTTTCCCGCTGAAAGTTCGCTTCGACGCGCCGCCACCGCTGGTGAAGTTCGCCGGCGCCTTCGGCATCCTCGAGGCGAAAGAAGGCGGCGTGCTCCCCGTCACCGTTCGCGCGGTCGAGCCGGCGCTTGCCGGCCGTAATCTGCCGCTCGGGGGGCAGGCATTGCGGGTAGAAGGCGCCGATGGCGAGGTCGCGCGCTGGCTGCGCACCGTCGACAAGGCCGACGACTATGCCAGCCACGAGGAGAAGCGCGGCGCGGAGACGGTGCGGATCAACGACACCGGCGCCAAGCCTATCCTAAACGCGGGTAGCGGCCAGCCGCTCAAGCTCGGTCTGCCCGGCAAGGGGCGCGCGTTCGAAGTGGTCGGCATCCCGCTCAAGCAGCCGGGCTTCTATGTCGTCGAGCTGGCGAGTCCGGTGCTCGGCGCGGCGCTGCTCGGCCGGCCGGCGCCGCGTTACGTCACCAGCGCCGCCCTCGTTACCAACATGGCGGTCCATTTCAAATGGGGGCGCGAGCGCAGCCTGGCCTGGGTCACCGCGCTCGACAGCGGCAAGCCGGTCGCCAATGCCGAAATCCGCGTAACCGATAGCTGCACCGGCCGGCTGATCGCGCGCGGCGCGACCGACCGCGCGGGCGGTCTCTACGTTCGCGGCCTGCCCGAGCCGCAAACCTATGGCGGGTGCGAGGGTGAAGGCGACGCCCAGCACCCGCTGATGGTCTCGGCGCGCATCGGCGGCGATTTCAGCTTTACTCTAACCGATTGGGGCGACGGACTGCGGCCCTACGACTTCGATCTGCCCTTCGGCTATCAAGCGCAGGGCGAGATCATCCATACCGTGTTCGATCGTACACTCGTCCGCCAGGGCGAGACGGTGCACATGAAGCACATTTTGCGCCAGCCCACGGCCGCCGGCTTCACGCTGGGCGCGGGGTTCAGCGGCACGCTGCGGTTGAGCCATGCCGGATCGGGCACCCAGTTCGACGTGCCGCTCACCATCGGCAAGAACGGCGTTGGCGAGACGAGCTGGACCGCGCCCCAAGGCGCGCCGATGGGCAGCTATAGCCTGCAGTTCGTGCAGGGCGACAAGGCGATCTACAGCGAGCAGAGCTTCCGTATCGACGAATATCGCCTGCCGACGATGCGCGCGAGCGTCACTGGACCGAAGGAGGCACTGGTGCGGCCCAAATCGGTGCCGCTCGATCTGTTCGTGGGCTATCTCTCGGGCGGGGGCGCGGCGCGGCTGCCGGTCGACCTGCGGGTTGCCTGGGAAGCCAGCGACCGGGCGCCCGAGGGCTATGAAAGCTACCAGTTCGGCGGCACGCCCGTGAAGGAAGGCACCCGTACGCTGAACGGTGACGGCGAGGAGGATCAAACCCCGCTGCCGCCGGTGCAGACGCTGCCGGTAACGCTCGACGGCCAGGGCGCGGCGCGTCCGTTGGTCGAGGTGCCCGCTGGCTTGCAGGGCGCGGCCACCATGCGCGTCGAAATGGATTATCAGGACGCGAATGGCGAGATCCTCACCGCCGCCCGCGCGTTGCCGATCTATCCAGCGGCGGTGCGGCTGGGCGTGAAGACCGATGGCTGGCTGATGAAGGCCGACGATCTGCGGCTGCGTTTCGTCGCGCTCGACGTGAACGGCGCGCCGATCAAGGGGCAGCGCATTTCGGTCGCGCTCTACAGCCGCCAGATTCTCACCGCCCGCCGCCGGCTGATCGGCGGCTTCTACGCTTATGACAACCAGGCGAAGACCACCAAGCTCACCGCCGGCTGCACCGCGACCACCGATGCGCAAGGGCTGGCGCAGTGCGCGATCGACCCTGGCGTCTCGGGCGAGGTCTATGCGGTCGCCACCGCCAGCGACGCGAACGGCAACCAAGCGCAGAGCGTGCAATCGGTATGGCTGGCGGGCGACGATGACTGGTGGTTCGGCGGCGACAATGGCGACCGGATGGACTTGATCCCCGAACGCCAGAGCTACAAGGCGGGCGAGACCGCGCGCTTCCAGGTGCGGATGCCGTTCCGCGCCGCTACCGCGCTCGTCACCGTGGAGCGCGAAGGCGTGCTGGCGAGCAAGGTCGTCCAGCTTTCGGGCAAGGACCCGGTGGTCGAGGTCGCGATGCCGGGCGATTACGCGCCCGATGTGTTCGTCTCGGTGCTGGCGGTGCGCGGGCGGATCACGCCCGGCTTCTGGGATTGGCTAAGCGATGTCGGCGCCTGGCTGGGCCTCACGGCGAGACGCGAGCCGGCGGGGGCGCCCACCGCGCTCGTCGATCTCGCCAAGCCCGCCTATCGCCTCGGCATCGCCAAGGTGAAAGTGGGCTGGGAGGCGCACCAATTGGGCGTGAGCGTCCAGGCCGATCGCGAGCGTTATGCCGCGCGGCAGGTGGCGCGGGTGGCGCTCACGGTGAAGGCGCCCGACGGCAAACCCGCGCCCGATGCCGACGTGGCGTTCGTCGCGGTGGATGAGGCACTGCTCCAGCTCTCCCCCAACGATAGCTGGGACGTGCTGAGCGCGATGATGGGCGAGCGCAGCCTGTCGGTGCTGACCGCGACCGCGCAGAGCCAGGTCGTCGGCAAGCGTCATATCGGCAAGAAGGCGGTCGCGGCGGGCGGTGGCGGCGGCGGTGACGCGGCGGCACTCAACCGCGAGAATTTCCAGCCGGTGCTGCTGTGGCGCGGGCATGTGCCGCTCGACGCGCAAGGCCGCGCGCGCGTCGCGGTGCCGCTGTCGGACGCGCTCACCCGCTTCAAGCTCGTCGCGATCGCGACCCAGGGGGCGGGGCGCTTCGGCACCGGCGAGACGAGCGTGCGCGCGGCGCAGGACCTGTCGATCTTCGCGGGTGTGCCGCCGATCGTGCGCAGCGGCGACCAATTCGGCGCGATCTTCACGCTGCGCAACAGCTCGGCCAAGCCGATGCGGGTGACCGCCGAAGTGGCGCTGACCCCCGCGATCGCGACGGGGCGGCCGCAGACGGTGGTGATCCCCGCCGGCGGCGCCGCGCCGATCATGTGGACGCTCACCGCGCCCGCCACGCCGGGCACGCTGCGCTGGAAGGTGCGCGCGCGCGCCGAAGGCCAGCCGGCGGCGGACGCGATCAGCGTGACGCAACAGATCGAGCCGCTGGTGCCGATCGAGACCTGGGCGGCGACGCTCACCCGCGTCGGCGCGGCGCCGTTGCTGCTCGCGGCCCCCGCTGGCGCGCTGCCAGGGCGCGGCGGGGTGACGGTGCGGCTGGAGGATGCGCTCGCGCCGCCGCTGACCGGGGTCCGCGAGTACATGGCGGCCTATCCCTATGATTGCCTTGAGCAGCAATTGTCGCGGATCGTTGCGCTTGGTGACAGTCCCGGCTGGACCCGGCTCGCGGCGGCGCTGCCGACGTACCAGGCGCCCGACGGGCTGCTCCGCTTCTGGCCGTCCGACAATCTGGAGGGGTCGGAGGCGCTCACCGCTTATGTCCTGTCATTGGCCAGCGAGGCCGGTCTCCCCATCCCCGAGGCCACGCGCGGCCGAATGGTGGACGGCTTGCGGGCGGTGGTCGATGGGCGGCTGCGGCATGAAGATTATGGCGATGTTCGCCTTGCCCGTCTGAGTGCCTTCGCCGCGCTCGCCCGTGCCGGAGCCGCGAGCCCGGCGATACTCGGCCAGTTGCGGCTGACGCCAGCGGAGATGCCGACCGCGCTGCTCGCCGATTATCTGATGGCGCTCGACAAGATCGGCGCGGCGAACGCCGCCGACCTGCGCCGCGCGGGGGAGGACGAACTGCGCCGCCGGCTGGCTTATGAAGGCACCCGGATCGACCTGACCGACGACGCCCAGCCCTGGTGGCTGCTGGCGAGCGAGGACACCGGCGCGGTGAAGGCGGGGCTCGCCGTCCTGGGGCGCCCCGGCTGGGAGGCGGATGCGCCGAAGCTGATCGCCGGCATATCCCTGCGCCAGCAGCGCGGCGCGTGGGATACGACCACGGCCAACGCCTGGGGCGCGCTGTTCGCCCGGCGCGTCGCGGCACTCTATCCGCCGGGCGCGATCAGCGGGGCGACGCGGCTGGTGCTCGGCCCCGCCGAGGCGACGCGGGCCTGGCCGCTTGCTGCCGAAGCGCGCAGCGTATCGCTGGCTTTGCCCCCGGTGCGCGCGCCGCTGGTGATGACGCAGACGGGCGGTGCGGGGCCGTGGGCTTATGTTTCGGTGAAGGCTGCGGTGCCACTCCGCGCGCCGGTCGCCGCCGGCTATCGCCTCACCCGCACGGTCGAGGTGGTGCAGGCCAAGCATCCCGGGCGGCTGACGCGCGGCGACGTGCTGCGGGTGACGCTGACCGTGAAAGCGAGCGCCGCGCGCAACTGGGTGGTGGTGAGCGATCCGGTGCCGCCTGGGGCGAGCATCCTCGGCAACAACGCCAACCAGTCGACGCTCCTTACCGCTGGCGAGCAGGGCGGCCCAAGCTATGTCGAGCGCGGTGGCGCGACGTGGCGTGGCTATTTCGCCTGGCTCGGCGAGGGCGAGACCAAGATGAGCTATACCGTCCGGCTGAACGGTACCGGTCGCTTCGCGCTGCCGCCGAGCCGGGTGGAGGCGATGTATTCACCCGAGCTCCACGCCGCGCTCCCGAACGCGCCCATGGTGGTGGCGGTGAACTGATGCCCCGCCGATCGGGCGTAATCGTTGCCGCGGTGCTGTTCGCCATCGCGCTGCTCGCCGCACTCGATTTCGCGACGCGGCCGCCGCCGCTGCCCGGCTATGCGAGCGTGCGAGCGCGCTGGCGGCCGAGCGAGGCGTGGCTTTACGATCGCAATGGCGTGCTGATCGACAGCCAGCGCGTGAATTTCACCGCCCGCCGTCTCGCTTGGACGCCGCTTGAGTCAGTCGCCCCGGTCGTGCCCGCGACGATCATCGCCGCCGAGGACAAGCGATTCCGCGCGCATGGTGGCGTCGATCTGCTTGGCCTGGCAGGGGCGGTGCGTGACCGGCTGACGGGTCGCGGCGGGCGGGGCGCCTCGACGATCACGATGCAGCTCGCCGCCTTCCTCGCGCCCGATCTCGCCGCGCCCGGTGCGCGCGGGTGGCGCGACAAGCTGCGCCAGATGCGTGCCGCCTGGGCGCTCGAAAGTGGCTGGGACAAGGATCAGATTCTCGAGGCCTATCTGAACCTCGCCGGTTTTCGTGGCGAGGCGCAGGGGGTCGCGGCGGCGGCATTGGGCCTGTTCGGCAAGACGCCCGATGCCCTCACCCGCGACGAAGCGCTGCTGCTCGCCGCGCTCCTCCCCGATCCCCGCGCGACGCCGGCGCGGCTCGCGGCGCGCGCGTGCCGCCTCAACGCCGGGCGCGACTGCGCGGCGCTCACCAGCGGCGCCTGGGCGATGCTCGGCCCCGCACGGAGCCTCGCGCTCGATCCGGGGCTCGCGCCGCATTTGGCGCAGCATCTTCTCAACCGGCCCGGACTGAAATTGCGGACGACGCTCGACGCGCGGCTGCAGCGGCTGGCGACGCAGGCGCTGCGTCACCAACTCGCGACACTCGGCGCCCGCGCGCGCGACGGCGCGGTGGTGATCGCCGATGTGGCGCGCGGCGAGGTGCTGGCCTATGTCGGCGGTGGCGGCAGCGGCTCGACCGCGCCGGCGGTGGACGGCGCGAGCGCCTATCGTCAGGCGGGATCGACGCTCAAGCCGTTCCTCTACGCACAGGCGATCGAGCGCGGCTATCTGACCCCCGCCTCGATCCTCGACGATTCGCCGGTACAGCTGGACACCGCCTCCGGGCTCTATGTCCCCCAGAACTATGACCGGGCGTTCAAGGGTCCGGTCTCCGCGCGAACCGCGCTCGCCGGCTCGCTCAACGTGCCCGCGGTGCGGACGCTGCTGCTGGTTGGGGTGGAGGCGTTTCGCGACCGGCTTTGGGACACGGGCTATCGCGGCCTGGTCGAGGACGGCGATTATTATGGCTTCTCGCTCGCGCTCGGCTCGGCGGAGGTGACCTTGCTGGAGCAGGTCGCGGCCTATCGCGCGCTCGCGACCGGGGGGCTGTGGGCGCCGCTGCGTGTCACGCCCGCGCCCGGGCCGCGCGCCCAGCGCGTGCTGAGCCCGCAGGCGGCGTGGCTGGTCAGCGACATGCTGGCCGACGCCAATGCGCGCGCGGTGACCTTCGGGCTCGATTCGGCGCTGCGCCTGCCGTTCTGGGCGGCGGTGAAGACGGGTACGTCGAAGGCGATGCGCGACAATTGGTGCATCGGCTTCACCGATCGCTATGTGGTGGGGGTGTGGATCGGCAATGCCGAGGGCGACCCGATGCACGCGGTCTCGGGCACCAGCGGCGCAGCACCCGTCTGGCGCGATCTGATGCGCGCGCTCCATGCCGATGCGCCGCCCAGGGCGCCGCCCCCGCCGCCGGGGATCGAGGCGCGGCGGGTAACCTTCGCCGGCACCCCCGAACCGCCGCGCCGCGACTATTTCCTCGCCGGCACGGGTCAGACGCTGATCGCCGCCGCTCCCGCCGCCGCGCGTCGTCCTCGGATCGTGAGTCCGGTATCGGGCAGTGTCTACGCGCTCGACGCCGATATTCCGCCCGCTAATCAGCGACTCGCCGTCCAGCTTTCCGGCGCGGCGGAGGGGCACCGGCTGTGGCTTGACGGGCGTGCGTTAGCTGCGCCGCTGTTCTTCCCCACCCCCGGACGCCACTTGCTGCGACTGGCGGACGCCGGGGGGCGGGTGGTCGATCAGATCGTGTTCACGGTGCGCTGAGCGGTCTTCAACGACAGCTCACTCGGTTGCGGTCGATCGAGCCACCGAGCGCGGCGCCACCGACAATCCCCAGGATGCTCCCCAGCGTGCGCGACCCGCGCGGGGCGATCGCGTTGCCGAAGATGCCGCCCACCGCGCCGCCCACGATCAGCCCCGTGGTACCGTCGGTACGGCGGCAATAATAGCGCCCGTCCGAGCCGCGATAGACCCGGTCGTCGGTGCCCAGCACCCGCTCGCTCTGGCCGGGGCGGTAATATTGGGCGGCGTCATAGCCGTCGTCATAGCCACCGCGATCGTCATAGCGCGGATCATAGGCGGGACGATTGGCTCGCGACCGCTGATAGCGATCGAATTCCTGCTGGAAGATGCTCAGCTCGTTCTGGAAACGCTGCTGCGCCTGCTGGAAGCGCTGCTCGTCCTGCGGCGATTGGGCCGCCGCCGGCAGCGCCGGCAGGGTGAGCCCGGCGATCAGCAGGGCGGCAAGAGTGCGGGTCATCAGCTGGTCTCCCTTATCAATCGGGCGGCAAGAAAGCCTAGCGCGCTTTTACCCGCGCTGAACAGGCTCCATCATCGCCAACAACCCGGCGATCGGCACGAAGGCGAAGGCGACCGAGCTGTCCGCCACGCCATAGGGCAGGAACAGATCATCGCCGATCCGCAACCCGCCGCAGCTATAGACGACGTTGGGGACATAGCCTTCGCGGTCCTGATCGGCGGCGGCGAGCAGCGGCGCGGCGGTGCGACCGATCACGCGCGACGGGTCGGCCTTGTCGAGCAGCACCGCGCCGATCGAATACTTGCGCATCGCGCCAACGCCGTGGGTCAGGAGCAGCCAGCCCTCGTCAAGCTCGATCGGCGGGCCGCAATTGCCGATCTGGACCAGCTCCCACGAATAATGCGGGGTCAGCAGCCGCGTTCCTTCGTCCCAATGCGTCAGCCGGTCGGAGGCGATCAGGAACAGATTCTCGCCATCCTGCCGGCCGATCATCCAATAGCGGCCGTCGATCCGGCGGGGGAACAGCGCCATGCCCTTGTTGCGCGCGGCCGCGCCGGTCATCGGCACCAGATCGAACCGGCGAAAGTCGCGCGTGCGCAGCAGTTCGGACTGGATCGCCGCGCCGTTATAGGCGGTATAGGTGCCTAGCCACTCATGGTCGTCGTCGCCGTGATCGAAGCGAACGAGGCGCAGATCCTCCAGCCCCTTGGCCTGGGCGGCGGTCATCGGGAAAATTACCGTTCCCGAAAGCGTTGAGTCGCGGTGGCGATGCACGGTAACCGCCCCGCTCGGCAGGCGCGCGCTATCCTGGTGCACGGTATCGGTCGCGGTCGCGAAAGGTGGCTCGGGCGCCAGCATCAGCTCGCGATCGGCGGTGACGATTCCCTCGCGGAAGGCGACCGAGCTGATATGGCCCTCGCCCACCGCACGCAGCGACATCAGGATGCGCAGCGATTCCGCGCTCATACCGGATTGATCGGGGTGCGGCACGGCGCTGGGGTTCATCAGCGCGGCGGCGGCGTAGCTGTATTCGTGGCAGAAATAGGCGCCGATCAGCTGGCGGTGCTCGTCATCGATCGCCGCGCCGTCAAGGCCGAGCTGACCGGCGATCTCATGATAGCGCGCCATGAAGATGCGTCGCGTCTGCCAGTGGCGCGCCTCGAAATCCTTGAGCACCACCGCTAGCTCGTCGCGCGCTTGGGCGGCGGTCATCGCCAACACTTCGCGGACCAGTCGTTCGGTGCGGCTCGGCGCGTTGCCATTGGCCTGAAGCGCGAGCTGGAACGGCCGCACGACGACCCGGGCCGGATCGGCGCGGAGGCGCAGCGGGTGATGATAGACGTCGAGCACACGGCCCCCTTGGGTCTCAAGCGGGCCGGCTCTACGCAACCGGGCGACGTCAAGCAACCGCGCGAACCGTTTCGCCTGCGGTAAGATGTTGGGAAAGCTCGGCTATCGTGATCGAGGCGAGCTGCAACGCCAGGATCGATTCGGCGCCCTGGTTGCGGTTGAGCCCTTGCGGCGTCAATCCGTCGAAACAGCCGCCATCATCGGCACTCGCGAGCGCGAGATCGAGGTCATTCGCGCCCAGGAACCAGTGATAGGCGCGCTGTGCTTCGGCGATCCAGCGCGCGTCGCCGGTCGCGGCAAAGGCGGCGGCGCACGCGTCGACCGTCGCCTGTGCTTCCAGCGGCTGCTGGTCGAACGGTAGCGGCGGGGCGTAGGCTCGACCGAAGCTGTCGGTGCCGACCGCGCGGAAACGGCCATCGGGACTTGTCTGGCAAGCGATGATCCAGTCGAGCGCCGCAAGACCCGTGTCGACAAGGTCGCGGCGTTCGAGCGCGAGTCCGGCGCGCAGCATCGCCTCGGGCAGGCGGGCATTGTCATAGGCCAGGACGATCTCGAACCATTCCCATTCGGGCCGCCGCGCCTCGGCGAGCAGAGCGAGGTGGTCGGCGCTGAACCGCTCAAGTATCTCGCGGGCAAGCGCGTGGCCAGGATGGCTGGCGAGCATTTCAGCCGCGCCCAGCATCGCGAACGCTTGCGCGCGCGGACTGCCGAGCGTGAGCGCGAGCGTGGCGGTCTCGTCGAACAGCCGCGTCGCCCAATCGCGATGCTTGTGGAGCGCGGCATGGCGGGCGACGGTGCCGAGCGCCCACAGCGTGCGCCCGTTCGAATCCTCCGATCCCACGTCCTCGCACCAGCTTCGGTCGAACCGCATGAAATTGCGGAAGCGCTGCTGGTCGGGGTTCCAGCCGTGCTGGACGAAAGCGGCATAGATCGTCAGCCATTTGTCGCGCTGAGTCTCGTCAAGACCGGGTATCCGCGCCACCAGCATCAGGGCGCGGGCATTATCGTCGATGCAATAGCCGTGGCGGCGATCGGGGACCGAATAGATCGAATGCTGGAGCATCCCGGTCGCATCGCTCATCCGTTCGACCGCGCTGAAATTAGGCGCGAGCGGGTCGAGTGGGGTGTTGGCCGGCAGCCGCGCCGGGCGGGCGGCGACGGCGGCGATCATTTCCGCCATCGCGCTTTCGGCGACGCGCGCCCAAAGCATCGTCCGTCCGCGCGCATAGGCGCGCTGGGCGAGCTTCAACCGGTTGCGGTCCGAGCCGAGCAGCGCGGTGATCTCGCGCGCGAAGGCGTCACTGTCGCCGAAATCGACCAGCACGCCGTGGCCATCGGCCAGGATTTCGGTGGCGTGGACATAGGGCGTCGACACCACTGGCTTACCGAGCGCCACCGCATAGCTGAGCGTGCCCGAGGTGATCTGCGCCGGGTTCACATAGGGGGTGACATACAAGTCGGCCGCCTGAAGATAATCGAGCAGCTCCTCATGCTCGACAAAGCGGTCGATGAACTGAACATGCCCCGCGACGCCGCGATCGGCGGCAAGCGCTTCAAGCCGCTGACGATAGGCCTGGCCCTCGTGCGCGATCAGGTGCGGGTGGGTCGCGCCCAGCACGACGTAGAGCAGATCGGGAGCGGCGGCGATCACGGCAGGCAGCGCCTCGATCACCGTTTCGATGCCCTTGCCGGGCGAAAGCAGGCCAAAGGTCAGCACGACCTGCCGGCCGGCCCAACCAAAACGCGCCTTGAAGGCTTCGGTGGGCGCGAAGGGGCGATCGGGTACGCCATGGGGAATCACGCTCACCTGGCGGCCGCCGATGCCATGGACGCGCCGCAGAATGTCGCGCCCGCGCTCGGCCATGACGATCACCCGCGCGGCGCGACGCAACAGCTGCTCCATAACCCGGCGCTCATCATCGCTCGGCTGTTCGAGCACGGTGTGGAGCGTCACGATCAGTGGCAGGCTGGTGCGATCGAGCAGCGCGAGCAGATACTCGCCGGCGGGGCCGCCGAAGATGCCATATTCGTGCTGCACCCAGATCGCCTGCGCGCCCGACGCCTGGATGGCGTGGGCGGCGGCGACGTAAGCGCCGCGATCATGCTGCGGGATCGCGGCGGTGACGGCGCTTGGATAAGCATGTTGGCCGGGCAGATCGTCCATCGCATAGACATCGATCCGCACTCCAGGGAAGCGCGTCCGCAGGGCGTGATAGGTGTCGGTGGTGAAAGTCGCGATGCCGCACTGGCGGGGGAGGAAATTGCCGATCAAGGCGATGTGATCGAGCGGGCGATCAAGCTTCTTCGGGTCGGCGATCGTCATGGCTATCCTCTCGCGCGCCAAAGCCCCACGCGGCGCCGCGCGCGGGTCGATCGACGCCTGAATGAACAATGAACCCAAAACGATTGGGCGCGGGGTTGGTTGCGGCGATTGTGCGATGCACCAACGCACCCCGGCGACCATCCGCGCTTCGCGGGCGTCCCGGCGGCGGGACCGGGCGGATAAAGTTAAGCCGGCTCGATCCGGCATGTACGAGCACGATGGGCGGGGGCGTGGGGTGGTCGTCCCGGCCGAGAAATTCGTCGTTGAAATTTTATGTCCGTCCGCGCAATGCCGCTCGCGACCGTACCGCTTGAGGCGAGTCTGGTAAGGAGAGGTCATGGACGAGCGACAGGGCAATTCCCTGAACCAGGTGCCAGGGCGCAATCTACCGCCGCTGCGGCTCCATGTTCCCGAACCGCGCTTCCGTCCCGGCGATCAGGTCGATTTCGTCGAAGTGGCGGTGCCGCCGGCGGGTGCGCAGCTCCGGCCTGATCCGTCCACCCCCGCGGCGGAATTCACCGAGCTTGCCTATACGCTGGTGCGTGTGCTTGGCGAGGGCCACCAGGCGCATGGCCCGTGGGATCCAAAGCTGCCGCCCGAAACGCTGCGCCGGATGCTGCGCGCGATGGCGCTCACCCGCGCCTATGATGAGCGCATGTTCCGCGCCCAGCGCCAGGGCAAGACGAGTTTCTACATGAAGTGCACGGGCGAGGAGGCGGTCGCGGTCGCCGCCGCCTTCGCGCTCGATCGTGACGATATGTGCTTCCCCAGCTATCGCCAGCAGGGGTTGCTGATCGCGCGGGGCTGGTCGCTGGTCGACATGATGAACCAGGTCTATTCGAACCGCGCCGACCGCCTGCAGGGCAAGCAGCTGCCGATCATGTATTCGGCGAAAGAGGCCGGGTTTTTCTCCATCTCCGGCAATCTCACCACCCAATATCCCCAGGCGGTAGGCTGGGCGATGGCCTCTGCGGCGAAGGGCGATACCCGGATCGCGGCGACTTGGTGCGGCGACGGCTCGACCGCCGAAGGCGATTTCCACTCGGCCTGTACCTTCGCCAGTGTTTATCGCGTGCCGGTGATCCTGAACGTGGTCAACAACCAGTGGGCGATTTCCAGCTTTTCGGGCTTCGCCGGCGCCGAAGCGACCACCTTCGCGGCGCGCGCGGTCGGCTATGGCATCGCCGGCCTGCGGGTGGACGGTAATGACGCGCTCGCCGTCTATGCCGCGACCGCCTGGGCCGCCGAGCGCGCGCGGACGAACCAGGGCCCGACCCTGATCGAGCTCTTCACCTACCGCGCGGAAGGCCATTCGACCTCGGACGATCCCACCGCCTACCGCTCGGCGGCCGAGCCCAATGCCTGGCCGCTCGGCGATCCGGTGCGCCGGCTGAAGGACCATCTGATCGCGCTCGGTGAATGGGACGAGGCACGCCACGCCGCGCAAGACGTCGAGCTCGCCGAGCTGGTGAAGGCGAGCCAGAAAGAGGCCGAGGCCAACGGCATCCTCGGCCACGGCCTCCATCAGCCGTTCGAGACGATGTTCGAGGGCGTGTTCGAGGAACTGCCCTGGCACCTTCAGGAACAGCGCGAGCAGATGCGCGCCGAGGAAGAAGCCTCGGGCCGCTTCTGGAAAGCCAAGTGAGAGCGCGATGAGCGATGTGCTGAACGATCCCGCCGTCGCCGCCGAAGGCGAGACCGCGCGGATGAACATGATCCAGGCGATCAACTCCGCGCTCGACGTGGTGATGGCGCGCGATCCCGACGTGGTGGTGATGGGGGAGGATGTCGGCTATTTCGGCGGCGTCTTCCGCGCGACCGCGGGCTTGCAGAAGAAATATGGCAAGACGCGGGTGTTCGATACCCCGATCACCGAATGCGGCATCGCCGGGGTGGCGATCGGCATGGGCGCCTATGGCTTGCGTCCGGTGCCCGAAATTCAGTTCGCCGACTATATCTACCCTGCGCTCGACCAATTGGTGAGCGAGGCGGCGCGGCTGCGCTACCGCTCGGCGGGCGAGTTCACCTGCCCGATCACGGTGCGTTCGCCGATGGGCGGTGGCATTTTCGGCGGGCAGACGCATAGCCAGTCACCCGAGGCCATTATCACGCATGTCGCCGGGCTGAAGACGGTGATCCCCGCCACCCCCTATGACGCCAAGGGGCTGTTGATCGCCGCGATCGAGGATAACGATCCGGTCGTCTTCTTCGAACCCAAGCGGCTCTATAACGGCCCGTTCAACGGCTATTGGGACAAGCCGGCGCAGAATTGGTCGCAGCATCCCGCCGGCGAAGTGCCGACCGGCTATTACCGCATCCCACTGGGACAGGCGAACGTGGTGCGCGAGGGTGAGGCGCTGACGATCCTCGCCTATGGCACGATGGTACACGTCGCGCTCGCGGTCTCGGCCGAGCACGGCGTCGATGCCGAGGTGATCGACCTGCGCACGCTGGTGCCGCTCGACATCCAGACGATCGAGGCCTCGGTCAAGAAGACCGGGCGCTGTCTGATCATCCACGAAGCCACCCGTACCTCGGGCTTCGGCGCCGAGCTTTCTGCACTGGTGCAGGAGCGCTGCTTCTATCACCTGGAGGCGCCGGTGTTGCGCGTCACGGGTTTCGACACGCCCTATCCGCACAGCCTGGAATGGGCCTATTTCCCCGGCCCCGTGCGGATCGGCGAGGCGCTCAAGACGATTTTGAAGGACTGACCGATGGCGCGTTTCACCTTCCGCTTGCCCGATATCGGCGAGGGTATCGCCGAGGCCGAGATCGTCGCCTGGCACATCAACGTGGGCGACGAGGTCCGCGAGGATCAGCCGATCGCCGACATGATGACCGACAAGGCGACGGTCGAGATGGAAAGCCCCGTCACCGGCCGAGTGGTCGAACTGGCGGGCGAGGTTGGCGCGATGGTGCCGATCGGCGCGGCGCTGGTGGTGATCGAGGTCGCGGGCGAGGCGCCGGCGGATGCCGAGGTGATCGCGGCGCCTGCAAGCGCGGAACAGGCCGAAGTCGCCGAGCAGTACGAAGCCGAAAATCCGGGCGTCGACCAAAACCTCCCCGTTCACGGGGAGGGGGACCATGCGCAGCATGGTGCAGGGGCCGCGCCGGTTGCCTTGCGCGCGAACGCTGGTTCGGCGGTGGCGCCGCCCCTCCACCATCAGCCCGTGGCTGATAGCCCCCCTCCCCAGGCGGGGTATGGGGCGGATCGGCTTGTTCTAGCCTCTCCCGCCGTGCGTGCTCGCGCGAAGGATCTCGGCGTCGATCTGGCGCTGGTAAAATGCGAGGGCGACCGCGTTCGCCACGCCGACCTCGACACTTATCTGCGCTACCAGTCGGGCCAGGGTTATCACGCCCCGCACGCGTCTCGCGCGCGCGAGGACGCGGCCGTGAAGGTCATCGGGCTGCGCCGGCGCATCGCCGAGAATATGGCGGCAGCAAAGCGCCACATCCCGCATTTCACTTATGTCGACGAGATCGACGTGACCGCGCTGGAGGCGATGCGCGCCGACCTGAACGGCGCGCGGGGGCAGCGCCCCAAGCTCACCATGCTGCCGCTGCTGATCGTCGCGATTTGCAAGACGCTGCCCGCCTTCCCGATGCTCAACGCCCGCTATGATGACGAAGCGGGGGTGGTGACGCGCTTTGGCCGCGTCCATCTCGGCATGGCGACGCAGACCGATGCCGGGCTGATGGTGCCGGTGATCCGCGACGCACAGGACAAGAATATCTGGCAGCTCGCCGCGGAGATTACCCGCCTGGCGGAGGCCGCGCGCAGCGGCAAAGCCAAGTCGGAGGAACTGTCCGGCTCCACCCTCACCGTCACCTCGCTCGGGCCGCTCGGCGGAATCGCGACGACGCCGGTGATCAACCGCCCCGAAGTCGCGATCATCGGCCCCAACAAGATCGTCGAGCGCCCGGTGTTCCAGGGCGACGACATCGTCCGCGCCAAGCTGATGAACCTGTCGATCAGCTGCGACCACCGAGTGGTCGACGGCTGGGACGCGGCGAGCTTCGTCCAGGCGCTGAAGAAGCTGCTCGAAACCCCGGTGCTGCTGTTCGCCGATTGAGGCGGCACGGCGCCCGGCCTGCGCTCTACCCGGCGAGGTAATGGCCATGCATTTCGATCTGATCCAGTCGATAAGCTTCGCCGGGGACGATCTTACCCCGAACGACGATCGCGGGGGCAGCGCCGATGCGCTCGCCTGGGTGATCGATGGCGCGACCGATCTGGGCGAGCCCGGGCTCGTCGGCGCGCGCGGCGGCGCGGCGTGGCTCGCGCAAGAGGCCAATCTGGCCTTCGCGGCCGCCGGAGACGACACGATCGAGGCAGTCTGCGACATGGTGGTGACGCGGGTTGCGCGGCGCTTCACGGCAGTGCGCCAGCGCGCGCCGCAGGGCGCGTGGGAGCTACCCTCGGCCAGCTTTCTCGCCGCGCAGGCGGTGCCCGGCGGCTTGCGTTTTGCCTGGGCTGGGGATTGTACGGCGCTGGTCAAGCGTGGAGACCGCGTCGAACGCGCCGGGCCGTGTGCCGATCGACGCGACGAGGAGGTCGCCCACGCGGCCGCCCTCGCGGCGCATGGGCTGGCGCGTAAGCAGCGTCCGGCGCCGATCCTCGAGAGTTTGCGCGAGCAGCGCGCCCGCCCGGGGCGCGCGGTCCTCGGTGTCGATCCGCAGGCCGTCGCGCCGCTGGCCTTCGCGACTTTGCCCGCCATGCCCGGGGACGAACTCGTGTTGATGACCGACGGTTTCGCCGCCTTGATCGACCAATATCGCGCCTTCGATCCCGCCAACATGTTCGCCGCTCTCGCCGAGCAGGGGCTCGCGGGACCCGCCGAGCGGCTGCGCGCGATCGAGGGGGCGGATGCCGATTGCACGCGCTATCCGCGGTTCAAGATTTCGGACGATGCCACCGCCCTGTGGCTGCGGTGCGCGGCGTGATCGTTACTCTCCCCACCCACGCCGAGCTGCTTGCCATGGTCGGCCCCGCGCGCGCCAAATGGGCGCACGCACCGCGTCCCGTACCCGAGCCGGTGGGGCCGGACGAGGAATCGGTGTGGGACTATCCGCGCCCGCCGCTGGTTCGCCAGGGGAATGAGCATCTGCGTGTCCAGCACCACGCGCTGATCGTCGCCGACACGACATCGCCGGTCTGGGTGTGCGAGACCGCGGGGGCGCCGGTGCCCTATCTGGCGCCCGAGAGCCTACGTGCCGAACTGGTGCCGACCGATTATGTCACGCTCTGCGAGTGGAAGGGCGCGGCGGTGCATTACGATCTCGTCACGCCCGCGGGGCGGGTGGTGGCGGCGGCGTATAGCTATCCCGATCCGCTCGACGATCTCGGGCGCGGCTTTAGCGCGATCGCGGGGCGGTTCGCTTTCTATCCCGCCAAGCTCGCTTGTTTCGTGAATGACGAGCGGGTGCGGCCGCAACCCGGGGGCTATTATGGCGGCTGGGTGACGGCGCGGATCAAGGGGCCGATCAAGGGCGCGCCCGGCACCGGCGCCTGGTAGCGTTGTCGCCTTTCGGGACGGCGTTTACCCTTTATCGCGCTTCCGTCCCGCGCCGCGCGGGGGGATAGCGGCGGGCGGAGGATTTATGCGTCCCTTGCCCCCGCTGATCGCCCTTGCCTTCGCAGCCCCGCTCGCCGCGCAGGAACCGCGCCCTTTCACCATCGCCGAGACCGGGCAGAGCTATGCCACGCTCGACCAGGCGCTGGAGGCGGCCAAGCCGCGCGGCGAGTTCACTTGGTCCACCATCGTCATCGCGCCGGGCCGCTATCGCCAATGCGCGGTGCAGAATTGGGGCCGCACCGTGTTCAAGGCGCAGACCCCGGGGACGGTGGTGTTTGAGGGCACCGCTTGCGAGGGCAAGGCGGCGTTCGTGCTGCGCGGGCGCGGCGCGGTGGTGGACGGCATCGTCTTTCGCGGCATCCGCGTGCCCGATGGCAACGGCGCCGGCATCCGCACCGAGATCGGAGACCTGACGGTCAGCAACTCGATGTTCCTCGATAGCCAGGAGGGCATCCTCGGCGGCGTCGCGGGGCCGCAGAAGATCGTGATCGACCATTCGACCTTTGCGGGCCTTGGCCAGTGCGACGAGACGCCCGATTGCGCGCACGCGATCTACCTCGCGAATCAGGGGCAGGTGACTGTCACCGCCAGCCGCTTCGAGCGGGGTCGCGGTGGCCATTATGTGAAGCTGCGCGTGCCCCGGATCGAAATCAGCGGCAACAGCTTCGACGATACGCAGGGTGCCAAGACCAATTACATGATCGACCTCTCTGAAGGTGCGACCGGGACGATCAGCGGCAACACGATGGTACAGGGCCGCAACAAGGAGAATTGGACCGCGTTCATCAGCGTGGCGCCCGAGGCCCGCACTTATTCCTCGGCCGGGTTGCGGATCGAGGGGAACAGCGCGCGGCTTTCGCCCGGGGAAACGCGCGCGCCCGCCTTCGTGGCGGACGCGAGCAAGCAGCGCCTGGCGATCGGGGCGAACACGTTGGGGCCGGGGGTGCGGCCGTACGAGGCGCGCTAGGGCCGGTTCGACAGCTGGATCGCGTTCCCGTCTGGATCGAAGCCGTCGCATAGATGCAGCGCGCCAAAGCTTTTGACCGGGCCGAATGACGTGGCCCCACGCGCGACCAGCGTGTCCCGCATCGCCGCCACATTCTCGGCGAAGAAGGCGAGTTTGATCGGTCCCTCGCCCATCTCCGCATCGGTCGCATGCAGCGCGATCCGGCCGCCGCCCGCGTTAAAATCGACCCAGCCCTTACTAGTTTCGATCACTGTGAGGCCGATCACGTCGCGATAGAAGCGTGTCATGCCCGCGAGATCGCGGGTGAAGATGATCGCGCGGCGCAGCGTCGGCATGGTCATGGGCAGGTCGATCCCGCCTCGGCGTCGAGATCAAGGCAACGCCCGTCCACCTCGGGCGCGCCTAGTTTCAGTCCGATCGTCGCGGCGAGCGTTGGGGCGATGTCGACCGTTTCCACCGGCAGCGGCTGCTCCATCGGCACCATGTCCTTGCGCCAGAACAGGATCGGCACGCGGCGATCATAATCCCAGAACGACCCGTGCGTCGCGACATAGCCGCGCGTCGCATCGGGGATCGGGGTGATGTTCGGCTTCAGCGCGATCAGAAGGTCGCCCGAACGATCCGGGTTATAGCTCGCTTTGGCGCGCTCGATCAGGCTCCAGGCGGGCGGCGGCACCGTGGCGGGGGTGGCGGCCAGGATCTCGGCGCGGCTGAACGCGGCGGCGACCTGCGGGTGGGCGCGGTAGAGCGCGAGCGCCTCGCGCGTCACCGCCGCTTTTTGCGCCGGGGTGAGCTTAGGGTCGATCCAGATGTCGCCCGAACCCGAATCGCCGAACAGCACCTGGCGCGGCAGCTTGAGCTTGGCGGCGACCGCGTCACTGATCGCCTTGGTCGTCAGATCGGGCGCGATCCGCGCGGCGTTGGGGATGGCCTGTTCGCGCAATCGCTCGGGCGCGTCATGCCCGCCATGATCGGCGGTGAGCACGACTTCATAATCGATCCCCAGCGAATCGAGCTTGTCGAAGAAGTCACCCATCGTGTCGTCGAGCGCGGCGAGCTGCAGGCACATCTCGTTACCGTTGGTGCCATAGGTATGGCCGACATAATCGGTGGCGGACGCGCCGACCGCGATCAGATCGGTGGTTTGCCCCTTGCCGAGCTGCATCTCTTCGATCAGCCCGGCGGCGAGGCTGAACACCATCCCGTCGAACTCGGGCGAGGCGCGAAGGGGCTTGGCGTCGCCCGGCGCGCGCTGGAAGCGGCCGGTACCGATCGTCTTGCCCGCGCCGATGGCAACCGCGCGATCATGCGCGCGGCAGAAATCGGGCTCGTCGAGCGCTGGCTGGCCGGCGGCGATTCGCTCGACCGCGGCGGTGTTGGCGCGCTTCACCGCTTCGGGCTCGGTGCGCCCGGCATAGCTCGCGAATTTCTTCCCGTCCCACCACCAGAGCTGATCGACCTTGTGGCCGCCCATCATCACCGCCGCGCGGTCCTTCCCCGCGACCGAGACGATCCGCGCCGCCGGGTTCGCCGCCTTCATCCGCTCGCCGAGCGTTGGCACCAGCAAATGCTTGTCGGAGACGGTGTAATTGGCGCTGGTGCTGCCGGGGACGCTCTCATCCTCGGCGCAATAGACGGTCTTGTCGGCGCGCGCCGTCTTCAGATCGGTCCAGCTGTTGGCGATGATGCCGGTGCGCGCGGGGTGCATGCCGGTGAGGATCGTGGAGTGGCCCGGGCAGGTCTCGGTCGCGGCGTGGCTTTGATAGCCCGCCGGGAACACCGCGCCCTCCAGCAGCCGCTTGAACCCGCCGGTGAAGCGGTTGCGATATTCCGCGAACAGATCGGCGGAGAATTGATCGACCGAGATCGTCACGATCAGCCTGGGCGCCGGGCGCGGCGCGGGGGTGGTGGCGGGCGCCGCTTCCTGGGCGAGCGCGGCGGGCGTAACCAGCGCGAGCAAGCTCGCGAAAGCAATTGCGTGCTTCATCGGCTTTTCTCCTTCTTGGCGCCGGTGAAAAGGGCTAACGGACGGCGGACATGCGGCGCTTAGGTTTCGTGATCGTGATGATGCTGCTCTGGCTCGGCCTTGCCGTGCCGGCAATGGCGCAATCGCCCGATCCTTATGCCAAGGGCCCGCACATCGCCATCACCTTGAGCGCGGAAAGCGCTCGGCCCGCACCGGGCGGTACGGTGACGATCGCCTATGACGCCGTGCCTCAGCCCGGCTGGCACGGTTACTGGCAGAATCCGGGCGACGCGGGTTTTCCAGCGAAGCTTATCTGGACGCTGCCGCCGGGGGTGACGGCGGACGCGCCGCGCTATCCGGTGCCGACCACGCTGCTGATCGGCGAGGGCGCTGACGCGCTACAGAATTACGTGTTCGACCAGCGTTTTACCCCGCTGATCGATCTGCACCTGCCGGCCAATCTCGCGCCGGGGACGAAGCTGCCGATCCGGCTGAAGGCGAGCTATCTCGTCTGCACCGATCAGATTTGCGTGCCCGAAAAGGCCGATCTCGCGCTCGATCTGGTGGTGGGCGACGGCGCCATCACGCCCGAGGCGCGGGCGCACTTCGACGCATTCCGCCAGGCGCTGCCCAAGCCGCTCGGCGCCACCGCCACCTATCAGCGCGACGCCAAGGGATTGCGGCTCGCGATCCCCTATCCGGCAAGCGCGCCCTTGAGCGACGCATACTTCTTCGCGACCACCCCCAACCGCATCGCCTATAACGCTCCGCAGAAAGTAACGCGCGAGGGCGACCGGCTGATCCTGGAGACGCAAGTCTCCAAGCCGACCGATGGTCCGATCGAGGGGGTGCTGCGGATCGGCAGGGCGCAAGGATTGCTGCTGCGTGCCGAGCCAGGGGCGGTGCCGGTGCCGGCGGGACAGGCGCCGATGGCGGCGTGGCTGCCGGCGGCGCTGCTCGCACTGGGTGGGGCGCTCCTTGGTGGGCTGATCCTGAATGTGATGCCCTGTGTCTTCCCGATCCTCAGCCTAAAAGCGTTGCAACTCGCGCGCGGCGGCGTGGATGAGGGCGAGGCGCGGCGCGAGGCGCTCGCTTATACCGCGGGTGTGCTGAGCGTGATCGTCGGCCTGGGCGCGGCGATCCTCGCGTTGCGCGCGGGAGGTACGGCGGTCGGCTGGGCGTTCCAGTTGCAGAACCCGGGCGTCGTCGCGGTGCTGTTGCTGCTGGTTGCGGCGCTCACCTTGAACCTCGCCGGGCTGTTCGAAATTCCCACCCCCCGCTTCGTCGATTCGGCGAGCGGAGCGAGCGGCGCGTTCGCGACCGGCGCGCTCGCCGCGATCATCGCGACGCCGTGCACCGGCCCATTCATGGGCGCGGCGCTGGGTGCGGCGCTGGTGCTCCCCTGGTATGCGGGGCTCGGCGTGTTCGCTGGGCTCGGGCTCGGGCTGGCGCTGCCGTTCCTGGCGGTCGGCTTCGTGCCCGCGTTGCGCCGCGCGCTCCCCAAGCCCGGCGCGTGGATGTTGCATTTCCGCCATTTCCTCGCGCTCCCGATGGGTCTGACCGCGGTGTGGCTTGCCTGGGTGCTGGGCGGCGAGGCGGGGGTCGATGGCATGGCGATCGGGCTTGCCGGCATCGTCGGGATCGCCGCCGTGCTGTTCCTGGTCGGCGAGCGTCAGCGGCGCGGTCTAGGCGTCGGACTGATCGGCCTGGTGGCGCTCCTCGCGGTTACGGGCGCGACCGCCTGGGCGGTGAAGCCCCAGGCCAAGGCCGCGACCGCGAGCACCGGCCCCCAGTCCTTCAGCGAAGAGATGCTCGCCACGCTGCGCGCCAATCGCAAGCCGGTGTTCGTGTATTTCACCGCCGACTGGTGCCTGACATGCAAAGTCAACGAGCGCGTCGCGATCGACACGGACGCCGTTCAAGCCGCCTTCGCCAAGCACGGCGTCACCACCCTGGTGGGGGACTGGACGAGCGGCGACGCCAAGCTCGGCCGCTTCATCGAGGCGCATAACCGCGCCGGAGTGCCGCTCTACCTGTATTACGCGGTCGGCGCGCGCGAGCCCGAGTTGCTGCCCCAGGTGCTGACCCCCGATCTGCTGATCGCCAAGGCAGGCGGCTGAGCCTTTTCTTTAACCGCCAACGCCTTATATCAAGGGCTGCCGGCTCGTCCGGCTATGGCGATAAACTGCGGCGTGAAATAGACGCAGCGGACCCGGGGGCAGTACCCGGCGGCTCCACCAAAACCGCTCGGCAGCGAGCGGGTTTGACGGGGCCGAACCAGGATCGACGTGTGTTGAAAGGCGCTGTTTTCGCTCGGAATGGGACCACCGCAACGGCCCATCACACAAGTGCCAACGATAACGAGGCGCTCGCGATTGCGGCCTAACCCAAGACTTCACGGTCTAGGTTAGATTGACAAAAGCGCGGTTGGGGCCGCACCGGGCAACAGAAGCGGATTCCGGCGGTACGGGGAGCACCGAGCAACAGAAGCTCCCCACCTTCCTTGCCAGCCCACGGCTTTGTGCGCATCACCCGGCGATGCCGACCATCGCGCTGCTGCTCGCCTCCAACTTCTTCATGACGACCGCCTGGTACTGGCATCTGAAGGCAGGTGCCGGGGTGCCGATCGTGCGGGTGATCGCGATCAGCTGGGGGTTAGCGCTGATCGAATATTGCTTCGCCGTGCCCGCCAATCGCCTCGGCTATGCGCTCGGCTGGAGCGCGTCGCAGCTCAAGATCGCGCAGGAGGCAATCTCGCTACTGGTGTTCGCCGGGTTCGCCGCGGTGGTGCTCGGCGAGCCGCTTGGCTGGCGCCACGCGGCGGCGTTCGTGCTGATCATGGGGGCGGTCGCGCTGCTCGTGTGGAGGTAAACGCAGCCCGCAATCCCGGCATTGTCAGCCCGGGCTTGACCCGTGGTCCCGCTGCCCTTCACCGTTGCCGAGGCCGAGGCCCCGGCGCAAGGCCGGGGTGACGGTTGGGATCAATGGGAAGCGATGGGTATGAACCCGGTTTACGCCAAGCTTGGCACGACGATTTTCGAAGCAATGTCCGCCCGCGCCCGCGCGACGGGGGCAGTCAATCTCGGCCAGGGCTTTCCCGATGGGCGCGGGCCGGAGGATGTGCTGCAGGCCGCCGCCGAGGCGTTGCTGACCGGCTCCAACCAATATCCGCCGATGCTGGGCATCCCCGCGCTGCGCACGGCGGTGGCGGCGCATTACCGCGCGCATCAGGGGCTCGATCTCGCGCCGGAGGAAGTGATCGTCACTTCGGGCGCGACCGAGGCGCTCGCCGCCGCGTTGCTCGCGCTGATCGCGCCGGGAGACGAGGTGATCCTGTTCCAGCCGATGTACGACGCCTATCTGCCGCTCGTCGAGCGCGCCGGGGGCGTCGCGCGCTTCGTCCGGCTCGAGCCGCCCGAATGGCGCATCACCCGCGAAGCGCTGGAGGCGGCCGCCACCCCGCGCACGCGCCTCATTCTGTTCAACGATCCGCTCAATCCAAGCGCGAGCGTCGCAAGCGCGGCGGAAAGACGGCTGCTGGCGGAATTCTGCCAGGAGCGCGATCTGATCGCGATCTGCGACGAGGTGTGGGAGCATATCCGCTTCGATGGCGCGCCGCACCAGTCGCTGATGGCCGAGCCCGGAATGCGCCAGCGCACCGTGAAGATCGGATCGGCCGGCAAGATCTTCTCGCTCACCGGCTGGAAGGTGGGGTGGATGTGCGCCGATGCGGCGCTCGCGCGCGGGCTCGCCAAGGCGCACCAGTTCCTAACCTTCACCACGCCGCCCAATCTGCAAGCCGCCGCCGCCTATGGGCTGGGCAAGGACCGCACCTATTTCGACGGGATGCGCGCCGACTTCGCCCGCGCACGCGATCGGCTTGCGGCGGGGCTCACCGCGCGCGGCTACCGGGTGCTGCCCAGCGACGGCACTTACTTCCTTTCGGTCGATTTGCCAGGGAGCGGCATCGCGATGGATGACGTGAGCTTTTGCCGCTGGCTGGTGGAGGAAGCGGGCGTGGCGGCGATCCCGGTCTCGGCCTTCTACGCGCAGGATGCGGTGACCCGCGTGGTGCGGCTGTGCTTCGCCAAGCAGGACGCGACGATCGACGCGGCGCTGGCGCGGTTTGAAAAGCGGCCTTAGGGCCGGCTAAGTCGCCCGCCGGAGCAACTCAGACCACGCCGCCCCGGCCCCCGAGCCGGGGCTTGGCTTCTTCTTCTTCCGCCGCAAGGCAGCCAGGCCCCGGCTTTCGCCAGGGCGACGTGCATGAGTGCTGTTTGTGATCAAACTGAGCCGGGGTTCACCGTAAAGCTCCTCCACTGCAAGGGAGTTTTGGGTCGGATCGTCCCCCGGACGATCCTTGACCGTGCGGGGCACGGTCAACCCAAAACTGGTACCGCCCACAGGGCGGTGGAGGGGTATCGCCCTCTATTCGCCGGGGACACCCCTCCGTCAGTCGCTGAGGCGACTGCCACCTCCCCTTACAGGGGAGGCGCTTGCTACCGGAACCACCGCCGGGCCACGAAGAACAGCGTAATCCCCACCGCCAGCAGGACGCACACCGCGACCACCCCGTCGAACGCCCAGGGCTTTTCGGCATAGGGGATGCCCTTCACATTCATTCCCAGCAGCCCGGTCAGGAAAGTGAGCGGCAGGAACACCATCGCGACGATCGAGATGATCAGCGCGCGCGCGTCGATCTGCTCGGCGCGCAGATCGGTGAGCGCCTCGTGCGTCAGCGCGGCGCGCTCGCGGATCGCTTCCAGCTCTTCGGCCATGCGCGCGGCGCGATCGGCGGCGGCGACCAGGTGCAGCCGGTCGTCGTCGCGCAGCCAGCCGACCGGCAGCGCCGCCAGCTTTTCCAGCGTCGCGCGCTGCGGGCTCAGGAAGCGGCGATAGCCGATCGCCTGGCTGCGCACGCGAGTCACGGTGCGGCGTAGCTCGAACACCATCCCCGGATCGAGCATCGCTTCGCAATCGTCGAGCTGGTCGCCAAGATCGGCCACGTCGGGATCGAGCTCCTCGGTGATCGCCACCGCGAACTCGGCGATCAGGTCACCCGGATCATGGACCTTGCCCGCTTTCACTAGATCGCAGACCAACGTCACCGCGGTCAGCGGCCGGCGGGTGACCGAGATCACCCGCCCAGCCGTCGCCCAGATGCGGACCGAGGCGAGCGGATCGGACATGGGCATCGCGTCGCTCGATCGGCCGCGCAGGTTGAGCAGGGCGCCCTCGCCAATCTGGTCGCAGCGCGGGCGGGTTTCGGCGGCGATCAGCGATTCGACGATATAGTCCGGCAGCCCGGCATCGCCGCGCAGCCAAGCCTCGGCTTCTTCGTTCGAGCTGGTGAGGTGAATCCACACCAATTCACCCGACTCGGTCACCGCCTGCTTGGGCGCGAGCGCGGTGACGCGGGCGCCGCAGACGCAAAAGGCGAAGCCGCTCATGGCGCGTAATCCACGAACACGGAAAGGCCCGGCAAATCATTGTCGGGCGCGGTATCGGCCAGGATGCGCTCGGCATCGGCGCGGGCGCGGTCGAGGATCGCCGCCGGTACGCGCGCGGTGTGATAGACGCGGTCGGCGAGCGCGAGGTGGCGCGCGCGGCGCAGCGTCAGGTCGTCGGGATCGGGGGACGTTAGGCGCATCGTGAACAGATCGCGGCCCGGCCCAGGGACATAATCGTCGAGCCAGAAATCGACGTCCGCCGCGATGCCCAGCGGATCGAGCTGCCCGCCCGGCGCGAGTGCGGCGCCGAGCGCGCGGCGCCGCTCGGCGGGATCGGGGAAGCGCGCGCGCAGCTTCGCCCGGGCGGCGCTGAGCGCATCGGCGAGCTTCCCGAGCGAACTCGGCAGCAGCGCCTCCAGCCTTTGGCGCAGGGCCGCCGCGAGCCCCGCCGAAGCCCCGCCGGTGCCGATCGCGACCAGCACCGGCGCGCGATCGACGATCGCCGGCAGCGTGAAGTCGCACAAGGCCGGGCGATCGACGACGTTCACAAGCACGCCTTGCTCCTTCAGGGCGTGCGCGGCCGCTTCGGCTTCCGCCACATCCTCGATCGCCACGATCGCGAGCCGCGCGTCGTCCGCCGCCTGCACGATCACCGCCCCGGCGCGGTCGAGCAGCCGGCGCTTGGCCTCGGCCGCCTCGCCGTCTCCAAGCAGCACCACCGGCCGCCCGGCAAGCCGCACGAAGATCGGCAGGCTATGCAGGCTCACAGCCATTCGGGCACGCGCTCGGCGGCGAGGATCGTCGCGGGGGCGATGCGATCGGCGACCACCGCGTAGCGATCGCCCGACACCAGCACCTCGGGCACCAGCGCGCGGCTGTTATAGGTCGAGGCCATCGTCGCGCCGTAAGCGCCGGCGGTGCGGAACACCGCCAGATCGCCGCGCGCCACCGCGTCGATCTCGCGCGCGACGGCAAAGGTGTCGCCGCTTTCGCACACCGGGCCGGCGATGTTGGCGGTCATCCGTGCGCCGCTCGGGGCGACGGCGGCGAAATCGTGCCATGCGTCGTACAGGGCTGGCCGGGCGAGGTCGTTCATCGCCGCGTCGACGATCACATGCGGGTGGACCACTCCCGGCTTCACCCACAGCACTCGCGTGAGCAGCACCCCGGCATTGCCAACGATCACCCGCCCGGGCTCGAACATCAGCGTCACGCCCCAACCGGCGGTGACCCGCGCGACCATCGCGCCGAGCTCGGCAGGGCTGGGATAAGCGTCCCCCGCGCGATAGGGCACGCCGAGCCCGCCGCCCAGATCGACATGGCTGATCGCGTGGCCCGCCGCGCGCAGTTCGGCGACCAGCGCGCCGATGCGGGCATAAGCGGCTTCGAGCGGCTCGAGCGTCTGCAGCTGGCTGCCGATATGGATCGCGACCCCGCGCAGCGCGAGCCCCGGGCGCCCGGCGAGCCGTGCGAAGATCGCCGAGGCTTGGTCGATCGGCACGCCGAACTTGTTCTCGGCCTTGCCGGTCGAAATCTTGGCGTGGGTGCGCGCGTCGACATCGGGGTTCACCCGCAACACCGCCTGCGCGACCTGCCCGCGCGCGGCGGCGAGTTCCGCGAGGACGGCGCCTTCTTCCTCCAGCTCGATGTTGAACTGACCAATGCCGGCGTCGAGCCCGGCTTCAAGCTCGTCACGGCGCTTGCCGACGCCCGAGAAGACGATGTCGGCGGGCGCCATCCCCGCCGCCAGTGCGCGCGCGAGTTCCCCGCCCGAGACGATGTCCGCGCCATAGCCCGCCTGCGCCAGCACCCGCAGCACGGCGAGATTGGGGTTGGCCTTCACCGCGAACGCCAGGTGCGCGCCCGGCACGGCGCTCAGCCCCGCGTGAAACACCTCGGCATGGCGCCGCAATGTAGCGGTCGAATAGACATAGACCGGGCTGCCGACTTCCTCGGCGATGCGGGCCAGCGGCACGTCCTCGCACCACAGGGCGCCATCGCGATAGGTGAAATGGTCCAAGAAGGGGATCCTAGGCCGCGGTAGTGACAAGGGAGTAACGCGTCACCCCGGCTCAAGCCCGGGGTGACCGTCAGATAGAGGGAATGCTCAAAACCTTCAATTCGGCGGCAGGTCGAACTCGTCCTGCCGGCGCGCTTCGGAGGTTTTCAGCAGCTCGTTCGAGCGCTGCGGCCGTGCCTGGGGCGCCGGGGTCAGCAGCTCGGCGGGCGTGGGTTGCGCCTGCGCGCCATAGGGAGCGACCGGCAGCGCCTTGCCCTCCAGCGGACGGACGCCATTGTTGGTGCCGCACCCGGCAAGGCCCAGCGCGATCAGCAGCAGCGCGCGTTTCATGCTTCTTCTCCCGCCCGTGCCGCCTTCGCCGCGGCAATCGCTTCGCGGACCCGAACCGGCGCGGTGCCGCCGAAACTGGTGCGGCTCGCGACCGACGCGTCGATGCTCAGCACCGCATAGACCCGTTCGTCGATGCGCGAGTCAATCGCCCGCAGCGACCCGATGTCGAACTGATCGAGCCGCACGCCTTGCGCTTCCGCCAGCTTCACCGCGCGGCCGGTGACGTGGTGCGCCTCGCGGAAGGGCAGGCCGCCCTCGCGCACCAGCCAGTCGGCGAGATCGGTCGCGGTGGCGAAGCCCGACTCGGCCAGCGCGCGCATCCGATCGGTGCGGAAGGTGGCGCTTCGCACCATCCCGGTCATCGCCGCGATCGACAGGCCGAGCAGGTCGTGCGCTTCGAACACCGGCGGCTTATCGTCCTGCATGTCCTTGGAATAAGCGAGCGGCAAGCCCTTCATCGTCATGGTGAGCGCCATCATGCACCCCGCGATCCGCCCGCTATGCCCGCGCACCAGCTCAGCGGCGTCGGGATTGCGCTTCTGCGGCATGATCGAGCTGCCGGTCGACCATTGATCGCTCAACGCCACGAAGCCGAACGGCTGCGACGCCCAGTTGATGAACTCCTCGGCCAGACGCGACAGGTGCAGCGCGCATTGGGTCGCCGCCATCAGATAATCGAGCGCGAAATCGCGGTCGGACACCGAATCGAGCGAATTGCGCGTCGGACCATCGAAGCCCAGCGCCGCCGCAGTCGCGTGACGGTCGATCGGGAAGCCGGTGCCGGCCAGCGCGGCGGCGCCCAGCGGGCATTGGTTCAGTCGCGCGCGCGCATCGGCGAAGCGGCGGCGATCGCGGGCGATCATCTCATGATAGGCCATCAGATGGTGGCCCAGCGTCACCGGCTGCGCGCTCTGCAGATGGGTGAAGCCGGGCATCACGCTCTCGGCGTGCTCCTCGGCGCGCGCGATCAGCGCGTCCTGCAGGCTGCCCAGCGCCGCGTTCACCTGATCGATCGCGTCGCGCACCCATAGCCGAAAATCGGTCGCGACCTGGTCGTTGCGCGAGCGGGCGGTGTGCAGCCGGCCCGCGACCGTGCCGATCTTCTCGGCCAGCCGCGCCTCGGTGAGCATGTGAATGTCCTCGAGCGCCAGATCCTCGGGGACGCCACGCGCCGCGTAATCGGCGCCGACCGATTCCAGCCCGGCGTCGATCTCGGCGGCATCGTCCTTGCCGATAATGCCCTGTTTGGCGAGCATCGCCGCATGCGCCCGGCTGGCGCGCAAGTCCTGCCGCCACAGTCGCTTGTCGAAGGGGATCGAGGCGTTTATCTCGCGCATCACCGCGGCGGGCCCCTCGGCGAAGCGGCCGCCCCACATGGCATTGGAGCTTTCGGTGTCGCGCTTGATCTTCTGTCTCCCGATCCTGCTGCTCGGCGCGTGCGATAGGCAATCCGCGCCCCAGCCACAAGCGCCCGAGGTCACCATCACCAACTCGGCCGAAATGCCCGCCGGCGCGAAGCCCGTGGCGAAAATGGCCGCGGGCGCGATTGACCGCAGCCATAAGGGGCAGGGGCTGCCGACCTATGCGGTGCAGGACGCGAAGGGCGCCTATGTGCCGCTCAACAGCTTCCTGGGGCGGCCGATGCTGCTCAATCTCTGGGCGACCTGGTGCGCGCCGTGCGTGAAGGAATTGCCGCAGCTCGACACGCTCGCCGGCAAGGCGCCCGGCGGCCTGCGCGTGATCGCGGTGAGCCAGGATCTCGAAGGGCTCGCCAAGGTGAAGACGTTCCTAGAGGCGCGCGGCATCAAGAACCTGCCGCCGCTCTACGACGATCAGGCCAAGATCAGCGGCGGCATGGGGGTCAACCTGCCAACGACGATCCTCTATGATTCGCAGGGCAATGAGGTGTGGCGCACCTTGGGCGATCGGGATTGGACGAGCGCCGAGACCGCCAAGCTCCTCGCCGAGGCACGTTGAGCGCCGCGCGGCCCGCCTTCGCCGACGATCTGGGCGAAGCGCTCGCCGAGGCCCAACGCCTGCTGCGCCGTGCGGTCGCCGATCGCCGTAGCCCTTGGCGAACGATGCAACTGGCGAGCATCGCCGCCGATGGCGCGCCCGATGTCCGCACGCTGGTGCTGCGCGCCTTCGATTCAGAGGCGCGACGACTGCGGCTCCACACCGATCGCCGTAGCGCGAAGATCGCCGAACTCGCCGCCGATCCGCGCGTCATGCTTCATGGCTATGATCCGGGGGCGAAGCTGCAGCTGCGGCTGGCGGGCGAGGCGACGGTGCTGACTGGCGCCGACACCCGCGCCGCCTGGCTCGCCAGCGCGCCGCAGGCACGCGCCTGTTACGCCATCCAGCCGGCGCCGGGCAGCGTCGTCGCGACGCCACCGCCCGCGCCCTTGCTCTCGCCCGGGGCGGAAGATCATTTCGCGGTGCTGATCGTGCGCTATCACAGCCTCGACTGGCTGTGGCTGAGCGCGGATGGCCACCGACGCGCGCGGTTCGATTGGGCGCGCGGAGAATTGCGCGCGCAATGGCTGGTGCCTTGAGCCGCAGGCGTTCGGGGAAAGCCAATGCTTCCCCCGAGGCTGAGGCGGTTGGTTAACGCGGGGTAGGCGTGCCGGTGGGGCTGGTCGTCCCCGTGCTGCCGGTCGAGCCTGTCGTCCCCGTCGATCCGGCGCTGCCAGTCATCGGGTCGATCGTGCCACCCTTGGGTTCGGTCGTCGAGCCCTGTCCGGTGGTCGAGCCATAGCCGTCCGGGGTGGACGTGCCTTGGGTGCTGTTCCCGGTGGTCGTGCCGTTCGGGTCGTTATAGGTGCCGCCCGAAGTCGATCCGGTCCCGCGCTTGCTGCGCTTCGCCTTACCGCGCCCGGTCTGGTCGTCGGGCTGGCTGCTCATCGTGCCGCTCGAGGCGCTGCCCGAGCTTGCGCCGGTCTGTTCGGTTCCGGTCGAGCCGGTGCTGCCTGTGGTCTGCGCCATCGCCGCGCCGCTCATCAAGCCCGCAGCGGCTAGGGCGACCAAAATCTTGCTACGCATCATCATTCTCCTGTGACTCGTGCCACGCCGGTTCGTCGGGAGTGACGCGGGAAGAACCGCGCCATGCGGCGCTTTGTTCTTCGGTTTATCGCAAGAAAAAACGGTTCGTCGGTTGTAAACACAAGATGAACGTCATTGAAATCTTATATTCATCTTAAAGAATATCAGTTTCAGCCGTAACGACTTGAGCGGTTATTCGGCCGCCAATGCCTGTTCAGCGCTTTCCTGTGCCTGGCGGTTCCACATTTCCGCGTAAAGCCCGCCAAGCCGCAGCAGCGCGGCGTGGGTGCCCCGCTCGCGCACCATGCCGCCGTCGAGCACGATGATTTCGTCGGCGTTGACCACGGTCGACAGGCGATGGGCGATCACGATCGTCGTCCGCCGTGCGCTGATTGCCTCGAGCGTCGCCTGGATTTCGGCCTCGGTGCGGCTGTCGAGCGCGCTGGTCGCCTCGTCGAGCAGCAGGATCGGCGGGTTCTTGAGCAGGGTGCGCGCGATCGCGACGCGCTGCTTCTCGCCGCCCGAAAGCTTCAGCCCGCGCTCGCCAACGCGCGCGTCATAGCCGCCGGGCTGGCGGGCGATGAAATCGGCGATCGCCGCGCCGCGCGCCGCCTGCTCGATCTCGGCGAGCGCGGCGCCCTCGCGACCATAGCCGATATTGTAGCCGATCGTGTCGTTGAACAGCACCGTGTCCTGCGGGACGATGCCGATCGCGGCGCGCAGCGTCTCTTGCTGCACCTGGGCGATATCCTGCCCGTCGATGGTGATCCGCCCCGCATTTACATCGTAAAAACGGAACAACAGCCGCGCCAGCGTCGACTTGCCCGCGCCCGAGGGGCCGACGACCGCGAGCGTGTGGCCGGCGGGCACGTCGAGATCGATGCCCTTCAGGATCGGGCGCGCCGGATCATAAGCGAAGTGGACCCCTTCGAACCGCACATGCCCGGCGCGCACCATCAAAGCCGGCGCGCCGGGGGCGTCGGTGATCTCGGCGGGGGCGTCGATCAGATCGAACATCGCCGCCATGTCGACCACCCCTTGGCGCACGGTGCGATAGACCATGCCGAGCAGATCGAGCGGGCGGAATAACTGCGCGAGCAATGTCGAGACCAGCACGACACTGCCCGCGTCGAACCGTCCGTCGCGCCAGCCAAAGATCACGATGCCAAGGCCGATCGCCATCATCGCGTTGGTGATGAAGCTCTGCCCGATATTGAGCCAGGCGAGCGAGGTTTCGTTCTTCACCGCCGCGCGGGCATAGGCCGCCATCGCCCGGTCGTAGCGCGCCGCCTCGCGGCTTTCGGCGTTGAAATATTTGACCGTCTCGAAATTCAGCAACGAATCGACCGCATGCGCGACGGCGCCGGTATCGAGATCGTTGAGCTGCGCCCGCAAGGCATTGCGCCAATCGGTGACGACGCGGGTGAACCAGATATAGCCGCCGACCATCGCCAGCGTCGCGATCACCAGCCAGGCGCCGAAGCGGCTGCCGAAAATCTGCAGCACCAGCACCAATTCCAGCACCGTCGGCGCGATGTTGAACAGCAGGAAATAGAGCATCGTGTCGATGCTCTTGGTGCCGCGCTCGACCACCTTGGTGACGGCGCCGGTGCGGCGTTCGAGGTGGAAGCGCAGCGACAGCTGGTGCAGATGGCTGAAGACATTGACCGCCAATGCCCGCGTCGCCTCCTGCCCCACCCGCTCGAACACCGCGTTGCGCAGATTATCGAACAGCACGCTGCCGAAGCGCGCCGCCGTATAGCCGAGCGCGAGCGCGGCGATCAGCACGAACGCGCCGCGCTCACCGCGCGCCATGCCATCGACCACCCCGGCGAGCGCGAACGGCGCGCCATAGACCTGCACCAGCTTCGAGCCGACGACGAGCAGCAGCGCGACGATGATGCGCAGCCGCAAGCCGGGGTGATCGCGCGGCCACAGATAGGGGAGGAAACGGGCGAGCGTCGGCAGCAGCGGCGGTTCGGCGCGGGTCGGGGTATCGGGTGGCATTGCCCCCGATGTAGGGCGTCGGCGGCCGCCGCAAAAGCGCTTGAAACATTTGGCAAGGCCCCCACGTTCTACCCGCCGCATGGAGACGACGGATGGGCCCATTTTATTATGTGATGGCGATCCTCGGCTGCGGCGATGATGGCGCCGGCTGTGTCGAGCAACGCCTGGAAACAACCCGCTATGCCTCGATCGAGGCGTGCCAGCAGGCGATGCCGATCGCGCTGCAACGCCATGCCGATCTCGATTATCCGGTGGTGAGCGCCACCTGTCGCGCGGCGGGCATCCATATGGCCAATGTCGGCGGTGCCGATTTGCGGCGAGCCGTGCGCCGCGGCGGCTGACCACCGCGCGCCGATCTGCTATCATCATGGCTCAGGGAGGCGGTGATGGTTCGCATGGTTTTGGCGCTCTTGGCGGGCGCCGTGTTGGCGTTCGCGGCGATCGTCGGAATCGAGGCGGTATCGGCGCAATTCTTCCCGATCCCGGCCAATTTCGCGAGCATGGACAGCGTCGATCAAGGCGAGGTGATGGATGAGCTGCCCTTCGCCGCCAAGGCGCTGGTGCTGCTCGGCTGGGGCCTGGGGAGCGCGGTCGGCGCCTTCGCGGTCCGCGCGATCGCGGGGCCGGGGCGACTCGGCGGGGTGATCGTCGCCTTGGTGATCGCGGGCGGGCTGGCGACGGTGTTCACCATTCCCCACCCCTTGTGGATGCGGTTCGGCGCGGTGCTCGCGCCGCTCGCCGGCGGTTGGATCGCGGCGCGGGTGCCGGTGCCGTCGCTCGCGCTGCCTTGGGGACGGCGCGCGGCGGGATAAGGTGTCGCGCGGCTAAAGCCTTGGCCGCGCCCACAGCGGCGGCCCTTCGAGCGGTGGATAGAGCCGTGCGCGTCGACGCGCCTGATGCCAGGCGCTATAGATCGCCCCGATCTTCTCTCCGCGCGAGGTGCTCACCCGCTGGGTGAGCGCGCCCGCGCCGAGCGTCGCCACCTTGCGGCCGATATCGCCATAGATGCGCGCCGCCGCCAGCACCGCCCAGGCGGCGCGGAACGGGAGCGCCGGGGTGCCGTGGCGCGCGCGCGCTTCGAATTGCGCCGCGCTATCGGTCAGGCGGCGGACCAGCGGCACGAGGCGCGCGGGATCGGCCAGCAGCGCGTCGCGGGCGATCCCGGCCTCGGCGAGCCAGTCGCCCGGCAGATAGCAGCGCCCGGCGCCCGCATCCTCGGCCACATCGCGGGCAATATTGGCGAGCTGGAAGGCGAGCCCCAGCTCGCAGGCGCGGTCGAGCGTGGTTTCGTCGTCGGGGGACACCCCCATCACCACCGCCATCATGCAACCGACGACGCCCGCCACCTGATAGCAATAATCGAGCAGTTCGGCTTCGGTCGCGGGGCGCCACTCGGCCGCGTCGCGCGCGAACCCGGCGAGGTGGTGGCGTGCGAAGCCCGCCGGCAGCCCGGTCTCGGCGGCGACGACGCGCAAAGCATCGAACGGCATCTCGCCCGTCTCCTCGCCCGCGAGCGCGGCTTCCGTGAGCGCGGTCAACCGGGCGAGGCGGGCGGGGGCGTCGTCGATCCGGGTCATGCCATGGCCGTGATCCTGCCCGTCGGCGAGATCGTCGCAGGCGCGGCACCAGGCATAGAGCAGCCAGGCGCGCTCGCGCATCTCGGGCGCGAACAAATGGCTGGCCGCCGCGAAGCTTTTCGAGCCGCGCGCGATCGAGGCGCGCGCCGCCGCGACCAGCTCGGCGCGGGTCACAGGTCGGCCGCGCCGATCTGCTGGATCGTCTTCACCGGCTCGGCCGCCGCCATCCTGGCGAGCAGCGTGTCGATCGTCTCGCCTACGATCAGGATGTTCGCGTGGTGCGCGCGGATAAAGCCGACCTCGATCATCTTGGCACTGAAGGCGAGCAGCCCGTCATAAAAGCCCGCGACATTGAGCAGCCCGACTGGCTTGGCGTGGTAGCCGAGCTGCGCCCAGCTGAGCGCCTCCCACAATTCGTCCATCGTGCCGGTGCCGCCGGGCAGCGTGACGAAGCCTTCCGAGAGATCGGTAAAGGCTTGTTTGCGCTCGTGCATCGTCCGGCAGACATGGAGCTCGGTCAGGCCCCGGTGTGCGACTTCGGCATCGACCAAGGCCTGGGGCATGATGCCGATCACCTCGCCGCCGGCGGCGAGTGCTGCATCCGCGACCGCGCCCATCAGCCCCAGCCGCCCGCCACCATAGACGAGGCCGATGCCCCGCTCGGCGAAGGTCCGCCCGACGAGACGCGCGGTTTCAATATAGACCGGATCGGCCGGCGTGGCCGAGCCGCAATAGACGGCGAGACGGTTCATAGATTCCTCAAAAGAACGTTGCCAGCTTTGCTCGGGAGGGGGACCATTCGCGCTAGCGAATGGTGGAGGGGCGTGTCCTAAGTCAACCGCAAGGAGCGCCCCTCCACTACGCTTCGCGCCCCGGGCTTCGGCGAATCACCTGCCCCGGCAGGTGATTGGTCCGCCTACGCCCCCTCCCCAAGCGAGCTTTGGGAGGATCGTTAGCGCGCGCCCTCCAGCATCAGCCTTGCGGTCGCCTTGGCGCTGCCCACCACGCCCGGAATCCCCGCCCCCGGGTGGGTGCCGGCGCCCACGAAGAACAGGTTGGGGATATGGTCGTCGCGGTTGTGCGCGCGGAAATAAGCGGATTGCAGCAGCACCGGCTCCAGGCTGAAGGCGCTGCCGAGATGCGCGTTCAGGTCCGCAGAGAAATCGCTCGGCGCATAGTGGAACTTGGTCACGATCCGATCGTGAATGTCGGGGATCAGCCGGCGCCCCACCTCGTCGAGAATGCGCTTTTCCAGGATCGGGCCGACTTCCTTCCAGTCGACCGGGAACTTGCCCTGATGCGGCACCGGGGCAAGCGCGTAGAAGGTCGAGTGGCCTTCGGGCGCCATCGACGGATCGGTGACGGTCGGGTGGTGAAGATAGAGCGAGAAATCCTCCGCCAGCACGCCGTGGCGGTAGATGTCGTCGAGCAGCCCCTTATAGCGCGGCCCGAACAGGATCATGTGGTGCGGAATGCCCGGCCAGGTGCCCTTCACCCCGAAATGCACCACGAACAGCGACGGGCTGTAGCTCTTGCGTTCGAGCGAAGCGCGGGTGCGCTGCGCGCTGCGCGAGCCCTTCAGCAGATCGCGGTAGCTGTGCATGATGTCGGCGTTGCTCGCCACCATGTCGCAATCCATGTGCCAGCCGCTCTGCGTCGTCACCCCGGTCGCGCGGTCGCCGAGCGTGTCGATGCTCGCGACTGGATCGGCGAGGCGGAGCGTGCCGCCCAGCCGCTCGAAATGCCTGACCATCCCGGCGATCAGCTGGTTGGTGCCGCCCATCGCGAACCAGACGCCGCCATCCTTTTCCAGCTTGTGGATCAGGGCGTAGATCGCGCTCGTCGTCATCGGATTGCCGCCGACGAGCAGGGTGTGGAACGACAGCGCCTCGCGCAATTTCTCGTTCTTCACGAAGCTCGAGACGATCGAATAGACGCTGCGCCACGCCTGGTATTTGGCGAGCGCGGGCGCCGCCTTGATCATCGTCGCGAAGTCGAGGAACGCGACATGGCCGAGCTTTTCATAGCCCTCGCGATAGACCCCGGCCGAATATTCGAGGAAGCGGCGATAGCCGTCGACATCGGCGGGATCGAGCTTGGCGATCTCGGCCGCCAGTTGCGGTTCGTCGTTGGAATAATCGAAATTGGTGCCGTCGGGCCAGTTCAGCCGGTAGAAGGGCATGACCGGCTTCAGCGTCACATCCTCGTCCATGTCGCGGCCGGAAAGCGCCCACAGCTCGCGCAGGCAATCGGGATCGGTGATGACGGTGGGGCCGGCGTCAAACACGAAGCCGTCCTTCTCCCACACATAAGCGCGCCCGCCGGGCTTGTCGCGCGCTTCGATGATCGCCGTCTCGATGCCCGCCGATTGCAGCCGGATCGCGAGCGCGAGCCCGCCGAACCCCGCGCCGATGACCGCCGCGCGCTTCATCGCAGCGCCTTCGCGGCGGCGGAGAGCTTGACGGGCGGTTTGCCCATCAGGATGCGCGCTTGGTCGAACATGGTCGTTTGTCCTGCATAGAAACGCCCGACAAGGGCGGGGTTGAGGCGATAGAAATGCTGGAGCACGCGGTAGCGCTCTTGCGGCTCGGCGGCGCGGTAGAGCATCCGGTCGAGCAGGCGGTAGAAGCCGCGCTTGGCCCAGGTGGTGCTGGCGAAACCGTGGAGCAGATCGTGGAGGCCGTCCGCCGATAAGTCGCTCGCGCGCGCGATCAGGCTCGCGGTGCGCACCGCGTCGGGCAGCGAATAGCCGGTGGTCGGGTGGAACAGCCCGGCGCGCATTCCGGCCTTGGGCAGCCTGGCGCCGCCGCTTTTCCAATAGCCTTCGAAATCGCCGCCGAGCGCGACCGGCAGCGCGCCCTGCTCCTCGCGCACCACCTGCCCGGCCGTCCAGCCGCCGGCGGCGCGATACGCCTCGATCCGCTCGACGATTGGATCGGCGTTGCCGCCAGGCGCGGGACGGTAGAGGTCCGGCGTGTCGCTGTAATAAGTATCCTCGATGAACAGCCGCGTCTGCGAGAAGGGCAGGACATAGACGAAGCGATAGCCGTCGATCTGCGGCACGGTCGCGTCCATCACGATCGGGCGCTCGACCCCGTGCGGTTCGGCAAGCTGATAATCGCGCCCGACGAATTTCTGCCAGCCGAGTTCGAGCTGCGACAGGTCCGCCGCGCCACGCGCGTCGATCACGCCCGCCGCCTCGATCCGGTCGCCGCTCCCCAGCACCACCGCGCGGGGGGAGACGCCGAGCACGCGCTCGCCCAGCAGCAGCGCCTGGGGCGGCAGCGCCGCGCGCACCAGCGCGTCGAGCCGGGTGCTTTCGATCGAATAGTAAGCGGTGTCGAAGCTGCGATTATAGGCCGGGAACTTGATGTCGTACGCGTTCCAGCCGTGGCAGACGAGCGGGGCGACGATCCAGCGATCGGCATCGGCGATGTCGCTCGCGAAGAACGACCAGAGGTGATTGCCGCCGATATTGGGGCCGGCTTCGATCAGCCGCACATCGAGATCGGGGCGCTTCTTCTTCAGCGCGAGCGCGATCAGCCCACCGGCGAGCCCGCCGCCGACAATCGCCAGATCGCATCGGATGGTGCTCGCCATAACCCCTCGCCTAGCCGATCCTTGCGCGCTGGCAAGCCGCCAATCGGTTCACCGGCGTACCGTGCCCAGCCCTTTGAGCGCGGCGAAGGGGCTGCGCGCTTCGGCGGCCTCTTCCTCGCTCAGCACCCCGGCATCGCGCAGCGCCTGCGCGGCGGCGGGGCTGCGCGGGAAGGGATCGAGCGCGAGCGCGAGCGTTTCCGCCGCCGCCTCGCCCAGATCGATCGCACCGCCCGCATAGCCGATCGTGTCGAGAGCGTCGCCTTCGATCTCGATCTCCTCGCCCGCGCCGAGCTGGTCCTCGGGCACGAATCGCAGCGCGACCATCTCGTCGATCACGGCGGGCACGGGATCGCCGGTGACGACGCAATGCTGCGTCACCGCGCCGCGCACCTGGCCTGTGGCGGTGATCCCCGCCGCCTCGCGTCGCACCTCGAAATCGGCGCTCAGCGCGCCGAGCGCGGCGAGGCCGAAGCGCTGGGCGAGCGCGGCGCGCTCATCCGGCGTCGCTTCGATCGTCACGCGCCGCGCGCGCTCCCCGATCGTGTCGATCCGTTCGGGGCGCGAGAATTCGGGTGCTACCACCGGCCTGCCTCGATCGCCTCGAGCGGGGCGGCGGCGAGGCGCGTGGCGAGCGCCTCCAGCTTCGCCACGCTATGCGCGAGCGCCGGCCGCGCTGGATGCGCGCCGCCGTACAGGTTGCGCACCAGCGCGCCCTCGAACTCGGTCGTGCCGAAGCTGTCGCGGAACGCCCCCAGCCGGCCGCCGAGCAGGCTGACGAGCTTGCCCATCTTCGCCGCGACCCCGGTGTCGCCCACCCCGTCCTGGCGGAGCTGGCCCTCCATGTCGTCGATGAAGCGTTCGGTGAGCTGCACCCCCAGCTGCATCGCCGCCGATTCGCGCTCCAGCCGCAGCAGCACGAAGCTCAGCACCGTCGCGATCATGTTGAAGCGGCCGGTCACGCTATCGGCAACGCCGCCCTGGGCATACCAATGCGGCTGGCGCCCCTCGGCGACCACCGCCGCATAGAGTCCATCGGCCGGCAGAGCTGCCGGTGCGGTGCCCAGAAATCGTGCCAGAAAAGCCTTCATCGCGCTCCCTTGCCCCTCCATCCAAGGCCGCATATTGAGCCTGGGCGGGCCGGTTGCAATCGGCGCGCGCGAAAGGAAGTTCGAATGCGCGTGATTTCGGGGCCGCGGGCGCGGCTGGTGGTGCTGCTCGCGGGCGCCGCGCTGGCGATGGGGGGCTGCACCCGGCTGCGCGGGCATCAGGGCTATGTGCTCGACCCCGATTTGGTGAACTCGGTGCAGACCGGGGTGGACAACCGCAGTTCGGTGGCGCGCGTGCTCGGCCAGCCGACCTTCACCAGCCAGTTCGGCCAGGGCGAATGGTATTACGTCTCGCGCGATACGCGCTACTTCGCCTATAACCGTCCCCGGCCGGTGGGGGAGACGGTGCTGCGCATCCGCTTCGACGACAAAGGCGTGGTGCGCGGCATCGAACGTACCGGGCTCGAGCAGGTCGCGAAGATCACGCCGTTCCGCAAGATCACCCCGACGCTTGGCCGCCAGCGCAGCTTCTTCAAGGACCTGTTCGGCAATATCGGCGCGGTCGGCGCGCCGATCGGCGGTGGGCCGCAGCAGGGCGGTGGCCGCAACGGGCCGTAGGCTCGTTACACTTGGCGACAACCCTGACGCTCAGCTGACCGCGCGGTTCGCCACCCGTTCAGCGCGGCTTGGCTAACCCCAAGGCTGTCGGCGGCTCCCGTCCGCCGGAGTTGAAGGGAGAAACGTCATGCGCAAACTGATGACCCTGGGGCTGATCGCCGCGACGCTGGCGCCGGCGGCGGCGAGCGCCCAGTCGTGGGGCGAAATCCGCCGCGACCAGCGCGATCTGCGCCAGGAACAGCGCGAGCTCGACCGCGCCTATCGCTCGGGCAACCCCTATCGCATCCAGGAAGAACGTCGCGACGTGCGGCAGGCCCGCCAGGAACTGCGCGAGGATTATCGCGACCGCGCCTGGGGCCGCGACGATTGACGCGACTGGCGCCGCGACCACCGCGACGTTTATGCGCGCGGCCGCTGGGATGCGCCCTTCCGCTACCAGGCGTTCCGCCCGGGCGTGCGGATCGCGCCCGGTTATTGGGGCGGCCGCTACTACATCGCCGATCCGTGGCGCTATCACCTGCCGCCCGCGCGCCCCTGGCAGCGCTGGGTCCGCCATTATGACGATGTGCTGCTGATCGACACGCGGCGCGGGGTGGTGGTCGACGTCTATCGCGGCTTCTTCTTCTGATCGAGCGGCGGGAAGGGCGATGCGCCCTTCCCGCACCCGCCGGCAGCGCACATTGGGGCGCCGCCGGCTTTTCCACAGGCCGAAGCGGCGCTATGGGGCACTATGGACTCCAGCGCCCCCGGCCCCGATTATGGCCGTGCCTTCGCCCAGGCGATCGATCGCCTCCATGCCGAAGGCCGTTACCGCGTCTTCATCGACATCCTGCGCAACAAGGGCGCCTTCCCCAATGCGCGCTGCTTCGCCGGGCATAACGGGCCGAAGCCGATCACGGTGTGGTGCTCGAACGATTATCTGGCGATGGGTCAGCATCCCAAGGTGATCGCGGCGATGGAGGAGGCGCTGCACGATGTCGGCGCGGGCTCGGGCGGCACCCGCAACATCGGCGGCAACACCCATTATCACATCGATCTGGAGGCCGAACTCGCCGATCTCCACGGCAAGGAAGCCGCGCTGCTGTTCACCAGCGGCTATGTCTCGAACGAGGCGACGCTGGGCACGCTGGGCAAGATCCTGCCCGGTCTGATCATCTTTTCCGACGAGTTGAACCACGCCTCGATGATCGCGGGCATCCGCAATTCGGGCTGCGAGAAGCGCATCTTCCGCCATAACGATCTCGCGCATCTCGAGGCACTGCTCGCCGAGGCCGATCCGGCCGCGCCCAAGCTGATCGCGTTCGAAAGCGTCTATTCGATGGAGGGCGATGTCGCGCCGATCGCCGAGATTTGCGACCTCGCCGATCGCTTCAACGCGTTGACCTATCTCGACGAAGTCCATGCCGTCGGCATGTACGGCGTGCGCGGCGGCGGCATTTCGGACCGCGACGCGGTCGCCAACCGGCTGACGATCATCGAGGGGACGCTGGGCAAGGCGTTCGGGGTGATGGGCGGCTATATCGCCGCCGATCGGGTGATCGTCGACGTGATCCGCTCTTACGCGCCGGGCTTCATCTTCACCACCTCGCTCTCGCCGGTGCTGGTCGCCGGGGCGCTCGCGAGCGTGCGCCATTTGAAGGCGTCGAGCGAAGAGCGCGAGGGGCAGCAGGCGGCGGCGGCGATGCTCAAGCGGCTGTTCCGCGAGGCCGGGCTGCCGGTGATGGACTCGACCACGCATATCGTGCCGCTGATGGTCGGCGATCCGGTGAAGGCGAAGCGGATCAGCGACGTGCTGCTCGCGGAATATGGCGTGTACGTCCAGCCGATCAATTTCCCGACCGTGCCGCGCGGCACCGAACGGCTGCGCTTCACCCCCGGCCCGGCGCATGACGAGGCGATGATGCGCGAGCTGACACGGGCGCTAGTCGAGATTTGGGACCGGCTCTCGCTGAAGCTCGCGGCTTAGGCGCTTCCCACCGCTTACGAGCCCGTGTCGCCCTGGGGCGTGCCCGCCGCGGCGGCGGCCTTGCGCACCGCATCGACATCGGCGCCAGAATCGATCAGCGCGATCAGCTTCGATGCCGGGTTGTCCGCCCCACCATGCGGGTTCGCGGCGACCGGGGCGAGCGCGGCGCGCGCGGCGGCGAGGTCGCCCGCGCGCAGCTTCTCGTAAGCCAGCATCACCCGTGGCCCGTCGGCCTGCGGTACCAGCGCGACCGCTTCCTCCAACCCCTTGACCGCACTGGCGTTCGGTGTTTCGCCGAGCGGCGCAAAGGTCGAATAGAACAGCACGAACGGATAGGCGTAATTGGGATCGGCGCGGTTGGCCTTCACGAACCAGCGCCGCGCCGCCTTCCAATGATCGCGCGCCGTCTCATCCTTGGCGGCCCGCGCCCGGCGCGCCTCGATCGAGCCCTTATAGACGAGCGCATCGACATTGCTGGGCTCGGCGGCGAGCACCCGGTCGCACGCGGCGTCCGCTTCGGCCAGGTTGCCGGCGTCGAACTCCATTTCGGCGAGCACGCGCTGCACCCAGCGATGCTCGGGATAGCGCGCCGCGATCGCGCGCGCCGGGGCGATCAGCGCCTTGGCCTGCTCGTCATTCACGCCTGCGGTCGAGCGGATGCGCAGCGGCATCATCGCCGCCTCGCCCGGATCGAGCGCGCGCAGCGAAACGGGCAGCGGCTTCAGCTTGTCGCTGGCGATCACCACCGCGCGGAGCTTGCCTTCGCGGTAGCGATCGAGCTCGCGGTTGAGCTGGCGCAGATCGCCGAACACCGCCTTGGCCGCGTCCATCGCCGGCACGCCCTTGTTCACCTGCGCCATGAACTTGTCGAACTGGCCCGGCCGCTTGCCGCCGAGCAGCAGATAATGGATCAACAGCCAGCCCCGGGCGTATTTCTGATCATTCGCCTCGGCGTCGAGCTTGCGGGTGTCGGTCGCGATCAGATCGGTGACGCTCATCGGCAGATCGGTCAGGATCGAATAGGCGCGCGCATTGTTGGCCGCCCCCATCACCACATCGCCATTGGGCTGGAAGCGCGCCACCGAAAAGAATTCGGCGAGGCCTTCCCCCGCCCAGCCGGGATAATAGCCGCTGCTGCTGCTGAGGATCGCGTGGTGGGTATATTCGTGGAACAGCACCAGCTGGGCGTTGAAGAATTGATCGTCGCCATCGGTCTCGCGCGGGGTGATCGCGATCGGCCCCTCGACGCGGGGGATGTAGAAGCCCGCGACCGAGCCGGCGCCCTTGCCGTGGAGCTTCACCACCGCGTCCTGATCGCGCACGACATAGATCGTCACCCGGTCGCCCGGGGTGCCGGGGGTTGCGGGCAGGTTCAGCCCTTGGCGCAGCGCCGCATCGAAGCGTTCGAGCCGATCGGCGAACTGCTGCATCTTGGCGCGCGGCAGATCGCCATAGATCACGAAATGGGCGTTGCTCGCCTCGAACCACTCCGCCCGGGCGGGCGACGTGAGCCCGAGCAGCACCACCGCCAACGCCCACCAACGCATCGTCGCTTCTCCGCCCGTTCTCCACCAACTCTATGAAAAAGCGGGGAGTTGTGAAGAGGCAATCAGCCGAAGGCGGCGATCGCGAGCGTCGCGAGCCCCAAACCGAGCGATAAAGGCACGCGCAGCGCGAGCCACCATTCAGGCGCCAGCCGCGCGCGGGCGAGGCGCCAATCGACACCGAGCGCGGCGATGAGCGCCACCCCCAGCACGACGAGCGATGGGCCGGGCCAGGGGCGCCCTTCGGACCAGGGGACCGCGCTCGCCAGCGCGACGAGCGAGGGAACCACCGCCGCCACCCATAGCCAGGCGGGCGGCGCCTCGGCGCGGGCGGCGAGGCCCCTCCACAGCCCGCCGAGGAACGACAGGATCAGCGCCGCATAGGCGTATGCGAGCGTCAGCGCCTGGAAGTGATGCGCGCGATCCCCGCTCAGCACGATCGCGAGTGCCGCGAGTTGCGGCAACAGCCCGGCAAGGCCGAGCCAACGGGGCAAAGGAGGCGGGCTCATGCGAGGGTGATGCTGGCGTCGTAGCTGGGAACGGGGAGGGGTTCGGTGAAGCGGATGACCACCCTTTTCCCATAACCCTCAAGATTCGGTTCGGTAAAAACGTGAGTCACCTCCGCCGTTACGTCCATCACCCAATATTGTCCGATGCCGGCACGCGCATAATCCTGTGCCTTCCAGCCCAAGTCGCGGCTTAGGGTGGTGTCGGCGACTTCGATGGCCAGGGATACCGCCCTGGCAGGCAGCTGGCCCTCGGGCAGCGGGCCGGGCACTGCCAGGACAATATCGGGCGCCAAAACGGACGTGTCGTCGAGCGCGACCATCGGATCAACCAGCAGCAGCGCATCCTTACCCAGCGCTGCATAAAGCGCGCCGGTTACCAATGCGACGCGCCTGCTATGAGCGACGTAAGCCGGCGACATCCTGACGATCTTTCCCCGAACCAACTCGACCCGCATATCCGCGAACGCCCCGCAGCCGACCATCATCGCGAACTCGGCGGCGGTGAAGCCCTCGGTGTCCCGCTCGGGAGCGGATAGGGTGGAAGGCTTGTTCATGGCGCCATAGATAGCATTCCCGCCCATCACCACCAAGCTCAGCTCAGCCGCCCGGCCCAGGCATAGCCGCGGTAGAGCGGGGTGAAGCGGGCCGTCAGCCCGGCGCCCGCCGCGACGTCATCGAGCACCTTGGGCAACGCCGCGCGGGGCGTCACGTCGAACTGGCCGAGCCAGGCGAAGAGCAGCGCCTTGAAGGCCCCCGGCAGCCGCTCTTGCTGGCCGAAATCGACCACGTCGAGCCGCCCGCCGGGCGCGAGCTTCCCCGCGCCCTCGCGCAGGGCGCCCGTCCAATCGGGGATCATCGAAAGCGTATAGCTCTGGAAAATCCGGTCGAAGCGCTCGACACCGAACAGCGCCGGCGCGTCGAAAGCGGTCGCGTCGCCCTGCGCCAGGGTGATCCGATCGGCGAGGCCCGCCTTGGTGACGCTCGCCCGCGCGGTCTCGAGCATCGCTTCGGAAATATCGATCCCGAAATAGCGCGCCTGGGGGAAGCGGCGCGCGGCGGCGATCAGGTTGCGCCCGGTGCCGCAGCCAATCTCCAGCACCGTGCCCCCCGCCGGCGGCGCGAGTTCGGCGATCAGCCGGTCGCGCCCGAGCAGATAATATTTGCGCGTCAGGTCATAGATGTGGCGCTGGCTGCGATAGATCGCATCCATGTGCCCCGCGTGATCGCCCGCCATCAGTCCTTCAGCACGTAAAGATGGACGCCGCCATAGATCGAGCTGCGATCGCGCCGGGTGTAATCGAGCGATTCCTCGGAGCGGTAATCCCAGCGGCCTAGCACCGCGTCGGGCACCCGGCCGGGCAGGATCGTCGGCGCGCCGGCGGTGCGGAACAGCACGCGCGCGCCCGGCTTGGCGGTGCGGGTGATCTCGGTCCACAGGCTGGTGAGGATTTCGTCGGTCATCCAGTCCTGCGCGTCGAGCAGCACATAGCGATCGCGCGAGGCATCGGGGCAGGTCTTCAGATAGTCGATGAAATTGGCGTGGCGCACTTCGACGCGCGGCGCGCGCTCGCGCACCGCCTGATAGTTCGCCGCCTGAAGATAAGGCGGCAGCGAGGCATCGGGCGCATCCTGATAGCCGCGGCCGAATGCCTGCCAAGCGAAGTAATTCTCGCGCAGATCGAAATCGCAAGCAAGCTTTTCCAGCCGCTCGCGCAGGACGACCGCCATCTTCGAGTCGCCGGCCAGCGCCTCGTACTGCGCGGGCGGGATGCCGAGCCCGAACAGCGAGGCGGGCTGATCAGTGAGCCAGCGGACGAACGCCTTGTCGAAGATCGGAGCGAATTCGCGGTCGAAAATCTCGCGCTGCTCTTCGCGCGAGTTGGCGCGCAGGATCACCTTGGGGTTCACCCCGTTCAGCCGCGCGAGCAGGTGCGCGGCGCCGATGAAGCTGCCGAGCAGCCCCTGCTTGTACACGCCCCGGGTGAAGCCCGAGATGCGCCGCCGGCCGATCAGATCGCGGCCTTCCCAATAGCGCCGCGTCGTGTCGTCGAGATGCGGGCGGACATAACGGCGATAGGCGCCGATATTCTCCTTGGTGTTCGCCCGCCCGAAGAAGCGGTGGAAATGCGCGTAATCGGGCAGATGCCGCGCGGCGGCGAGCTTCAGCTTGTTGAGCGCGATATGCGCGGTGTTGAGATCGACCGCGGTGATCGCCTTGGGATTGGCGGTGAGATAGCTGAGCACGTTGCACCCGCCCGAGGCGATCTGGACGATGTGGCAATCGGGGGTGACGGCGAGCGCCTCCAGATCGACCGCGGGGTCTTCCCAGATTTGCGCATAGACCAGCCCGCGGAACGCGAAAGTGAAGGTCCGTTCCAGAATGCCCTGTTTGCTCAAATGTTCGTGGCGGATCACCGCGCTGCGAACGGCGCGGTTGCGCGGGGCTTTCATCACCGGGTCTCCAAGGGCCAAAGAGTGCCGCCAGATACGCGAAGGGCCGCGCGGTGACAATCGCTTACGCTTACTGGCCCATGCGCTCGCTGGCGGTGAGGTGAAGGGGCCTGCCGCGGGCTAGAACGGCAGGCCCCACGAGCGCCGGGGATGGGAAGGGCGCTCGAGCGCGTCCGGGTGCGCTGTCGCCAGCTACGGTAACGCCAGGCCCTCGGATGCGCGCTTCGATGAAGATTTACGGCAGCAGCACGCGATCGATCACATGGATCATGCCGTTCGACTGCCCGACATCGGCGATGGTGATGTTGGCGGTGCCGCCCTTAGCGTCGGTGACGGTATAGCCCTTGGCGCCCTTCTTGAACGTGAGCGTGCCGCCCTGGACGGTGGTGTAGGTCGCGCTCCCTTGCGTCTTCACCTTGGCCGCGATCTCACCCGCCGCGATCCGGCCGGGGACGACGTGATAGGTGAGTACCTGAGTCAGCTGATCCTTGTTCTCGGGCTTCAGCAGCGTGTCGACGGTGCCGGCGGGGAGCTTGGCGAAGGCGGCGTTGGTCGGCGCGAACACGGTGAACGGGCCGGGGCTCGACAGCGTATCGACCAGCCCCGCCGCCTTCACCGCGGCGACGAGGGTGGTGTGGTCCTTCGAGTTGACCGCGTTCTGGACGATCGTCTTGGTCGGGTACATCGCCGCGCCGCCGACCATCGGGTTCTTGGCGATCGCCAGGCCACCGGCCGAAAGCCCAAGCGTCGTCACGGCCGCGGCGAAGGTCGCCGCGCGCAGAAAGTTCTTCATCGGATTGCCTCCAAAGTGCGGGAGCACCCTCAAGTGGTGCCGAGCCCAGCTACGGCGCCGGGCGCGGCGCGGATGGGCGCGCGGTACGCTGGCCGACCTTCGCTGGCGCTTCAGGGCGTGGCCGAGCTTCCCGGGCTGCTCACCGCCGCCATGTTGCCGGGGCCGTGATAGGCGATGATGCTCGCCACCACCTGCTGCATCAACGCCTGGCGCTCGGCGATCGGGCGGCGGGTGTCGCCGATCATCACCGCGAGCGTATAGCTGCGGCCATCGGGCGCCGTCAGGATGCCGACATCGTTATAGCCAGCGGTGCGCGAGAGCAGATCCTGGCCGGTGCCGGTCTTGTGGCCAAAGCTCCAGCCCAGCGGCACCGCGCCGCGCAGTCGCATCCGCCCGGTCTTGGAAGATTCCATCGTCGCGATCAGATAGCCGGTGGTGAAGGGGCGCAGCAGCTCGCCCTGTTTCAGCCGGGAGAGCGCGGTCGCGATCGCGGCCGGGGCGGCGCCATCGGGCGGATCGGCGACATAGGCATCAAGCGCGGCGCTGCGCGCCTCCAGCGGCAGTGCGGCGCGGGCGCGGATGAAGCCGTTGTTAAAGGCGAAATCGGGCCGCCATTGCAGCCCGGCGGTCTGCGCCTGGAGCAGCCGCTCACCGGGGCCGAAGCGGATATTGCCGAGCGCCTTGCGCGCGATGAAGCCGCGCACCGCCTCGGGGCCGCCGACGAAGCGCAGCAGCCGGTCGTTGGCGGTGTTGTCGCTCTGCGTCAGCGCGCGCTGGAGCAGATCGCCGACCGTGGTATCGAAGCCCTGGCCGGGCTTTACCATCGCCGCGATCGGCTGGTGAAACAGCGTCAGGTCCTCGCGCGTCACCTTCATCGGCGTGTCGAGCGTGAAGCGGCCGGCGTCGATCCCGTCGAGCACCGTCATCGCCACCCACAGCTTCGAAACGCTCTGCTGCGGCAGGCGGACATCGCCATTGGCCGAGAGCAGCCAGCCCTGATCGACGCTCGCCACCGCGGCGCCGACCTTGCCTTGGAACTGGCGGACGAGCAGCTGCACCGAATTCTGCAAGCCAGCGGGCGGCGGCACCAGCCGGGGCGCGGGCGGCACTGGAGTAACCGTCGCCAGAGTCGGCGCGCTCGCCACGCCGACGGCGGGGATCAGCCGCGCGGCCTCGGTCGTCTGGCAACCCGCCAGCACGATCGCCGCCACCGCGGTGCCGAGCAGCGCGCGGTGATTGCGCGCGTCAATCTCCTGCCGTTTCAACACGATGCGTTCCATGTCGCGCCATCATGCGGGAGGGCGCCTTACGCGACCATAGATAGGATTCCGCGGCTGCGACGAAAGACCGTTTTTCTGCGGTGAGTCGATCGCGTGCCGGAAACTCGCGGCGAACAAGTCAAGCGCTATATTGTTCGTCGCGCTCAGTGCGCCATCACCATGGGCGCGCCACCGCTCTCGACCGGCTCGATCCGGGGGATCAGCAGGTGGAGCAGCGTCAGCGCGATCAGATAGCTCGACGCGCAGATCGCGAGCGCGGGCGCATAGCCCCAGCCCCATTCGATCGCGCGCGCCTGGAACTGGATCATCCCGATCGAGCCGAGATTGCCGCAGAACGCCGCGATCCCGATCGTCGTCCCCACCGCGCGCGCGGGGACGATATCGGTGGTGACGCCGAACACATTGGTCGAAAAACCCTGATGCGCGAACAGCCCCAGCCCCAGCACCAGCGCCGCCGCCCAGGGATCGGTGATCGACTGGACGAACGCGATCGGCAGCACCAGCAGCGCGTAGAGCAGCATCGCCGTCTTGCGCGCGCGGTTGGTGGTCCATCCGCGCGCCAGCAGCCGCGCCGGCAGTGCCCCGCCGGTGAGTGCCCCCGCCGCCGCCATCGTGTAGACGAGCACTAGCGGCAGCCCCAATTGCCCCTGCTTCATCGCGAACAGCCGGTGGAACAGATCGGGCAGCCACAGCAGCATGAAGAACCACACCTGATCCGACAGCACCTTGGCCACCGCGATCGCGAGCGTGGTGCGCGAGCGGGCGACCTCGATCCAGCGCACCGGCGCGGGTGCGACCGCATCCTGTGCGACCGGGCGGACGCGGATCGTGAACCACAGCGCCACCCATAGCAGCCCCAGCCCGCCCGCGAGCAGGAACGCCGCCTGCCAGCCAAACGCCACCGCGAGCGGCGGGATCAGCGCCGGGGTGACAATCGCGCCGAAATTGGGCGCGGTGTTGCCGATGCCGAGCGCCAATTGCCGCTCGCGCTGATCGAAATAGGTCGCGGCGGTCTTCACCGCGGCCGGCGTGCCGACCGATTCGGCGATCCCCAGCACCGCGCGCGCGGTGATGAACCCCACCACTCCGGTCGCGAGCGCGTGCGCCATGCCGGCCAGACTCCACACCGCGACCCCGAGCGCGAACCCCCAGCGCAGGCCGACGCGATCAATGAACCAGCCGGTGCCGAGGAACGCGAAGGCGGTCGCGAACTGGAAGGCGCTGCCCATGTTCGCATAGTCCCGCTCGGACCAGTCGAACGCCTTCTCCAGCGTCGGCTTGAGCAGCGCCAATATCTGGCGATCGACATAATTGAGCGTGACGGCGGCGAACACCATCGCCACGATCAGCCAACGCGCACGCCCCGCAGCTTCGCTCAACACCCTCTCCCCGTTTTTTCCGCCAACGTTGTCAGCTTGCGCTTGGCTTGGCTAGGGTGCGGTTCAACAAGTTGAACCGCGCGGTACCGGCCCGCTCCCCCTCCCGACCACCCAACGGCAGTATCATCTGGGTGGCCGGGAGGGGGAGCGGGCCGGTACCGGATCCACGCAAGTGGATCACTCACGATGCTCGACTGGCAGGAGCGACGATGCAAGCAAATCCGCCTGGGGAGGGCGACAAGCGCCGCTTGCCGATGGCGGCGGACCTGTTCGGCGATATCGAGCCGACGCCGCGCGCCAGTTGGCGCGATTATGTGCCCGGCCTGGTCGTCGCCGGGGCGGGGACGGCGGCGGCGGGGTTCATCGCCGATCATTATCACGCGCCGCTGACGCTGATGGCGCTGCTGATCGGGCTCGCGCTCAATTTCCTGTCGGCGGACGCGCGGCTGCACGCGGGGCTCGGCTTCGCCTCGCGCGCGCTGCTACGCTGGGGGATCGTGTTGATCGGCGTGCGCGTCACCTTCGCGCAGATCGTCGCGCTCGGCCCCACCGCCTTGCTGTGCGTGGTGGTGACGGTGGCGGCGGTGATCGGCAGCGGGGTGATCGCCGCGCGGCGCTTCGGATTTTCGAGCGCGTTCGGGGTGCTCGCGGGGGGCGCGGTCGCGATTTGTGGCGCGTCGGCGGCGCTTGCGATCGCGACGACCTTGGGCGAGCGGCGGATCAACCAGGGGCAGCTGACGCTGGTGCTGGTCGGCATCTCGGCGATGAGCGCGCTCGCGCTGGTGCTTTATCCCAGCCTCGCGCAGCTGATGATGCTGAGCGATGTGAAGGCGGGCTATATGCTCGGCGCGTCGATCCACGATGTCGCGCAGACCCTGGGCGCGGGCTATGCCTACTCACCCGGCGCCGGGCAGAATGCCGCGATCGTCAAGCTCACCCGGGTCGCCTTGCTCGCGCCCGTGCTCGGGGTGATCGCGCTGTTCTTCAAGGGCGAGGGCAGTGGTCCCAGGGCCGGGGTGCCATGGTTCGTGATCGGCTTTTTCGTGCTGGCGGGCGTCAACTCGCTGGTGCCGCTGCCGCGCATGGTGACGATCGGCGCGGAAGGACTGGCGGGGGCGATGCTGGCGACGGCGGTGACCGCGACCGCGATCCGCTCCCCGATGCGCCAGCTGCTCGAAGGCGGCGCGCGGCCGCTCTACGTGATCGCGAGCACGACCTTGGTGGCGCTGGCGCTCGCGACCGGCGCGGCGCTGTGGCTGGTGGGTTAGGGTCAGGATGACATTCTCCGCTGAAACGTGACCGATTTGGTGACGTCACCCCCGTTTTTTCTTCCAGGAGGAGCTAGAGTCCGGCCCTTGGGAAGGACGGACGAGTGAAGCGGAAGCTGTTTTCGCAAGAGCAGACCATCGGCATTTTGAAGGAGGCCGAGGCGGGCACGGTGATGACGGAGCTATGCCGCAACCACGGGATGTCGAGCGCGACCCATTATGCGTGGAAGGTCAAATATGGCGGGCTGAAGGTGTCGGACGCCAAATGGCTGAAGGCGCTCGATGATGAGAACGTCAAGCTCAAGCGGCTGCTGACGGATGCGATACTGGACAACGCGGGTCTGACCCTAAGGGCGGCGAAGCCAACAACCTGCTCGCAAAAAAGTGGTGAGCGCGGCCGCCAAGCGGGAGACGGTCGCGCGGTTGCAGGCTGGGTTCGGCATAAGCGGGCGGCGTGCCCGCGCGGTGAGCGGCGCGGACCGCAAGAGCATGCGCTACGGCTCGTGCCGCCCGGACGTTGCGGATCTGCCGGGTCGGCTGCGCGAGCCGGCGGCGGAGCGGCGCCGGTTCGGCGATCGGCGACTGCACATCCTGCTGCGGCGCGACGGGATCGCGCGTCGGCTCACCAAGATCAAGCGCCCGTGGACAAACGGGCAAGTCGAGCGAATGAGCCGAACCATCAAGGAGGCAACGGCCGAACGCTACCCTTACGACGGACATGCCCAACTGACCGCGCACCTCCACGACTTCATCAACGCCTATAACTACGGCCGTCGCCTCAAGACCCTGCGCGGCCTCACATCCTACAAATACATCTGCAAATGCCGGACTTCTGAGCTAAATCGCTTCACGTTGGACCCGCACCATCAACTGCCGGGACCAAACATCAGCGCGCGCGCGGCATCCGCTTGAACAGCGCCCGGTCCGCCGGACCGAAGGCGAAGCGCCAGATCACCAGCAAATAGCTCGCGGCGATCGCCGGCAGCCCGAAGACCAGTTCGGCCCATTCGAAGCGGTGGGGGAGCGAGGTGAAGAGCCTGCCCACCGCGATCGCGACCAGTGCCGCTCCCGCCAGTTGCCAGCGCCACCCCGACACGCGCGCGCCTAGCAACCGGGCGAGCAGGTGCGACTTCACGAACGAGGTCAGCGCGAGCGACAGCATCAGCGCGAGTGCCGGTCCCGCCGCCTGGAACTTGGGCGGATAATCGAGCGCGCGCATCGCGTAGATCAGGATGAAGCTCAGGCCGATCTGCACCCCCAGCATCGTCGCCGAGATCAGCAGATTGCGGTGCCGCGCGACATAGACCAGCGCCGATTCACTTACCGATGCGGTCGCCGCGAGCACTTCGGCGATCAGCAGGAAGGCCAGCGCGGCGGTGCCTGAGACGAATTGCGGGCCGACCGTCCCCATCACCGCCTCGCCCGGAATGCAGCCCATCAACGCGAGACACCCCTGCGCCGCCATGATCCAGAACCCCACTTGCCGCACCTGGCTCGCGACGGCGGCCTTGTCTCCGGCGGCGAGGCTCTGAGTGATCACCGGGCCCAGGATCGGGTCGAAACTGGTCTTCAGCCGGCCTGGGAGCGAGGCGATCTGCTGCGCGACGTAATAGACGCCAACGATCGAGGGCGCGAACAGCTGGCCCAGGATGAAGCGATCGACATTGCGCGTCGCCCATTCGATCGCGTCCGCCCCGGCAAGCGGTACGTTGCGCCAGGCGAGCGCGGTGATCGTCGCCAGCCGGGGCGTCCAGCCGCGCGGCAGGCCATAGCTGCGCACGAACGGCACCATCGAGGCGACCACCGCCGCGAGCATCGAGAGCATATAGCTCAGCTCCAGCCCGTCATGCCGGGCGATCGGCCACAGCACCACCGCCGCGATCGAAATCGTCCAGGGCTCGATGATGGCGCGCGCCGTCACCGTCGCGCGCAGGTCGCGGCGATAGGCGAGCGCGGCGAGGCTCACGTCCGACCAGGCGATGGCGAACACGATGCCGGGCAGGAAGCGCGCGAGGCCGTGCGGCGGCTCGCTGGGGTACATGATGTGCGGGAAAGCGAAGAGCAAGGCGCTGGCCGCGACCGAGGCGAGCAGCGCCACCACCAGTGCATCCCAGGCGACATGCGCGTGGGGCCGCTCGGCCTCGCTCAGCGCCTGGGCGAGGCCACGCTTCATGCCGAGCGTCGCGAGCAGCGCGGCGAGTTCCACCACCACCACCGCGAGCGCGAACCGCCCGACGGTCTCCGCGCCATAAAGCCGCCCCGCCACGAACAGGAATGGCACGCGCGCGAGCAAGCGCAGGATGAAGCCGAGCACATTGGTCCGCCCGCCCTTAGCGAGCGTGGCGATATCGTCGGTTGGGGATGAGGACGCCACGCTCAAAGCCGGCCCTTAGCTAACTGTCGCCTCAAGGCTTCAGCACCCACAGGCTTTTCGTTCCGCTGCGCTGCAGGCCAAGTTTGCCTTGCTTGCGGAGCGCGTCGGCAGCCCAGCGCACGTCATATTGCCAAGTAAAGAATCGATTACCCTCACCGCGAAGATCTTGTTCGTGCTCCAGCCAGATTTGGCGGGAGACCTCTACGACGGTCCCCTTCCCACCGAGAGTTCCAAGGGCTTCCCGCACCCACAATTGCAAGCGCTCCCGATATTGGCTCATCAGTGTGCTGCCCCCCAGCTGGCTCCAACCCCGATCTCCACGCCCAGCGGTACGGTCAGCGTAACCGCGGGTTCGGCGGCGGTCGCCATCACCCGCTCGATCACCGGCTTGGCGGCGTCGACCAGCGCTTCGGGCACTTCGAACACCAGTTCGTCATGCACCTGGAGCAGCATCTTCACCTCGTGCAGCCCCTCGGCCGCCAGCGCGGGGCTCATGCGCACCATCGCGCGCTTGATGATGTCGGCGCTGGTCCCCTGGATGGGCGCGTTGATCGCGGCGCGTTCGGACCCCTGGCGCTCGGCCTGGTTCTTCGATTGCAGTCGGGGGAAATGCGTCTTCCGGCCGAACAGCGTCTCGGTATATCCGGTTTCCTTGGCCCGGCTGATCGTCTCGGCGATGTAGCGGTTGATGCCGGGGAACCGCTCGAAATAGCGGTCGATCATCGACTGCGCCTCGTCCGGCGTCACGTCGAGCCGCCCCGCCAGGCCCCAGCGCGAAATGCCATAGAGGATCGCGAAGTTGATCGTCTTCGCCCGCCCGCGCGTGTCGCGGTTCACCTCGCCGAACAGTTCCTGCGCGGTCATCGAATGGATGTCCGTCCCGTTCGCGAACGCCTCGCGCAGCGCCGGTACGTCGGCCATGTGCGCCGCCAGGCGCAGCTCGATCTGCGAATAGTCGGCGGCGAGCAGCACATGGCCGGGTTCGGCCACGAACGCGTCGCGGATTTGGCGGCCGATCTCGGTGCGGATCGGGATGTTCTGCAGGTTGGGATCGTTCGACGACAAGCGCCCGGTCTGCGCGCCGGTCAGCCCGTAACTCGTATGCACGCGCCCGGTGGCCGGGTTGATCTCGGCCTGGAGCGCGTCGGTATAGGTGCTTTTGAGCTTGGTCAGCTGGCGCCAGTCGAGCACCTTCGCGGCGAGTTCGGCGCCCGCCGTCCCCTTGGCGGCGGCGATCCGTTCGAGTTCGCTCGCGTCGGTCGAATAGACGCCGGACTTGCCCTTGCGCCCGCCCTTCAGCCCCATCCGCTCGAACAGCACATCGCCCAGTTGCTTGGGGCTGCCGATGGTGAAGGGGCCGCCCGCGACCGCGTGGATCTCGGTTTCGAGGCGCGCGATCTGGCCCGAAAATTCCGCCGACAGCTCGGCCAAACGCTTGGCGTCGACCTTGATGCCGTGCCGCTCCATTCGCGCGATCACCGGGGGAAGCGGGCGATCGACCATCTCATACACCCGCGTCGCGCCTTCGGCGGGCAAGCGCGGCTTGAAGCGGCGCCAGAGCCGGAGCGTCACGTCCGCATCCTCTGCGGCGTAGCGGGTGGCGCTCTTCAAGTCGATCTCGCCAAAGCCGCGCTGGCTTTTGCCGGTGCCGACCACGTCCTTGTAAGCGATGCACTGGTGCGAGAGGTGCGTCGTCGCCAGCTCGTCCATGCCGTGGCCGTTGAGCCCTGCGCCGAGCGCGAAGCTCATCAGGATCGTGTCGTCATGCGGCGCCACGTCGATCCCGCAGCGGCCGAGCACGACCATGTCGTATTTCAGATTATGCCCGATCTTGAGGACGCTTTCGTCCTCGAGCAGCGGTTTCAGCTTGGCGAGCGCCACGTCGCGATCGAGCTGAGGCCACTCCTCGGCGAACATGTCCTTCGCGCCGTGGCCGACCGGGATGTAGCACGCCTTGTTAGGCGCGAGGGCGAGGCTCACTCCCACGAGCTCCGCGCGCGCGGCGTTGAGGCCGGTCGTCTCGGTATCGACCGCGACATAGCCTTGCGCCCGCGCCGCCGCGATCCAGGCATCGAGCGCTTCTTCGGTGACGACGGTTTCGTAACCGTCATGGTCGCAGGGCGGGTCATCCTCGGCCGCGACCGGGGTGGGCGAAGCGACCGGCGGATCGGCCACCGCGCCCAGTTTCGCCAGCAGCGACTTGAAGCCGTGATGCTCCAGGAAGGCGCGCAGCGGCGGCTCGGGAATGCCCTGAAGCTCGAGCGCGTCGAGCGGCTCGGCGAGCGGGGCGTCGCTCTTCAGTGTCACCAGCACGCGGGAGAGGCGCGCCATTTCGGCATGGTCGATCAGATTGTCGCGCAGCTTCCCCGGCTTCATCGCGGGCGCGGCGGCGAGCACGCTTTCCAGGTCGCCATGCTCCAGGATCAGCTTGGCCGCCGTCTTGGGGCCAACGCCGGGCACGCCGGGCACGTTGTCGACACTGTCGCCCATCAGCGCGAGCACATCGCCCAGCTTATCGGGCCCGACGCCGAACTTCTCGACGACCTCCGGCGCGTTCAGGCGGCGGTTGTTCATCGTGTCGTACAGGTCGAGCCCAGGCTCGATCAGCTGCATCAGATCCTTGTCGGACGAGACGATCGTGACCGACCAGCCTTGGGCGAGCGCGGCCTTGGCGTAGCTGGCGATGATGTCGTCGGCCTCCAGCCCCTCCTTCTCGATGCAGGGGAGCGAGAAGGCGCGGGTCGCATCGCGGATCATCGGGAATTGCGGGACGAGATCCTCGGGCGGCGGCGGGCGGTGCGCCTTGTAATCATCGTAAAGATCGTTGCGGAACGAATGGCTGCCCTTGTCGAGCACCACCGCCATATGCGTTGGCCCTTCCGCCTTGTGGAGCTCATCGGCGAGCTTCCACAACATCGTCGTATAGCCATAGACCGCGCCGACCGGCTCGCCATGCTTGTTCGTCAGCGGTGGCAGGCGGTGATAGGCGCGGAAGATATAGCCGGAACCGTCGACCAGATAGAGATGGGGCATTGCCGGGCGATAGCAGCGGGGGCGCGTGCGACAAAGCGCTTTGGTGTAACGGGGGTGTCGCAGGGGTTCTGATGTTCCGCCGTTGTGCGCCGCTTCGACCCACTCCCAGCCCCTCCCTGTCAGGGAGGGGAGCAGGTTGGGCGGATTTCAGCCCCTCCCTGAAAGGGAGGGGTTGGGGTGGGTCGAAGTGGAGCGCTCGCGCTAGATTTTCGCGAGGGCGCCCGCGCCGATCGCTGGGCCGTGCGGCTTGCCGTCGGGCGAGCCGCCGCGCGCTTCGGCGGTGATAACCAATTGTGATCCCGCGACAAATCGACGCTTGTGCAGCCGCGCGATCGTCACGTCATTGGGTCCGGCGCCGATCACGCCGAGCGACACCGGCAGCTTGTCGGCGGCGATCACCCAGAGTTCCGGGCTGTGGCCGGCGTCGGTGGGGACGGTGCCGGCGACGCGGAGCAGGTCGCGTCCGGGCTCGTAAACCGCGGCCACGGCGGGCGCTTCGCCATCGGTGGAGACGATCGCGGCGGCGAGGATCGGCAGCGGCGCGGGGGCCTGGGCGATGACCACCGGCGCCGGCGCGGGGCGCAGCACCAAGACCCCGGCGAGCGTCGCCGCGACCAGCGTCGCGGCCCCTGCCAGCCACTGCCAGCCCCGCCAAATCCCCGCCGGCGCAGCCCCGCGACCGTCCAGCGCCGCCTCGACGCGCTCCAGGACCGTCTCGGGCGCTGCCCGGCCGGGTAGCACCGGCAGCAGCAGCGCGAAATGCGCGCGCCAGGCATCGACCTCGGCGGCGAAGCCCGGTTCGGCGAGCAGCCGGCGCAAAGCCGCCGCGCGCTCCGGCCCTTCGAGCAGGCCGAGCGCGAGTTCGGCTGCCTGGGTGGCGCCATCGTCGGGAAGCTCGTCGGGCGCGCTCATTGCTCGACGCACTCCTTCAGCCGGATCAGCCCGCGGCGGACCCAGCTTTTCATCGTCCCCAATGGCACCGCGCGGGCCTCGGCGAGTTCGGCATAGGTCAGCCCGTCGAAGAAGGCGGTGCGGATCGCGTCGCGCGCGCGCTCTTCCAGCGCGTCGAGGCACAGGTGCAGCCGGCGCTCGGCCTCGTCGGCGAGCAAGCCGGCCTCCGCACCGGGGCGATCATCGGGGATCGGCGCCGCCTCGTCGATCGCCGAGAACGCACGCTTGCCCTGCGCGCGCCGCCAGTCGATCGCGCGGTTGCGGGCGATCGTCGCCAGCCAGGTGATCGGGCTCGCCCGGTGCGACTCATAGGCGCCGGCGCGTTTCCAGATCGTCAGATACACATCCTGCAACACATCCTCGGCCCCTTGGCGCTCGCCACAGATACGAAAGACGATCCCAAAAAGTTTTGCGCTGGTGAGACGGTACAGTTCCGACAGAGCCGCGCGCTCCTCCTGGCCACAGCGCCAGAGCAATTCGACCAGCCGCGCCCGGGCGGCATTCGCGTCTTGGGGCTCGCTCACGGCCGCTGTCGGTAACCGCTATCGCGCCGCGCGCAAGCGATTTTCTGCGCCCGCCTTCGACCGAGCGCGCGCCGGGGTGGCGCCGCGCCCGGGGCTCGGTTAAAGGGGCGACTTCCTCGCATAGGTGCTCGTGGATGCAGCTCGCCATCGCCTCCGATCATGCCGGTTATCCGCTGAAGGCGGCGCTCGTCCCCTGGCTGGAGGCCGCCGGGCATGACGTGCTCGACCTGGGGACGAACGGCACGGCGAGCGTCGATTATCCCGATTTCGGCCGCGCCCTCGCCGAAGCGGTCGCGAGCGGGCGCGCCGAGCGCGGCATCGCGGTGTGCGGCAGCGGCATCGGCATCTCGATCGCGGTCAACCGCCATCCCGCCTTGCGCTGCGCCCGCGTCGACGATCCCTTGAGCGCCACGCTCGCCCGCCAGCACAACGACGCCAACGCGGTCGCGTTCGGCGCGCGGCTGATCGGCGAGGAGATGGCGCGCGCCATCCTCACCGCTTTCCTCTCGGCCGACTTCGAAGGCGGCCGCCACCAACACCGCGTCGACAAGCTCGGCGCCCCGCAGGAGACCCTGGCATGACCGCGACCGCGATGAACGACAGCCACGATCCGATGCACGGCTTCTGGCACGATAGCCTCGCCGAGGCCGATCCCGAGATCGCCCAGGCCGTCAACAACGAACTCGCCCGCCAGCGCGACAAGATCGAGCTGATCGCGAGCGAGAACATCGCCAGCCGCGCGGTGCTGGAGGCCGCCGGTTCGGTGTTCACCAACAAATATGCCGAAGGGTACCCCGGCAAGCGCTATTATGGCGGCTGCGACTATGCCGATGTCGTCGAGACGCTGGCGATCGAGCGCGCCAAGCAATTGTTCGGGTGCGACTTCGCGAATGTGCAGCCCAATTCGGGCAGCCAGATGAACCAGGCGGTGTTCCTCGCGCTGCTCAATCCGGGCGACGCCTTCATGGGGCTCGATCTCAATTCGGGCGGGCACCTCACCCATGGTTCGCCGGTCAACATGAGCGGCAAATGGTTCAAGCCGATCCCCTATGGCGTGCGGCGCGAGGACCATCTGATCGACATGGCCGAGGTGGAGCGGCTGGCGCACGAACACTGCCCCAAGCTGATCATCGCCGGCGGCACCGCCTATTCGCGCCACTGGGATTTTGCCGCCTTCCGCGCGATCGCGGACGCGGTGGGCGCCTATCTGATGGTCGATATGTCGCACTTCTCGGGGCTGGTCGCGGGCGGGGCGCATCCCTCGCCCTTCCCGCACGCGCATGTCGTCACCTCGACCACGCACAAGTCGCTGCGCGGCCCGCGTTCGGGCATTATCCTGACCAATGACGAGGATCTGGCGAAGAAGTTCAACTCGGCGATCTTCCCCGGGCTGCAGGGCGGGCCGCTGATGCACATCGTCGCGGCGAAGGCGGTCGCCTTCCGCGAGGCGCTGCGCCCCGAATTCAAGCTCTACGCCCACCGTATCGTCGAAAATGCCCGCGCGCTGGCGGCGAGCCTGGTCGAAGCCGGGCTCGGCGTGGTTTCGGGCGGGACCGACAATCACCTCGTGCTGGTCGATCTCTCGGCCAAGGACGTGACCGGCAAGGCGGCCGAGAAGGCGCTCGATCGCGCCTGGCTGACGTGCAACAAGAACAGCGTGCCGTTCGACACGCGCTCGCCTTTCGTCACCTCCGGCATCCGCCTCGGCACCCCCGCCGGCACGACGCGCGGCTTCGGCCCTGCCGAGTTCCGCCAGGTCGGCCAGCTGATCGCGCAGGTGGTCGAGGGACTCGCCCGCAATGGCGAGGCGGGCGACGGCCAGGTCGAGCAGCATGTCCGCGATGCAGTGGCGGCGCTCACCGCGCGCTTCCCCGTTTATCCGGGGATGTGAATGCGCTGCCCGTTCTGCGGCCATGAGGACAGCCAGGTAAAGGACAGCCGCTCGACCGAGGACGGCGCCGCGATCCGCCGGCGCCGCCAGTGCGAGGGGTGCGCGGCGCGCTTCACCACCTTCGAGCGCATCCAGCTGCGCGAGCTGGTGGTGGTGAAGAGCGGCGGCGCGGGGAGTGACGTGCGGCGCGAGCCGTTCGACCGCGACAAGCTGATGCGCTCGGTCTCGATCGCCTGCCGCAAGCGCCCGATCGACGCGGTGCGGATCGAGAAGCTCGTCTCGGGCATCCAGCGCCAGCTGGAGACTTTGGGCGACAGCGAAGTGCCGGCGAAGCGCATCGGCGAGATGGTGATGGAAGGGCTGAAGGGGCTCGATTCGGTCGCGTACATCAGGTTCGCAAGCGTGTATAAGGACTTCCGCGAGGCGCGCGATTTCGAGGAGTTCGCCGGCCATGTGAGCGCGGTGGCGAAGGGGTAGTGGGGAGACTTTGGACCTGGAGAAGCGGCTTGTCGGCAAGCGCCGCGGTCGCGGACCTTGATTGATAAGGTGCGGCGTGCGCGGGAACGATCAATGGTTATTCGTCCATCAAGCGCGAGGAGCATTTCCTTGGTAAGTCGGCTCCTAGGGGTGCTCGCGGGCGCAACGCTTAGCCTCACCGCCAATGCGTTCGCTCAATTCAGCCTGCCCAAGCCGGAAGTATTCGCGCGCGCTGAAGATCAGAAGCGTGCACGGCTTCTCGAAAAACCATGCGCTCCATCTGATGAGGGGCGAGGCTGTTATCGCTTTGGCGGCGATCTGGTCCGGGAGCGACCCTGTTTGTACCATGTCGAGGCCGATGTGGTCAGCTCGCTGCCCCTCGACCAGTGCTACAAGATGGACCCGCCGCGTCGATTTCGCGGTATCTGGATCGATGAGTTCGAGGGCCAGCAATTCATCCCGGAAGGAACCACGCCGCCCGAATGGCCGCGCGGCGACCCGAAATCGCCAGGATGGCGAAAGCAAGCCGATCTGGCCATCGCGGGGTCGATTTGGCTCGATGTCAGCCGAACCGACGTGCGGCGCCAACGGCAACGGCGCGGCGGGAGAGTGTTCGTCGAATTCATTGGTCGCAAGACGATGTACCCGGGTAACTATGGTCACATGGGCATGTTCGGTCAGGAGATCATTGTTGATCGCCTGATCTCGCGGCGAGAATGTCCTCGAACGGGGGCCTGTCGCTAGTGGCCGCCGTGCCGCTTCCCCTCCTTCCGGTGGGGAGCGTTCACCCGGTTACCGCGTCGTCCAAGTCCGCCCCCCTCGGCGATGCTCCCGGCGAACAAGTGTTTCAATTCCGCCCGCGCTGCCCTACATCGCGCCCGCCCCTTTTCCGGAGTTCCGGCCATGACCCAGATCACCGTCGCCGCGCTGCAACTTGCCTTCAGCGCCGACACCGCCGCCAATATCGCCAAGGTCTCCGAAGCCGTGCGCGAGGCCGCCGGGCGCGGGGCGCAGGTGATCCTGCCGCCCGAACTCTTCGAGGGCGAATATTTCTGCCGGGTGGAGGATGAAGGCCTGTTCGCCACCGCGCGGCCCGTGGGCGAGCATCCGAGCGTACTCGCGATGCGGGCGCTCGCCGCCGAACTCGGCGTCCATATCCCGACCAGCTTCTTCGAGGCGGACGGGCCGCATCATTATAACTCGCTCGCGATGATCGGCCCCGATGGCGCGGTGCAGGGCGTCTATCGCAAGAGCCACATCCCCGATGGCCCGGGCTATGAGGAGAAATTCTATTTCCGCCCGGGCAATACCGGCTTCAAGGTGTGGCCCGGCCCGGGCGCGACCTTGGGCGTGGGGGTGTGCTGGGACCAATGGTATCCCGAAACCGCGCGCGCGATGATGCTGATGGGCGCGGAGGTGCTGTTCTACCCCACCGCGATCGGCAGCGAGCCGCATGACGACAGTCTCGATACCGCGCGGCTGTGGCGGCGGGCGATGGTCGGCCATGCGGTGTCGAACGTCGTGCCGGTGGTCGCCGCCAACCGCATCGGCGACGAGCATGGCCAGATTTTCTACGGCACCAGCTTCATCGCCGATGAGCGCGGCGACATCCTCGCCGAACTGGGCCGCGCGGAGGAAGGCGTGATCACCGCGACGCTCGATCTGGCGCGGGTGAAGCGCCATCGCGCTGCCTTCGGCTTCTTCCGCGATCGCCGGCCCGAGCTTTACGGGCGGCTCGTCCAGGATATTTGAGCGGCGCTTTCCCCGAAAGAAAAAGGCCGGGAGCCAACGCCCCCGGCCTCTTCCTTAATCAGCCGTGGCGAGGGACTTAGAAGTCCATCCCGCCCATGCCGCCCGGCATCGCCGGCGCGGCCGGCTTGTCTTCGGGCAGTTCGGCGATCGTCGCTTCGGTGGTGATCAGCAGGCCGGCGACCGAAGCCGCGTTCTGCAGCGCGGTGCGCACCACCTTGGTCGGATCGATCACGCCGGCGGCGACCAGATTCTCATACTGGTCGGTCGCGGCGTTGAAGCCGAACGAGGTATCGGTCTGGTCGAGCAGCTTGCCCGAGACCACCGCACCGTCATGGCCGGCATTCGCCGCGATCTGGCGGACGAGCGCGGTCAGCGCGCGGCGGACGATGTCGATGCCGCGGGTCTGGTCCTCGTTCGCGCCGGTCAGGCCGTCGAGCGCCTTGGTGGCATAGAGCAGCGCGGTGCCGCCGCCGGGGACGATGCCCTCTTCCACGGCCGCGCGGGTCGCGTGGAGCGCGTCATCAACGCGGTCCTTGCGCTCCTTCACCTCGACTTCGGTCGCGCCGCCGACCTTGATCACCGCCACGCCGCCGGCGAGCTTCGCCAGACGCTCCTGGAGCTTCTCGCGGTCATAGTCGCTGGTGGTGACGTCGATCTGCTGGCGGATCTGCTCGGTGCGGGCCTTGATCGCGTCGGCGTCGCCGGCGCCATCGACGATCGTGGTGTTGTCCTTGTCGATCGTCACGCGCTTGGCCTGGCCGAGCATCCCGAGCGTCACGCTCTCGAGCTTGATGCCCAGGTCTTCGCTGATCATCTCGCCCTTGGTCAGGACCGCGATGTCTTCCAGCATCGCCTTGCGGCGATCGCCGAAGCCCGGCGCCTTGACGGCCGCGACCTTCAGGCCGCCGCGCAGCTTGTTGACGACGAGCGTCGCCAGCGCCTCACCCTCGATGTCCTCGGCGATGATCAGCAGCGGACGGCCCGACTGCACCACCGCTTCCAGGATCGGCAGCATCGACTGCAGGTTCGACAGCTTCTTCTCGTGGATCAGGATGTACGGGTCGTTGAGTTCGACCTGCATCTTTTCCGGGTTGGTGATGAAATAGGGCGACAGATAGCCGCGATCGAACTGCATGCCTTCGACGACATCGAGTTCGAACTCGAGGCCCTTGGCCTCCTCGACGGTGATGACGCCTTCCTTGCCGACCTTTTCCATGGCTTCGGCGATCTTCTCGCCGACTTCACGGTCGCCATTGGCCGAGATGATGCCGACCTGGGCGATTTCGTTCGAGCCCGAAACGGCCTTCGAACGCGACTTCACGTCCTCGACGACCTTGGTGACAGCGATGTCGATGCCGCGCTTCAGGTCCATCGGGTTCATCCCGGCAGCGACCGACTTCATGCCCTCGCGCACGATCGCCTGGGCGAGCACGGTGGCGGTGGTGGTGCCGTCGCCGGCCGCGTCGTTGGTCTTCGAGGCGACCTCGCGGACCATCTGCGCGCCCATATTCTCGAACTTGTCCTTCAGTTCGATTTCCTTGGCGACGGTGACGCCGTCCTTGGTGATGCGCGGGGCGCCGAACGACTTGTCGATCACCACGTTGCGGCCCTTCGGCCCCAGGGTGACCTTCACCGCATCGGCGAGAATGTCGACGCCGCGCTGGATGCGCTCACGAGCGTCGCGCGAGAATTTTACGTCCTTGGCTGCCATGTGACTGCCCTTTCAGTAGCTGGTTGATACGAAAAAACGGAGGCGTGGCGGTTAGCCGACGATCCCGAGAATGTCCGATTCCTTCATGATCAGCAGGTCTTCCCCGTTGATCTTGACTTCGGTGCCCGACCACTTGCCGAACAGAATGCGGTCGCCCGCCTTCACGTCGAGCGGGGTGATGGTGCCGTCTTCGGCCTTGGCGCCATTGCCGGCGGCGACGACTTCGCCTTCCTGCGGCTTTTCCTTGGCGGTATCGGGAATGATGATGCCGCCGGCGGTCTTTTCCTCGGCCTCGACGCGGCGAACGAGCACGCGATCGTGCAACGGACGAAAGTTCATGCGCTCCATCCTCTATGGGTTCAGGGTTGATGAGCTCTTAGCACTCACTTTGAGCGAGTGCTAACGCGGGCGATATGGTCGAGCGGCCAACGCACGTCAAGGCCCATGCGGCGGTCGGAAGCAGCGTTCCGACGAGCCGGCGACGCGTATTGATCGGCTAACACGCCCGCTTGCCTCGCGGGCGCGGCTGGTCTAGCGCTCGGCCAGTCATACGGGGAGCCTGCCGTGAAGCTGTTGCGTGGCGCGTGGAAGCTGCTGGTTGGCATCAAGGATGCCTTGGTGCTGATCGCGATGCTGTTGTTCTTCGGCGGGCTGTTCACCGCGCTCGCCTTCCGGCCCAATCCGGCGGCGATCAAGGACGGTGCGCTGGTGATCGCGCTCGACGGGCCGATCGTCGAACAGCCGGCGGGGCCGCAATTCGATTTTGGCGGCGGCGGCGAGCCCGCCGAGCTGCGCCTGCGCGACGTGGTGCGCGCGATCCGCGCCGCCAAGGACGACGCCCATGTGAAGGCGCTGGTGCTCGATTTCGATTCGTTCGGCGGCGGCCTGCCGGCGGCGCTGAACGAAGTCGGCGCGGCGGTGGAGAGCGTGCGCAAGAGCGGCAAGCCCGTGCTCGCCTATGCCACCGCCTATAGCGATGCGAGCTACCGGATCGCGTCGCACGCCAGCGAAATCTGGATGCACCCGATGGGCGGCACGCTGTTCACCGGCCCCGGCGGATCGCAGCTTTACTACAAGGGGCTGCTCGACAAGCTGGGGGTGAACGTCCACGTCTACCGCGTCGGCAAGTTCAAGTCGTTCATCGAACCCTTCACCCGCAGCGACCAGTCGCCCGAGGCGCGCGAGAACAGCGTCGCGCTCTACACCGCGATCGGCAATGACTGGCGCCAGCAGGTCGGCCAGGCGCGGCCCAAGGCGCAGGCGGCGGCGTTCCTCGATCAGGCCACCCAGCGCGTGCTCGCGGCGGGCGGCGACATCGCCCAGGCCAACAAGGCGGCGGGGCTGATCGACAAGCTCGGCGACCGGATGGCGTTCAACGCCCGCGTCGCCGAGATCGCCGGGGCGGCGCCCGCCGGCAAGGGCGTGTTCAAGCGCATCCGCTACAAGGATTTTCTCGCCGCCCACCCGCTGCCGACCGGCGGCGACGCGATCGGGGTGCTGACGGTCGCGGGGGACATTATCGACGGCAAGGCCGATGCCGGCACCGCCGGCGGCGACACCATCGCCCGGCTGCTGAACGACGGGATCGAGACCAAGAAGCTGAAAGCGCTGGTGGTGCGGGTCGATTCGCCCGGCGGCTCGGCGCTCGCCTCCGAAGTGATCCGCCAGGCGATCCTGCGCGCCAAGGCCAAGGGGCTGCCGGTGGTGGTCTCGATGGGCGGGGTCGCGGCCTCGGGCGGCTATTGGGTGTCGACCGCCGGCGACACCATCTTCGCCGAGCCGAGCACGATCACCGGCTCGATCGGCATTTTCGGCGTGGTGCCGAGTTTCGAGAACAGCCTCGCCAAGCTGGGCATCGCGACCGACGGGGTGAAGACCACCCCGCTCTCCGGCCAGCCCGACATCGCCGGCGGCTTCTCGCCCGAAGTCGACCAGCTGTTCCAGGCGGGCATCGAGCATGGCTATCGCCAGTTCCTCGAGCGTGTCGCCCAGGCGCGCCGCAAGTCGGTGCAGCAGGTCGACGAGATCGCGCAAGGGCGGGTGTGGGACGGCGGCACCGCGCGCCAGATCGGCCTGGTCGATCGCTTCGGCGGGATCGACGACGCGATCGCGGAAGCCGCGCGGCGGGCGAAGCTCGATCCGGCCAACGTCCACGCCGAATATCTGGAGAAGAAGCCCGATTGGTGGGCCGAATTCTTCAATAGTTTCGCGCGCAAGAATGATGAAGATGAGGCGAATGCGAGCGGCGACGCCTATGCCCAGATCGCGGCGCAGCGCCGCGCGGTGTTCGCGCGCGCGGTGGGCGACGCCCGCCGGCTGGCGACGGGGGCGGCGGTGCAGGCGCGCTGCCTGGAATGCGCGGGGCTTGCCCCTGCGCGGCTGGATGCGGAGGACCGGAAGCTGATCACGCTGCTCTTCGCCAAGCTCGCGCGATGATCGTCATCCGCCCCGCGACCGAGGCCGACGCCGCCGCCATTGCCGCCATCTACGCCCCGTTCGTGCTCGGCGGCACGGTGTCGTTCGAAACCGACGCACCGACCGCCGACAGCATGTGCCGGCGGATGCACACCTGGCGCGGCTATTATCCCTGGCTGGTCGCGACCACCGGCGAGGATGAGGGCGGCGGCGTGCTCGGCTATGCCTATGCCGGCCAGTGGCGTGACCGGCCGGCCTATCGTTATGTCGTCGAAACCTCGATCTACACCGCCGGCCCGCTGCAGCGCGGCGGCGCCGGGCGGCTGCTGTACGAGGCGCTGATCGACACCTTGCGCGCGCAAGGCTTCACCCAGGCGATCGCGGTGCTCTCGCTGCCCAATGAAGGCGCCATCCAGCTGCACGAATCGGTCGGCTTCCGCCGCACCGGCATGTACCGCGAGATCGGTTACAAGCAGGGCCAGTGGCTCGACATCGGCTTCTGGCAGTGCACGCTGAACGCCTCGGTGGTGCCGCCCATGGAGCCCAAGCCGTTCAGTGAAGTCGGGGTCGTCCGCGCCTGATACGCCAAAGGAGCAAAAGATGCCGCGTTCGATCCTGGTCTTCTACGGCTCCTACCGGCGCGATCGCCAGGGCATCCGCCTCGCCGACTATATCGTCCACGGGCTGCGCGCGCGGGGTGACGCCGCCGAGCTGATCGATGCCAAGGCGGTCGGGCTGCCGATCCTCGACCGGATGCACAAGGAATATGCCCCCGGCGAGGCGCCCGAGGCGATGGCCGCGCTCGCCGCCAAGATCCGCGCGGCGGACGGCTTCGTGTTCGTGACCGGCGAGTATAATTGGGGCATCCCGCCGGGGCTGAAGAACCTGACCGACCATTATCTGGAGGAATGGTTCTGGCGCCCCGCCGCGATCGCGAGCTATTCCGGCGGGCGCTATGCCGGTGTGCGGGCGATGATCGCGCTGCATCCCGTGCTTTCCGAAATGGGGATGGTGGTGATCTCCAGCACGCTCGCGGTGGGCATGATCGGGCAGGCGCTGAGCGAGGACGGCGTGCCGCAGGGCGATGGCGGCGCCGCGCTGGAGGCGAGCTTCCCGCGCTTCGCCGACGATCTGATGTGGTGGGTGGACGCGGCGAAGGCGCAGCGCGCCAGGGTGACGCCGCCTTATTGAGTCCGACGGCAGTTACCGAAATCCTCGTCACCCCGGGCTTGGTGATGAAGGTGAAACCGTCCGGGGGACGGTTTCACCTTCATCACGGGTCCGGCTGCCTAGGCGCGGCAAGAAGAAAAGCGGGACCCCGGGTCAAGCCCGGGGTGACGGTTTGGTTGGTGCAAAGTCAATCCGGGCAAGAACGGGCGAGGGTCGCCAACACGAGCGCGACCCGATCGGCGACGGGCAGCTTGGGCAGCAGAACAAGCTCGAACCCCAGCCGCGCGTAGCAGGCGTGGAGCCGGTCATACTCCGCGACCGCCGCGGCGAAATCATGCGGGCGGTCGGGATCGGTCGCGTAGATTTCGCGCCAGGGCGGGGCGAGGAAGACCTGGCGGTGGAAGCGATGGGCGCGCACGCTCCCGGCGACAGTCACGTCCCCGGTCAGCGCGTCCCAGCCGCACGCCGCGTCGATCAGCCCGCGATCGAAGAACACGCGGCGATCGGTGGGCGCGGTGGCGAGATCGGCTTGCGCCATCACCATCGCGGCTTGCAGGAACTTAGGCAGATCGACCCAGGGCAGCGCGCCTTCGCGCCCTTCACTCGCTCGGTGCGCGGCGATCAGGCGGCGACCCGGCTCGCGCACCACCGGCTCGCCGCGCGCCGCCAGCGCCTCGATCAGCGTCGATTTGCCGCCGCCCGAACAGCCCGATACGATCACCCACATCAACCGCGCGCGCCATAGGCCGGCAGCGCCAGCCGCCAATGGATCGCCGCCGCGCGCAGGCCAAAGCCCGCGAGCGCCGCCGTCCCCGCCGCCACCGCGATCGGCAGCCCCAGCGCCAGCAGCAGCACATGCAAGCCGGCGGCGAGCGCGGCGGCGGTGACGTACAGCTCGGGCCGCATCAGGATCGAGGGTTCGCCCGCCAGAACGTCACGGATGATGCCGCCGACGCTCGCGGTGATGACCCCCATCACCACCGAGGGCACCGCCGGCACCCCGAACGACAGCGCCTTCTGCGCGCCGTAAACCGCGTAAGCCGCAAGCCCCAGCGCATCGAACCAGACGAGCGCGGTCGCCGACCACCAACGCACCGGCGTCAGATAGATCACGAAGGCGACCGCCAGGCACACCGCGGCGGCGCGCGAATCCTGCACCCAGAAGACCGGCGCGCCGATCAGCAGATCGCGCAGCGTCCCGCCGCCGACCCCGGTGATCAGCGCGAAGAAGCACAGGGTGACGATGGTCTGCCCGCGCTCGGCGGCGCGCAAGGCGCCCGAAGCGGCGAACACCCCCAGCCCCAGCAGATCGAGCAGCGGCCCGACGGTCTGGGTGAAGGCGGCGAGCGGCGCGGGAAGCATGGCCGCGCTTGTGCCGCCCGGGGCGGTCGAAGTCGAGCCTGCGCCCCTACGCCGCCGCCACCGCCGCGTCGCGCTGGCGGCGGACCACGCCTTCGAACCTTTCATGGTAGCGCGGGTGCTCCGTGCCCATCAGCCGGTCCCACCAGGTGAAATAGAGGCCGAAATTATAGCGGCCTTCGGTGTGGTGCAGGTCGTGATGGGTGGTCGTCGTCAGCCAGCCCGTCAGCCACGAGCGGGTAAAGCCCGGCCAGGCGAGCTCGAACCCCGAATGGCCGATCGCGTTGCGCGCGATCTGGTGGCCGAGGAAGATGAACACCGACCAGGGCTGGATCGGCGCCACCCAGCTGATCGCGAGAAACATGATCGGGATATAGATGCTCTCGGCCACCGCCTCGCCGGGGGCGAAGCTGTACGCGGCCCAGCTCGTCGGGGTGCGGCTGCGGTGATGCGCGGCATGGGTCGCGCGGAACAGCATCCGGTGGTGCAGCGTGCGGTGCATCCAATAGAACCACGCATCGTGCAGCACCACCATCACCACGATCTGCGCGACCAGGATCGGCAGATCGGGCGCGCCGCGGTTGATCGGGATCAGCCCGGCGCGGATCAGCGCGAAAGTGAGCAGGTTGACGACCGCGAACACGCAGATCGTCTCGACCGATTGGCGGAATTCGCGCCAGCGATCGGCGGTGGTCGCGCGGCGCGGCTGGATGCGGCGATGCTCGATGATGCCGCGCACCAGCCAGTAAAGCAGCGCGACGCCGGCGGCGCCCACCAGATAGCGGGTGAATTCAATCTCGACGCTGTGCAGCAGGCGTTGGGGGATGAGCAGCAACCACTCAGGCACGCAAGTCTCCGTCGTTACGATGACGTTCTAGGCCGGGCGTGGCGCCCGGTCACGCCCTCCCCTGCCCCAACACGGCGGGTAGGTCGCGGCGGCGCCGGAAAAGCGCGCGCATTTTCGAAATCGATCAGCTTTTTTCAGCGAAGGCGGCGCGGCGGAAGTCGCTCGGCGCCTGCCCCGTCGCCTCGCGAAAGGCGCGGTTGAACGGGGCGAGGCTGCCATAGCCCAGGTCCATCGCGATGGTGAGCACGGGCAGCGCCACCCGCTCGGGATCGGCGAGCCGGGCCTTGGCATCGGCGATTCGCGCCTCGTTCAGAAAGGCGGAGAAGTTGCGATAGCCGAGCCGCTGGTTGATGAGCGCGCGCAGCCGGTGTTCGGGCGCCCCCAGCCGCTCGGCGAGCGCGCCGATGGTCAGGCCGGCCTCACGATACACCCCCGCCACCATCGCCGCGTCGAGCTTGGCCTTCAGCACCGTTTCGGCCGGGCTGAACGCGGGTTCGGGCGGCGGCGGCGGGGCGGCGGGATCGAACAGCAGTTCGGGGTCGCTCTTCAGCAGCGCGCCCCCGGTCGCGAGCACCGCCACGAAGATCACCAAAGTCTGCGGCAGCGTCGCCAGCACGTCGCGGTGGCGGAAGCCGAACGCCATCTCGACCACCAGCACCATCACCGCGCCGAGCCCGACGACGATCACGAACCCCACCCGCAACCGGCGGCGCTTCTCGATCAGATCATCGCCGCGTTCGCGCACCGCGATGGTGAGCGCGTGGAGCACCAGCAACAGCGAAACACCGCGCTGGACGAGCGCGATCCAGAAACGCGCATCGAGCGCGTCGGCGACGCCAAAGCCCACCCAGCAGCTCACCGTCACCACCGCGCCCGCCGCCAGCACGCGGGCGTTGATCCGCCGCTCGAACAGCAGATGCGCGAACAGCCACAGGATCAGCGGCGTCGCTTGCGCGGCGAGCTGCACGAGCGCCCAGAACGGCCCGCGCAGCCGCAGGAAAATCGGCGTCGCGAGCGTCAGGTAACTGCTTACCCCGATCAACAACGCGACCGTCGCCGCTCGGATCGGGCGGGGCGCGCTGCCGCGGCCGATCACCAGTGCGATCAGCAGCAACTGCCCGATCGCGAACAGACGCAGCGCGGTATCGATCAGCAGCAGGCGGCTCACGCCCGCGCTTATGGCCTTGGCCGCCGAACCGCGCTAGAGGCGCTGCCCATGAGCCAGTTCGACCTGACCGACGATCAGCGCGAAATCCAGGAACTCGCGCGCCGCTTCACCGCCGATCGCATCACCCCGTTCGCGGGCGAGTGGGACGAGAAGCATATTTTCCCGCGGGAGACGATCAAGGCCGCCGCCGAATTGGGCTTTGGCGCGATCTATGTCTCCGAAGAATCGGGCGGCATCGCGCTCGGCCGGCTGGAGGCGGCGCTGATCATGGAAGCGATGGCCTATGGCTGCCCCTCCACCAGCGCGTTCATCAGCATCCACAATATGGCCGCCTGGATGATCGACCGCTTCGGTGCGGAAACCGTGAAGGCCAGATATCTGCCGAAGCTGGTCGGGATGGACTGGATCGCGAGCTATTGCCTCACTGAACCGGGCTCGGGATCGGACGCGGCGGCGCTCAAGACGCGCGCGGTGCGGGACGGCGATCATTATGTCGTCACCGGCACCAAGCAGTTCATCTCGGGCGCGGGCGAGAATGAGCTGTATCTGGTGATGGTGCGCACCGGCGAGGAAGGCCCGCGCGGCATTTCGTGCCTCGCGATCGAGCGCGACATGCCCGGCGTGTCGTTCGGCGCCAACGAGAAGAAGCTCGGCTGGCACTCGCAGCCGACGCGCCAGGTGATTTTGGAAGAAGTCCGCGTCCCGGTCGAGAACCGCATCGGCGGCGAGGGCGAAGGGTTCCGTATCGCGATGATGGGCCTCGACGGCGGGCGGCTGAACATCGGTGCCTGCTCGCTGGGCGGGGCGCAGCGCTGCCTCGACGAAGCGATCACTTACACTCGTGACCGCAAGGCGTTCGGCCAGGCGGTGAGCGATTTCCAGAACACCCAGTTCATGCTCGCCGACATGGCGACCGAGCTGGAGGCGGCACGCGCGCTGCTCTATCTGGCGGCGGCGAAGGTGACGGCCAACGCGCCGGACAAGACGCGCTTCGCGGCGATGGCCAAGCGGCTCGCGACCGACACCGGATCGAGCGTGGTGGATCGCGCGCTGCAGCTGCACGGCGGCTATGGCTATCTGCAGGATTACCCGATCGAACGCTTCTGGCGCGACCTGCGGGTGCATTCGATCCTGGAGGGCACCAACCAGATCATGCGGATGATCGTGGGGCGCGAGCTGACGCGGCAGTAGATAATGCGTCCCTCTCCCCTGCATGCAGGGGAGAGGGGTAAGGAAGTTATGACCGACGACGTGATCCTCTCCACCGAAGGCAAAATCGCCCGCCTCCGCCTCAACCGCCCGCAGGCGCTGCACGCGCTCAACACGGCGATGTGCGCGGCGATGCTTGAAGCGCTCCAGCGCTGGGAAGCCGATCCCGCGATCGAGGCGGTGATGATCGATCATGCCGAAGGACGCGGCTTTTGCGCGGGCGGCGACATCCGCATGCTCGCTGCCTCGGGCGCGCAAGGGGGCGATGAGGCGCACGCCTTCTTCCGCACCGAGTACCAGCTCAACCACAAGCTGTTCAGCTACGCCAAGCCGATCGTCGCCTTCATGGACGGGATCACGATGGGCGGCGGCGTCGGCATCAGCCAGCCGGCGCGCTTCCGCGTCGCGACCGAGAATACCCGCTTCGCCATGCCCGAAAGCGGCATCGGCCTGTTTCCCGATGTCGGCGGCGGCTGGTATCTGGCGCGGCTGCCGGGGCGGACGGGGCAGTATCTGGCGCTGACCGGCGCGCGGCTTAACGGGCATGATTGTCTCAACCTCGGGCTGGCAACACACGCCATCGCGGCCGACGAACTCGATATCGTCAAAGAGCTGTTGATCCGTTACCCTCGCGACATCGAAACGACGCTCAGTGACAAAAACACGCTGCTACCGCGCGGCACGCTTTTCGACCATTTGGAAGCGATCGATCGGCTTTTCGCGTCCGATCACTTGGAAGACGTACTCGCCGCGCTCGATACCGATGGCGGCGACTGGGCGGCGCAACAGCGCGCGACGCTCGCGACGAAATCACCGCAGGCGATGAAAGTCGCGCTGCGCCAGTTGAAAGAGGGGGCGACGATGCCCGACTTCGCCGCCGAGATGGCGCAGGAATTCGCCATTGCTTCGCGCGTCGTGGTGCTGCCCGATTTCCAGGAGGGCGTGCGCGCGGTGATCATCGACAAGGATAACGCGCCCAATTGGAACCCCGCGACGCCAGACGGGGTGACCGAGGCGATGCTCGACGCGATCTTCGCGCCGATGCCCGAGGGCGAGGCGTGGACGCCGGCGTAAGACTGTTGCCGGTCCGCCGCCTCCCTCACACCGTCGCCCCGGACTTGATCCGGGGCTTGGCTGCCTTTGCGACAGCAGAAGAAGAAGCCTAGCCCCGGATCAAGGCCGGGGCGACGACTCTTGCTGCATCCATCGGAGTCCCTAAAGCAAACCGTCATGCCGGACTTGTTCCGGCATCCACAGTCGCGCAAAGGCTTGGCGCATCAGGACCGGGCGCCCGCCCGCCACGGAGAGCAGCAAATGTCGTTCGAAACCATCCTCGTCGAACCCAAGGGCGCGGTGACGCTTGTCACGCTCAACCGGCCCAAGGCGCTGAACGCGCTCAACAGCCAGGTGCTCGCCGAGCTCATCGCCGCCTTCGCCGCTTATGATGCCGATCCGGCGCAGCGCTGCCTGGTGCTCACCGGCTCGGAGAAAGCCTTCGCGGCGGGCGCCGACATCAAGGAGATGCAGGCGCAGGGCTTCGCCGACATGTATGGCAACAACTTCTTCGCCGGCTGGGAAAAAGTGACCGCGACGCGCAAGCCCTGGCTCGCCGCCGTCGCCGGCTATGCGCTGGGCGGCGGGTGCGAAGTCGCGATGATGGCCGATTTCATCATCGCCGCCGACAATGCCAAGTTCGGCCAGCCCGAGATCAAGCTCGGCGTCTCGCCCGGCATGGGCGGCTCGCAGCGGCTGACCCGCGCGATCGGCAAGGCCAAGGCGATGGAAATGTGCCTCACGGGCCGGATGATGGACGCCGCGGAAGCCGAGCGCTCGGGCCTTGTCGCGCGCGTGGTGCCCGCCGCCGATCTGCTCGCCGAAGCGCTGAAGACCGCCGACGCGATCGCCGCCATGCCCCCGCTCGCCGCGATCGCGAACAAGGAAATGGTCAACGCCGCGTTCGAGACGCAGCTTGCCCAGGGCATCCTGTTCGAACGCCGGCTGTTCCACGGCCTGTTCGGCACCGAGGACCAGAAGGAAGGGATGGCCGCCTTCGTCGAGAAGCGCCCCGGCAACTGGACCGGGCGCTGATCCGCCGCCGCTAGAGCGGTTTTCGATCCGATAAAATCGGATCGCCGCTCTAGGCTTTTGTTTATCCGCGATTTCCGAGCCGGCAGGTGATTCCACCTGCCTCGAAATCGCTCTAGCGGCTGTGGTAGAAGTCGTACACCGTCTGCGCCACCGCCGCGCTTACCCCCGGCGCCTTGCGTAGGTCTTCCAGGCTTGCGCCGCGCACCGCGCGGGCGGTGCCGAAGTGCATCAGCAGCGCTTTCTTGCGCGCCGGGCCGATGCCGGGCACCTCGTCGAGCGGGCTCGCCCCCATCGCCTTGGCGCGCTTCTCGCGGTGCGCGCCGATCGCGAAGCGGTGCGCCTCGTCGCGCAGCCGCTGGAGATAGAACAGCACCGGCGCGTTGACCGGCAGCTGGAACTCGCGCCCATCCATCAGGTGGAACACCTCGCGCCCCTCGCGGCCATGGTGCGGGCCCTTGGCGACGCCGACCAGGCAGACATCCTCGACGCCAATCTCCTCCAGCGCCGCGCGCACGGCGTTCAGCTGGCCGCGCCCGCCATCGATCAGCACCAGATCGGGCCAGTCACCGCGATCGGGGTCTTCATCCTGTGCGCGGGCGAAGCGGCGCTGGAACATCTCGCGCATCATGCCGTAATCGTCGCCCGCGATCGTTTCGGCGCGCTTCATGTTGAACTTGCGATACTGGCCCTTGCGGAACCCCTCCGGTCCGGCGACGACCATCGCGCCGAGCGCGCCCGTGCCCTGGATATGGCTGTTGTCGTAGATTTCGATGCGCTGGGGCGGCTCGGCGAGGTCGAACAGTTCGGCCACTTCGCGCAGCAGCTTGGCCTGCGTGGTCGATTCGGCCAGCCGCCGCTCCAGCGCTTCCTCGGCATTGCGCTTGGCCTGGTCGAGCAGCCGCCGCCGCGTGCCGCGCTGGGGGACGCTCAGCTCCACCTTGCGCCCCGCCTGGCTGCTCAGCATCTCCTCGAGCAGCGCCCCCTCGCCTAGCGCGCGATCGACCATCACCTGGCGCGCGGGCGGCACTTCCTCATAGAATTGGGTGAGGAAGCTCATCAGCACTTCCTCCTCGGGCACTTCGGCGGTGTGGGTGGGGAAGAAGCTGCGATGCCCCCAATTCTGCCCGCCACGGATGAAGAAGGCCTGGATGCCGATCACCCCATCCTTGCAGGCGAGCGCGAAAATGTCGGCGTCGCCCACCCCGTCGGCGTTGATCGCCTGGCTGCCCTGGATGAAGGTGAGCGCGCGCAGCCGATCGCGCAGGATCGCGGCGAGTTCGAAGTCCATCGCCTCCGCCGCCGCCTGCATCTGCGCGCCGAGCTTGGCCTGCACCTGAGTCGATTTGCCAGCGAGGAAGTCCTTCGCGTCGCTCACCAGCTCGGCATAGGCGGCTTCGTCGATCCGCCCGACGCACGGCGCCGAGCAGCGCTTGATCTGATAGAGCAGGCACGGCCGGTCGCGGCGGCTGAAGAACCCGTCCGAACAGCTGCGCAGCAGGAACAGCTTCTGCAGCGCGTTGAGCGTGGTGTTGACCGCGCCCGCGCTCGCGAAGGGGCCGTAATAATTGCCTTTGATCTTGCGCGCGCCGCGATGCTTCTGGATGCGCGGAAAGTCGTGATCGGCGCGCAGCAGGATGAAGGGGAAGCTTTTGTCGTCGCGCAGCAGCACGTTGTACGCCGGGCGGTAGCGCTTGATCAGCTGCGCTTCGAGCAGCAGCGCCTCGGCCTCGTTATTGGTGGTGACGATCGTCATCGAGCGGGTGAGTGCCACCATCCGCTGCAACCGTTTGGGCAGGCGATCGACCTGGGTGTAATTGGTCACCCGGTTCTTCAGCGCGCGCGCTTTCCCCACATACAGCACGTCGCCGCGCGCATCCTGCATCCGGTAGACACCCGGGCGCGCGGGGAGCGTTTGCAGCACGTTGCGGATCGCCGCCACCCCCGCTTCCAAATCGGGCGCATCGGCGCCGCGCACGGCATAGGTCGCGCGTTCCTCGTTGAAGCGATCGGGGCCGGCGGGGCTGGTCATCAGCGGCGAGGTAGGCCGGGCGACGGGGGGAGGCAAGGACGCGCCGCCGGGCAAGCGCGGCCCGTCCGGTCGTTCATTCCCCCGGCGATGCCGGACGAAGCGCCGCGCCGCTTATTTGATCGCGGCGAGCGCCTCGCCGATCTTCTTCAGCAGGTCGTCGCTCAGCTGCCCATTGGAGAGCGGCTGGACCTGGTTGAAGCTCAGGGTCTTGATCTGGTCGTAAAAGGGATTGGCGGTGATATCGGTCTGCAGCACCTGATCGAGCGCCGCCTTGGCCTTGGGGTTGGCGACCAGCGTTTCGATCGGGGTGTCGAGCGTCAGCGCGCCGGCGGGCGCGGGCGCAGCCGCGTCGCCGCTGGCAGGGGCGGGTGCTGGCGCGGGCGCGGGCGCTTGCTGGGCCAGGGCGGGCGCGGCGGAAAGCGAAAGCAACGCGGCGCAAACGATCAGCTTCATGCGATACCTCGGGGGCTGGGCGGGACTTGCGCCCTTTTGCGCGATCCGTTTCGATGGCGCAACCGGCGCGATGCCGCCGCCCCGTGGCTTCGGCCACCGCGCAAGGTGCCTTCGGCGCATTTTCGAAAATGCGCCTAGACCATCGTCTCCGGCCGGACGAGGCGATCGAAGGTCGCGGCGTCGACCAGCCCCAGCGCCAGTCCCGCCTCGCGCAGCGTCAGCCCTTCGGCATGGGCGTACTTGGCGATCTTGGCGGCATTGTCATAGCCGATCTCGGGCGCGAGCGCGGTGACCAGCATCAGCGAGCGATCGACCAGCTCGGCGATCCGCCGCCGATCGGGCTCGATGCCTTCGACGCAGCGCTCGGCGAAGCTTGCCATCCCGACGCTCAGCAGATCGACCGAGCGCAGCACCGCCGCGCCAATCATCGGCTTGAACACGTTGAGTTCCAGATGCCCCTGCAGGCCGCCGATCGTCACCGCCTGATGATTGCCGATCACTTGCGCGGCGACCATCGTCAGCATCTCGCACTGGGTGGGGTTGACCTTGCCGGGCATGATCGAGCTGCCCGGCTCGTTCTCCGGCAGATGCAGCTCGCCAATCCCCGAGCGTGGGCCGGAGCCAAGCAGGCGAATGTCGTTCGCGATCTTGGTGAGCGCCACGGCGAGCGTGTTGAGCGTGCCCGAGAGATGGACCAGCGGATCGTTCGACGCGAGCGCCTCGAACGCGTTCTCGGCAGTGTGGAAGGGATGGCCGGTAATTTCGGCGATCGCCGCGCACACGGCTTCAGCGAAGCCGGCCGGCGCGTTCAGCCCGGTGCCGACCGCCGTTCCGCCCTGCGCCAGCCGGTTGGTGCCGTTGACGATCGCCGGCTCGATCCGCCGCCCGGCGCGATAGACCTGATTGGCATAGGCCGAAAATTCCTGGCCGAGCGTGATCGGTGTGGCATCCTGCAAATGGGTGCGGCCGATCTTGACGATGTCGCCCCTCGCTTCCGCCTTCGCCGCCAGCCCGGTTTGCAGTTGCTTCAGGGCGGGGTAGAGCCGCCGCGTGACCGCCAGGCTGGCGGCGATGTGCAGCGCCGTCGGGAAACTGTCGTTCGACGACTGGCTCTTGTTCACATGATCGTTCGGGTGGACCGGGCTCTTCCCGCCGCGCGTGCCGGTGAGCAGTTCGTTGGCGCGCCCCGCGATCACCTCGTTGACGTTCATGTTGGTCTGGGTGCCGCTGCCGGTCTGCCAGATGACGAGCGGGAAATGATCGTCGAGCTTGCCCGCCGCCACTTCCTGCCCGGCGACCTCGATTGCGTCTGCCAGCTCGCCCGGCAGGCCATGGGCGCGGTTCACCCGGGCGGCCGCCTGCTTCACGGTCGCGAGCGCGTGGACGATGCCAATCGGCATCCGCTCGGTGGCGCCGAAGGGGAAATTCTCGATCGAGCGCTGCGTCTGCGCGCCCCAATAGGCGGTGGCCGGGACCGCGACGGGGCCGAACGAATCGGTTTCGATGCGGGTTTCGGTCATCGGCTTGGTCTCCTGGCCCCGTCGCGGGCGTAAATCCCGCGCCGTCGGTCGCGGGAAGCGGTGCCGGCCGGCGGTTCGCATTGCCGACGCAACCGGCGCGCGGCGCGCGCCTTGCTCCCTATTTCTTCCGCTTGAAGTCCACCGACACGACGTTCGATCCCTCGCGCGGGGGCTGGTCGTTTTCGGCGGCGTCGTGGGGTTCGGGCTCGTCGGGGCCTTCCTGGGCCTGGAAGCGCAGCTCGAAATTCACCGCGGGATCGTGGAAGCCGGTGATCGCCGAATAGGGAATGTTGAGCTTCGCCGGCACCTGGTTGAAGCTGAGCCCGACCGAAAAGCGCCCGTCGTCCACATGCAAGTCCCAGAAACGGTTCTGCAGCACGATCGTCATCTCGTCGGGGAAACGCTCGATCAGCCGCTGGGGAATGTCGACTCCGGGGGCCTGGGTCTTGAAGGTGATATAGAAATGATGCTCGCCCGGCAGCGTGCCGTTCGCCGCCACGACCGAGCCGAGCACCCGGCCGACCACCGCGCGCAGGGCTTCCTGCACGATCTCGTCATAGGGAATCAGGCTGTCGGGCAGATGCTCGCTCATGCTGGCAGGGTTAGCGCGTGGCGGCGCCGGGTCAAGATTGCGCGTCGCGGCGTACACGTTATGGAGAGCGCGCGATGCGTACCGCCCACCTCACCCGCAACACCGCCGAGACCCGGATCGAGGTCGAGCTCAACCTCGACGGCACCGGCCGTTATCAGATCGCGACCGGGATCGGCTTTCTCGATCATATGATCGAGCAGCTGTCGCGCCATGCGCTGATCGACATCACGCTGACGGTCCAGGGCGACCTGCACATCGATCAGCACCACACGACCGAGGATTCGGCGCTCGCTTTGGGTAGCGCGCTCGCCCAGGCGCTCGGCGACAAGGCGGGCATCCGCCGTTATGGCGACGCGCTCTCGCCGATGGACGAGGTGCTGACCCGCGTCGCGCTCGACATTTCGGGGCGACCCTATCTCGTCTGGAAGACCGAATTCAGCCAGCCGCGTCTGGGCGAGATGGATACCGAGCTGTTCAAGCACTGGTTCCACAGCTTCGCCCAGACCGCTGGCATCACGCTCCATGTCGAGACGCTCTACGGCGAGAACAACCACCACATTATCGAGAGCGCCTATAAGGGCCTCGCCCGCGCGCTGCGCCAGGCGATCGAGATCGATCCGCGCAAGGGCGGCGCCGTGCCCTCGACCAAAGGCGTGTTGTGAACCGCGCGGTCGCGCTGATCGATTATGGCGCGGGCAACCTCCACTCGGTCCACAACGCGCTGAAGGCGGCGGGGGCCAGCGACGTGCGCGTCACGGCCGACGCAGAGGAAGTCGCGCGCGCCGAACGGATCGTGCTGCCGGGCGTCGGCGCGTTCGGCGCCTGCGCGAGCGCCTTGCGCGCGGTGCCGGGGATGATCGAGGCGCTGAGCGATCGGGTGATCGGCGGCGGCGTCCCGTTCCTCGGCATTTGCGTGGGCATGCAACTGATGGCGACGCGCGGCCTGGAATTCGGCGAGCATCCGGGGCTCGGCTGGATCGCGGGCGATGTCGCGTTGATGGCTCCCGCCGATCCGGCGGCGAAGGTGCCGCATATGGGCTGGAACGACGTTGTTCCCGCTGGCGCCCACCCGCTGATCGAGCCGGGCGAGGCCTATTTCCTCCACAGCTACGCCTTTACCGGCGACGATGTGCTGGCGACGAGCGCGCATGGCGGGCCGGTCGTCGCCGCGATCGGGCACGACAATCTGCTGGGGGTGCAGTTCCACCCCGAAAAGAGCCAGCGTTACGGGCTGGCGCTGCTCGAAAGGTTCCTCGCATGGCGGCCGTAACGCGATCCTCCCTAGCGCAGCTGGGGAGGGGGACCAGCTGCGCAGCAGATGGTGGAGGGGTCGCGCCCCCTGCCAACCGGGAAAGCCCCTCCCCCACCGGCTTCGCCGGCGGTCCCCCTCCCCAAGCAAACTTGGGGAGGTTGTGATGTCCCTCATCATCTTCCCCGCGATCGACCTAAAGGGCGGCCAGGTGGTGCGCCTCGCCGAGGGCGATATGGCGCGCGCGACGGTCTATGCCGACGATCCCGCCGGCCAGGCCCAAGCCTTCTCCGAAGCCGGCGCGGGCCATCTCCACGTCGTCGATCTCGACGGTGCCTTCGCCGGGGACTCGGTGAATGGCGACGCGGTGCGCGCGATCGTCGCGGCGTTTCCCGGCCATGTTCAGCTGGGCGGCGGCATCCGCAACCGCGCCGCGATCGAGCGCTGGTTCGACGCGGGCGTCTCGCGCGTGGTGATCGGCACCGCCGCGCTGGAAGACCCCGAGCTGGTGACGGGCGCCGCGCGCGACTTTCCCGGCGGCATCGTCGTCGCGGTGGACGCGAAGGACGGGATGGTCGCGACGCGCGGCTGGGCCGATGTGTCGAGCGTCGGCGTCGTCGATCTCGCCCGCCGATTCGAGGATGCGGGGGTGGCGGCGCTCTTGTTCACCGATGTCGGGCGCGACGGACTGCTAAAGGGGGTGAACCTGGAGGCGACGGTCGATCTGGCGCGCGCGGTGCGGATTCCGGTCATCGCGAGCGGCGGGGTGAAGGGCATCGCCGACATTCACATGCTCGCGCTCCACGCCCGCGACGGGATCGAGGGCGTGATTTGCGGGCGCGCGCTGTATGATGGCCGACTCGATCTGGCGGCGGCGCTGAGCGTGGCGGGGGCGGCGTGAGGGCGCGCGCGACCATAAGCCCTCTCCCGCCCGCGGGAGAGGGTTTGGGTGAGGGCATGGACCGGGCGTTCGGCGCTCGCGCCTCATCCGCTCACCCGACCCCGCCACGCGCGGCCACCCTCCATCCAAAGGGGGAGAGGGTATGACCGTCCGCGCCCGCGTCATTCCTTGTCTGGACGTGGCGAATGGTCGCGTCGTGAAGGGCGTGAACTTCGTCGATCTGCGCGACGCGGGCGACCCCGTCGAGCAGGCGCGCGCCTATGACGCGGCCGGGGCGGACGAGCTGTGCTTCCTCGACATCACCGCCAGCCACGAGGCGCGCGGCACGATCCTCGAGGTGGTGCGGCGCACCGCTGAAGTCTGCTTCATGCCGCTGACCGTGGGCGGTGGCGTCCGATCGGCGGGCGATGCGCGCGCGCTGCTGCTCGCGGGCGCGGACAAGGTCGCGGTGAACTCGGCCGCCGTCGCCCGGCCCGAGCTGGTGGCGGAAATCGCCGACCGGTTCGGCAGCCAATGCTGCGTCGCCTCGGTCGACGCGCGGCAGGTCGCGCCGGGCCGCTGGGAAGTATTCACCCATGGCGGGCGCAAGGCGACCGGGATCGACGCGATCGCCCATGCGCTGCGGCTCGCCGAGCTCGGCGCGGGCGAGCTGCTCGTCACCTCGATGGACCGTGACGGGACGCGCGGGGGCTATGACCTCGCCCTCACCCGCGCCATCGCCAGCCAAGTGCGCGTGCCGGTGATCGCCTCGGGCGGGGTGGGCGGGCTCGACGATCTGGTCGCGGGGGTGGTCGAAGGCGGGGCCAGCGCGGTGCTCGCCGCCTCGATCTTCCATTTTGGCGAGGCGAGCATCGCCCAGGCCCATGCCGCGCTCGCCGCCGCCGGGGTGCCGGTCCGGCGGCCGCTCGGCCCCACGCGATAGGTCGCCGGTTTCACGCGGGGCCAGGTCAGGCCCGCGACTCCACGCCTAGCCCGGATTTACGTCCGCATAGGTGACGCCAAACCGCACCTGATCGAAGAACGCCTTGGCGCGCTTGCTCTGGCGCGGGCGATAGAGGCCGAAGAACAGATCGAACCTCGGGTTGGATCGGTATGTGCTGCCGGCATAAGGGAAATCGACATTGGGGTTGTAGCCATAAACCCCGTCCTGATCGACATATTGGGTGCCGTTCAGCCAGAGCTTCACATTGCCCGTCCCAAGCGAGGACGAATAGCTCATCCGCGTGCAGACGACGAAGCGATACCAGGCGCCGACGCTCATCCCGCCTTCGGCGAGCGACACCGCGGCGGTCGGGCCGCGCCCGGTCTGGTCATTGCGGTAAACCAGCTCCCAGCTCAGCGATCCCGCCTTCACGCGCAGCTCCAGCGGCGGGGAAAAGGGCGAGCCCTGCCACCATTGGAACAGTTGCACCGCCTGGTCGGGTGTTTGGAAATTGGTCTCTAGACGAACGGCGAACCCGGTGCAGCGATCCTGCAGGAAGTCCAGCGCGTTGGTCTCGCTGCCGGAGATCACCCGGTACTGGGCCTTGTCCGTGGTCGATCCGTCGGCGGCGGTGCCGCTCGTCGGCAGCATGTCGAAGCCGACGCTGTGCCCGCCGTTCCAGGCAACGGTCGGGCTGATCCAGACCTGTGAGTAATCGCCCTTGGTGATGAACTTGAACGTTCGTCCATTCTCGCTGAGGTCGTGCGTGGTGGCGTCGATCGACGCCGCTTCCGCCGTCACGGTGCGATAGGTTTGGGCGACGCAGGGCGCCGCGAGGACATTGGCGGCGGCGAGCACGGCCACCATTGGAATCGATCGAACGACTGCCATCGCACCTTCTCCTCTTCGATGTTTCAAGTTACGATCAGAATCTCCCGCGTACGCCGATCCGGATCTGCCGGTCACTAATCTCGTAACTATTCACCGCGTTATAGACCTCGTTGTAGTTGCGGCGCCCCGAGTCCTTCCAGAATAGGTTCGTGACCGAGGCATAGAAGGTCAGTGCTTTGCTCGCCTTCACGCTGATCGATGCGTCGACTTGATCGTCCGCCTCGAACCAGTTGGGCCGCAGCGTCCCGGTTCGCGCGGTGACGCCCGCGATCGCGGTGCCGACGGGAGCGCTGGTGGTGGTGAACCCGCTCGCGTTGCGGCTGCGCCAGTTATAGGCGATGCGCGCGGTGAACGGCCCCTTTTCGTAATAGACGATCGCGTTGTACGTGCTCTTCGACAAGCCGAGCACCGGCTGCCCATCCGACGACGAGGTGTCGAGCAATGTCGCGTTGAGCTGCGTCCCCAGCCCCGACAGCAGCCCGGGCAGGAACGTGAAGGCCTGCTGATAATTGAGTTCGACGCCGGTGACGGTCGCGGCCCCCAGATTGATCGGGATCGACCGCTGCAACGGGCCAAAGGTCTCGAAACCCGGGATAACCTCCAGCACCGTCGTGCGCGCGACCTGATCCTTGATGTCCTTGAAGAAGAATGTCGCCGAGGCGATGCCGCCGCCGGGGATATAATATTCGATCGCGGCATCAACCTGGTTGGCGGTGGTCGGGCGCAGCCCCGCGTTGCCACCCGTCGCCGTGCCCAACGGCGCGTTGACGGACAAGCGGGGCGCGAGGTCCTGAAGCCTGGCGCGCGACATCACCCGCGATGCCGCCAGGCGGATCACGAGATCCCGCGCGACTGAAAACTTGATGTTGGCGCTCGGCAAGAACTCGTCGTAGTTGTTAACGTCGGTCCGCGGTACTTCTCTCAGGGTTGAAGTGCCCGCCACGGTCAGCGCGCTGGTGGTGTCGACGCTGAAGTTGGTCCGCGCCCAGCGAAGGCCGACATTACCCTTGAACCCTAGGCCGAATATTTCGCCGGTGAGATTCAGCCGGCCATAAAGCGCATAGGTCTTCTCGACGATGTAATAGCTGTTGACCGGACGCGGCCGGGTCGGCCGGAAGTTGGACAGCAGCAGCGAGGTATCACCGTTGCCGTCAGCATAGACGTTAGGCACGATGAAGACGGTTGGGTAAGTACCGTTCGTGCCAGGATAGCCGGGATTGTTCGACGGGATGAAAAACGCGTCCGGCAAGGTCGCGATATTGGGATTGGTGAAGCCCAGCTTGGCTTGATAATCGGTGAAGCTCGACGTGAGCCGGGAATAGCGGCCGCCGAATTGCACCGATTCGAGCCAGCCGCCGACGCGGTAGCTATTGTCCATCCGCACCGCGGTTTCGCGGGTCCGCACGACCGTGTCGTTCGCGGCGCTGTTGGTTCGATTGGGAAATGACGACCGCAAGGTGGGATTGAAGGTCGTCGGCAGCGTCAAGGTCGGGACGTCACCCGTCCGATAGTCGTAGTTCACGACCAACCCGGTCGACGCGACTTCGAGAAAATCCTGGCGAAAGGTGTAATCGCCGATCGACTCGCCCGCATCGACCTTGAAGGTCCAGCGCCCTGGCTTCCATTCGACCCCGCCGCCGGCGACGATCGACGTCGTCGGCTCGTTGCGCTCGACGCCGCCGACCCGGACACGCTGGTTGGTCAGCGTCCCCGCGACGACATAATTGCCCTCGGTCACGCCGTTGCTGAGCGTCGGCGCGGCGGCGCCGGTATCCGTCGTCTGGATCGCCAGATATTCGATGTGCCGCTGCGTTTCGAGACTGGTGTAGAGCGCGTCGCCGTAGAAGGTCAGGTTGTCGGCGGGGCGGAACTGCACGGTGCCACCGGCGCCGAAGCGCTTGCGACGGATGTTGTAGAATTCGGCGCGCGCCACTTGCGGCACGAAATCATATTGGCCGTCGCCATTGTAATCGCGCAGCAGGCCGGTCGACGTGCCCGTGTTCCAGATGCCACGAATGAACTGCGACGAGCCGATCTCGCGATCGGAATAGGCGATGTTCGCTGCGATGCCGAACATCCGGCCGAGCTTCGCCGCGGCGAAGCCGGCGAGGCTGTAGCCGTCCGGGTTCCGCGCCAAGGTCGTGTTGGTATATTCGGCGGCATAGCCGAAGGTGGGTTTCTTGAAATCGAACGGGCGGGGCGTCGTCATGCTGATGAACCCGCCGAGCCCGCCTTCGATCTGGTCGGCGGTCGGGGTCTTGTAGACCGACAGCTTGCTGAACAAGGTCGAGGATTGCTGCTCGAGGCCGGTCGAGCGACCGGTCGGGTCGGAACCCGTCGGGCCGACCGAGATGCCCAGGTTCGAGCGCCCGTTCAATTCGACGCGGACGTTCGACAAACCACGAATGCTGTCCTGCGCACCTTCGCCAAAGTTGCGATCAAGCTGCACACCGGGAACACGCTGCAGGCTTTCCGCGACATTGGCGTCCGGCAGCTTGTTGACGTCCTCCGCGACGACCGAGTCGACGATCTGGTCGGCATTGCGCTTGTCGTCGATCGCGCTCTTGATGGCCGCGCGCGTGCCGGTGACGATCACGTCGGATTGCGTGCCCGCGCCCTCTGCATTGCCGGCCTGCGGTCCTGCCTGGGCGTTGGCGGCGCTCGTACCGAGGATCAGCGCGCCGATGGCAGCCGATGTGAGCGCGGCAACTTTGATCATGAAACTCTCCCTACATCCTGCCTTTTTTTTGGCAGTTCCCCACCTGGGTAAAAATTTCAGCGTTCCCTGTCCAGTCATTTCATATGGTCATCATACCAATTTTTGGATGACGAGAGCGCGCGCAGGCGCTAGTTGGCGTTTCGGGAGAGCAGGCCCAATGTCGAACGCGCCGTTATCGCAAAGGCTGGAACGGTTATTGATCGAGCAGCTGGATCAAGGCATCTGGTCGCCTGGCGACCGCTTGCCGACCCTCCACCAGATCGCCGCGACCTTCGGATGCAGCGCCGGCGTGGTGCGGGAGGCGATCGCGCGCCTGATCGCCGCCGGGCGCATCGAAATCCGGCACGGCCTGGGCACCTTCGTGCGTGCCCAGGGAATCAGCTTTGCCCTGCCGCAAGATCAACGCGCGGAGGCCGACATCGCGGACATGATGGAACTGCGGCTGGCGGTCGAGGTCGAAATGGCCGGCCTCGCCGCCGAGCGTCGTTCGGCGGCCGACATCGCGCATCTGCGCCACTGGCTCACGATGATCGATGCAGCGGCGACCGCGCGCGACGGGCTGGCGGCGGTCGCCGCCGATCGCTCGCTGCACGCGGCTATCGCGACCGCCTCGGCCAATCCCTATTTCGAGCGCTTCCTGGCGCTTCTCGGCGAACTTGCCGTCCCGCCCATGGCGGCGCAAGAGGGCGAAGCGTGGTCGCGCGAGGCCAAGGCATTGGCCGCGGAGCACCTCGCGATCGTCGAGGCGATCGCCCGGGGGGATCGTGAAGCCGCGCGATCGGCGACGCGGCGCCATTTGCGTCGGGGGGCACGAGCGAGGCCCGCCGCGCTTTTTACAGGGACGCTGCAATGAGCAAGGAACGGGGCACGCCCACGCGGCGCGACGTGGTCGCTGGTGGCTTGACGGCGGGAGGTCTGGCGCTCGCGGTACCCGCTTGGGCCGCCGATGCCGTGCCCGACGTCGTCGGCAAGGGGCGGCGGTGGGACGCCGATGTCGGACTGATCGGCGAACCGTCGGCGGGGCCGGGCTATTCAACGACGCTGGTGCGCGGCACCTGGGTCCACGCCACGCGCGCCAATCTCGATTACGCGCTGCGCCTGCTCGACACGGGCGATGCCGGCGCGCTCGCCCGCGCCGAGAGCGTCATCACCAAGGTGATCGCGCTGCAGGACGTCGATCCCACCAGCCCGACCTTCGGCGTCTGGCCCTATTATCTCGAAGAGCCGCTGGCGAAGATGGCGCCGCCCGATCTCAACTGGGCCGATTTCAACGGCGCGCGGCTGACGACAGCGGTGAACCGCCATGCCGACCGCCTGTCGCCAGACATCAAGCGCCAGATCGCGGTCGCCACGGGCCGCGCCGCCCGCGCCATCGTGAAGCGTAACGTCGGCCCCAGCTATACCAACATCGCCGCGATGGGGGGGCGGGTGACGCTGATCGCGGGCGAATTGCTCGATGCGCCGGACCTGATCGCCTATGGGCGGCAGCGGCTGCAACGCCTGCTCGATCACACGCGCGAGCAAGGTTCGTTCAACGAGTATAACAGCCCCACCTACACGATCGTCGCGCTCGAAGAGTTCGATTCGGTTCTGAGCTACGCGAAGGACCCCGCCGCCCGCGATGCCGCCGAGGCGCTGCGCCAGATCGCCTGGCAGGTGATCGCGAGCCATTGGCACCCCGGCACGGTGCAATGGGCAGGCCCCCATGCGCGCGGCTACCACGACCGCACCCCGAATGAGGCGCTCGACGCGATTTCGGCGCGGATCGGGCGCGCGCTGCGTCCCGGCGCCCCGAACGGCATCGCGCCGCGCGAGGCGATGCTGCCCTGCCCCGAAGCGCTGCTGCCACGCTTCGCGGCCTTGCCGGGCGCTGAATCCGAGGTGCGGCAGCGGTTCATCCGGGCGGCGGACGACACCGCGTCGGTCTATGGCACGACCTGGCTCTCGCGCGAGGCTTGCCTGGGGAGCGCCAGCGCCGAAGGGTTCTGGGTGCAGCGCCACCCGCTGATCGGCTGTTGGCAGGGGCCGGCCGCACCCGCCGTGCTGAGGGTGCGTTGCTTGAAGGACGGGCGCGACTTCGCGTCGTTCGGCATGGTCGCGACCCAGAAGGGGCCGCGCGTGCTGCTGAGCGCGCACCCGATCGCGGGATCGGGCGATTGGCACATTTCGATCGATCGCTCCCCCGACGGCACGTTCAAAGGGCAGGAGTTGCGGCTGCGCGTCGTGCTCTCGGTCGCCGGCGCGCGGGCGCAGGCGCTCGGCCCCTATGCGGTGCGGCTGTCGGCGTTCGGCTGGCAGGCGGTGGTGCATATGGGGCCGGTGTTGTGGGATGGCGCGACCGACAAGGGCGCCTGGCGCGTCTCGAGCGGCAAGGACGGGGTCTATCTCGACTATGTCGTTCCCCTTGGCGGCACGATCGCCCCGACCAGGCTCGGCCCTACCTCGATCCCGCTCGCGATCGAGCTGCTGCCGGCGGCGGCCGCGCCGTCGACCGCCGCCGTGCTCGTCGGTCGCCCGGTTGGCGGCCGCCGCAAGGTCAGCTGGGACGGACTCGATCTGGTCGCCCCGGTCGCGGCGCCGCCGGTTCAGGAGCGGATCTCCTGATGCGCCTGGGCGGGATCGACGCCGGCGGCACGACCTTCAAGCTGATGATCGGCACGCGCGGCGATCAGCGCTGAAATCACCCTTGTTTATCGCCGCACATCGAGTCCGCCCGAGAGATAGGCGTCGAGATCGGCCTGGCGGAACAGGCTGGCGTCGCCGGGCAGCGCGTGTTTGAGCGCGGCGAGCGCCAGCCCGGTGCGGGCGGCGTCCCCGGTCGATCCCTGGCGGCGCAGGGCGTGAAGCACGCCGGCCGCGAACGCATCGCCGCCGCCGATCCGATCGACGATGCCGGTGAGTATCACCTCCTCCGTCTGCACGGCCCCATCGCGGGTGTCGATCCGGGCCGATAATCGGTGGCGATCGACGCTCTCCACATGCCGCGCGGTCGCCGCGATCAGCCGCAAGCGGGGGAATGCCGCGAAGGCCGCCTCGGCTGCTTCACGGCGGCGCGTCGCGCCCTCGCCCGAAAATGCCCGATCGAGCAGCAGCGCGATATCACGGTGGTTGCCGAACAAGATGTCGGCATGGCAAACCAGATCGCGCAGGATGTCACGCGGGTTGCCGTCCCACCGCTCCCACAGCTTCGCGCGGTAGTTGCCGTCGAACGAAATCGCGATGCCGCGTGCGCTCGCGGCACGCACCGCCGCCTGCGCGCTTGCGGCAGAAACCGGCCCCAGCGCCGGCGTGATGCCGGAGAGATGGAGATGATCGACCCCCGCCAGCAGCGTGTCCCACCGCCAGTCCTTGGTGGGGGTTTCGGCGAAAGAGCTGTGGGCGCGATCATAAATCACCTCGGTCGCGCGCATCCCCGCGCCCGAGGTAACGAAATACAGCCCCATCCGGTCGCCACGCAGCGTGATGCCGCCGGTGTCGATGCCGTGCCCGCGCAAGGTGGCGATCGCCGCGCGGCCAAGGTCATTGTCGGGCACTGCGCTCGCGAAGGCGACCTCGTGCCCCAGCCGGGCGAGCTGGGTCGCGACATTGGCCTCGGCGCCCGCCACCCACACATCAAGCTTGGGCGTCTGCAACAGCAATTCGCGGCCCGGCGGTGACAGCCGCAGCATGATTTCGCCAAAGGCGAGCAGCCGGCTCATCGCGCGAGCCAGCCGCCATCGACCGCCAGGATATGCCCCTGCACATAATCTGACGCCGACGAGGCAAGGAACACCGCCGCGCCGCCGAGATCGCTCGCCGCGCCCCAGCGCCCGGCGGGGATACGCTCCAGGATCGCGCGGTTGCGCGCTTCGTCGGCCTGAAGCGCGGCGGTATTGTTGGTCGCGATATAGCCCGGCGCGATCGCGTTGACGTTGACGCCCTTGGCTGCCCATTCATTGGCGAGCAGCTTGGTGAGCCCGCCAATCCCCGATTTGGACGCGGTGTAGCTCGGCACCCGGATGCCGCCCTGGAAGGTGAGCATCGAGGCGATGTTGATGATCTTGCCCGCCCTTTGCGCGATCATATGGCGGCCGGCGGCCTGGCAGAGGAAGAACACGCTTTTCAGATTGGTATCGACCACCGCGTCCCAGTCCGCCTCGGTGAAGTCCACCGCATCGGCGCGGCGGATGATGCCGGCATTGTTGACGAGAATGTCGAGCCTGCCCAGCCGCGCGATCGTTTCCTGAACCACCTGGCCGACCGGCTCGATCGTTGCCAGGTCCGCCCCGATGATCGCCGCGCGGCTGCCGAGGTCGCGAATCCGCGCTGCCGTTTCCTCGGCGGGCGTGCGACCGACACAGGCGATATCGGCGCCCGCCCCGGCGAGCGCGACGGCGATCGCCTGGCCGATGCCGGTATTGGCGCCGGTGACAATCGCGACCTTGCCGCTCAGATCGAACGGGTTCCGCATCAGGCGAGCTGGCAGATGTCGAGCACCGCCATGTCGGTATAATCCTGGTTCTCGCCCGCCATCGCCCAGATGAAGGCATAGGCACGCGTGCCCGATCCCATATGGATCGACCAGGGCGGGCTGATCACCGCCTCCTCATTGGCCATCACGATGTGCCGCATCGCCTCGCCCGCGCCCATATAATGGAACACCCGGTCGTTGGGATCAGACAGATCGAAGTAGAAGTAAATCTCGCTGCGGCGCTCATGGATGTGCGGCGGCATCGTGTTCCACACGCTGCCGGGCTTCAGCACCGTCAGCCCCATCACCAGTTGCGCTGAATCGCACACGCCGGGGATCACGAGCTGGTAGATGGTGCGCTCGTTCGATTCCTCCCGGCTGCCGCGCTCGAGCGCGTTGGCATCCGCGATCGAGAGCTTGCGGGTGGCGAAGGTTTTGTGCGCCGGGCAGGAGGCGAGATAGAAGCGCGCACCCTCGCCCGAAAACACCACATCCTTGGCGCCCATCGTCACATAGAGGCAATCCTTGTTGCCAAGGGTGAATGCTTCGCCATCGACCGTCACCGTCCCTTCGGCCGCGCCGACATTGACGATCGCCAGCTCGCGTCGTTCGAGGAACGGGTGGCCGGCGGCCGAGGGCGGCTCCGCCTGCGCCGGCAGCGCGACCGGCGCCTCCGCCACCGCGACGCCGCCGATCACGAAGCGATCGGCATGGGTATAGTACAGCACGCATTCGCCGGGCCGGAACAAGTCATGGATCAGATAGCGGTCGCGCAGCTCGTCGTTCGACACGCACTCCATCATGTCGGGATGGGTGGCGTAATAGCTTCGTTCGAACATCAGCGTCTCTCCGCTTGAAGGGGTCGAAGGTCGAGTTGGCCCGCCCAGAGCCGGTCGTTGCCGAGGCCGGTCAACCCGCTGATCACCGGGGCCACATCATCGGCGGGCGGGCGGCGATCGCCGCCGCGCATCCGGGCGATCTCGTCCATCAGCACCGCATGGCTCGCGGGGCCGAGGATGAACTGGCGCGATACCAGCATCCCCAGCAGCATCGACACGACCGGCACGACCACCAGCGCGAGCATGATCGCGGTTCGCGCGCTCGCCGGCTGCGCGGTTGCCTGCGGAACGAAGCCGAACGCATCGAGCAACAGGCCGACCAGCGCGATCGCGGCGGCACCCACCGCCTTGCGCACCATCGTCATCACCCCCGCGAACACGCCTTCGCGGCGGCGCGTGGTGACGATCTCGTCGACATCGGCGATGTAGTTATAGCTGTGCCACGGGACGTAGACGATGCCCCCACGCCCGAACCCGGCGACGACGACCACCGGCAGCAGCGCGACGAACGGCGCGATCGGCATCGGCACCAAAACCACCACCGTCATCAGCAGCAAGCCCGCGATCGATGCCGATGCCGCCAGCTGAAAGGCGCGGGCCGGCCCAATCCGCGTGGTCAGCCAGGTGAACACGATCACCGAAGCGAACTGCGCCGCTGTCATCACCCCCAGCAGCAGCGATGCCTGCGCGACGCTGCCCCCCACCACGAAGACGATGAAATAGGTGAAGGTCGCCGCCGCGACGTCGTTCGCGGTGAAGCCGCCGAGATAAACCCCCAGATGCTGCCGGAAGGCGCGGATGCGAAAGGTGGAGCCGGCGTTGCGCAGCAGGTCGCCGAGCCCAAGCCGGGGCGGCGGCGCGGTGCGCTCGCGCTCCCAGGTGAACAGATAGGTCACCAGCACCGAGGCGATGAAGATCGCGGAGAAGATCGCGCCCATCAGGAAGAAGGTGTGCGCGCTCGCCGCCGCCTTGCCGCCGGTGATCCAGGCCGGCAGGATGCTCGACAGGAAGACTGCGGCCTGGCCGGTGAGGATCCGCGCGCCGGCGAGCCGGGCGCGCACGCGATAATCGTCGGTCATTTCCGCCGCCAGCGTCTCATAAGGGATGAGCACGCTGGCGTAGAGCACTTCGAAGAACAGATAGGTGGCGAGATAGTAGAGAAAGCTCTGCCCGCTCACCCACATCAGCGCGAAACACGGCATCAGCGGCAGCGACAGAAGCAGGAACGCGCGCCGCCGCCCAAACCGCCGCCCGATCCACGTCGCGCCGATCACATCGGACCAATGGCCGATGACGGTGCCGCTCACCGCGTCGAGAATGCGCGCGATGCCGAAGATCGCCGTCGCCTGCAGCGCCGTGAGCCCGCAGAAGCTGGTGTAGAAGAACAGCACCCAGCTGTTGATCACCGCCATCGCGCCCGAGCCGAACATGTCGGCGGCGCCATAAGCGACATAGGTGGACGGGCCGATGCGGCGCGTCATGCCGCGCGCAGCCCCTCGTCGAGCGCAAGGATCGCCATTGCCTGTCCATAGGGCATGGTGGTGAGCGGAACCCGCGCATATTCCTCGCGCGTCGCGAAAATGGGCGTGCCGAACGAGACATTACCGAGCTCACCCGTGACCGGATCGATATTCGCGACCACCGCGTCGAGCGCGCGCGCGCCGCACCGGGCATAGCCTGGATCGAGCAGGCCGAGCCGGACCCCCTTCAAGATGCCATAGGCGAAGCCCGCCGTCGCGGACGCTTCGCCATAGCTGTCCGGATCATCGAGCAGGGTCGGCCACAGCCCGTCATCACGCTGGCACCCCGCGAGCGCCGCCACCTGGGCGCGCAGCGTTTCGATCAGGAACGCGCCCACCGCGCCATCGCGGGGCAGATCGAGCAGTTCGATCAGATCGGGGATCGCCATCGTCACCCAGCTGTTGCCGCGTGCCCATAACGCCGCCGACAGATGATTGCGCGTGACGAACGACCAGCCGTGGAACCACAGGCCGGTGGCGCGATCGGCGAGATATTTGGTGTGGACGAGGAATTGCCGGACCGCTTCCTCGACATAATCGGGGCGGTTTAGCAGCAGCCCGGCGCGCGCCAGCGGCAGCGCGGTCATCATCAAGCTGTCGTCCCACAGCTGACCTTCGTTGCGATGATCGACGACGATGTGCTGGAACCCACTCTCGGTGGTACGGGGCAGATCATTCATCACCCACGCCGCCCAGTCGGCGGCGAGCGCCCGCAGGGCGGCATCGCCATCCGCGGCCGCCAGGTGAGCGAGCGCATAGACCGGCGCCACCGTGTTAATCGTGCGCGGCGGCGGCGGCTCGGCGAGCCGCGCGCCGAACCACGTCCGGACAAGATCGAGTGTGTTCGCGTCGCCGGTCCGCTCATAGCTGCGCACCAGCCCATAGAGCCCGACCCCCTGGGTCCAATCCCAGACGTCCCAGCTCTTGATGTCGTATCGGCGGCCATCGACGATGCCGACCAGGAAAGCGCTGTCTTCATCACGAATGCCGATCAGCGCGCCGATCAGCCGATCAAGCAACGCCTGCAACGCGGCATGATCGTGCCGGGCGGGGTTGGAACCCGTCGTTTGCATGGACGCCACAGTCACTCTCCCAATGCCGCCAATCGTTATCGAGCAAATTCTTCCCTGTCCACTGCTGATAATGTCATCATACCAATCTTAAGTCGTGACGCCGGCCGTTCCGCCGGGTAGTTTCACGCGCATTATCATCGAGCGAGGGTCATGGAAGCACTGAAGATGCCGGCACGGCGATCGATGGCCGCCGACCTTGTCGAACTGTTGCGAGCGCGGATTCGCAGTGGCGAACTGGCCCGGGGCGACCGTCTGCCGCCGGAACGCGCGCTAGTCGCCGAGCTTGGCATCAGCCGCACGGTGGTGCGCGAAGCGATCGCTCGTCTTTCGGCTGAAGGCTGGGTCGAGGCCCGGCAGGGGTCGGGCGTGTTCGTGCGCAGCGCGCCACAGGCGTTTCAGGTCAGCGCGACGGAGCTCGCCGACCTTGAGGACGTGCTTCGTCTGCTCGAGCTGCGCATCGCGATCGAAACCGAGATGGCGGGGCTCGCGGCCGAACGCCGGACCGAGGAAGACATCAACGCCATCGACAATGCCGTCGCCGCGATCGAGGAGGATTTGCGGCGGGGTGGCGATGGCGTCGCGGCCGACATCGCCATGCACAACGCAATCGCCCATGCGACGCACAACCAGTATTTCGTGCGCATCATCGAGTTTCTGGGCGCCAGCCTGGTGCCACGGCGGAACGTCGCCACCGGCGAGGAACAGGCGGCCGCTCGCGCTGCCTATCTGCGCACGATCCAGGGCGAGCATCGGCGGCTGGTGGAGGCGATCCGCAAACAGGATATTGGCGCCGCCAAGCGCGCGGCGCGGATGCATCTGGAGCGAAGCTTGCGACGCGGGCGCCGTCGGCTGGACCCCGCTCGATCGGTCGACTCGTAATTGGCTTTGGCGTTCGCTGCGGTGATGACACAAGCGCGTTCGACCGACGTGCACCGTCCAGATCGTGGGTAACCATTGCGGGGGGCCTGCTGCTCAGGGTTGCGCGAAGCGTAATCGGATAAGGGTTCCGCCGTCCGGTGGGCTGATCGTCTCGATCGTGCCGCGCAGCTGATCGGCGAGCGCGCGGGTAATGCGGGTGCGGAGCCCGCTTGCCGTCGCCACGTCATGCCCGGATGGCAAGCGGCGGCCCTCATCGCGCACCGCCAGGACCGGCTTCTGCCGTCGATCAACGCGGCGAACACCCCGGCGCCGATCGCGCAGCTGTGCACCGGCGGCACAAAAAATTGCAGGCCGCGAGGAAGCAGATGAGCCCGGCCAAAATCCCCGGTCCTGCGCCCGCGACAAGGGCGATGATAACGACCGCGGTAACGCGCGTGAGATAGGGAAAGCCTGCGGGCAGCATCGCATCGGCGCCAAGGCGCACGCCGGTCGCGCCCGCCGCCAACACCACCGCCAAGCCATAGCCCAGAACGGGGCGATGCCGCCACACGCCATCTGGCCGTCATACGCCATGATTGCTCGGGGTCAGCACGGCGCGCGCCGTTAGGTAGGACCAGAACGCCGTGAGTTCGCGCCTATCCTTGCAAGCTTTTCGAGGCCTGCTCGAAACTGTCGCGCGATAGGCCGGGCACGGCAAGAATACGCTCCAGCTCCGCGCGCATCAGCGCGGCGCGATCGGGCGTGAAGCGCTTCCACCGGCCAAGCGGCGGCAGCAGCTTGGCGGCGGTTTGCGGGTTAAGGCGATCGAGCGCGATCAGCTGATCGGCGACAAAGCGATAACCACGGCCATCAGCGGCATGAAAAGCCCGCTGGTTCACCCCGAATGCGCCGACCAAGGCGCGCGCGCGATTGGGGTTGGCGAGGGTGAAGTCGCGGTGCCCGGCCAGCTCGATCACCGCCGCCACCGTGTCGTCGCGCGCGGACAGCGCCTGCGTCGAGAACCATTTGTCGAGCACCAGCGGATTGTCCGAATAGCGATTGTAGAAGATATCGAGCGCGGCCACGCGCAGCGGGCTGTCGCCATGGGCGAGCGTGGCGAGCGCGCCCTGGCGATCGGTCATGTTGTCGGCGTGCTGGAACTGATCGAAGGCGAGCTTCGCCGCATCCTCCGCGCCGCTCGCCGCGAGATAGCTGAGCGCGACGGTGCGCAGCCGGCGACGGCCCTTGGCTTCGGGGGTATAAGCGAAGCGCTCGCCGCTCGTCCGCACGAAGGCGGCGCGCCAGGCGGCTTCGAGGCCGCGCCCCAGCTCGCGGCGCAGCCCCTCGCGCGCGCGGAACACCGCTTCGGGATCGACCACCGGCAATTGATCACCGATGAACGCCTCGGACGGGAGCAGCACCGCCTCGGCGATAAACGCCGGATCGAGCGCGGGGTTGGCGAGCGTCTCGGCGACCGCCGCGACCACCGCCTGATGCTCGCCGCGCCCGTGCCGGACGCTCGCGACGAGGGTGTCGAGCATCAGCTGCTGCATCGCCTCGTAGCGGGCGAAAGGATCGTCGTCATGCGCCGAAAGCTTGGCGAGATCGGCCGGGCTGCGATCGGTCTCGACGATCACCGGCGCGGAGAAACCGCGGTTGATCGAGAGCAGGGGCGGCTCGGCAAGATGGTCGAACGCCAGGCGCTGGCTGGGCTCGGTGAGCAGCACGAGCTGCTCTTCGGTGAGCGGCGCGCCGCTGCGCGCCCCGAACAGCCGCACGCGCAGCGGCAGTACCATTGGCGCCTTGTCGGGCTGGCCCGGCGTGGGCGGCAGCGTCTGCGCCAGATGCAGCACCGCGCCCTCACCCGTCTGCTCGATCCGCGCGGTCACACGGGGGGTGCCCGCTTGGCTATACCACCAGCGGAACTGAGTGAGATCGACGCCCGAGGCTTCCTCCAGACTCGCGACGAAATCCTCGCAGGTGGCGGCGGTGCCGTCGAAGCGCGCGAAATAAAGATCGGTGCCGGCGCGGAATTTGTCGGGGCCCAGGATCGTGGCCAGCATCCGGATCACCTCGGCGCCCTTGTTGTAGACGGTCGCGGTGTAGAAGTTCGAGATTTCGATATAGCTTTCGGGCCGGATCGGGTGCGCCAGCGGGCCGGCATCCTCCGGGAACTGCGCCGCGCGCAGCGTGCGCACATCCTCGATCCGCTTTACCGCCGCCGAGCCGAGATCGGCCGAGAAGCTCTGGTCGCGAAAGACGGTGAAGCCCTCCTTCAGCGACAATTGGAACCAATCGCGGCAGGTGACGCGGTTGCCCGACCAATTGTGGAAATATTCATGCGCCACCACCGCCGCGATCGCGTCATAATCATAATCGGTCGCGGTATCGGGATCGGCCAGAATATAGCGTGAATTGAAGATGTTGAGACCCTTGTTCTCCATCGCCCCGAAGTTGAAATCATCGACCGCGACGATGTTGAACACATCGAGATCATATTCGCGGCCATAGACGCGCTCGTCCCACGCCATCGAGGTTTTGAGCGCGTCGAGCGCGTGCTGGGTCTTGGCCAGATCGGCCGGGCGCACCCAGATGCCAAGCGCCACCCGCCGGCCCGAGGCGGTGACGAAGCTGTCGCGATTGGCGACCAGATCGCCCGCGACCAGCGCGAACAGATAGCAGGGCTTGGGGTAGGGATCATGCCATTCGGCCCAGTGGCGGCCACCCGGCAGATCACCGCTCGCCACCGGATCGCCATTCGCGAGCAGCACCGGGAAGCGCGCCTTGTCGGCGCTCATCCGCACCCGATAGACGCTCAAGATGTCGGGGCGATCGGGGAAGAAGGTGATGCGGCGAAAGCCTTCCGCCTCACACTGGGTGCAGAGCAACCCGTTCGAGGCATAAAGCCCCATCAGCTGGGTGTTGCGATCGGGCGCGATCTCGCACTCGGTTTCCACCTCATGCGCGTCGCCGGGAAGGTCGAGCACCAGCGCCCCCTCCTCCAGCCGCCAGTCGTTGACGGCGACGCCATCGACCTTGACCGACACCGGCACCTGCCCGCCGCCGTCGAGCCGCAGCGGACCCCCGGCGCCGCGCGCGACCTTGAGCGTCGCGCGGACCCGGGTCGCGGCGGGATCGAGCGCGAAATCGAGCGCGATCTCGGGCACGCGCCAGGCCGGCGGGCGATAATCCTCGCGGCGGGTGACGGCGGGCTGGGCTTGCGCTTGAACGTCGAGCATGGTCCCGGAATAGGCGCTACGCCAGGGACGCGCCAACATAATTCGGGAGAAGCGGGTGAAACTGCTGATTTTCGGGCTGGGCTATAGCGCGGGCTACATCGCCGCCACCGCCCGGGCGCGCGGCTGGACGGTGACCGGCACGACCCGCGACGGGCGCGACGGCACGTTGCGCTTCGATGATCACACGGCGGTGCGCGCCGCGTTGGCCGGGGCCGACGCGGTGCTTAGCAGCGTGCCGCCCGAGGGAGAGGGTGATCCGGTGCTCGCCCGCTATGGCGCGGCGCTTGGCGAGCGGCTCGGTTATCTCTCCTCGACCGGGGTGTATGGCGACGCGGGCGGCGCCTGGGTCGATGAGAGCGCGGCGATCGCCGGACGGCGGCCGGGGCGCAACGCCGCCGATGCCGCCTGGCTGGCACGGGGCGCGCGGGTGTTCCGCCTGCCCGGCATCTATGGTCCAGGCCGCTCCGCGCTCGAGCGGGTGATCGAGGGCGCGGCGCACCGGATCGACCTGCCCGATCAGGTGTTCAGCCGCATCCACGTCGCCGATCTCGCCGCCGGGGTGCTCGCGGGGTTCGCGGGGCCGCCGGGTGCCTATAATCTCGCCGACGATCTGCCGTGCGCGCAGAACGACGTGATCGACTTCGCCTGCCGCCTGCTCGGGCGCCCGGTGCCGCCGCTGCAGACGATGGAGGCGGCCGGGCTCTCGCCAATGGCGCGCGCTTTTTATGCAGAGAATCGCCGGGTCGCGAACGGCAAGGCCAAGCGCATGCTTGGCTGGCGCCCGGTCTATGCCGATTATCGGTTGGGTCTGCGCGCCCTTAATGCGATGAACAGCCCCGCCAGCGCCAGCACCGCCCCCGCCGCCGCCAGCCCCGACCAGCGATAGCCCTCGAACAGCGTCGAGAGGAGCATCGCGATCACCGGCACGATCACGCTCGAATAGGCCGCCTTGGCCGGGCCGATCACGCGCAATATGCCGAAATAGAAAGTGAAGGCGACCGCCGAAGCGACCAGCCCCAGATAGAGGATGCCGATCACATAGCTTACGCGCCAATCGAACGTCGGCGCGCCGGTGAGGCTCCAGGCGATCATGCCATCGAATGTCGCGCCGATCAGCATCGCCACCCCCAGCATCGCCGCCATCGGATAGGCGCGCGCCACCTGCGTCGCCTGCATGATGTTGGCGAGTGACGCCGCGAGCACGCCGGCGAGCGTCAGCCCGACGCCCATCGCCGCCTCGCCCATGCCGTGGGGATCGCGGCGCGCCTCGTGCACGAACAGCAAGGTCACCCCCGCCATCGCCACGGCGCAGCCGATGAGCAACTGCCGGCCGAGCTGCTGCCCTAGGAAAAGCCGCCCGAACAGCGCGTTAGGCACGAGCAGCAGCGCGAACACCACCGCGACCACGCCGGAGGTAATGTGTGCCTCCGCCCGATAGACGAAATTGAAGTTCAGGCAGAATTGCAGCAGCCCCAGCAACGCCGCGAAGCCCCAGCCGCGCGCATCGAACCAGGGCCGCTCGCCGCGCGCGATCGCATAGCCGAGCATCGCGAACCCGGCGACGGTGAAGCGATAGGTGACCGACCAGCTCGGCGGCACCGTGCCGAGTTGGTCGCGGATCACGATCCAGGTCGATCCCCAGATCAGCGTCACCAGCGCGAAGGGGATGAGGATGGCAAGGCGAGTCGATTGCGGGCGATCGGCGGGCGCGGCGCCCTCGCTCACAGCGCGGCGATCGCGGCGGCGAGCGGGGCGATGTCCTCGCGCCGCTGATGCCAGGAGACGACCAGCCGTGCCTCGCCCGGACCCCAATCGTAGAAATCGAAGCCGGCGGCGCGCAGCCGGGCGGCTTCATCGGGCGTCACCCGCAGGAAAACCTCGTTCGCCTCGACCGGATGCACCAGCCGCTCGCCCGCTGCCGCGGCGAGCAGCGCCGCGCCCGCGTTCGCCGCGCGCGCGTTGCGGCGCCACGCATCGCCCTCGATCATCGCCAGGATCTGCGCCGCGAGATAGCGCCCCTTCGACGCAAGCAGCCCCGCGCGCTTGCGGCGATAGAGCGTCGCGTCGGCAAGCTCGGGGCGAAAGAACACCAGCAGCTCGGCCATCATCCCGCCATTCTTGATGAAGCCGAACGACAGCGCATCGACTCCCGCGCGCCAGGTGATGTCCGCCGGCGCGCAGCCGAGATACGCGACCGCGTTGGCGAAGCGCGCGCCGTCCATATGCAGCCCCAGGCCATGCGCGCGGGCGACAGCACCAAGCGCCGCGACCTCGTCGGGGGTGTAGACCCGGCCATATTCGGTCGCCTGGGTGATCGACAGCGCGTGCGGCTGCACCTGGTGAACGTCCTTGCGGGTCGCCGCCAGCACCGCCTTTACACTGTCAGGCGTCAGCTTCGCCCCCGCGCCAGCAGCCAGCAGCAGCTTGGCGCCATGCGTATAGAATTCGGGCGCGCCGCATTCGTCATTCTGGATATGCGCGTCGCGGTGGCAGATCACCGCCCCGTGCGGCGGGCAGAGCGCGGCGAGCGCGAGGCAGTTCGCCGCCGTGCCGGAGGCGACCCAGAGCGCGCGCACCGGGGTCTCGAACAACGCCGACACCACCCCATCCAACCGCTGGCTCCACTGGTCACCGTCATAGGCCGTGTCGAGCACGTTCGCGGTGTTCAACGCGGCGAGCACCTCGGGGCAGGCGGGGGCGGCGTTATCGGAGAAAAAGCGCATGGCGGCGCTCTTGGATCGCGTGTCCGGAGGCGTCAACCGGGTCGGTTTACGATAATTGCTGCCACGATCGGCGAAAGCTGGTGCGGTCGAGAAGACTCGAACTTCCACGTGCTTTCGGACACAAAGACCTCAACGTTGCGCGTCTACCAGTTCCGCCACGACC